>NZ_JBWKTP010000003.1:0-914682 GCF_059420385.1 Phreatobacter sp. GW821-FHT04C01 | reverse complement strand
GTCGAATGGGTGCGCGACGACGCGGTCTATTTCATGATGCACCGGTTCCAGTCGCTGCGCCCCCACACCGCGCCGGAAGCGGTGTTCGACATCTTCCGGCGCGAGTTCGACGCGGCCTATGAGGAAGGCGGCATCTTCCAGCTGACCACCCACCCGCACATCATCGGCTATCGCTCGCGCATCTGGATCATCGAGGAGCTGATCAAACACGCCAAGTCCAAGGGCGACGTCTGGTTCGCGACCCATGCGCAGGTGGCGGAGTTCGCGCGCGACAATGCGGTGTGAAGGGGCTGGAGTCGTGGATCTCGTGACGCCGGGGTGATCCCGCCCACGGCCGCGCTCACGGCAAAACACTCAACGCAATCAACCCTCTCCCAAAGGGAGAGGGTGGCAGCGTGAGCTGCCGGGTGAGGGGTCGTCCCTCTCCGAACAGGCTGCATGCGCGACGAGCGGCGGCTTCAGTTCTGAGGGCTCACGCCCCTCACCCGGCGCCTGACGGCGCCACCCTCTCCCTTTGGGAGAGGGTTGGTTGCGTCGCGTTTTGTCTCAGCCCTCCGCTGCCCCCACCTTCGCCGCCGCACGCCCTTCCGCCCGCATGCGCGCGGCGATCGCCTCGCCGATCACCACCGTGGTCAGGTGCGTGTTGGCGCGGCAGTCGGCCGGCATGATCGAGGCGTCGGCGACGCGCAGGGCGCCGATGCCCTTCACCGTGCCGTCGGGATTGACCACGCCGTCGGCATCACCGAAACCGGACATCTTGCAGGAGCCGGCGGCGTGCTGGATGTCGCCGGTCTCGACGCGCAGCACCGCCTCGAGCTCGGCATCGGGCAAGGCCGCCGCCTGAGGCAAGGTCAGGCCGCTGTCGCCGAGCTGGATCCGCGCGGCAATGCCCGACAGCGCCGGCTGAACCGCCAGCACGGCGAGCCGCTTCACCGCGTCCTTCATGCGCAGCATGTCGCGCGGATCGGCCAGCATGTTCTCTTCGACCACCGGATCGGCATCCGGCTCGGCCGAGGCGAGTTTCAGCGTGCCGCGCGAGAAGGCGTTGAACAGGCCGGCGCCAATGGCGCCCGATCGCGCGGGGTTCTCGATGCCGCGGTGGTTGAAGGCGATCATGATCATGTCGCGCTTGCCGCCGCCGGCGAGGCCGGAGCTGTAGGTGAGACAGCAATTGGTGTGGCGGGTATCCGGATCGGTTGGCCGGTGCGCGTCGTCGAGCTCGACGGTGGCGCGGAACAAGGGATGGTCGAAGAAGTGGCGCCCGACCGGCAGGTCGCGCTCGACCTGAAGCCCCAGGGCCTTGAGATCCTCGGCCGGCCCGATGCCGGAGCGCATGAGGATCGCCGGGCTGTGGATCGCGCCACCGCACAGCACCACTTCGCGCGCGGCGATCTCCGTGACGCCATGGCCTGCGAGATGGACGCTGACGCCCACCGCCCGGCCGTCGCGGATCAGCACCTTGTCGACCAGGGCGTGACCGCGGATTTCCAGGTTGGCGCGGTGCCTCACCGGCTCGAGATAACCCTCGTTGGTCGAGATGCGCCGGCCATCGCGGCTGTTGATCGGATAGCAGGCGACACCTTCGCCATCAGGCCCGTTGACGTCGGCGCACCAGGGATAGCCGGCGGCAAGGGCCGCATCGCGCAGGCCGCGGTCGACCGGTCCCCAGCTCTCCTGCGGCGCCCGGTAGACCGGCAACGGCCCGCCGCGGCCATGACCCGGTTCGTCGCCCAGCGTCTGGTCATCCTCGATGGCCGAAAACAGCGGCATGATCTCGCGTGCCGACCAGCCCTCGCAGCCGAGCGCCGCCCATTCGTCGAAGGCCGCGGCGACGCCGCGAATGGCGATCTGGCCGTTCATCATGGAACTGCCGCCGAGTCCCTTGCCGCGCCAGTAGAAGCGCGGCTCCTGGCCGGCGACGCGGCGGCTCATCAGATGCGGCCACTGCCACTTTTCCTGAAATTCGCGCCGGTGAATGATCGGGATCGGGTTGGGCGTGGTGATCTCCCAGGGCGCCTCCGCGGCGCGCCAGTCGAGGCCCGCCTCGAGCAGCAGGACGCGCTGGTCGGCGTCCTCGGTCAGGCGGGCGGCAAGGGCTGCACCGGCGGACCCACCGCCGACAATGACGACGTCATACATGAGCTTATTTCTCGACGTTCCAGAACACCGGGATGGCGGAAGGGATCAGGTTGCGCAGATTGGCACGATATGCCGCCGGCTGGGCGAACTGGCCCCAGGGAATGCCCGGCGCCTGCTCGTACATGATCGCCTGGATCCGGTCGGCCAGCGGCTTGCGGGCGGCATCGTCGGGAGCCCGGGTAAAGGCTTCCAGCAGCGGCGTGAGGCGGGCATCGCATTGCCAGCCGGTATAGTCGGCACAGTTGAACGCCACCATGATATTGGTCAGGGGCGAGGCCAGGTCGAAACCGCCGGCATGGGCCCCGTAGACGCTCCAGCCGTCATGCCTGGCGCGGCGCGCCAGGACCGATCCCCAATCCATCGCCTGCAGGTCGACATTGAAGCCGACGCGCCTGAGCTTGTCGGCCAGGATCTCGGTCGCGACGCGCGGCGCCTCGAGGTCGCTCGCCTGCAACACGACCACCGGCTCGCCGGCATAACGGGTTTCGCGCAGCGCCTGGCGGGCGGCCTCGATCGACGGCGCGGCCGCCGCCTCGACGCCGGCGGCACTTTCATAGGCGCCGCCGCACATGAAGAAGCTCGCGCAGGTCCGGGCGTAGCGCGCCGGGAGGCCGAGCCCGTCGAGCACTTCGCGCTGATCGACGAGTTTCCACAGGACGCGCCGGATCGCCGGGTCGTCGAACGGCTTCTGCGTCGCGTTGAGCCGATAGGCGCCGGCGAACATATGCGGCCCGGAAAAATCCTGAACCCTGATCCGCGGGTTCTTCTCCAGCACGGGCAGGAGATCGAAGGGAACATATTGCATGAAATCGATTTCGCCGGCCTGCAGGGCAGAAGCGGCGGTCGTGCCATCGGGGATGACGCGGATCTCCAGCGCGTCGACGGCGACCCGCTTGCCCCCCGCCAGGAAATCCGCCGGCTCGTCGCGCGGCACATAGCCGGGATTGCGGCGCAGGATCATCCGGTCGCCGGAGCGGTGGTCGGCCTTCGAATAGATGAACGGGCCGGAGCCGATGACCTCCGGAATCCGTTGTCCGGCGGGCGTATTGGCGAGACGTTCCGGCATCATGAAGGCGCCCGGGCTGACCGGATGGCCGAGCGCGTGGATGACCAGGCCGAAGGGCTCCTTCAACGTCAGCACGAAGGTCCCGGCGTCGCGCGCCTCGAGCGAGGCGGTGGCCGCCATCAGCCGGCGGCCGAGCGCGTTGCGGGCGCCCCAGCGGCGCAGCGAGGCGACGCAGTCGGCCGCCGTCACGGGCCGGCCGTCATGCCATTTCAGGCCGTCGCGCAAGGTGAAGGTATAGGTCATCCGGTCTTCGGAAACCTGCCAGTCCCGCACCATTTGCGGCTTGATCTCGCCTTTCGAATCCATCGCGAACAGGGTGTCGAACACCATGTAGCTGAAGGTGCGCGAGACATAGGCGGCGTTGAAATGCGGATCGAGCGTAGCGACTTCCGCGTCCAGCACCACGACGAGCGTGCCCGCGGCCTCCGCCGGCGGCAGCGGTGCGAGGCCGGCCACGAGCGCCAGGGACAAGGCGAGGACCAATGACAACTTCAACATGACAAGTCCGGGCAGCGGCCGAATGTGCCGGCGCACACTCAACAGCGCCCATCCCATCTGACCATGCCGCATGGCGCTCTGGTGCCATGCGTTTTCACGGGCTTGCTGCGCGCGATCAGCCCCTGAGGTGACAGGCGACCCAGTGGCCGTCGGCGCTTTGCTTCAGCTCCGGGGTGGTCTGGCTGCACAGCGGCAGTTGCCGGATCGGGCAGCGGGTGTGGAAATGACAGCCGGTCGGCGGGTTGATCGGGTTGGGCACGTCGCCTTGCAGCATGATGCGCCGGCGCTTGACCTTGGGATCGGGAATGGGAACCGCCGACAGCAGCGCCTCGGTATAGGGGTGCAGCGGCGTGGTGTAGAGATCGCGGGCCGGCGCGATCTCGACGACGCGGCCAAGATACATGACGGCGACGCGGGTCGAGATGTGCTCGACCACGCTGAGGTCATGGGCGATGAACAGGTAGGTCAGGCTGAACTTTTCCTGCAGGTCCTCCAGGAGATTGATCACCTGGGCCTGGACCGAGACGTCGAGGGCGGAGACCGGCTCGTCGCAGACGATCAGCTTGGGCTCGACGGCGAGCGCCCGGGCAATGCCGATGCGCTGGCGCTGGCCGCCGGAAAACTCGTGCGGATAGCGGCTCATATGGTCCGAGCGCAGGCCGACGGTTTCCAGGAGATCTACGACGCGGGCGTCGAGATCCTGTTTCGACTTGGCCAGGCCGTGAATGATCAGCGCCTCGGCAATGATCGAGCCCACCGTCATGCGCGGGTTGAGCGAGGCGTAGGGGTCCTGGAAGATGATCTGCATGTCGCGGCGCAGCGCCGTCAACGCGTCATGGCCGAGCGCCATGACATCCTTGCCCTCGAACCAGATCTCACCGGCGGTCGGCTCGATCAGCCGGAGGATGCAGCGCCCGGTGGTCGACTTGCCGCAACCGGATTCGCCGACCAGGCCCAGCGTCTCGCCCGCCTTGATGTCGAAATTGACGCCGTCGACCGCATGCACGCGGCCGACCTCGCGCGACAGCAGGCCGCCGGTGATCGCGTAGTTCTTGACCAGGTTCTTGACGCTGAGAAGGGGCTCGGTCACGGGGCGACCTCCTCGGCTCGGATGCAGGCGACCTGGTGGCCGGGTTCCATCTCGCGCAGCAGCGGCATGGCCTCGGTGCAGACAGGCAAGGCGAAACGGCAGCGCGACGCGAAGCGGCAGCCGGGCGGCGGATTGAGGAGATTGGGCACGCTGCCGCCGATCGCCTCCAGCCGGGGCTTGTTGATGGCGGCGGTGTCGATGCGCGGGATCGAGCGGATCAGCCCCTGGGTATAGGGGTGCCTCGGATTGCCGAACAGCTGGTCGACGGAGGCCTCCTCCACCACCCGGCCGGCATACATGACAACGACGCGTTCGGCGGTTTCGGCGACCACGCCCATGGCATGGGTGATCAGCATGATCGCCATGCCGAAGCGTTCCTTCATATCCTGCAGGAGGTCGAGGATCTGGGCCTGGATGGTGACGTCGAGCGCCGTCGTCGGCTCGTCGGCGATCAGGAGCTTCGGCTTGCAGGACAAGGCCATGGCGATCATCACGCGCTGGCGCATGCCGCCGGAGAACTGGTGCGGATAATCGTGGACGCGGCGCTCGGGATTGGGGATCTGCACCAGGCGCAGCATCTCGATGGTCTTGTCGATCGCCTCGCGGCGGCCGAGCTTCTCGTGCAGCCTGACCACCTCGGCGATCTGATCGCCGACCGTATAGACCGGGTTGAGCGAGGTCATCGGCTCCTGGAAGACGATGGCGATCTCCTTCGACCGCACCTTGTTCATCTCGGCCGAGGACAGCGGCACGAGGTCGCGGCCCTGCCAGAGGATCTGGCCCTCGACGATCCTGCCCGGCGGCATGGCGATCAGCTTCAGCACCGACATGGCGGTGACGGTCTTGCCGCAGCCGGATT
Organism: Phreatobacter sp. GW821-FHT04C01; assembly: GCF_059420385.1. Lineage (NCBI taxonomy): Bacteria > Pseudomonadati > Pseudomonadota > Alphaproteobacteria > Hyphomicrobiales > Phreatobacteraceae > Phreatobacter > Phreatobacter sp. GW821-FHT04C01. The sequence goes on along the minus strand of NZ_JBWKTP010000003.1, from coordinate 909,030 downwards.
CGCCGACCACGCCCACCGTCTCGCCGCGGCCAATGGCGATGTCGACACCGTCGACCGCCCGGACCATGCCGTCCTCGGTGGCGAAATGGGTCTTCAACCCCTTGATGTCGAGCAGCGGCTCGGCAACGCCGGATCCCGTCGTCAGTTCCGGCATTACATCACCTTGCGGGGGTCGAGCGTGTCACGCAGGCCGTCGCCGATGAAATTGATCGACAGCACGGTCAGGAAGATCGCGGCACCCGGGAACAGCGCCCAATGGGGCGCGTGGTCGAGATAGTCCTTGGCGTCGAACAGGATGCGTCCCCAGGTGGGGATATCGGGCGGGAAGCCGAGGCCGAGGAAGGACAGGGTCGATTCCGCGATGATCGCGGCCGCGACGTCGATCGTGCCGGCGACGATCACCGGTCCGAGCGCATTGGGCAGGATATGCCTGACCACCTGGCGCCATTTCGAGGCGCCGAGCGCGCGCGCCGCCTCGACGAATTCCTTCTCGCGCAGCGACAGGAACTGGGCGCGCACCAGGCGCGCCACCGGCATCCAGCGCAGGCCGCCGATGACCACGACGATGAGAATGAACACGCCGCCCTCGACGCCGAACATGGATTTCAGCGCGTCGCGGAACAGATAGATGACCAGGAGCAGCAGCGGCAGTTGCGGCAGCGACAGGAACAGGTCGGTCACCCACATCAGGACGGCATCGACGCTGCCGCGCGAAATGCCGGCGATCGCGCCGATGATGGTGCCGACGGTGACCGCCACCAGCATGGCGGCGAGGCCGACGGCGAGCGAAATGCGCCCGCCATAGATCATCCGCGCCAGCAGGTCCTGGCCGAGATCGTCGGTGCCGAAGGGATGGTCCCAGGACGGCCGCGCCAGCCGGGCCGAGAAGTCGATCTCGTCGATCGGCACGCGCCAGAGCCACGGCCCGAAGACGATCGCCAGGATCATCAGGATCAGGATGCCGCCACTGATGACCGCCAGCCGATGCCGGCGGAAACGCCGCCAGGCATCGAGGCCCGGCGAGACATGCCTGGTCGGAGCGGCGGCGGCGATACCGACGTCAGCGGTAGGAGATGCGGGGGTCGAGCCAGCCATAGAGGATATCGGCCACCAGGTTGAAGAAGACCACGAGACAGGAAAACACGAAGGTCACCGCCATGATGACCGGCGTGTCGTTGGCGAGGATGGCGTCGATCAAAAGCGAGCCGATGCCGGGCACACGGAAGATCTGCTCGGTGACGATGGCGCCGCCGAAGATCGCCGGCATCTGCAGCGCGACCAGCGTGACGACAGGGATCATGGCATTGCGCACCACGTGCTTGACGATGACCACGCCCTCGTCGAGCCCCTTGGCGCGCGCCGTGGTGACATAATCGAGCCGGATCACGTCGAGCACGGCGGAGCGGATGTAGCGGGTATAGGACGCCGCCTGGAACAGGCCGAGCACCGCGATCGGCATGATCGCCTGGCGCAGGTGCTGCCAATAGAACTGCCAGCCGGTGGCGCTGATGTCCGAGCGATAGACGAAGGGCAGCCAGTCGAGCTGGACGCTGAACACCAGGATGAACAGCAGGCCGGTGAAGAAGGTCGGCAGCGAAAAGCCGACAAAGGCCAGCGTATTGGCGATCTGGTCGAACACCGAATAGGGCTTGGTGGCGGCATAGACGCCGATCGGCATGGCGATCATCAGGGCCAGGATCTGCGACGAGCCGACGACGAACAGCGTCGTCGGCAGCCGCTGCAGGATCAGCGTGTCGACATTGATGCGGCTGGCGAAGGAAAAGCCCCAGTCGCCCTGGGCCATGGCGACCAGCCAGCGCAGGTAGCGCACCATGATCGGATCATCGAGGCCGAACTTGACGCGCAGTGCTTCCCGGACTTCGGGAGGCACATTCGGATTGGTCGCAAGCTCGCCGAAGGGATCGCCGGGAGCGAGCGCCAGGACGGTGAAGAGCACGAGGCTGATACCGAGCAAGCTCGGTATCGCGATCAGGAGACGCCGGACGAGGTAATTGCCCATCAGCCGCCTCGCCGGTCAGAACGAACCCTGCCGAGGCACGCCATCATCATGCCTCGCGGAACCATTCCCCGATGAACCAGAGCGAATTGTCCCAGCCGCTCACATTGGTCTTGAGCTTGTTGATGACGGCAGCCGTCTTGGGCCGGTTCACCACACCCATGACGTGCCCGTCGGCAATGACCAGGTCGTTCATCTGGATGAACAGCGCGGCACGCTTGACCGGATCGAGCTCGCCCTGGCCCGCGCGGAACAGCTTGTCATATTCCTCGCTGCGCCAGCGGACGATGTTGCGGCCCTGCCACTTGTTCTCTTTGGTGGCGGCCTCCCACGAACAATATTGGTTCATGAAGCGCTCGGCGTCCGGCTGCGTCATGGTCGTAGTGAACATCTGAATGTCGCAGTAGAACTTGGTGTAGGTGTCGGGATTGGCGACATCGGAGGAGAAGAACACCGAGCCGACCACCGATTTGAGCTCAAGGTCGATGCCAGCGCGCTGGCAGGCCTGCTTGATGATCGCCTGGGTCTTCTGGCGCGGGGCGTTGATCGAGGTCTGGAAGACGAATTTCAGGCGCTTGCCGTCCTTGGCGCGAATACCGTCCGCGCCGCGCTTCCAGCCGGCGCTTTCGAGCAGCTGGGCCGCCTTCTCGGTGTTGAAATCCCAGGTCGTCTTGGCCGATCGGAACTGCTTCGGGTTGGTCAGGAAGTTCGGCGTGGCGACGCCGGTGCGGCCATAGATGAACTTCTGGATCGAGGTCCGGTCGACCAGCATGCCGATCGCCTGGCGCACCGCCTTGTCGGTGAAGATCGGGTGCGGCACCTTGAGGCTGGCGCGCTCGCCGTCGACCTCGGTCCAGGGGTCGCAGGTCTGCAACTGGATGAACTCGATGTCACCGCCCTCGGTGATCGCGGTCTTGCCCTTGCCGCCGGTCTCCATGCGCAGCAGGACCTCGTCCTCGACCTGCGTGTTCCATGCATAGTCGAACTCGCCGGTCTGCAGCACGGCGCGCGCCGCCGAGACGGCATCACCGCCGCCCTTCATTTCGACCGTGTCGAAATAGGGCCGGTTGGCGATGTGATAGTCGGGATTGCGCTCGCCGCGCACGATATCGCCCGGCTTGAACTCGACGAAACGATAGGGTCCGGTGCCGACCGGCCTGAGATTGGCCGGTGCGTCGCGCGATTTGGCGCCGATATAGTCCTCGAACAGGTGCTTCGGAATGATCTGGCCGAGGGCCGCGACGAAGGCATCGCCCCAGAACGGCGTCGGCTTCTTGAATTTCACCACGACGGTATAATCGTCGACCTTCTCGGCAACAACGTCGGTATAGCTGCCGGAGGTGACCGCCGCGGTCTCGGGGTTTGAGGCATATTTCCAGGTGAACACCACGTCATCGGCGGTGAACGGCTTGCCATCGTGCCATTTGACGCCGCGCTTCAGCTTCCAGGTCACCGACATGCCGTCGGCGGCCAGGCCGCCATTCTCCCGGCTCGGCACTTCGGCGGCGAGGATCGCCACCATATTGCCGTCCGGGTCCCAGCCGGCCAGCGGCTCGTAGAACAGGCGCGAGCCCTCCTGGTCCTTGGTGCCCACAGCGAAATGCGGATTGAGCAAAGTCGGCGCCTGCCAGAACAGCAGCTTCAGGGGGCCGCCGCCGCCGGCCTTGGTCGGTGTATAGGCGCTCACCGGCTGCGCCATGGCGACACCGTGATGGGCCAGCATCATGGTCGCCATCGGCGCCGTCAGACCGAGCGCCACCATCCGCTGAACGAAGCCGCGCCGCGACAGCGTACCGTCCTTCACCTCCGCGACCAGGCCGCGCAGTTCTTGCTCTTTCATCGAAATGCCCCTCGTCCACCGTCTTTGACGCACGCCGCTTGATGCGGCGTTCTGGAATGCACGTTTCTTGTTGATGCACCCGAGTGCATGGGTCGTCGTTTCGGTCGTCCGGCCTGATCCCCGTTATGCGGCAGCGCAGCAAAGCAAGGTGTGGGCCAGTTCCGTCGCGGGGCAGGTTAGCGTGACTACGACAAAGCGCGATCCGCACTTTAGCGGATGGAAAAACCGCTTGCCTGCCCTGGACAAGAGCCGGCGCATCGAGGTGCGAACATGGCCGCGGCGGGCGGCACGACCGTCATCTTCGGCGGCTCCGGCCATGTTATGAGCCACCGATGGGCGCCAAAGGCGGCATGTCGTGCCCATTGTCGCGGCGATGGCGCGACGGCGCATCGAGAGCATGAGATGGCGAAGAACCGGTTTCCCGTCTGGCGGCTGATCCAGAGCGAGCTCGAGGCGGAAATCCGCTCCGGCCTGATCGGGCCGGGCGATCAATTGCCCTCCGAACATGACCTGGCCGAGCGGTTCAAGGTCAACCGCCACACGGTGCGCACCGCGCTCGCCAATCTGGCGATCGCCGGGCTTGCCCGGGCGCGGCGCGGACGCGGCGTCTTCGTCGAGGACCGCCCGCCGGAATATCGGATCACCCGCGATTCCAAATGGAGCGAGATCGAGCGCGAGATGAATGCCACGCCGTCCGGCCGGCTGGTCGGGGTCTCGGAACGTCCGGCCTCGGCGGCGATCGCTGAGATGCTCGGCCTTGCCCAGGGCGCGCCGATCCTGATGGTCGAGACCGTGCGCGGCTCGACGCCGGCCTTGCTGATCTACAGCTATCACGTCTTCGATCGCGACCGCTTCGCCGGCATCGATGCGGCGGTCGCCCGCAGCGGCAGCTATACCGAGGCGCTCAGGGAATTCGGCGTCGAGCGCTTCTTCCGCGCCTCGACCTGGATCGACTGCCGCATGCCGCGCCCGCGGGAGGCGGAGGCGCTGGCCATTCCGCTCGATGCTCCCGTACTGGTCATGATGTATGTCGACCGCGACGCCGAGGGCCGCGCCCTGCTCTACGGCAATGCCGTGATCCCCAATGGCAGCCTGGTCGTGCGCGTCGACACGCTCTGATCGTCGCCCAATCCGGTTTCCCGAAAGCCGACCGTCACACGCCCGTTAACTTGTCGAGTTAATGCCGACAAGTGAGGTCGCGAGCCTCACATGTGAGGCCCTGGTGCCTCGACCAGGACGATCGGGCGAACGATCCATGGCCGGTATTTCGATCAAGGCAGTCAGCAAGAGTTTCAAGGACGCCGCCGTGCTGCACGGCGTGTCGCTCGACATCGCCGATGGCGAGTTCCTGACCCTGGTCGGGCCGTCCGGCTGCGGCAAGACCACACTGCTCCGGATCCTGGCGGGGCTCGAGACCCAGGACGCCGGCGACGTGTTCATCGGCGACACAATGGTCGACGACCTGCCGCCCAAGGCGCGCGACGTCGCCATGGTGTTCCAGTCCTACGCGCTCTACCCCTATATGACGGTGGCCGAGAACATCGCCCTGCCGCTGACCATGCGCCGCCTGTCGGCAGTCGAACGGCTGCCGCTGGTCGGCCGCCTGGTGCCGGGATCGGCGGCGAAGCGCGCCGGCATCCAGGCCGATATGCGCGCCGTCGCCGAAGGCCTGTCGATCGGCCACCTGCTCAGCCGCCGGCCGGCGCAATTGTCCGGGGGCCAGCGCCAGCGCGTGGCGCTGGGCCGCGCCATGGTGCGCCAGCCCAAGGCCTTCCTGATGGACGAGCCCTTGTCGAACCTGGACGCCAAGATGCGTGTCCAGGCCCGCGCCGAGATCGCCGAGCTGCACCGCAGCCTCGGCGCGACCTTCGTCTATGTCACCCACGACCAGGCCGAGGCGATGACCATGTCGGACCGCGTGGCGGTGATGATGGGCGGCCATCTGCTGCAGGTCGCCCCGCCACAGACGATCTATGACGATCCGGCCGATCTCGCGGTCGCCACCTTCATCGGCACGCCCGAGATCAACTGCATTCCGGCGACCGTGCACGCCGACGGCACGGTCGACGTGCTCGGCCGGACCTGGCCGGTCGCGGTCGCCGCACCGGCCGGCGCTTCCGTTACGGTCGCCATCCGGCCGGAAGCCTTCATCCTGATGCAGGGCGCCCGGACCGAGGCAGCGACCGTATCCGGCACGATCCGCCACCTCGAACATCTCGGCTCCGAGACGCTGGTCCATGTCGGCGCCCAGCCCCTGGCCAAGCCGATGATCGCGCGGGTCGAGCCGGTCGCCGGCGCGGCCCTCGCCATCGGCGAACCGGTGACACTGGGCGTCCGCCCGTCGCGCATCCTGGTGTTCGGTGCCGACGGCAAGCGGCTGCGGCCGCGCGAGGCCGTCGCGTCGGCGCCGCGCGAACGGATCCGCGAGGCCGCCCATGGCTGACATCGCTCTCGCCCTGCCGCAGGGCGCCACGCGTCGCACCAAGGGCCGCGCCGGCGCGCGTGCCGAAATCCTCGCCGCCTGGGTGCTGGCGGGACCCGCGATCACGCTGATGTGGATCATGCTGCTCGGCCCGGCGGTCGCCGTGCTCGCTTTGTCGTTCACCGACTGGACCTTCGGCATGCCGACCATCGCCTGGATCGGCCTCGGCAATTACCAGGAAATGATCGCCGACCCGGTGTTCTGGAAGACGCTGAAGAACACGCTGGTCTATGTCGCCTTCGTGGTGCCGCTGTCGGTCTTCATCGGGCTCGGCGCGGCGCTGCTGATCGAGGCCGGTCCCAGCCTGCGCGGCTTCTATCGCGCAGCCTTCTTCCTGCCGGTCACCTCGACCTTGCTGGCCATGGCGCTGGTGTTCCAGTTCGCCTTTCATCCGAGCCTCGGCGCGATCAACCGCGTGCTGTCCCTGGTCGGCCTGCCGACCACCGACTGGCTGAAGAACCCGGACACCGCGATCTTCGCGCTCGGCGTCATCGGCATCTGGCAGGCGGTCGGCCTGTCCATGGTGCTGTTCATCGCCGGCCTCAAGGCCGTGCCGAAAGAACTCTACGAGGCGGCCGCGGTGGACGGCGCCGACGGCCCGTTCGAGCGCTTCAGGCGGGTCACCTGGCCGATGCTCGGCCCGGCCATGCTGTTCGTCGTCACCATCACCGCGACGCGCGCCTTCCAGGTCTTCGACACCGTCTCGGTGCTGACCGATGGCGGGCCGAACAAGGCGACCAACGTGCTCCTGTTCCAGATGTACCAGGAAGGCTTCTCCTTCCTGCGCTCGGCCTATGCGGCGGCGCTCACCGTCGTCTTTCTCGGCTTCGTCCTGCTCATCACCCTTGTCCAGGTGAAGCTGCAGGAACGGCGCACCCATTACGGCTGAGGTCCGCCATGCGCACCCAATCGATCAAGCCCGGCCGCATCGGCTTCGCCCTGTTCCGCCATGCCTTGCTGGCAACAGGCGCGCTGATCATGCTGGCGCCCTTCGTGCTGATGATCTCGGTCAGCCTGAAACCTTCGGGCGAGATCTTCTCGCCGGAATTCACGCTGCTGCCCAAGGTCTGGCACGCCTGGGAGAACTATTCGACCGCCTTCACCAAACAGCCGCTCGCCCGCTTCATCCTGAACGGCTTCATCGTCACCGGCTCGATTTTCCTTTGCCAGCTCATCGTCGCGCTGCCCTGCGCCTATGCCCTGGCCAAGCTGCGCTGGCGCGGCAAGGAGACCGTGTTCCTCCTGGTGCTGCTCGGCCTTCTCATCCCGCATCAGGTGACGGCGATCCCGCTCTATATCCTTTTCTGGAAATTCGGCCTGCTCGACAGCTACGCGGCGATCATCCTGCCCTCGACCATCTCGGTCTTCGGCATCTTCCTGATGCGCCAGTTCTTCCTGACCGTACCTGACGATCTGATCAATGCCGCCCGGCTCGACGGTCTCGGCGAATTCGCCATCGTCTGGCGCATCATGATGCCGACCGCGGTGCCGGCGGTGATCGCCTTCGGCGTCCTGTCGCTGGTGTGGAACTGGAACGAGTTCTTCTGGCCGCTGATCGTCATCCAGTCCGAACACCTGGCCACCCCGCCGCTCGGAGTCGTGTTCTTCAACAATGCCGAGGCGGGCACCAACTACGGCCCGCTGATGGCCGCCGCCACCGCGATCACCGCGCCCCTGGTCATCGCCTTCCTCGCCGCCCAGCGCTGGTTCATCGACGGCGTCACCATGACGGCCGTGAAGTGAACGTCTTTACCGTCTCCTATGAGGACCTCCCCATGACGACGACACGCCGCAGCTTCATGACGACGACGGCCGCCCTTGCCGGTTCGGTCGCCTTGCCGGGCTACCTGCGCGCCCAGAGCGCGACGATCGAGCTCAGCTGCCAATATTCCACGCCGGTGCTGTTCAAGGAGCTGATGGAAAAGCTCGCCGCCGAGTTCCAGGCGAAGAACCCGGGGATCCGCATAAGCCTGCGGGCGCCCGAGGTCGGCTATGAGGAAATCCTGCAGCGCAACCTGCGCGACGTGGTGACCAGCACGCTGCCCGACATCGCCTTTCACGGCCTGAACCGCCAGCGCACCCTGGAGGAGCGCGGCATTCCGGTGAACCTCAAGCCGTTCATGGATGCCGATCCGGAGACCGCCTCGCTCGGCTTCTCGCCCACCCTCCTGTCGCTCGGCCAGGTCGGCGGCAAGCAGACCGGCATCGGCTTCGCCCTGTCGACGCCGATCCTCTATTACAACACCGAGCTGGTGAAGGCCGCCGGCGGCAATCCCGAGCAATTGCCGACATCCTGGGATGAGCTGATCAAGCTCGCCGGCGCCATCGCCAATCCCGGCCAGAACCGCTCCGGCCTGTTCTTCGACTGGACCATCACCGGCAACTGGTCGTGGCAGGCCCTGGTGCTCGCCCATGGCGGCACCATGCTGAATGCCGACGAGAGCAAGGTCGCCTTCAGCGAAGAGCCCGGGCAGAAAGCCATTCGCGTGCTGCGCAAGATGGTCGATGACGGCAAGATGGCCGATATCCAGTCGGCCACCGCCTTCCAGGACTTCTTCTCCGGCCGGCTCGGCATTTCCATGCAGTCGACCGCCCAGCTCGGCCGCTACAACCGCGAGATCGGCGGCCGCTTCAAGCTCACCTGCGGCCGCTTCCCGCTGTCGGCCGCGACCCCGCGCCTGCCGGCCGGCGGCAATGTCGCCATGATGTTCACCAAGGACCGGGCCAAGCAGGAAGCCGCCTGGAAATTCATCAAATTCGCCACCGGCCCGATCGGCGCGACCGCCATGGTCAATGCCACGGGCTACATGCCGGGAACCACCGTGCCGGCGGAACGCGAGGAGCTGCTCGGCAAGTTCTATCGCGACAATCCGAACCACATGGTGGCGATCCGCCAGCAGGACGTGATCACCGGCTGGTATGCCTTCCCGGGCCAGAACGCCTTGCGCATCACCGACGTGATCAACGACCATGTCCAGACCGTGGTCAACAAGTCGCGTGAGCCGGAGGCGGCGCTGACCTCCATGGCCGCCGCCGTGCAGGGTCTGCTGCCGCGCCGCACCGGCTGAGTGCAGTCGCAACCAAGACCCGCGCCGCATCAGGCGCGGGCTTCCCTCACTTGCCCAACGAGCCCGCCATGTCCCGTTCCGTCCGCCTCTGCCTCATCACCGACATCCATCACGGCAAGCCGTCCTTCACCAAAGCCGGCCCGGCGGCGCTCGGCCTGATGGCGGAGTTCCGCCGCTTCGTCGACGAGACCCGCCCCGATGCCGTCATTGACCTCGGCGACCGCATCTCGGACGAGGCACGCGACAGCGACCTGGTGCTGGAAGCCGAGATCGCGGATGCCTTCGCGCCGATCGGTTTCCCGCGCTTCCACATCGACGGCAATCACGACCGCGACTATCTCACCGTCGGTGACAATGACCGGATCCTCGACCGCGGCGCCCACCACGAGACGCAGGACCTCGGCGACTGGCGCCTGGCGGTCTGGCGCGCGGACGCCAAGCTGCACCGCCCCGGCGGCTTCGCCCTGATCGAGGCCGACCTCCTGTGGCTCGCCGATATCGTGCGCAGGGCGGACCGGCCGCTGGTGGTGGTCAGCCACGTGCCGGTCTCGGGTCATTCGCAGGTCGGCAATTACTGGTTCGAGAACAACCCGCAATATGCGACCTATCCTTCAGCCGATCGCATCCGCGCGGTGCTGCGCCAGGCGCGCGTGCCGGTGGTCTGGATCTCCGGCCACGTCCATTGGAACACGCTGACGACGGTGGACGGCATCGCCCACATCACCTTGCAGTCGCTGACCGAGACCTTCACCACCCAAGGCGAGGCTGCCGGCGCCTTCGCCTTGCTCGAACTCTCCGACAAGGTGCTCTGGCGCGTGCATGGCCGCGATCCCTTCACCTGGTCGGCCGACCGCGCCAACCTGGCGCGGCGCTGGATGACGCCGCTGCCGGACTTCCGCGAACTCGCCGGCGCCAAGATGCGCCGGGCCGCGGAGTAGCGCCGACTGGCCGGCTGGATGGACACATCTATCGAGGGAGCATGAACTCTCCGCCCTTCGAAGCCTCGCACTCGAACCATGGGTAGCGCGTGCGCCGCCCCATCCGTCATGGCCGGCCTTGTGCCGGCCATCCACGAATTGCCTTGACCACGGAAGACGTGGATGGCCGTGACAAGCACGGCCATGACGAAGCGGAGAGCGGCGCGCCATCCACTTCGTCGTCCATGACAGTGCCACGCCGGGGCCGTCCGATATGGCCGGCCAACCTTCCGGGGACCTGAGGATTGTCATCGGACTGTCGCCCGCGCGTGACGCCCCTGACACGTTCAGGCGCTTTAGTCCGCGACACGTTGCGTGCCGGCGCGATGGCGCTCGCCCTCGTGGCGGCCCTTGTCGCATCCACCGCCGAACCAGACCTTAGACGGCTAAGAGACTGAAGGTCCGGCCGTTTTCTTATCCCTGTCACGGGCCGGAGGCATCATGCCGCCCGGCTCCTTTGCCCTGTACCGCCGAGACGGACATCATGACATCAGCGACGCGCCGGACTTTCACCAAGGGCCTCGCGGCATCGGCCGCATTCGCCGCCAGCAGTCTGCCGGTCATGGCTCAGCCCGCCCGCCGGCTCACCCTCGGCATCCAGGGCACGCCGCGGTCGCTGGAGCCGCTGCGCGAGTTCTCCAACGTGTCCTGGCGCATCGGCTACAACATCTTCGAAGGCCTGCTCGGCATCGACTACAAGAACGGCCTGGCGCTCGTGCCGGGTCTGGCCGAGAGCCACCGGCGGATTTCGCCGAGCGTCATGGAATTCACGCTGAAGGACGGCGTCCGGTTCCACGACGGCGAGATCATGACGTCAGAGGACGTCGCCTTCTCCTTCGGGCCCGAGCGCATGACCGGTGAAAAGGCGCCGGGCAAGGCGATCGCCAACGTCTTCGTCGGCACCATCGAAAAGGTCGAGGCGATCGACCGGCGCACCGTCCGGATCGCCACCCGCGTCACCGATCCGCTCCTGGAACAGCGGCTGGCCGGCTGGGGCGCCCAGGTCATCTCGAAAAAGGCCTTCCTCGCGGCCGCCAGTTTCGAGGCCTGGGAGCGCAGCCCGGTCGGCACCGGCCCGTTCCGGGTCAAGGAGTTCCGCATCGACGAGCGTTGCGTGCTGGAGGCCCATGCCGGCTATCACGGCGGCAAGCCGCCGGTCAGCGAGGTGCTGTTCCGCGTGCTGCCGGAACTCGCCGCGCGGATGAACGCGCTCGCCTCGGGCGAAGCCGATATCGTCACCGAAGTGTCGCTCGACCAGGTCCGCAACGTCGAGGCCATGGCCGATCGCCATGTGGTCGGCGGCCCGATCCTGAACTTCCGCGCCCTGGTCTTCGACAAGGCGCATCCGCAGCTCGCCGACCCGCGCATGCGCCGCGCGCTGTCCCATGCCATCGACCGCAAGGCGATCGTCGACAGCCTCTATGGCGGCCGCACCGTTGCTCGCGCGACGCAAATGCATCCGGCCTTCGGCCCGCTCTACGACCCCGCCCGCACCGGCACCGCCTTCGACCTGGATCGCGCCAAGAAGCTGATCGCCGAAGCCGGCTACAAGGGCGAGCCGATCCCCTACCGAACCCATGCCAGCTACTATACCCAGCAGGTCCAGACCGCCCAGATCCTGGTCGAGATGTGGCGCCAGGCCGGCATCAATGTCGACCTGCAGGTGCGCGAGAACTGGCAGCAGATCTTCGACACCTCGTCGCCGCGCGGCATTCGCGACTGGTCGAACTCGATCCTGTTCCAGGATCCGGTGGGATCGCTGACCCGGCTCTATGGGGCGGCCGGCTCGGTCCAGAACGTCAGCAAGGAATGGACCAACGCCCAGTTCAACGAGACCGCGGCGGTGCTCGAAACCAGCCTGGACCTCGACACCCGCAAGCGTGCCTTCGCCCGCCTGCTCGACATCTACGAGACCGAGGACCCGCCGGGCTGCGCGCTGCACGACCTCGTCATGTTCTACGCCAAGAAGCGTTCCGTGAACTGGACGCCCTATCCGGTCGAGAGCATGGATTTCGGTCCCGGCAACCTGACCCTGGGAGCCTGATCATGACATCTCCCCTGGTCAGCCTTTCCGGTCTCTCGGTCGATTTCGACCAGGGCGCCCGTCACGTCCGGGCGCTGCACGGCATCGACCTCACCATCCGGCGCGGCGAGGCGGTCGGCCTGGTCGGCGAATCCGGTTGCGGCAAGTCGATCACCTGGCTCGCCGCGCTGCGGCTGCTCGGGCCGCGCGCCCGCGTCGGCGGCCGCGTCGAGCTCGACGGCCAGAACCTGCTGGACCTGCCGGAGATCGCGCTTTCCCGCGTGCGCGGCAGCCGCATCGCCATGATCTTCCAGGATCCGGCCTCCTCGCTCAATCCGGTGCACCGGATCGGCGCGCAGATCGGCGAGGCCCTGAAGCTGCACAAGGGCCTGACCGGCGAGGCCGCCCGCGCCGAAGCCAAGCGGCTGATCGACCGGGTCCGCATTCCCGCCGCCGCGACCCGGCTCGACGCCTATCCGCATGAGCTTTCCGGCGGCATGAACCAGCGGGTGATGATCGCCATGGCGCTGGCCGGCGATCCCGACCTGCTGGTCGCCGACGAGCCGACCACCGCGCTCGACGCCACCATTCAGGCGCAGATCCTCGACCTGATCGACGAGATCCGCCGCGACAGCGGCATGGCCCTGGTGCTGATCTCGCACGACCTCGGCGTGGTCGCCGATCTCTGCGACCGGGTGGTGGTGATGTATGCCGGCCGCGTCGTCGAGGAAGCGCCGGTCGACGGCCTGTTCGACAATCCGGGCCATCCCTATACCCGCGGCCTGCTGGCCGCCCTGCCCGATCTCGACGGCCCGCGGCGGCGGCTCGCCGCCATTCCCGGCACCGTTCCGGCGCCGGGCAAGCTGCCGCACGGCTGCGCCTTCGCGCCGCGTTGCGCCTTCGCCGAGGCCGGCTGTTCGCAGGCCGTGCCGGCGCTCGCCGGTGCCGGCGATCATCGGGTCGCCTGCGCCGTCGACATCGCCCTGCCGATCGCCGAGCCCCTGGCCGAGCCGGTGCCGCAGCGGATCCTGGTCCCGGCATGACCGCGCTTCTGGAAGTCGAGGACCTCAGCCGGGCCTTCACCGTCCGGCTGGGCAATGGCCTGTTCGGCCGCAATGCCACGCTGAAGGCGGTGGATGGCGTGTCGTTCGAGGTCAGGGCCGGACGGACGCTGGGCGTCGTCGGCGAATCCGGCTGCGGCAAGTCGACCACCGCCAAGCTGGTGCTGGGGATGATCCCGGCGACCGCGGGCCGCATCCGCTTCGAGGGCGAACCGGTGGGCTCGGTGCACAATGCCGCCTGGCGCGCGCAGCGCCTGAAGATGCAGATGATCTACCAGGATCCGCTGGCTGCCCTCGACCGCCGGCTGACGCTCGCCGAGCAGATCGCCGAGCCCATGGCCATTCACGGCATCGGCGGCGGCAAGGCCGAGCGCCGGGAGAAAGTGCGCGACCTGATGGACGCGGTCGGCCTGCGTGTCGACATGGCGGAACGCTATCCGCACGAGATCTCCGGCGGCCAGCGACAGCGCGTCGTCATCGCCCGCGCGCTGTCGCTCGAACCGAAACTGCTGGTCTGCGACGAGCCGGTCTCGGCGCTCGACGTGTCGATCGCGGCCCAGGTGGTCAACCTGTTCCAGGACCTGCAGGAGCGCCTCGGTGTCGGTTATCTCTTCATCTCACATGACCTGAAAGTGGTGCGCCAGGTCAGCCACGAAGTGGCGGTGATGTATCTCGGCCGGATCGTCGAGCGCGGCACGCCCGACGCGTTGTTTCACCGGCCGGCCCATCCCTATACCCGCGCGCTGGTCGCGGCGGTGCCGACGCCGCGGCGCCGCAAGCAGCGCGAGCGGCTGATCCTGACCGGCGATCCGCCGAGCCCGGTCGACGTGCCGCGCGGCTGCGCCTTTCACCCGCGCTGCCCCTTCGCGATCAAGATCTGCGGCGAGGTCACCCCGACATTGCAGCCGGGCGACGACGGGCGGCTGGTCGCCTGCCACGTCGTCCACGGCGAACTGAAAGCAGCCGCCTGAGATGACCCGTTTCCTCCTGACCCGGCTGGCGCGCGCGGCGCTGACGCTGGTCTTCGTCGTCACCATCGCCTTCGTCATCCTCAGGATGTCCGGCGATCCGGCGCTGACCATCCTGACGCCGGACGCGCCGCCCGAGGCGATCACCGCCTTCCGCAAGGCCTGGGGCCTCGACCAGCCGCTCTGGGTCCAATATCTCGAATATTTCCGGGCGATCTTCGAAGGCAATCTCGGCCGTTCCATGCGCGACGGCCGCTCGGCGGTCGACATCGTCGCCGAGCGCGTGCCGCTGACGCTCGCCCTGACCATCCCGGCCTTCGCGCTGAAACTGCTGATCGGCATTCCCGCCGGCATCTATGCCGCGTTGCATCGCAACAGCTGGATCGACCGGGCGATCATGACGGTCTCGGTGATCGGCTTCACCGTGCCGAGCTTCGTGCTCGGCCTGATGCTGGCGCTGGTCTTCGCGGTCAAGCTCGGCTGGCTGCCCTCCGGCGGTTCGGACACCTGGCGTCACGCCGTCCTGCCGATCGCCACCTTGAGCCTGGTCGGCGCGGCCGTCATCGCCCGCTTCACCCGCTCCGCGATGCTGGAGGTGCTGGGCCAGCCCTATATCCGCACGGCGAGCGCCAAGGGCGTCACCTGGCGCGACGTCGTCACCAACCATGCCTTGCCCAATGCGGCGATCCCGACCATCACCATTGTCGGCTTCCTGGTCGGCTCGCTGGTCGCCGGCGCCGTGGTGGTCGAGAGCGTGTTTTCCTGGCCGGGCGTCGGCCGCCTGCTGATCGCATCCGTCGCCAATCGCGACCTGGCCGTCGTGCAATGCATCCTGCTGCTGGTCGGCGTCACCATGGTGACCGCCAACCTGATCGTCGATCTCGCCTATGGCTGGGTCGACCCACGGCTGAGGACCGCCTCGGCCAAGACGGGAGGCGGCTGATGGACGCCCGCACGCCCGAAGACCTGCTGCGCAACGCCGAGGCGGCGACCGGCGCGGCGGTCGCCGACAAGGGCCGGCTCGCCCATGTCCTCGAACGCTTCCCTCCCGTCGTGCTCCTGGCGCTCGCCTGGATCGCGCTGATGGCGCTGACCGCGCTGTTCGCCGATGTCCTGCAGCCCTATGACTTCAAGGCGCTCGACCTGCGCGGCCGGCTCAACCCGCCCGTGTTCATGGACGGCGGCTCGTGGCGCCATCTGCTCGGCTCCGACGAACTCGGCCGCGACGTTCTGGCGCGCCTGATCGTCTCGATCCGGCTGAGCCTGTCGCTCGCCTTCATGGCCACCATCATCTCGGCGGTCCTGGGCGTCTCGCTCGGCTTCCTCGCCGCCTATTTCCGCGGCCGGATCGAGCAGCTGATCCTGATGATCATCGACGCCCAGGCCTCCATGCCGTTCATGATCATCGCGCTGGCGGTGCTCGCCTTCTTCGGCAATTCGCTGGTGCTGTTCACCGTGCTGATGGGCTTCCACGGCTGGGAGCGCATCGCCCGGATCGCCCGCGGCCTGGCCATTGCCGCCAACGAGCACGGCTATGCCACCGCGGTGCGCGACCTCGGCGCCTCGCCCTGGCGCATCTACGGCCGGCACATCCTGCCGAACATCGCCTCGACGCTGATCGTGTCGATGACGCTGACCTTCCCGGAAGTGATCCTGCTCGAATCCGGGCTGTCGTTCCTGGGCCTCGGCGTGCAGCCGCCTCTGACCTCGCTCGGCAACATGGTCGGCTACGGCCGCGAATATATCCAGACCGCGCCGTGGATCCTGATCGCGCCCTGCTCGGTCATCGTGCTGACCACGCTGTCGGTGTCGATCCTCGGCGACTGGCTGCGCGACCGGCTCGACCCGACGCTCAAATAGCCCTTCGTCCCAACCGGCATCCGCCCAGAAAAGGACCACGACCATGACTGAGAAAACGCTCGGCATCGGCCTGTCGATCGATGTGAAGGACCCGAACTTCAAGGATATCGGCGGCGCCATCGAGGATGCCCGCCAGCTCGGCGCCAATTTCGTCGAACTGCCGCTGCACAAGCTCGACATCGTGGTCGGCGCCAAGATCCTCAGGGAGCGCCTCGCCGACCTGAAGGAGCGCATCAACAATCGCGGCGTCGCCTATACGCTGCACGGCCATCTGGGCATCAACCTGATGGAAGACCAGCACCTCATCGGGCTGCACAAGGACGTGCTGAAGGCCAATCTCGAGATCGCCCAGGCGCTCGGCGCGGTGCACCTGATCATCCATTCCGGCTTCTGCCGGCCGCAGCAGGGCAGCGCCGTCGAGCTCGCCTATGACCGGCAGCGCGACATCCTCGCGAGCCTCGGCCCGCAGGCCGAAGCCGCCGACGTCGTGGTCTGCGTCGAGAACATCTTCACCTATGATTTCGGCCGTCACACCGCTCTGCCGTCGCGGCTCGCCGCCGAGCTCGCGCTGATCGACCACCCGTTCATTCAGGCGACCTTCGATTTCAGCCACGGCTACCAGCATTGCGGCCAGGTCGGCGTCGATTTCGTCACCGAGGCCAGGGCCCTGACGCCGTTCTCAAAGCACCTGCACCTGCATGACAGCTTCGGCCGGCCGAAGGATTTCTGGACCTATTCGCAGACCGAGGATCTCGCCTTCGGCGCCGGCGACCTGCACCTGCCGATGGGCTGGGGCTCGATTCCCTGGGATCGCATCGCCGCCGAATGCAGCTTCCCCGACGGCGTGGTCGGCGATATCGAACTGCAATATCGCTACTGGTCGGAAGCCAGCAGCACGGTCGAAACCGCCAAGGCCTTCTGCGCCAGGCTCGGCGCCGCCGAACTGGCCGTGGCCGCGGAATAGCCCTCGGGCTGCCGCCGTTCCGGCCTCACCCGCGAGGCCGGAGCCCGAGCACTTGCGCGTGATGTCGCCGCGTCACGCGGGGGTCCGGACCGGCGGCCCCGGGTGCATGCCGTTCCCGGACATATCGCGCCAGCCGCCGCCGGAACTGGATTCATGCCTCCGGGCCGGTGCGCCGGCCCGGAGGCAAATCTTTTCGCAGGGGGCCGAAAAGGGGACGAAGCTCATGTTGACTGCCGTCTGTCGCCATGCAGCAATGGCAGGAGAGCAATGCACAAAAAAGAACAGATTGCATGGTGGAAGCGCGCGACGACAACATCCTGGTGACGGAGGGTCTGACCAAGGACTTCAAGGGTTTTACCGCGGTCAGCGAGGTCGACCTCGCGGTCAAGCGTGGTTCGATCCACGCGCTGATCGGCCCGAACGGCGCAGGCAAGACCACCTGCTTCAACCTCCTGACCAAGTTCCTGACCCCGTCCCGCGGGCGCATCACCTATAACGGCCGCGACATCACCGCCTCCAAACCGGCGGATATCGCGCGGCTCGGCCTGGTCCGCTCGTTTCAGATCTCGGCGGTGTTTCCGCATCTGACCGTCATCGAAAACGTCCGCATCGCGCTGCAGCGCAAGCGCGGCGATTCGTTCGATTTCTGGACCTCGGAACGGGTGCTCGGCACGCTCGACGCCGAGGCGCTGCGGCTGGTCGAGGCGGTCGGCCTCACCGATTTCGCCGAGGCCACCGCCGGTGAGCTCGCCTATGGCCGCAAACGCGCGCTGGAGATCGCCACGACGCTCGCGCTCGATCCCGAAATGCTGCTGCTCGACGAACCCATGGCCGGCATGGGCCATGAGGACGTCGCCCGCATCGCCCAGCTGATCCGCAAGATCTCGGCCAACCGGACCATCCTGATGGTCGAGCACAACCTGTCGGTCGTTGCCGAGCTGTCCGACCGGATTACCGTGCTCGCCCGTGGGCGGATCCTGGCCGAAGGAGACTATGCCACCGTGTCCAAGGACCCGCGCGTCATCGAAGCCTATATCGGGGGTGTCGGTCATGGTTGACACGAGCACCGCACGCGTCGCGCCGTCGACCGCCGCCCAGCCGATGCTGGCGGTGCGCGACCTCCATGGCTGGTATGGCGAGTCCCATGTTCTGCACGGCGTCAGCTTCGATGTCGCGGAAGGCGAGGTGGTGACCCTGCTCGGCCGCAACGGCGCCGGCAAGACCACCACGATGAAATCGATCATCGGCATCCTGCAGAAGCGCAAGGGTTCGATCCTGTTCAAGGGCGAGGAGACGATCCGTCATCCCTCGCGCAGCATCGCCCGGCTCGGCATCGGCTACGTGCCGGAGGAACGCGGCATCTATTCGACCCTGTCGGTGGAAGAGAACCTGCTCTTGCCGCCGCAGGTCCGGCCGGGCGGATTGTCGCTCGAGCAGATCTACGAGCTGTTTCCCAATATCCGCGAGCGCCTGACCAGCCAGGGCACCAAATTGTCCGGCGGCGAACAGCAGATGCTGGCGATCGGCCGGATCCTCAGGACCGGCGCCAAGCTGTTGCTGCTCGACGAGCCGACCGAGGGGCTGGCCCCGGTCATCGTCGAACAGATCGGCCGCACCATCGCGCGGCTCAAGCGCGACGGTTTCACCATCATCCTGGTCGAACAGAATTTCCGGTTCGCCCAGACCGTGGCAGACCGCCATTATGTGGTGGAGCAAGGCCGCGTCGTGGATATGATCCCGAACGCGGACATGGACCGCAACATCGCCAAGCTGCACGCTCACCTGGGCGTCTAGGCGCAAAAGCAACAAGAACCAACTGAACCCGGAGGACCCCACGATGGATCGACGCTCTTTGCTCGCCGGCGCGCTCGCGACCGGCTTCTCCATGAAGGCCATGGCGCAGGCGCAGCAGCCGGTGCCGATCAAGATCGGCGTGCTCAACGACCGGTCCGGCCTCTATGCCGATCTCAGCGGCGAAGGCTCGGTGCTCGCCGCCCGGATGGCGGTCGAGGATTTCGGCGCGGCCGCCAAGGGCCTGAAGGTCGAGATCATCTCGGCCGACCACCAGAACAAGCCCGATGTCGGCGCCAATATCGCGCGGCAATGGTACGACAATGACGGCGTCGACATGATCGCCGACGTGCCGACCTCGTCGGTGGCCCTGGCGGTCAACCAGATCACCCGCGAAAAAAACAAGATCATGATCAATTCGGGCGCCGCGTCGTCCGATCTGACCGGCGCGCAATGCTCGCCCAATACGGTCCATTGGACCTATGACACCTATGCGCTGGCCCAGGGCACCGGCGGCGCCATGGTGAAGGCCGGCGGCGACACCTGGTTCTTCCTGACCGCCGACTATGCTTTCGGCCATGCGCTGGAGCGCGACACCGGCGCGGTGGTACAGAAGGCCGGCGGCCGCGTCATCGGCGCGGTGCGCACGCCCTTCCCGGGCACCGACTTCTCGTCCTTCCTGCTGCAGGCGCAAGCCTCCAAGGCCAAGGTCATCGGCCTCGCCAATGCCGGCGGCGATACGATCAACTCGATCAAGCAGGCCGCCGAATTCGGCATTACCCAGGGCGGCCAGAAACTCGCCGGCCTGCTCGTCTTCATCACCGACGTCCATGCGCTCGGCCTGCAGACGGCCCAGGGCCTGGTGCTGACCGAGTCGTTCTACTGGGACCTGAACGACGACACCCGCGCCTGGTCGAAGCGCTTCGGCGCTCAGCGCGGCGGCAATATGCCGACCATGGTGCAGGCCGGCGTCTATTCCGGCGTGCTGCACTACCTGAAGGCGGCTGCCGCGACGAAATCGCGCGAGACCGCCGGCAACATGGCCTGGATGAAGGCCAATGCCACCGACGACCCGCTGTTCGGCAAGGGCAGCATCCGGCAGGACGGCCGCAAGATGCATCCGGTCCACCTGTTCGAGGTGAAGAAGCCGGGCGAGTCGAAGGGCGCCTGGGACTACTACAAGCTGATCTCGACCTTGCCGGCCGAGCAGGCCTTCCGCCCGCTCACCGAAGGCGGCTGCCCGCTGGTGCGCGCCTGACCTGATCACAGCCCGCTGATCACGCATCACCGACCTTGCATCCTGGGAGCGCCGGCCACCGGCGCTCCCGTCACTC
This sequence comes from Phreatobacter sp. GW821-FHT04C01, assembly GCF_059420385.1. Classification (NCBI taxonomy): domain Bacteria; kingdom Pseudomonadati; phylum Pseudomonadota; class Alphaproteobacteria; order Hyphomicrobiales; family Phreatobacteraceae; genus Phreatobacter; species Phreatobacter sp. GW821-FHT04C01. The sequence goes on along the minus strand of NZ_JBWKTP010000003.1, from coordinate 888,645 downwards.
ACCAGGATCGTCGCCTCATGTTCGAGCTTATCGGCGTGCCGCCCCAGGCCCTGTTCGGGCAACTCTTGCTCGGCCTGATCAACGGCTCGTTCTATGCCATTCTGAGCCTTGGCCTCGCCGTTATCTTCGGGCTTCTGAACATCATCAACTTCACCCATGGCGCGCAATATATGATGGGCGCCTTCATTTCATGGATGCTGCTCAACTGGCTGGGCGTCGGCTACTGGTGGGCCCTGATCCTGGCGCCGATCATCGCGGGTGCCGTCGGCGTCGTCATCGAGCGGCTGCTGCTGGCGAGGCTGTACAATCTCGACCATCTCTACGGCCTGCTGCTGACCTTCGGCCTGGCGCTGATCATCCAGGGGCTGTTCCGCAACAATTTCGGCTCGTCCGGCCTGCCCTACCAGATCCCGCCGGCGCTCACCGGCGGCCATAATCTCGGCTTCATGTTCCTGCCGAACTACCGGGCCTGGGTGGTCGCGGCCTCGCTGGTCGTCTGCCTCGTGACCTGGTTCGTCATCGAGAAGACCAAGCTCGGCTCCTATCTGCGCGCGGCGACCGAGAACCCGGCCTTGACCGAAGCCTTCGGCATCAACGTGCCGCGGCTGATCACGCTGACCTACGGTTTCGGCGTGGCGCTCGCCGCCTTTGCCGGCGTGCTCGCGGCGCCGATCTACTCGGTCAACCCGAACATGGGCGCCGACCTGATCATCGTGGTCTTCGCCGTGGTGGTGATCGGCGGCATGGGATCGATCCTCGGCTCGATCATTACCGGCTTCGGCCTCGGCGTCGTCGAGGGCCTGACCAAGGTGTTCTACCCGGAAGCCTCCGCCACCGTGATCTTCATCATCATGGTCATCGTATTGCTCGTGAAACCAGCCGGATTGTTCGGGAGGACCGCCTGATGGCCGATACCGCCGCCTATGGGCCCGTTCCGACCGACGTCACCGCCGCCGGAGCCAAGGGCACGTCCGCACTGCACCGGGCGATCTTCATCGCGCTGGCGGTGGGTCTCGCGGTGCTGCCCTTCATTCCGGTGATCGGCTATCCGTTCTTCCTGATGAAGGTGCTGTGCTTCGCGCTGTTCGCCTGCGCCTTCAACCTGCTGCTCGGCTATGGCGGGCTCCTGTCCTTCGGCCATGCCGCCTATTTCGGCCTGGCGAGCTATGTCTCGGCCTATACCGCCAAATATTGGGGCCTGACGCCGGAGCTGGCGATCCTGCTCGGCACCGGCGCCAGCGCCGTGCTGGGGACGGCTTTCGGGGCGCTGGCGATCCGCCGCCAGGGCATCTATTTCGCCATGATCACACTGGCGCTGGCGCAAATGGTGTTCTTCTTCTCGCTGCAGACACCGCGCTTCACCGGCGGCGAAGACGGCATCCAGGCGGTGCCGCGCCACAATCTGTTCGGCCTGATCCCGATCGAGAGCGACCGCGCCTGCTATTACCTGGTCGCGGTGATTTTCTTCGGCGGCATCCTGGCGATCTACCGCATCATCCACTCGCCCTTCGGGCAGGTGCTGAAGGCCATTCGCGACAACGAGCCGCGCGCCATCTCGCTCGGCTATCGCGCCAACCAGTACAAGCTGGCGGTCTTCGTGCTGTCGGCGTCGCTCGCCGGCCTTGCCGGTTCGACCAAAGCGGTCGCCGTGCAGCTGGCATCGCTCACCGACGTGCACTGGTCGATGTCGGGCGAGGTCGTGCTGATGACGCTGGTCGGCGGCATGGGCACGGTGTTCGGGCCGATCATCGGCGCCGTGGTGATCATTTCGATGCAGAACTTCCTGGCGTCCCTCGGCGCCTGGGTCACCGTCGTCCAGGGCATCATCTTCGTGGTCTGCGTGCTGCTGTTCCGCGAAGGCATCGTCGGCGTCATCAGCAAGGTGCTGCGCCGGCCGCTGTGAGGGCCAGCGCATTGGCGGGGCGGGCCCACGGCCCGCCCGCGGCCAAGCTCAATCCAGCGTGATCCTGTTGGATGTAATGGTCTCCGCCCAGCGCGTGCGCTCCTCGGCGACGAACCGCGCGATCTCCTCCGGCGTCTGCGGCTTCAGCACGATGAAGCCGAAGGGCTCCAGCGCCTTGCGCAGGGTTTCGTCGGCCAGCGCCTTGGCGACGCCGGCGGCAAGCCGGGCGGCGACCGCGTCCGGGACCTGGCGCGGCGCGGCAAGCCCGAACCAGACGGACGCGCGATAGCCGGGATAGCCACTCTCGGCGACCGTCGGCACGTCGGGCAGCTGGGCGAGGCGTTCAGGCGTGGTCACGGCGAGAGCCCTGAGATTGCCGGCCTGGATATGCGGCAGCGAGCTCGAGATCGTGTCGAACATCACCTGCACCTGGCCGGAGACCAGGTCGGTCAGGGCCGGCGCGCTGCCACGATAGGGCACATGGGTCATGCGCACGCCCGAGGCCATCTTGAACCGCTCGGCGGCCAGATGCAGCGGATTGCCGATGCCGACGGAGGCATAGTTCAGCCGGTCGCCGTGGGCCCGCCCATAGGTGACGAATTCGGCCAGCGTCTTCGCCGGCACCGAGGGATGGACGACGACGACCAGCGGCACTTCGGCGAGCAGGCTGATCAGGCGCAGGTCCCTGTCGGGATTATAGGAGAGCCGGCTGTAGAGCAGCGGATTGAGCACCATATTGGCGCCGCTCGCCAGGAACAGCGTATGGCCGTCCGGCTCGGAGCGGCTGACCGCCTCGGCGCCCAGGCTGGTATTGGCGCCCGGCCGGTTCTCGATGACCCATTGCTGGCCGAGATCCCGGCCGAGGATGTCACCGAGGCCACGCGCCAGCTGGTCGCTGGCACCGCCGGCGGCATAAGGCACGACGAAGCGGATCGGCCGTGTCGGATAGTCGGCGGCAAGCGCCGGCACGCCGGCCCCCAGCAGGCCGAGCGCCAGGCCCAGAAGCCGCCCCTTGAAGCGAGATGCCATGAATGTTTCTCCCTGGAATTCTTGTTTGTCGAGGTTGTGATCGAGGTCTAGGTGGGTCGAGCCGAATCGGGGCGTTGCATCGGGGACAGGCCGTGCTGCCGGCGCTTCAATTCGAGACGATCGTCCCCGCCGCCGTTCAGATCTGGCGGCCGCTTCGGGCCCAATAGACGTCGCGCAGCCGCCGCTTGGCGATCTTGCCGTTGTCGTCGCGCGGCAGTTCGGCGACGATCTCGATGCGGCGCGGCACCTTGTAGCCGGCAATGGTCTCGCGCAGCCGCTCGGCGAGCTCGGCCGGAACCGGCGCCGCGCCCGGCTCGGGCAGGACCAGCGCCAGCAGCTGCTCGCCGAATTCGTCGTCGGGAATGCCGAAGACGGCGCAATCGAGCACGCCCGGCAGGCGCACCAGGGCGTGCTCGATCTCGGCGGGATAGATGTTCACGCCGCCGGAAATGACCATGTCGGAGGCGCGGTCGCAGACATAGAGATAGCCGTCGCGGTCGAGATAGCCCATGTCGCCGAGCGTGATCAGCCCGCGCCGCTCGATCTTGCCGCGGGCGTCAGCCTGGTTGCGGTAGCTGAAGTCGGGATAGGCCGGCTGGCGCACATAGATCAGCCCGATCTCGCCGGGCGCGCAAACCGCGCCGTCCTCGGTCAGGATCTCGATCCTGGCCTCGCCGATCGGCCGGCCGCTGCTGCCCGGGCGGGCCAACGCCTCCTCCGACCCGATCACGGTGATCATGCCGCTCTCGCTCGAAGCATAGGTCTCGTGGATCACCGGCCCGAGCCAGTCGATCATCGCCCGCTTCACCTGGGGCGCGCAGGGCGCGCCGGTGGAGGCGACGAAACGCAGCGACGAGAGATCGCAGCGCGCGCGCGTTTCCGCCGAGAGCTTCAGCAGGCGCACATACATGGTCGGCACCAGGTAGACCACGTCGATCCGGTGCCGCTCGATCTGTTCGAGAACCTCCTCCTCGCGGAAGCGCTCCGTCAGCACGACATATTCGGCCTGCTGCAGCGCCATCTGGGCGATCAGGCTCGGGGCACTGTGATAAAGCGGCGCCGGGATCAGCACGCGGCAACCGGGCGCGATGCCGAAGGCGACGGCCGCGACGGCACGCGCACGCTGCTGCGAGGCTTCGGCGTCGGCCAGCGGCACGGCCTGGCGGACAATGCCTTTCGGCCGGCCGGTGGTGCCCGAGGTATAGGCCATGTGGCCGCGCGGCGAGACGGCCGGGCCGGCATAGGACGCGGCGGCGGCGAGCCAGCTCTCGTAGTCCGGGAGGCCGGCCGCCTGGGCGTCGCCGACGGCCAGGAGCGGCAGTTCGGGCGGCAGGACGGCCCGCGCCGCGGCCAGCAGGTCGGCATGGCCGATGACCACGCGCGCGCCGCTGTCGCTGACGAGATAGCCGATCTCGGCGGGAGTGAAATGCCAGTTGACCGGGCAATAGGTGAAACCGCCGGTCCGGCAGGCCTGGATCACGTCGAAATAGACGGGATCGTTGCGCAGCAGGACGGCGACCACGTCGCCCTCCTTCATGCCCGCAGCGGCCAGGCCGCCGGCGAGCCGGCTGCCCCGGTCTTCGAGCGCGGCCGGAGATCGCTCGATGGCGCCGAAACGCAGCGTGGCGGTCATGACGACCCCTCCGGCTTGCCGCGGCCGGCCTTGTCGGCGGCGTTCTGGGCGGTGATGCGGGCGCGTGCCGCCTGCCATTCAGCATCGCCCCAGGCGAGGTAATCGGTGAAATAGGAGCGGTTGGCGAGCCAGTCGCCGCCGTCGAGCGCAATGGTCTGGCCATTGATCCAGCCGCTGCCCGGCGCCAGCAGGAAGGCGGCGAGATCGCCGAGATCGGCCTCGGTGCCGACCCGTCCCATCGGGTTGCGGCGGGCGACGTCGGCCTCGCCTTCGGCCGCCGGCCGCAACCGCCTGGTCGCGCCTTCGGTGGGGATGACCCCCGGCGCAATGGCGTTCAGGCGAATGCCGTAGCGGCCCCATTCGACCGCCAGCGACTTGGTCATGGCGTCGATGCCGGCCTTGGACATGGCGGAGGGAATGACGAAGGGCGAACCGGTCCAGATCCAGGTCACCACGATCGACAGCACCGCACCGCCGGTGCCACCGGCGATCCAGCGCTTGCCGACCGCTTGGGTGACATAAAAGGTGCCGCGAAACACGATGTCGGCAATGGCGTTGAAGCCGCGATGGGAGAGGTCCTCGGTCCGGCTGATGAAATTGCCGGCCGCATTGTTGATCAGCGCCGTCGGCGGCCCGGCCTCGGTCCAGATCCGCTCGACCATGGCGTCGACCGCGTCGGGATCGCGGATGTCGACGGTGTGCCAGGCGACCTTGCCGCCATGAGCGGCCATCAGCGCCGTCGCGGTCTGTTCCAGCACACCGGCCCGGCGGCCGCAGATATGGATCTCGGCGCCGAGGCTCAGCAGCCGCTCGGCCATGGCGCGGCCGAGCCCGGTGCCGCCACCGGTGACCAGCACGCGGTGGCCCGCGAACAGACCGTTCTGGAACATGGCCGTCTCCCTCCCTGGTCGAGCCGAGCTCGTTTTGCTTGTTGTCGAGGCCATTCTACGCCGACATGATCACGGGACAATTCGAGCAATCCCGACATCACTGTTAAGAAGAACTGGACAATGAAACCGAGACGCCAGCCATGGACCTGAACCTCCTGCTGCTGTTCGCCGAGATCGCCGAGACGCCCAACCTGAGCCAGGCGGCCAAACGGCTGGGCGTGTCGCGATCGAGCATCAGCCAGCGGCTCAAGCTCCTGGAACGGCAGATGGGCGCACAATTGCTGCGCCGGACCACCCGGCGCGTCGGCCTGACCGATGCCGGACGCACGGCCTATGAACATGCGATCCGGATCCGCGAGGACGCCAGCGCCGCCCAGGCGGCCATGGCCGGCCACGCCAAGCATCCGCGCGGCCATGTCCGGCTGAGCGTGCCGACCGGTCTCGGCCGTCTCGTGCTGGCGCCGCTCCTGCTGGACTTCCTCAAACGTCACCCGGCCATCACCTTGCAGGTCAGCCTGACCAATCGGGTCGGCGACCTGATCGCCGGCAATATCGATCTCGCCGTCAAGATCATGGCGGACCCGCCCGACACGGTGGTGGCGCGCGAGCTCGGTCCGGTGGCGTGGCGGCTCTGCGCCGCGCCCGGCCTCGTCGCAACCGCGGCGGTGACGACCCCCGACGATCTCCCGCGCCAGCCGATCGTCGCGCCGCCCCCGGCAGGGCGCGACTATGCCATCCAGCTCCGGCGCCGCGGCCACAACCGGATCGTATCGGTGACGCCCCGATTGCAGGCCGAGGACTTCCTGTTCCTGCTCGACGCGCTGGTGGCGGGCGCCGGCATCGGCATGCTGCCGGACTATCTGGCCGATCCCGCCATTGCCGACGGCCGGCTCGTCGCCCTGCTGACCGACTACCAGGTCGTCGGGCCCGGCGACCGGATCTTTCTGCTGACGACGCCGACGGCGCATCCCGCGCCCGCGGTCCGCGCCCTGGTCGAATTCCTGCGCGCCTCGGTACCGGACTGGGCGGATACCGGCCGCCGGGCTCACGGCACCCGGCTCGCCTGACGCGCGATTGTCCGACGGATGCCTCTTGCGCAGGCCCGATCGTCATGGTTGATTGTCAACAATCGACGATGAGAACTCCGAGGACGCTTGGTGCTGCTGTCCGGACCAAAACGCGAGCAAGATCCAACCGCGGTCCCGGTGAAGGTCGCGCGCGTGCCGAAGAGCACGTTCCGCGCCCATATCGTCGAAGGCCTGCGCGAGGCGATCTTGAGCGGCGATATCGCGCCCGGCACGCCCCTGGTCGAGACCGGCCTCGCCGAACAGTTCGGGGTCAGCCGCGGGCCGCTGCGCGAGGCGATCCGGCAATTGATCGACGAAGGCCTGCTGGTCACCGTGCCCTATACCGGCACCAATGTGGTGGAACTGTCGGTCGAGGACATCAGGGAAATCTATTCCATGCGCGTGGCGCTGGAGACCTTCGCTTTCGAGCAGGTCTGGGACCGGCGCGGCGCGGCCTTCCGGCGCGAACTGCTGCGCCGGCAGGACGTCCTGACCGCCTCGATCGACGCCGGCGACGATCGCACCAGCATTCTGGCCGAACTCGACCTGCACGGCTTCGTCTATGAGGCGACCGGCCACCGCATCCTGCAGCACAACTGGGCGAGCCTGCGCGGCCGGCTGCAGCTCTACTGGGCGGCCCATCACCGGGCCCACGGCATGCGCGGGCCGCGCCGCGACGGCCATGACAGCTATATCGCGGCCGCGACCGGCGACGACCTCGACGCCATGCGCATCGAAATCCGCCAGCACATGATGCGCGGCGCCATGCAGACCGAGACCTTTCTGCGCGAGCGCGACGCCGGCTGAAGTGAACCAAGACCGACCTGTTCGGCATCCAGAGGAGTTGAGCTCATGACCATCCAGCGCAGACAGTTCCTGACCCTGACGGCGGCCGCCGCCGGCTTGTCCCTGGCCTCCCCCGCCCTTGCCCAGGGCGCCGCCACGACGCTCGACCGGGTCAAGCAGTCCAAGCGCCTGCGCATCGGCGTGACCTCGGCCGAACCGTGGTTCTTCAAGGATCCGATGAGCGGCACCTGGAGCGGCGTCGGCGTCAGTATCGGCCAGCAGCTCGCCACCGATCTCGGCGTCGAGATGGTGCCGGTGGAGACCACCTGGGCCAATTGCGTCGCCGCGCTGCAGGCCGACCAGATCGACGTGATGTTCGTGCTCGACCCGACCGAGGAGCGGCGCAAGGCGATCGACTTCCCGCAGGCGCCGCTGTTCTATTACGCGCTCGGCGCGCTGGTGAAGCAGGACGCGGCGATCAGGACCTGGGCCGATCTCGACAAGGTCGGCCTGCGCGTCGGCGTGACGCTCGGCACCTCGGTCGACCGCACCGTCACCGAGACGCTGAAGGCCGCCAGCATCAGCCGCTTCTCCAACAATGACGAGGCGATCGCCGCCTTCGCCGCGCGCCGCGTCGATGTCGTCGCCCAGTTCCACCCGGCTTTGGTGGTGCAATATGCCCGCCTGCGCCTCGGCAAGGTCGTGCTGCCGGAGCCGGTCACGGCGGTGGCCACCAGCGCCGGCCTGCGCAAGGAGGACAACCCGGCCTTCCGCGACTGGATGAGCCAGAAATTCGCCGAATATTACCAGGCCGGCAAGCCGCAGGCCTTCTTCGCCGACTATCTCAAGACCAAGGGTATCGACGCTTCGACCGTGCCGGGCCTGGTCCGGGAGCGCTGGAGCTGAGGGCTCCCGCTCCGCTCCCCGATCCAACCCGCGCGGCAGGCTGCAGGCGATGAGCTATCGATGGGATTTCGGACCGGTCTTCCAGCATTTCGACATGCTGCTGACCGGCCTTTGGAATACGGTGCTGATCGCCGTCATCTCGATCCTGTGCGGCGTGGTCGTCGGCCTGTTGCTCGCCTTCATGCGGCTGTCGCCGCGCGCGGCCTTGCGCTACCCGGCCACAGCCTTCATCGAGTTCTACCGCAACACCCCGCCGATCATTCACTTCTTCTGGTTCTTCTATGCCCTGCCGGTGCTGATGAATATCAGCCTCGACCCCTTCGTGGCGGCCGTCCTGGCGCTGTCGACCCAGTCGGGCGCCTTCTATGCGGAAGTGTTTCGCGGCGGCATCGTGTCGATCGAGACCGGCCAGTGGGAGGGCGGCAAGGCGCTCGGCATGAGCTATCGCCAGCTGATGCGGCGGGTGGTGCTGCCGCAGGCGCTGGCGCGCATGGTGCCGCCCTTCGTCGAACGTTCGTTCGAACTGACCAAGACCACCGCGCTCGCCTCCACGCTCGCTTATGCCGAGCTGCTCTACCAGGCGATGCAGTTGAACAGCCAGAGCTTCCGGCCGCTGGAGGTCTATTCGACCATCGCGGTGATGTATCTCGTGCTGCTGGTGACGGCGAGCGGGCTCGCCCGCCTCGCCGAGAGCCGCATGACGGCCTATCGCTGAGGCGGACCGATGGATTACGCGTTCGACTTCAGCCTCATCGTCCAGACCTGGCCGGTCCTGCTGCGCGGCGTCTGGGTGACCATCGCGCTGTGGGCGCCCTGTTTTCTCGCCGGCCTCGCCGCCGGTTTCTTCCTGGCGCTGGCCCGGCTCTCGCCGCGTCCATGGCTGCGGTGGCCGAGCCTTTGTTATGTCGAGCTGTTCCGCGACACGCCGGTGCTGATCCAGCTCATCTGGTTCTTCTACGCCTTTCCGATCATCATCGGCCTGCAGCTCTCGCCCTTCGCGGCGGCGGCGCTGGCGCTGAGCCTCAACACCTCGGCCTATTGCGCCGAGATCTTCCGGGGCGGCATCCAGTCGATCGCGCCCGGCCAGTGGGAAGGCGCCCGGGCGCTCGGCATGCGCCACCGCGACGTCCTGCGCCGGATCATCCTGCCGCAGGTCGGACGGCGCATGCTGCCGGCCTTCACCAACCGCGCCATCGAGCTCGCCAAGGTCACCTCGCTCGCCTCGATCCTGTCGGTGCACGAGCTGATGTACCAGGGCCGGCTGCTGAGCTCGACCTATTACCGGCCGCTCGAGATCCTCTCGACCGTGGCGCTGGTCTATTTCGTGCTGATCTACCCTGGCAGCTTCCTGTCGGCCTGGCTCGAACGGCACCTCGCGCGCCGCGCCTGAACGAAGCCCGCACGCGGGCAGGAGACCGACCATGTCCGATCCCATTCTGCAGGTTCGTGGCCTTCACAAGCATTTCGGCCCGCTGCACGTGCTGCGCGGCATCGACCTTGCCGTCGAACCCGGCGAGCGCATCGCCATCATCGGCGGCAGCGGCTCGGGCAAGAGCACGCTGCTGCGCTGCCTCAACTTCATGGAAATGCCGACGGCCGGCAGCATCACGGTGGACGGCCGGCGCATCGGCAAGGTGCGCAACGACAGCCGCGGCGCGGAACAGGTGACCTATCCGGAAAGCGAGCTCTGCGCGGTGCGCGAGCGGCTCGGCATGGTGTTCCAGCAGTTCAACCTGTTCCCGCACATGACCGTCCTCGAGAACACCATGGAGGGCCTGGTGACGGTGAAGCGCGTCGCCAGGGCCGAGGCCCGGCAGCGCGCGGCGGCCGAGCTTGCCCGGGTCGGCCTGAGCGACAAGGTCGACGTCTATCCGAGCCGGCTGTCCGGCGGCCAGCAGCAGCGCGTCGCGATCGCCCGCGCGCTCGCCATGGAACCCGAGATCCTGCTGTTCGACGAGCCGACATCGTCACTCGACCCCGAGCTGGTCGGCGAGGTGCTGCGGGTGATCCGCACGCTCGCCGAGGAAGGCCGCACCATGCTGCTGGTCACCCACGAGCTCGGCTTCGCCTATCACTTCGCCACCAAGGTGATCTTCCTCGCCGACGGCCGCTTCCACGAGGTCGGCACGCCCGACGACGTGCTGAAGCACCCACGCGAGGAGCGCACGCAGGCCTTCCTCGCGCGCTTCACCGAATTCTCGTTCTGAACAGACCCTTCGCGCCGCCCGCCGGGCGGCGACCCGTACCAGGAGGCCCATCGTGAGCAATCCGCAAGACCAGAGCCAGTCCAGCGCTCAAGGCTATGTCGACGATCCGCGCAATGAAAACGTGCTGGTCTATGTCAACGGCGCCTTCGTGCCGCGCGACCAGGCCTCCGTCTCGGTCTTCGACGCCGGCTTCGTGCTCGGCGACGGCGTCTGGGAGGGGCTGCGCCTGGTGCGCGGCAGGCTGGTCGCCGTCGACGAGCACATGAAGCGGCTCTATGAGGGCGCCGGCGCCATCCAGCTCGATATCGGCCTGACCAGGCCCGAGATGATCGCCGCCATGCAGGCGACCCTCGACCGCAACGGCATGACCGACGGCGCCCATATCCGGCTGATGGTCACCCGTGGGCGCAAGAAGACGCCGAACCAGGACCCGCGCTTCGCGCTCGGCCAGGCGACCATCGTCATCGTCGCCGAATACAAGGCGCCGAAGCCGGAGGTGAAGGCCCGGGGCTTGGCCTTGTTCACCTCGGCGATCCGCTGCAGCGGTCCCGACGTGTTCGACCTCAGGCTGAATTCGCACAGCCGCCTGAACTTCATCCAGGCCCTGATCCAGGCGATCAATGCCGGCGCCGACGAGGCGCTGATGCTCGACCCGCAAGGTTTCGTGGCCAGCTGCAACTCGACCAATTTCTTCATCGTCCGCGACGGCGAATTGTGGACCTCGACCGGCCGCTGCAACTTCATGGGCATTACCCGCGGCAAGGTCGTCAAGCTCTACGGCCAGCATGTCGGCACGGTGCGCGAAAAGGATTTCACCCTGGCCGAGACCTACAGCGCCGAGGAAGCCTTCGTCACCGGAACGCTCGGCGGCGTCACGCCGGTGACCCGCATCGACGGCCGCGTGATCGGGAATGGCCGGCCCGGCCCCTTTACGGCGCGCATCAGCGACATCTATCAAGAGAGCCTTCTCGCCTGACCCCGGCCGTCCATCATGCTCACCCGCGCCTCGCTTCGCATCCCGTCCTTGTCGATCCGGGAGAGGCTCGGCCGCCTGCGCGAGGTGGCCGAGTGGCGCATGGTCCGCTCGATCGTCCGCGAGAACGAGATCTGGCTGTCGGTGCTGGCCGCCATTGTCGGCATGGCGTCGGGACTGATCGTCACCGGCATGGTCGCGGTGGCCCGGGAAATGCACCATGTGCTGTTCGCCATTCCCGGCGACGAGCTGAGCGGCGCGCCCTTCGTCGATCCGGTTCGAACGGTGTTCGTGCCGATCGCCGGCGGCCTCCTGATGGGCCTCATCGGCTATGTGCTGGCGCGGCTCGGCCGCAGCACGGTGGTCGATCCGGTCGAGGCCAATGCCCTGCATGGCGGCCGGATGTCGCTGAAGGGCAGCCTCACCGTGGTCGCCCAGACCATGGTGTCGAACGGCTTCGGCGCATCCGTCGGCATGGAGGCCGGTTATACCCAGATCGGCTCGGCGATCGCCTCCAGGCTCGGCCGCTCGCTGCGGGTGCGCCGCTCGGATCTCAGGACCCTGGTCGGCTGCGGCGCGGCCGGCGCCATCGCCGCCGCCTTCGACGCGCCGCTGACCGGCGCCTTCTATGCCTTCGAGCTGGTCATCGCCAGCTATTCGGTGGCGACGCTGGCACCGGTCGCGATCGCCTCGATCTCGGCCATCGGCGTCATGCGGCTGGTGTCGACGCCGGTCTCGTTCCAGGTCGGCTTCGCCGGCAGCCTGTCCTGGTCCGACTACACGCTGGTCATGCTCATGGGCGTGCTCTGCGCCCTGCTCGGCATCGCCGTGATGCGCGGCGTCACCCTGGTCGAGGCCGCCTTCCGGCAGAGCCGCATTCCCGTCTGGTTCCGGCCGGCGATCGGCGGCGCGGTGGTCGGCGTGCTCGGGCTGGTCACGCCCGCCGTGCTGTCCTCGGGCCATTCCGCCCTGCATGTCGGTTTCGAGGCCTATTATTCCGCCGGCTTCCTGGTCCTGCTCATCGTGCTCAAGACGCTCGCTTCCGCCGTCTCGATCGGCTCGGGCTTCCGCGGCGGCCTGTTCTTCGCCGCCCTGTTCCTCGGCGCCATGCTGGGCAAGCTGGTGGCGATCGGCTGGATGCTTGCCTTCGGCCTGCAGATTCCGGCCCTGGTGGTCGGCATTATCGGCATGAGCGCCATGGCGACTGCCGTGCTCGGCGGCCCGCTGACCATGTCGTTCCTGGCGCTGGAGACCACCGGCAGCCTGCCCTTGACCATCGCGGTGCTGGCGGCCTCGGTCGTCTCGTCGATCACGGTGCGGCGCGTCTTCGGCTATTCCTTCACGACCTGGCGCTTCCACCTGCGCGGCGAGGTGATCCGCAGCGCCGCCGATATCGGCTGGATCCGCGACCTGACGGTCGGCCGGATGATGCGGCGCGACATCCGCACCGTGAAGTCCGACCTCAGCCTCGAACAGTTCCGGCGCCAGTTCCCGCTCGGCGCCACGCAGCGGGTCATCGTGGTCGACCAGGCCGACCGTTATGCCGGCATCGTCCTGGTGCCGGAGGCCCACCAGGAAGGCCTGGCCGCCGAGACCATCACCGAATTGCTGCACTACCAGAACCACGTGCTGCTGCCGGAAATGAACGTGCGCGACGCCGCCGCCCTGTTCACCGCGGCCGAGAGCGATGCCCTGGCGGTGGTGACGAACCGGCAGACCCTGCAGGTCATCGGCCAATTGACCGAGCAGCATGTGCTGCGCCGCTACAGCGAGGAGCTCGACCGTCAGAGCCGGGAACTGGCCGGCACCTGAGCCGCGTGGCGCCGGACCCACTGCACCACGAACCCGCCGATTTACCCGTCGCCAGGCCTGAGGGTTCGGTGGCATGATCGGGCCGCGAGGAGACGAGCCATCATGACGCCGGCCGACGACGCTCTCGGATTTGCGCCCGACGACGATCAGCCGATCGCCTATATGCAGCGCACCCGCGACTATTACCTGACGCTCGGCTACGGCAATCCCTATCGCTGGGCCCATTACGACCACGTGCCGTTCCAGCCGCTGGCCAAGCACCTGGCGGAGAGCCGGGTCGCCCTCATCACGACCGCGGCGCCCTATCAGCCTGACAAGGGCGACCAGGGACCGGGAGCCGCCTACAATGCCGCCGCCAAATTCTATTCGGCCTATTCAGGCCGGTCGGACGAGGATCACGACGTCAGGATTTCCCACATTGCCTATGACCGGACCCATAGCAGGGCCGACGACCCGAACAGCTGGTTTCCGCTGCCGATGCTGCGCCGGCTCGCGGCCGAGGGCCGGATCGGGGCGCTGGCGCCGCGTTTCCACGGCGCGCCGACCAATCGCAGCCAGAAGACCACCATCGAGACCGACGCGCCCGAGATCCTGGCGCGCTGCCGGGCCGACGGCGTGGATGCGGCCGTGCTGGTTCCCAATTGCCCCGTCTGCCACCAGACGGTGAGCCTGGTGGCCCGTCACCTGGAGGCGAACGGCATCGCGACCGTGGTGATGGGCTGCGCCAAGGACATCGTCGAACATGTTGGCGTGCCGCGCTTCCTGTTCAGCGATTTCCCCCTCGGCAATTCCGCCGGCCGGCCGCAGGACCCCGCGTCCCAACGGCAGACGCTGGCGCTCGCGCTCGACCTGCTCGCCGCGGCTCCCGCCGCGCGCACCACCGTGCAGTCGCCGCAGCGCTGGAGCGCGAGCGCCGACTGGAAGCAGGATTTCATGAATGTCGCGCGCATGCCGGCCGCAGAGGTCGAGCGGCGGCGTGCCGAAAACGACCGGCAGAAGGGGATCGCCAAGGCCATCCGCACCGAGGGGCCGCCAACCGCCGGCTGATCGGGGGCGGCCGCCGGCGCGACTTGGCGTGCCGGCCCCCTGGGTCTAATCTGCGTGACAGCATCGGAAAACTCCCGCCACCGGCCGTTGGAGACCGCCATGCCGTCACCGCTCGAGCAGATCCGCGATCAGCAGCGCGAAACCTGGGACAGATTTTCGCACGGCTGGAAGAAGTGGGACCACCACGTCCTGAACTGGCTGGCGCCGGTCGGCGAGCAACTGATCCGGAGCGCGGCGCTCAAGGACACCGATCACGTCCTGGATGTCGCCGCCGGCACCGGCGAGCCGGGCCTGACGGCGGCCCTGCGGGTTCCCAAGGGCACGGTGACCGCCACCGACCTCTCGGACCGCATGCTGGAGGTCGCGGCCGAAAATGCCGGCCGCCGCGGCATCGGCAATTTCCTGACCCGGCGATGCGACGCCGGCGCCATGCCCTTCGCCGATGACAGCTTCGACGCCGTGCTCTGCCGCTTCGGCTTCATGTTTTTCCCTGACGTCGAGGCGGGCCTCGACGAATGTGTCCGCGTCGCCAAGCGTGGTGGCCGCGTCTGTGCCGCCGTCTGGGGGCCACCCGAGAAGAACCTCTGGGCAACCACCGTCATGGGGAGCATCGGCCGCTATGTCGACATGCCGGCACCGCCACCGGGCGCGCCGGGTCTGTTCCGCTGCGCCGCGCCCGGCGCGATGGAAACGGCCTTTCGCAAGGCCGGCCTGCGTGACGTCGCACTGCACGAGATCGGCGGCGAACTGGGCTTCCGGACACCCGACGAATATTGGACCTTCATGACCGAGATCGCTGCGCCGGTCGTGGCCGGGCTCGGCAAGGCCGACGAGCCGACGCGTGCGAAGATCAAGGAGGCGGTGCTCGATCTCGCGCATCAGGCATCGAGAAACGGGCAGCCCCGCCTGCCCTGGCTGGCGCTGACGATATCGGGCGTCAAGGCGCGCTAGGTCATGGCCGCGGCCGGGCCGGAGGGAGCCTCGCGGCGCGCGTGGGGCGGGCCCCGCCCCACGCCAGGTGCCCGGTGCTGGATCCGATTGACGCGACATAGCCCTCTCCCATGCGCTGCGACGGCGACGACATGGCGCATGGCCCGCGTCGATTCGCCGCTACCCCTTTGCCGGCGGCGACGGCCGCCGGCATGCCTTGCTGGATATCGCCCCCCACGGGACGAAGCGGCCGGCGGAAACCGTACGGCCCCGGCCGGCTTGCCGACCACGGCGAAAACCAGCCAAACAAAAGGCGTTTCGGGCGCAACGAAGGCTTTGAGACGCGGCACGTAAAGCATGCCGGGAGGCGATGATCGGTTATCCCTGGCGCAATCACAGCCCGATCTCGCCTGAACCTCATGAATCCACGCCGATCAAGAACCACATATTTTCGCCTGAATGTTTTTGCTGGATTTTCGCTACGTCATCGCTAGAGAATGACGTTCGATGGCGATGAGATGTTTCACCCTCATATGCCGAGCTACTTGATCCATAGCATTTCAGGAGACCGTTTCATGAGCGCTGCAATGGACACGAGATTTATACGATCCGCCGCCGGGGCTTTCGCTCTCTGCGTCGCCTTTGCCTGGCCGGTGTCGAGCGCCCAGGCGGCTCAGCGCGCCGAGCCCATCGCTGCCGCCGCGGCCGACACGTCGCCGGTCGAAATGCAGCGGCGGCATGCCGGCCCGCGCGCCGGCATTCGCCACGGCGGACACCGGCATGGCGGCTTCAGGCATGGCGGCCATCGCGGACACGGCTATTACGGCGGCAATGGCGCCCTGATCGGCGCGGGTGCGGCGGCCCTCATCCTGGGCGGCGCCGCGGCGGCAGCGGCGGCCTCGCAGCGCGAGTGCTGGATCGAGCCGCGCTGGGTCGACGGCCCCTATGGCCCGGAGCGGCGGCGCGTGCGCGTCTGCGAATAAGGCGGCCGCGCCGGCGAGGCCGGCTGGCCGCGCCTTGCGACTGACGGACAGACCCGCTTCGGCCCCACCGGGCCGCGGCGGGTCTTTTCATTGGCACGCCTCAGAGCGCCGCGCCGAAAACCTGGAACAGGATCGGCTGGATGATGAAGAAACCGAGAAGGGGTTTGCGCCATCGCGGCGGGGAGGCTGAAGCCAGCGCCAGGCAGGCGAGCGGAACGATCGCGGCCAGCGGCAGATAATACCGGGGATAGGCGTCCATCAGCCATCCGGTCGCGACGTGACGCTGGTAGCTGACCAGGAGGTGCAGGACGAAGGTCACCGCGAGCGCGGCCGCGCCGGCCACCACGACCACGTCGCTCGCCTCCTCCCGCCTTCCGATGATCCTGCCGAGCGAGACGAGCACGCCCCCGCCGGCGCAGATCAGCGCGGTGAAGGGCAACACCAGCATGGCATATTGGAACTGGTTGCGGTCATTGAGTGCCGGCATCCAGAAGCGCAGGAAGTCGGCCGCGAAATGAAGGCCGTAGGCCGGCAGCGAGAGCCGCGGCGCATTGGCCCAGCCGGCGCGCGCGGAATCGGCGAGCAGGGTCGCCTGCAGCGCGGCGGTATAGGGCGCGGCGCTGCCATAAAGCTGGATCAGCGCCAGGTAGGGCGCCACCGCGGCCAGCGCCGCCAGCGCGATCAGGAACAGCGCTCCCGGCGAGAGCTGTCGCCGCCAGGCCATCCACAGGCTGGTGAGGATCACGAAGCCGCCGACCAGCAGCAGGCCGGAGAGTTTCGACCAGGAGGCCAGGACGAAGGCCGCCAGAAGCAGCCAGAGCCAGGCCTTGCCGCCGCCGGCCAGCAGTCGGAACGCCGCGAGCAAGGCGAGCGCACCGCCGGTGAAAGCGAAATTGTCGTTGTTGATGCTGCCGGCCAGCGGCGCCAGCACCGGCATGAACAGCAATGGCACGGCATAGGCGGCGAAATCCGGCCGCGGCCAGCGCGTGACGGGCGGAATCAGGAGCAGGGCTGCGAAACCCAGCGCCACGATCGCCAGATTGATCAGCCGGTGAACGAGCAAGGCCTCGGGATGGCCTTCGATCGTCGGGCCGAGCCAGGCCATGACGCGATAGTAGAAAGGCGGGTGGTTGAGGTAATTCGGTTCCGCCGTCGGCAGCAATGTTGTCGGATCCAGCATGCGCAGGCTGTCGAGATCGAGCCAGAGCGCCTGGGAGCGCTGCATCTGGGCGACATAGGATGCATGCGCCAGTTCGTCGAACCCCTGCTGGACATCCTTCCGGACGGCCCTGATGCTCCCGACCAGGAGCAGCACGAGCAGCAAAGCAGCCATGACGAATGCTGGCCGCATACGCGCCGGAACCGTTTCGGTGGAATGCTGCGCCATGACCGCCGTGGATGTTGCGATGCCCGCAACGTCATAGCCATTCGGCGTTAAGGACCTGCTTCCGGGGGGGACGCGCATGGGGGCTGCCCAACACGCGGATGTCTCCGCCCCGGCCACACGGCGCAGGGATGGCCGGCCATCGAACAGGGACTTGCTTGCAGGACAGCCTGCGCTTTCGCGCCGCCCTGCCGCAGCCGGATCGCTGGCGCGGCCGTCGCGGCCCTTACGCCCGGTCCCGTCAGATCAGTCCGTACTGAAGCAGAAAACGCCGAACGCCCCTGACAGCGAGCGGGCGCCCGCGGCTCACGATTTCGCGCATGATGGTGGCCCGCGTCTCTTCCGGGAGCCGGTCCAGGATCATGACGCAATCGTGCTCAAGATAGATAGAGCGCGCCAACAGGTCCTTCTTGATGATCGGGCTGTCGAGAAGCCGGTGGTATAGGCCGAACCCGAAATGGATCTGGCTGCCCTGGGTAACCTCCATCATCAGGCTATCGATCAAGGCGTGACGCGCGAGCGTCTCGGTGACCTCACCCGCCGTTTCCCTAGCCTTTGTTGCATTGCGCAAGGAGGAATGATGAGCTGCGTATCGGCCGATCGTCGGCGTCGTGGGCAGGACGACAGCGTTTTTCGCCTCCCGATCAGCAATCGCACCGGTCAAGCTTCGCGCTGCCAGCGAGCGTGCCATAAGGTCTTTCAGCGGCTGCATGCGGTAGACCGGACGCATGAAGCGCACGAGCGAAGTCAGCTCGACCAGCGTCATTGCGAAGAGGCGATCAGCGAGCCGCTCGGCGGAATAGACCACGTCGATGCCATAACCGCTGCGCTTCAGCAGCCGGGACAATGCGATTTCGCCGCGATGGATCGCATGCGGCCTGAGATCATAGGGGCGATATTTTCGCCAGAACAATTGAAACTGCGGATCAACGAATACATTTCCCGAGACGGAAAATACATACGATCCGACATGATGATCGTGCTGATGATTCTCGAAGACCCCGACAACATCGTACTTGCTGCCGCTCAACCGGCCGACCAGCCCGTCGAGCGGCTTTCCCTTCAAGTATAGAACGCTATCATTGAAATACAGAAGCCGCCCAGGTCGCAGGCCCTGATCGTGAAGATACAGCGTCGCGGCGCGATAGGCCCCCATATCGCGGCCGACATTGTCCCGGACCAGGATACGGTGGGCATATTGTGTCAGCAGCGCGTGTGATGCATCGCTCATTCGCCCATTGCAGACGACAATCGCGTTGACGCCCGAATCCCGCAGCGACGTCAGCAGATCCAGGAAATCCTCGCCGAGATTGAATTTTGAATATTTTACAACGATCGCGTAAACCGGCCCGATCGGCGCGGCGGCCGTCTCGTCGGACAAGAATTTTGGACGCCTCTCGCGCAGTACAGACGGAAATTGCTTAGCCTTCAATCCAGCACAAACTGAATGAAACGCAAGCTCTCCGGCAAAATGACCAAGTCGCCTTACAATATTACGCATGAGAAATTTTCTGCTGTTGTTTCAACAATTCTTAGCAATTAGCGTATCCATCAAGAACGCCGCCCCGAGGGGCGAAGCGCTCCTTTAACACGACAAATCAGGCAGGCACCATGGATTTTCGGCAGTTCATTCGCGAGACGATTGCAAAATCCGAGCGAGGAATCGAACTCGGCGCCTCCTATGCGCCGATCCTGCCAAAAGCCGAGGGCTATCGCGTCCTGGTGATCGACCATGCAGACCAGGAACAGCTGCGAACCAAGTATCGTCCCCATGGGGTCGATGTCAGTCGCATCGAGCCGGTCGACGCCATCGACGACGGTTCGGAATTCGGCGAGCTATCGGACGATGGCGAGGGCTTCGACTATATCCTGGCGAGCCATGTCTTCGAGCACCTGCCCGATCCGATCCATTTCCTCCAGCGTTGCGAGCGGGCGCTCAAGGAGACCGGGAAGCTCATCCTGCTGGTCCCGGACCGGCGCTTCTGTTTCGACTATTTGCGGCCGGTCAGCACAGCCGGTCATATGCTGCGCGCGTTTCTCGCGGGCCAGCAGCGCCACGATGCCGGCGCGCTCTATGACCACTATGCGTTGAACGCCAAGCGCAACGGCGTGCAGGTATGGGCGGAGGCCGAGGGCGGGACCTTCGCGTTCGCGGGAACCCCCGCAGAGGGCTATGCGCTGGCGGTGCAGGACCCGGGCGACTATGTCGATTGTCATGCCTGGGTTTTCACGCCGTCGAGCTTCCGTCTCATCCTGAGCGATCTGCGATCACTTGGACTGGTCACCATGGGCGAGTCGTTCTTCCATGGGAGCATCGGCTGTGAATTCATGGTGGTCCTGTCGCGCTCGGCCCGCGCCGAAACGCCGGACCGGGCGACGTTGGCGCGCCAGGCGATCCTGGAGGCGGCCGAGGGCGGCGTGAACAGCCCCGCCGCGCCGGCCGCTGCGCCGGCCCAGCAACAGGCGATGATCGATGCGAAATACGTGGTGAACGCGCCCTGTGCCCAAAACGCCGTTGATATTTTCACCGGCTCGTGGGTCGGGGCCTTCCCTCCCGCCTGTGAAGTGCATGCGGGAGAGACCAAACTCTACGACGACGCGCGCATCGCATGGCTGGTGTCGTCGATCGGTGGACTGCAGGGCCTCGACGTCCTCGAGCTCGGGCCGCTCGAAGCGAGCCACACGGCGATGCTGCTGGCCGCGGGCGCGAAATCGGTGCTCGCGATCGAAGCCAACCAGCTCGCATTTCTGCGCTGCCTCGTGGTGAAGGAGCTTCGCCAGCTTCGCGACGCATCGTTTCAGCTGGGCGACTTTACCCGCTTCCTGGAGGACGACCCGAGACATTGGCCGCTCATCGTGGCAAGCGGCGTCCTCTATCACGCCAAGGAGCCGTTGCAGCTGCTCGAGAAGCTGGCTGAGAAAACCGACAGGCTGTTCCTCTGGACCCACGTCGCCAACGAGGCCGCGATGCCGCCGGGCGACCCTCGCCGGGCTCCTATTTCCGCAACCGAAGAGCTGAACTGGCGCGGTGAGCGTATCAAGCTCCACGTTCGCCCCTATGGCGATGCGAGCGATCCGAAATTCTGTGGCGGCCCCAACGGCGAGCCGCGCTGGATGGATCGCGCCGATTTGCTCAAGGCTCTCGGCATCCTGGGCTTTGACGATATCAGCATCAGTTTCGAGGACCCGCAGCACGCGGCGGGGCCGTCGCTGGCGATATTGGCGCGGCGACGGCCGTGACGCGCCGTCAGAACGGATAGACGTCGTCTGCGATGTCGGCGCTATTCACGGGCCAATCGAGGGTTGTTTCGGCAACCTTGCGAAAGATGACACTCGCCATCAGCGCCGTGGTGTGCACCTCTTCGAAATTGCTGCCCGGGGTGAGGCTGCGTGCCACCACATAGGCCGTTGCGCCGTGGACGGCTTCCACGATCTCGAAGCCCGTCGCGCGGTTGAACAAGGCTTTCCAGGCATGCTTTGAGAAGCGGAAATAGTCGCAGGGCTCTTCGTGCAGGGGCCATGTCTGGGGGGCCAGGATCAGGCCGATGGCGCCGATCCGCAGCAAGCGGTTCATTTCGATCACCGCCTTCCAGGGCATCAGAAGATGCTCGAAAACGACGAAGGACATGACCGCGTCATATGTGTTCCACGGCAGGAACTGGCTGGCGTGATGGGCGTCCCCGACGACATCCACGTTCGGCCCGTCCATGATGTCGAAGCCGGTATAGCGCCATCCCGGCGGCAGCCTGGATGTATAGGTCATGCCGGTCCTGGCGCGCGAGCCGACTTCGAGAAGATGTCCCGCCGGCCGCTGCGCGAGCTGCGCGAAGAAGCGTTCCATGATCCCTCCCGAGGGATCGCTGGGATCCGAATTGGCCAGGGGCAAGGTCGCGGTTCGGCCGTCGGCCAGCGCCACCGTCAAGGTCGCGGTCAGAACGGCATGGGATTGCTCGCCGACCTGGACGATTTGATCAAATCGGCACGACGCGGCCGCGCGGCCATGCAGGCGGGTCAGGTCTGGGCTCGGCAGCCCGAAGACCTGGATGGGGACCACCCGGCCGTCCCCGAGGTTCAGATTCAGGCCTGTGACGCGGCTGCTTCGGCTGAACACGAAACCGATGATGTGCAGGGCGCCATGGAAGAATGAATAGCGCTCGATCGACCAGACCAGGTCGGGCTGCGACGACGGCGCGGCAACAAGCTGCATAGGGGCCCTGCAAATTCTGCGATTCCTGGACTGGCGTTCGGCGTCGTCGACCCGTGGCACGACGGGCGCGGCGGCCAATCCTTGCATGCAATGTGGGGCTCATAGCATGAGGCCGGATGGCGGTCAGCCGATCAAGATCCCGGCACTGTGCCGGGGCCGGCCATGAGTTGCCGAGGCCGATGCGGGACGGGGCGCGGGGAAGCTACGGCCGGCGCGCGGCACGATGCGCTGATTGACCGGAAAGAGAGGCCTCGTGGGCCGGCGACCTATGTCAAAGCACAGGCTGAAATGCCCGCGCCATGGACGCCGCATCGCGCTTGAACAAATACAGGAACAACAAAAGCCGCCGCCCCTGCGAAAGGCGCGGCATCGAAGCCGCAAAGAACAACGATTTCAGGAATTCAGAAAACGAATGGTGCCCGGGGGCGGAATCGAACCACCGACACTGCGATTTTCAGTCGCATGCTCTACCAACTGAGCTACCCGGGCAACCCACGCAACGCGACCGTTCGATGACAGTCGCACCGCGAGCGAGCGGGGTTATAGGGGCTCGTTTCGGTCCTGTCCACCCTCCCCGCGCGGAGAATCGCATCGAAAGATCAGGGTGTTGATGACGCACCTTCGCGAAGGCCGGAACCGGGGCGAAAAGCGGTCCGATCCCGCCTTGCGGACCTTTGCCAGGGCCGGAAAGCGGTTGCCTGCATGGACCGGCCTTCGCCCGGGCGAGGAGGGCTGCGCGCGAAACGGCGCGGATCGACGCGGGGCACAGGCATGTGGCATCGGTGCCTGGCCACGGCAAGACACCGAATCTCCCGATGCGATCCCCAAAAAAATGCCCCGGTGCTGAAAAGCCACCGGGGCAGTCGGAGGTCATGCGGGGCATGCACGAGGGGAGAAATCAGCGCAGGACGACCACGCGGGTGCCGACCTGGACACGGTTGTAGAGGTCGACGACGTCGTCGTTGAGCATGCGAATGCAGCCTGACGATACCGCCTGGCCGATCGTGTTCGGCTCGTTGGAGCCGTGGATGCGGTAGAGCGAGGAGCCCAGATACATGGCCCGTGCGCCGAGCGGGTTCTGCGGGCCGCCGGCCATGAAGCGCGGCAGGTCCGGGCGGCGCTGCAGCATTTGCACCGGCGGACGCCAGTCCGGCCATTCCTGCTTGCGGGTGATGGTCTGGCTGCCGCCCCATTCGAAACCCGGCCGGCCGACGCCGATGCCGTAGCTGATCGCCTGGCGGCCCGGCAGAACGTAATAGAGCCGACGCGCCTCGGTATCGACCACCACCGTGCCCGGCGCATAGGGCGCCGTGAAGGTGACGACCTCGCGCGGGATGGCCTGGGCCTGGGAGCGCGCCTGCTGCATCATCGGCGCGGCCATCATCGGCTGGCGGGTGTCGGGATCGACCATGAAATTGGACATGGCCTGGGCGCCGGTGCCGGCGAAGCCGGCAAGGGCAAGGGTTGCTGCAAAGGCGAGGCGGCGCATCGGAGATCTCCTGGGTGCGCGGTGTGGCGTCAAGACTGTTCGGGGATGCGATGCGATCGGTATCAGCGGGTGGCGGCGGGGGTATCGACCGTCACCGTGCGGATCTGGCGCAGCTCCTGGCCATTGGCCGCGGTCTGGCAGGTCCGGGGAATGTGGGGCCAGGTATATTGGGCGCAGGCGCCGCGGGCGGCGGCCGAGCGCTCGCCCTGGATCAGGGCCGGCCGGCCCTGGGGGGCAGCCGGGCGCGATACGCCGTCGACCTGGTTCCTGAAGCCGTCGAAGGCACGGTGGGCCTGATCGAGTTCAGCCGCGGAAAAGACATGGGTCAGGCCGGGCGTCGGAGAGACGGCCGCGCGGCTGGCCGGCGGGATCACCAGGGCGGCAGCGACGGCAATGCTTGCGCAGGCGCCGAGAACCAGGGTCTTGGAGATCCGGGTCTTGGAGATCCGGGTCTCGGAAATCCGGGTCTTGGAAATCCGGGTCATGGCTGTCTCCCCACATCGCCCGCTTCGGGCCGGCCTCCACGATGGGTCGCAGTGGCGCTCGAGAAGGTTCATTCCTTCGTGGCCAGCCGCGTCATCGCGTTGCATGTGGTTCTAGGCGGCCGTGTTTTCGCCGCAGTGTCTTTGATTCGCCCCGCGCATTTCAGACCGAAACAGATTGTTTCAAGGCTTGCCTGACGGTGTCGCAGCCCGCCAGGCGCCGTTTCAGGAGCCGCCGATTTGTTTCAGAACGCGCGCCCGGCGCCCGGGCACGATGCCGCGACCGCCCGAAAACCCCGAACTGGCCTCAGCGCTTCTCACCGTCCGGCAGGAACATGTAGCCGGCGCCGCGCACCGTCTTGATGAAGGCCGGCGCTTCCGGGTCCGGCTCGATCTTCTTGCGGATGCGGGTGATGCGCACGTCGATCGCCCGGTCGAAAGCCTCCGGATCGCGCGCGCCGGCGAGATCCAGCAGGCGGTCGCGCGACAGCACGCGCCGCGGGTTCTCGGCGAAGGCCTTCAGCAGATTGAACTCGGAGGCGGTCAGCGTGTGTTCGGCGCCGTCGTCGTCGCGCAGCATATGGCCGGCGAGATCGAGCCATTTGGTGCCGAAGCGGATCCGCTCCCTGATCTCCGGCCGGCTGCCGGCCGCCGGCGCGCCGGCCCGGCGCAGCACCGAACGGATGCGGGCGAGCAGTTCGCGCAATTCGCAGGGCTTGGCGAGATAATCATCGGCGCCGAGCTCGAGCCCGACGATGCGGTCGACGGCGCTGGCGGTCGCGGTGAGCATGATCACCGGCACCGGCGTGTTGCGCTTGAGATCACGGATGATCGACAGGCCGTCCTCTTCCGGCATGTTCAGATCGAGCACGATCAGGTCCGGCCGGCCGCTCGCGATGGCGCGCCGGAGCGCCGCCGCGCCGTCGCACAGCGTCACCTGGAAGCCGTGCATCTTCAGATAGTCGCCGACCATGTCGCGGGCGGCCGCCTCGTCGTCGACCACCATGATATGCTGGGAATTGCTCATGCCGGGGCTCCACCCGAGGCTGACGGCAAGGTCAGGCTGAAGGTCGCCCCTTCCCCCGGCCCATGGCTCGCCGCGGTAATGCGCCCGCCATGCAGCTCGACGATGCGGCGGGCGATGAACAGGCCGAGGCCAGTCGAACTTTCGCCGGCGGTCGGTTTGGCCGACAGCCTCTGGAACCGCCCGAACAGGCGGTCGTGGTCCTCTGGCGACAGGCCCGGCCCGCTGTCGGTCACCGCCACGCAGTGGCCGGCCTCGCCGGTGGACAGGGCCACCGCGATGCGGCCGCCCGGCGGCGAATATTTGATGGCATTGGAGACGAGATTGTCGATCGCCTCGCGGATCCGGTCGGGATCGGCACGGCCGGCCAGCGTCCGCGGGCCGTCATAGACCAGGCTCTGCTGCTTGCGCTCGGCCAGCGGCCGGTTGGCATTGATGACGGCCGAGATCACCGTGACCGTGTCGATATCGGCCAGCCTCAGCACGATATCCTCGGCATCGAGCATGGCGTCGTTGATCAGCGCATCGACCATGGTGGTCATGCGGGCGACGGACGAGCGCACCTGTTCGATCTGCGCCTTGGCCCGCTCGATATTGGGGGGGCTGAGCTCGAGCAGCTCGCGCATCATCTCGGATCGGCCGAGAATGACGCCGAGCGGGTTCTTCAGGTCGTGCGCCACCGTACCCAGCACCTCGGCCTTGTGGTCGTTGGTGCGCTTCAGCCGGTTGCCCTGGGCGGTCAGCCGCTCATTGGCGAGGGTCAACTGGCGGGTGCGTTCGGTCACCCGCTGTTCCAGCGTCTCGTTGGCCGCCTGCAACTGCTCGTAGAGAATGACATTGTCGAAGGCGGTCGACAGCCGGCCGCAGAACACCGCGACCAGGGTGCGGTCGGTTTCCGACAGAGGCCGGTCCGACTGCAGGGCGACCACCACCTCGCGGCCGCTGGCCGTCTTGATGTAGAGCACCGTCTGCTCGCCCTGGAAGGTGTGGCAGCGTTGCTCGAAGGCCGAGCCGACCAGATCGGCCATCGCCCTGTCGAGGCCGCTCTCGCCGGCATCGACGACGCCGGCATAGACGCCGGAGCCGGCAAGAATGGCATAACCGTCGCGCTGGTCCTCGCGCAGCACCAGGATGCCCTCGCAATGGGCCTGGATCAGGCCGGCGATCTGGGTCAGCACGCCCTCGGCGAGCTTGCGCATGGATTTGAGGTCGAACAGCTCGGAGGCGGCGTCGACGATCAGCTCCAGCCCGCGCCGGGTTTCGACCAGCCGCATCAGTTGCTGGTAGCTGCGGATCGCCGCGGTCAGCGCGGTGAACAGCTTGTCTGCGGTCAGCTCGGTCTTCGCCTTGTAGTCGTTGATGTCGTAGTCGACGATCACCTGCCGCTCGGGCGCCTGGCCCGGCTGGCCGGTGCGCAGGATGATCCTGACCGTGTCGTTCTTCAGGACATTGCGGATCTGCTGGACCAGTTCGAGGCCGGCGCCGTCGCTTTCCATCACCACGTCGAGCAGCACCACCGCCATGTCGGGATGGGCCGCCAGCAGCGCCCGGCCCTCGGCCGCCGAATAGGCGGAGAGCAGCTCCAGGCCGGCCCCGGCCAGCTCGTAGTCGTAGAGCGCATAACGCGTGCCGGAATGAACCGCCGGGTCGTCGTCGATGATCGCCACCTTCCAGCGGTGTCCGTCGCGCGCCGGCGCCGGCGGCCCGTCTTCCACCACCTGGATCAGATCGTCGTCACGGTGTTCATCGTTCATCGGGGTACTCGGATCGGATGGCGTCAGGCCGGACGTTCGGCGGGATCCTGCGGCGCGGTCAGCGGCAGGACGATACGGAAGGTGGTGCCGCTGTCGGGCACCGAGGACAGTGTGATGCGGCCGCCGAGGCGGCGCGTCACGATGTTGAAGACGATGTTCAGGCCGAGGCCGGTGCCACCCTCGCCGCGGCGCGTGGTGAAGAACGGATCGAAGGCCTGGCGCTGCACCGCCTCGGTCATGCCGGCGCCGTCGTCCTGGAAGGTCAGGATCACGGTTTCCCCCTCCAGCCTGGCCTCGATGCGGAACGTGCCCTTGCGGCCCTCGGGAAAGGCGTGGGTCAGGGCATTGATGAAGAGATTGGTGACGACCTGGCCATAGGGGCCGGGATAACTGTCGAGCACGATACCCGCGGGCACCGAAACGTTCAGCTCGACCGCCGCGCGTTTCAGGGTCGGCTTGAGGCTCGCGACGATCTGGTCGGTCGCCTCGGCGAGGTCGAAGGAACGTCGCTCGGCATGGCTGCGGTCGACCGCCACCTGCTTGAAGGCCTGCACCATCTCGCCGGCGCGCTGCAGGTTCATCGACAGCTGCGCCGCGGCCTCGCGGCTGCCCTCGACGAATTCGGTCAGCTTGGAGCGGCGCAGCTCGCCGCGCTCGACGTCGCGGCCGAACTCGTCGATCCGGCGGGCCAGCGTGGAGGCGACCGTCAGGCTGATGCCGATCGGATTGTTCACCTCATGGGCGACGCCGGCGACCAGGCCGCCGAGGGCGGCCAGCTTCTCCGCCTCGATCAGGCTGTCCTGGGTCTCGCGCAAATGGGCGAGCGCGGTCTCGGCGCGGTTCTTGGCGGCGACCAGGTCCTGCTCGGCACGCTGCTTCTCGATGGCGTTCTGGCGGAACACCTCGACGGCGCGCGCCATCCGGCCGATGTCGTCGCCGGCCATCAGTCCGGCCGGCGGGCGGGCGAGGTCGCCGCGCACGATATTGGTCATGCTGCCGGCGAGATCGTCGAGCGGCACCCGGATCGAGCGGGCGATCAAGGTCCAGATCGCCGCGACGAACAGGAGGAACAGGCCGGCGACGCCCACCGCCTGGACGAAGACCGAGCGCAAGGTGCGGTCGAGACGCTCCTGCGCGGCGTCCTCATGGGAGCGCACACGCTCGGCGACCTCCTGGATGACGGTCGCCATCACCGCCTGATTGCCGTCGATCTCGACCTGCAGCAGGCGGTTCTGCATGCCGAGCACGGTGACCAGCCGGCCAAAGCCGGCACGCAGCGCATCGGTCCGCTCGCGCAGAGCCTGGAGCGCCGCCTTCTGAAACTCGGTTTCGGCCAGGTCGATCATTACCGGAGCGGTGGTCTGGATCACCTCGATGCTCGAGGAGGCCTCGCGCTGCGCCGTCACCGACTGGGTCAGGTAATAGTCGTTGATCGCCACCAGGAAGATCGAAAAGGCCTCGCGCGACTTGCCGAGCGAGGGCGCGATCAGCGACGAGCGATTGCTCATGGCGGTCTCGACCACGGCATAAAGCTGGGACAACTCGCTCGCCGGCTTGCGGATCTCGTTCTCGTAGATCGACGAAATGGTCTCGCGCACGCTGCGCAATTCGTCGAAGCCGAGCATGAAACGCTCGGTGACGCTGGTGACCGAACGTGCCGGGTTCTGCAGCGCCAGGTCGATCTCCTTCTCCAGCGCCAGCTTGGCCAGCAGCGCCTTGCGGCGCGCCTCGATGTCGTTCAGCACGACATCGTTGGGCAGGGCGAAATAGCGGTGGATCAGGGTCTGCAGGCGGCCGGCCTCGTTCTCGATCGAGGCGAGCAGGCGATCGATGCGCCGGGCGTCCTGCAATTCGTTCCAGGCCGAACGGATGGCGCCGGCGCCGGAACCGATCAAGAGGAGCAGCAGGCCGATGAAGGCGAGGTTGAGAATGACGACGGTGGCGATGCGCCAGCGCACCGGGATGTGCCGGAGTGTCTGCGAGGCCGCATCCAGGCGCCCCTTCAGGGATCTGATGGCGGGACGGACGACCACCCGCCTTGCCGTTGTCGCATCCATCATTGCGCCTGGCGGATCCGCTCGACCAGCGCCGCAAGCCCCGGTTCGCCGGCGAAGCGCCCGACCAGGCCTGAGACCGCCTGCTCGAAGCCGCTGCGGTCGGCCAGGGTGACGACGTTGACGCCGGCGATCTCGGCCTCGCGACGCGAGGTCTGTTCCAGTTTAAGCCATTGCTCACGCATGGAGCGGGCCGATTCACGCGCCGCCTCGCGGAAGATGTCCTTGTCCTCGGCCGACAGGGTCTCCCAGACGCGCTTGGAAACGACCAGCACTTCCGGGCTCATGGTGTGCTCGGTCAGCGTCAGGTAGCGCGCCGCCCGGTAGTGATCGGTCGTGACATAGGACGGCCAATTGTTCTCGGCGCCCTGGATCAGCCCGGTCGACAGCCCGACATTGACCTGGCCATAGGGCAGCGCCACCGGCTCGGCGCCGAGCGCCCGCATCATCTCGACCATCATGTCGGACTGCTGCACCCGGATGCGCAGGCCCTTGAGGTCCTCGACCTTCAGGATTGGCCGGACCGAATTGTAGATGGAGCGGGCGCCGGAATCGTAAAAGGCGAGGCCGACCAGGCCATGCGCCTCGAAACGGGCGAGAATGTCGTCGCCGATCGGTCCGTCGAGCACCCGGTGCAGATGCTCGACCGAGCGGAACAGAAACGGCAGCGCCAGCACATTGGCCTCGGGGATGAAGCTCGCGAGCGGCGCGACATTGGTGCGGTTGATGTCGATCGCGCCGATGCGGGTCTGCTCGATCGTTTCCTTTTCCTCGCCGAGCTGGCGCGAATGGAAGATCCTGAGACTGTGCCGGCCCTGGGTGCGCTCGCGAATGAGCTGGCCCATGCGTTCGAGCGCCTGGACGGTCGGATAGTCGGCGGCCTGGGTGTCGGCGACGCGAAACTCGCGTGCCAGGACCGGCGAGACGAGATCAGGCAGGGCCAGGACCGCCGCGAGGGCGAGCCCGAACGCGAGAATGGCCAGGGCCGCGGGGTGGCGGCTGCATTCGCGCCTTTCAATCATGTGATCCTCTCCACCTCGGTGGTGGCGACCCGGATTGCCGCAAACCGTGACGAGCATGCCACAGAATGTCGGTCCTTCGCTACCGCGCGCGCCGGCCGGACCCCGGTGCGCGGCGGGCCCGGCGCGAGGCCGCCGCGGGCGCGCGGCGCCTGTCTGCCGACCCTGCGTTTCACCGCCATGTCGCGGCAGTCGAGCGGAAGCTTCCTGTGTTTCTCAAATCGCGCCGGACGAAACAAAGACCCTGGGCGGAAACCTGCGACGACATCCTGCGGAAATGCGCGGCGGGCATTTTCGCCGGCAATCGACAGGGGCGCCGAGAGGCCCTCTGCAATCGGCAGTATCATCGCCTGCTCCAGGAGAATGCCCGCATGGTATCCCGTCTGGCCCTCGCGCTCGCTTTCGGCGTGGTCGTCCATTTTTCAGGCATCGCACGTTCCGCCGAGACGATCGGCATTCCCGATTGCGACCAGTTCATCACCCGCTACGAGGCCTGCGTCACCACCAAGGTGCCGGCCGACCACCGCGTGACGTTCACCCAGCAGGTGGCGCAGCTGCGGGCCAGCTGGAAATCGCTTGCCGAAAATCCGCAGACGCGAGCGCAGCTCGAGCAGATCTGCCGCACCCAGGGCGTCCAGATGCAGCGCGGACTGGAACCGTTCGGCTGCACCTTCCAGTAGCGGCTCTCCACGTTCAGCCGCGGCCAATGGCCGGCGGCTGAACCAGCGCCGCGACGATGCGGCGCACGACCGGCAGGACAAGGATCAATGTCGGGAAGGCGACCAGCCAGGAGACGGGCCAGGCTTTGAGCCAGATCCCGAGCACATCGCCGGCGAAGCCGAAGCTCCACAGTGTCGAGATGCCCGACACCACGGCCGACATCAGCACGGACAGGATCAAGGGCATGATCACGGCGGCGTAGCGGGCGGGAAGCTTGCGGCCGGCGAGGAGCGGGAGGGACGGCATCGGAAACTCCGGGAGCATGGGCGGCGGCCCGATCGATCGGCCGGCCTCGGTGGAGAGATGATCGGCCGGGTCGGCGCCCCGGCGATGCGGCGGTCAGGCGGTTGCGGCGAGCTCTTCGATGTAGCGGCGCAGCGAGCGCGGCTCGCGCCCGAGAATGGCGCGCAGCGTCAGGCTGTTGCCGCCGGAGCCATGGGCCGCGTAATGGGCGTGGACCCGCGCCAGAAGCTGCTTCCGGCCGGCGTCGTAAGGCAGGTTGGCGCGTGCCGCCCAGGTCGCGAAATCAGGCTCGCCGGCGACGATGGAACGGCCGAGCACGTCGCTCATGATCGCGACGATATCCTCGCGGTTGGGCATGCCGTCGGCGCAGAGATCGAAGGACCCGAAGGCGAGGCGCTCCTCGGTCAGGGCGATCGCCGCGACCTCGGCGACGTCGCGATAATCGACCCTGGCGATCCGCGCCGTCCGCGGAAATGGCTCGGCGAAGACGCCTTCGGCCAGGACCGCCGGCCAGGCCGCGCCGATATTCTGCATGAAATTGGTCGGATGCAGGATGGTATAGCGCAGCCCGGACGCGAACAGCGCCTCCTCCACCGGGATCTTGCTGGCGTGATTGGCGAGCCGGGTGAAGGTCGGCTGGATCACCGATGAGAACACGAAGCGGCCAACGCCCGCACGGACCGACGCCACCACCATGTTCAGCCCGATCCGGCTCTCATCGGGCACGAAGGCCGGCCCGATATGGAAGACGCCGTCGGCGCCGGCGACCGCGCGATCCAGGCTCGGCTCGTCACGCAGATCGGCAATGGCGATCTCGGCGGCGCCGCGGCTGCGTGCCAGGGCAGCCTGCGTTTCATCGCGCACCAGGCCGCGGACGGTCGCGCCGCGGCGAACGAGTTCCGGCACCACGAGGCCGGCGAAACGGCCGGCCGCGCCCACCACCAGAATGGTCGGATGATCTGTCGCCATGGTCTGTCTCCGCGATCGCGGCAGCCGGGCCATCCCGACTGCCATGTTTCGACGACCCAGATGGCATCTTCCGGAAATCGGCGGTAGATTGCGCAGTCGAGAGAGATCCTATCGTTTTTCGGAAATATCCTTGGACAAGATCGACGACCTCGAGGCGTTCCTGACGATTGTCGAAACCGGCAGCCTGACGGCTGCGGCGCGGCGGCTCGACCGATCGCTGCAATCGGTCAGCCGCTCCCTGGCGACGCTGGAACGGAGCGTCGGCGTGGAACTCGTTCGGCGAACCACGCGGCAATCACACCCGACCGAAGCCGGGCTCGCCTTTCATCGGCGGGTGAAGCCGGCCTTCGACGAGATCGTCGGCGCAAGGCTCGAAGCCGCAAGCCGGCGCGCCGAGCCGTCGGGGCAGCTGACCATCGGTGCGCCGGTGCTGTTCGGCCCGGCGCAGCTCGTGCCCGTCATCGCCGCCTTCATGGCGCAGCATCCGACCATCGAGATTTCGCTGAAGCTCTCCGACCGCTTCGCCGACCTGCAGGACGAGAGCCTCGACCTGGCGGTGCGGATCGGCGAACTGCCCGAGGCCGACCTGATGGCGAAACGCCTCGGCTCGCTGCGCCGCGTGGCGTTCGGGGCGCCGTCCTATTTCGCCCGCTTCGGCCGGCCGGAGCACCCGGACGAACTCGCCGGGCATTGCTGCATCGTCCGCAACGCCCGCGGCGATGCCGACAAATGGCCGTTCCAGGTCGACGGCAAGCCGCGGACCATCAAGGTCACCGGTCGGTTCCGGGCGGACAGCACGGCCGCGACCTACAAGGCGGTGGCGCTGGGCCTCGGCATCGGCTTCACGCCGCTCTGGCAAATCCGCGACCTGGTCGACCGCGGCGAGGTCGAGCTCATCCTGACCGATTTCGAGCCGCCGAGAGCACCGATCCACGCGGTCTGGCCGGCGAGCAAGCTGCCGCTGGCCAAGACCCGCCTGTTCATCGACTTCCTGGCCGGGGAACTGAAGGCCGAACGGCTCTAGCATCGCTGCACTGTGACCATGGCTCTTTGACCGGGCAGGCCCGGCGACATTTTTGCCGGGCTGAAGTCGTGGATATCAGGGACAAGCCCGGCCAAGACGAGAATTGTCCTTGGAGCGACGCGTCCTGGATCGACCGGGCGCAGGACTCGCGCCGTGGCCCTGCACCCGGTGAGGTCAACACACCGTCCGGCCCGGGCTCGTCCCGGGCATCCACGAGGTGTTTGCGCCAAAATCAGCCGTCATGATCACCGTGCATCGGCTCCAGCAGGCGGCCGCCGCACGCGCACAGGACCGCCCGCGGCAACCCGTCGTTGCCTTGTCATCGCTCCTCGGCCATAACAGCCGCGACGGATTCGTTCTCTCCTGCCCAAGTCATCAGGGAGAATGACGTTCTGCCGGCGTGAATGAGGGCGCGGGCGAAGACTATAATACCGTCAACAGCAGTGGCGAAGGACCAGACTGTTTGAAATCATTTTAATCAAACCTTCGCCGTGACATCCTTATCTGGAGCAATCCCCAATGACCTCCCGCATTATTCTTGGCCTCGTGGCCGGCCTCCTCGTCTTTTCCAATGGTTCCGTGCGCGCCGCCGACGAAGTCGGAGTGCCCGAGTGCGACCGCTTCATCACCAGCTATGAGACCTGCGTGACCACCCGGGCTCCGGCCGAGCATCGCGCCACCCTCACCCAGCAGATCGCCCAGATGCGCACCCAGTGGAAGGCGCTCGCCGCCAACCCGCAGACGCGCACGCAGTTGCAGCAGGCCTGCACCATGCAGGCCGAGCAGATGAAACAGGCCATGGCGCCGATGGGCTGCACCTTCTGAGCCGGCCACCGCCCGGCATTTCCGGCACGCGGGCCCGCACGGCCCGCGTGCCGATGGTCCTTGCGCGCGGCCGGATCAGCCCGCGACGATCTTGCCGGGGTTCATGATGCCGGCCGGATCGACCGCGTGTTTCAAGGCGCCCATCAGCGCCAGCGCCGCGGCGCCATGCTCCGCCTTCAGATATTTCATCTTGCCCTGGCCGACGCCGTGCTCGCCGGTGCAGGTGCCGCCCATGGCCAGCGCCCGTTCGACGATCCGGCCCATGAAGGCGGTGACGCGTGCGACATCGGCCGGATCGGTCTCGTCCATCAGCGGCAGGACGTGGAAATTGCCGTCGCCGACATGGCCGACAATGGGCGCGACCAGGCCGGTCTCGACAATATCCTTCTTGGTCTCGTCGATGCACTCGGCAAGCCGCGACAGCGGCACGCAGACATCGGACGACTGGCTCTTGGTGCCGGGCCGGAGCGCCAGCGCCGCCCAATAGGCATCGTGGCGCGCCTGCCAGAGCCGCGAGCGGTCCTCGGCCTTGACGGCCCATTCGAAATTGCCGCCGCCGAAATCGTCGGCGATCGCCCGGAACCGCTCGACCTGCTCGGCGACGCCGGCATCGGTGCCGTGAAACTCGAGCAGCAGCAGCGGGCTCTCGGGCAGCGACAGTTTCGAATAGGTGTTGACCGCCTTGACCTGGACCTCGTCGAGCAGCTCGATGCGCGCCATCGGAATGCCGCTCTGGATGGCGGCGATCGTGGTGTCGGCGGCAGCCTTCACCGACGGAAACGAGCAGACGGCGGCCGAGATCGCCTCGGGAATGCCGTGCAGCTTGAGGGTGATCTTGGTGATCAGGCCGAGCGTGCCCTCGGAGCCGACGAACAGATGGGTGAGATCGTAGCCGGCCGAGCTCTTCTTGGCGCGTCGCGCGGTTTCGATCACCTCGCCATTCGGCAAGACCACTTCGAGCGCGATGACGTTCTCCTTCATCGTGCCGTAGCGCACCGCATTGGTGCCGGAGGCACGCGTCGAGGCCATGCCGCCGATGGAGGCGTCGGCGCCGGGATCGATCGGGAAGAACAGACCCATGTCGCGCAGATATTCGTTGAGCTGCTTGCGCGTGACGCCGGGCTCGACCACCACGTCCAGGTCCTCGGCGTGCACCGCGATGATCGCCTTCATCAGCGAGGTATCGACGGAAATGCCACCATGCGGCGCATTGACATGGCCTTCCAGCGACGAGCCCGTGCCGAAGGGAATGACCGGCACGTCATGCCTGGCGGCAAGCTTCATGACAGCGACGCAGTCCTCGACCGTTTCGGGAAAGACCACGATGTCCGGCGGCTGGTTGGGGATGAAGGTGAGCGTATGGCCGTGCTGCTGGCGTACGGCTTCCGAGGTCACCGCGCGATTGCCGAACAGGGCCTGCAATTCGGCGGTGACGGCGCCGAGCACCGCGGCGGTTGGACGGGTTCTGGCGGATGCGGTCATGACATGCTCCTCGGGGCCGACGCGGCCGCTCGGGCGGCTTCATCTTGGGCAAGCCGCAAGCTTAGCCGGGCGGCCGGGTGCACGGAAGCGCCGCGAGCGCGCGGAGGGCCGTCGTTCGGCGGGATTGCGGGCGGCGCGAGGCTCGCTTAATCGAGTGTCATGACCGCGTTCGACATCTGCCCGGACACCGGGCTTGCCATCACGCCACGCATGGCGATCCGTCCGGAATGGATCGACTATAACGGCCACCTGAACGTGGCGTTTTACGTCAAGCTGTTCGACGAGGGCATCGACCTCTTGTTCGAACGCCAGGGGCTGGCCGAATCCTATGTCCGGGACAGGCAGCTCGGCTTCTTCGCCGCCGAGCTGCACGTGCGCTATCTGCGCGAGCTGCATTTGGCCGATCCGGTCCAGGTCCGGCTGCAACTGCTCGATTTCGACGCCAAGCGTTTCCACTACTGGGTGGAGCTGATCCATGCCGAAGAGCGCTGGCTGTCGGCCACCATGGAATCCATGCTGCTGCATGTCGACATGACGACCCGCAAGGTGGCGCCGTTCCCCGACGACGTCATGGCGAAGCTCGACGCCTGGAAGCGGCTTTCGGCCGACCGCGGCACGCCCGAGGGCGTCGGCAAGACGATCGGTATTCCCCGGAAAACGGCCCCGGTTAGCGGCTGAACGGCAAGGTGAACGCGCCGGCGAGCGTGCGCAGGATGCCCGCCCGCTTGACCTCATCGACCGGCACGGCGGCCTGGTCGGCGCGCAACGCACGCGCGGCGCGCTCCCGGCTGCGGTCGCGCAGCAAATGGGCGAGGACGGCGATCAACATGGGAAACTCCAAAACCCCGGGCCGATGACCGCGGGGCTCACATGGGATTGCGCGGTCCCGCGAACGGGACCGCCGCAGGGTCGGTGTCAGAAGCTCGTCATCATGCTGCGCGTGCGGCGCACCATCTGGGTGCGGGTCATGCCGAGACGGGACAGTTCCTCGTCCGACAGATGCGCCAGATAGCCGTTGACATAGGTCTGGGCGCGCAATTGCTGCGCTTCGACGAATGCGTCGTAACCGGCACGCAGGAACGATTTCCAGCTGCGCCTGGTCGGAGCCGGCGTGGCGGCGGAGCCGAGCTTGTCGAGTGTGATGGTGGCCATGGTCTTCTCTCCTCTGAAAGCGAGTGGACGACCTCGAGGCTTCCTCCCTTTCGACATCCGCTATTTTGGTGCAGTGCAGCAGATTCGCAAGATTGTGCACCGCAACATCAGCCTTGCCACCTTTGCATGGCTCGGCTCACCAAGGCTTAACCATGGCTGGTTCGCCCTTCAGCGGGCGGGTCGGACCATCGCCGCCGGGCCCCATGTCAGGCGCCAGCGGTGCAGCCTCTCGACATCGGCGATATTGTCGGAGAGGAGAGCATCGACACAGCCGTCGAACAGACCCAGAATATGCTTGCAACGCAAGCGGTTGCGGCCGGCGGCGCAGGTGCATGAGGTGACGAGCGCGCCGCCGCGGATCTCGCCGACCACCTCGTAATGATCGCCGCTGCTGCCCCGGACGGCGAAGCGCAGGCTGTCGCCACGGTCTTGCCCGGCCGCGGCCTGTGGGCGCGGCGGGCGCCGGGGTGCCGCACCGGCTGCCGGCGCGGCCTGCGGCAAGATGTCCCGGCCGGACAGCTGCCGGATGTCTTCGACACCCGCCCCCCGTGCCGCGGCGAGCGCGACCTCGGCGCAGGCGAAGGCATCTTCGCCCGCGTCATGGTGGCGGAAACGAATGCCGAGATGACGCGCGATCGATGCGAGATCGAAACCCGGCGCCGCCGGCCATGCCCGGCGGGCAACCGCCAGGGTGCAGATCGCGGAAAAACCCGGCAGCCGCATGCCATAGGCGGTCAAGGTCTGGCGCAGCACCGAGACGTCAAAGGCGGCGTTGTGGGCGAGCACCGTGCCGCCCTCGATATCGCCGAGGAATTCGGCGATCACCTCGGGAAATTCGCCGCAGGCCGCGACGTCGCCGGGGCGAATGCCGTGGATTCTGATGTTCCACGGGCTGAAGCGCATCCCGGCCGGCCGGATCAGGCGATGTTCGCGGCGCGTCACCCGGCCCGCCTCGATCCAGGCCAGCCCGATCGCGCAGGGGCTGGCGCGGCTCTCATTGGCCGTCTCGAAATCAATGGCGACCACGCTCATCGCTGCACCGTCGCCCATGCCGTGTGCCCGGCCTCGCGCCGGCGCCTCACCCGCTGCAACCGCATTCAAGACCCCTGGATCAGGCGGAGCCACTCGTCTTCGGACAGCACCTTCACCCCAAGCTTTTCCGCGTCCTTCAGCTTCGAGCCGGCGCCGGGACCGGCGATGACGAAATCCGTCTTCGACGAGACCGAACCTGAAACCTTGGCGCCCAGGCGTTCCGCCCGCGCCTTGGCCTCGTCGCGGGTCATCAGCTCCAGCGAGCCGGTGAAGACCACCGTCTTTCCGGCCACCGGCGAATCGTTCGACACCGCTTCGTCCGCCTCGATCGTCACTTGGGCGAGCAGCGCCCGGACCGCGTCGGCATTGTGCGCTTCGTCGAAGAACTCGATGAGCGAATTGGTCGCCACCGTGCCGATTTCGCCGTCGTCGGCCAAAAGCTTGTAGGCCTCGGTCGGCCTTTGCGCGGCCGCGGCCTTGAGCGTCGCCATCACGGCGTCCTCGTCGCCGAAATGCTCGATCAAGGCGGCCCGCTGCGCCTTGCCGAGGCGGCCCAGGATCGTCGCCCGGTCGAGATCGGAACCATCGGCCGTCTCATGGCCGGCAGCATCGACGAGGCGCTCCAGCGTCACCGGGCCGATGCCGGGAAAACCGGAAAGCTGGAACCAGGCTTCTCCCGGCCGTCCCCTGGCGGCGGCCTCGATCGCCGGCAGCAGGACCTCGATGTCGGGGAAGCGCCGGGCCAGAGCCTTGGCGGTGGTCTCGCCGATGTGGCGGATGCCGAGGCCGAAAATGAACCGGCCGAGGCTGATCGTCCGCCGCGCCTCGATCGCGCCGAGCAGGTTCTTGATGGCTTTGTCTTCGTCCTGATCGGCCTTCTTCGAGGCCTGCCGCTTGGGTGGTTCCTTGCCCATGGCGGCGTAGCGCTCATTGCTCACCTGGATCCGGCGCTGCTCGATGGCGTGTTTCACCTCGTCGAATTTGAGGGTGAACAGATCGGCCGGAGCCTTGATCAGCCCGGCCTGGAACAGCGTCTGAATATAGATGTCGCCAAAGCCCTCGATGTCGAAGGCCAGCCGCGAAACGAAATGCCTGAGCCGCTCGACGCTCTGGGCCGGACAGATCAGCCCGCCGGTGCAACGGCGCACCGACTGGTCTTCGTCCCGGACCGCGTGGCTGCCGCAGGCCGGGCAGACCCGGGGAAACGAATAGGGCTCGGCGCCTTTCGGGCGCTGCGCCAGCACGACGTCGACGATCTGCGGGATGACGTCGCCGGCGCGCTGGACGGTGACGGTGTCGCCAATGCGGATATCGACGCCGTCGCGGATCGGCGCGCCGTCGCTGCCGATCGCCTTGATGTAATCCTCGTTGTGCAGGGTCGCGTTGGACACCACGACACCGCCGACGGTCACCGGGCGAAGCTTGGCGACCGGCGTCAGCGCGCCGGTGCGCCCGACCTGAATGTCGATGCCCTCCAGCACGGTCGTCGCCTTCTCGGCGGCAAATTTATGCGCGATGGCCCAACGCGGGCTGCGCGACACGAAACCGAGGCGTTCCTGCAAGGCGAGGCTGTCGACCTTGTAGACGACGCCGTCGATGTCGTAACCGAGGCTCGCCCGCTTGCCTTCGATCATCCGGTAATGGGCCAGAAGATCCTCGGCGCTGTGGCAGATGACGGTGAGCGGATTGACCGGAAAGCCCAGGCTCCTGAACCAGTCGACCATGCCGAACTGGCTGTCGCGCGGCAAAGGCGGAGTGATCTCGCCCCAGGTATAGGCGAAGAAGCGCAGCGGCCGCTCGGCGGTGATGCGCGCGTCGAGCTGGCGCAGCGAGCCGGCCGCGGCATTGCGCGGATTGGCGAAGGGCGCGAGGCCGCGCTCCTCCTGCCGGGCGTTGATGGCGCGGAAATCGTCATGGCTCAGATAGATCTCGCCGCGCACCTCCAGCACGTCGGGTGCGCCCTTCAGCGCGTGCGGCAGGCCCGCGATGGTGCGCACATTGGCGGTGACGTCCTCGCCGACGGCACCGTCGCCACGGGTGGCGGCGACCGCGAAGCTGCCGTTCTCGTAACGCAGCGTGCAGGACAGGCCGTCGATCTTCGGCTCGGCGGTCATCGCCACCGGCTCATCGGCGCCGAGGCCGAGGAAACGCCGGACCCGGCCGACGAAATCGGCGACCTCGTCATCGGCGAAAGCGTTGGACAGCGACAGCATGGGCACGGCATGGCGCACCTTGGCGAATTTGGCCGAAGGCGCGGCGCCGACCTTGCCGCTCAGGCTCTCCGCCGTCTTGAGTGCCGGAAACTGAGCCTCCAGCGCCTCGTAGCGGCGGCGCAGGGCATCGTAGTCGGCATCGGTCAGGGTTGGTGCGTCGTCCTGATAATAGAGCCGGTCGGCCTCGGCGATCCGTTCGCCGATTGCGGCATGTTCGCGTGCCGCTTCCGAGGGCTCGAGCGCGTCGACGGGTCTGGGGTCTTGTACAGGCATGATCGCAACCGGGATTCGGGAACCGCGCGATCATAGGGGGCCCGGAGGCGCGATGCGAGCGGGCGCGCGCTTTCCCCGCGCCTATTCGAAGACGCCGAGATTCATGCCTTGCGCCCGCCCCTCGGCGATGACGGCGGCGCGGCCCGGCCACCACATCGAGACGATGCCGCGAACGCCGTAGCGGGCCAGTGCCACCGGGCTCGCCGTCCACTCGTCGGCGCCGTCGCGCGAACCGGCAAGCGGCGGCTGGTCATAGGTGAGCGCGCCGTCGACGCCGATCTCGCGAAAGAAACCTTGGGTCAGGGCCAGCAGTTCGCGCTCTTCGCCGCGGCCGAACAGGCCGCCAAAGGCCGCCGGCGCGATGCCGCCATGGAACACGACGAGCGAGCGGGGCGCGACGATTTTCCGGCGCGCGGCGGTGAACAGGAAATTGGCGCAGGACGAGGCGCATTGGCGCTGGACGACAAGGGTCAGGCCACGCGCCCTGATCGCGCGGGCCAGGCGCACCGACACCGTCACCTCGCCGCCCTCCGAGGTGATCACCATGGTGCTGATTGCTCGGTCCGCGGCGATCAGGGCCATGGCGCGCTCGGCGCTGGCGCGGGTGATTTCTCCGGAAAAGCACAGGGTCGGTCCGGCGGCACGGACCGAGGGCCCCGCCCCGGCCGCGCATTGACCGGCCGGGTCGCCGCCCGGGCCCTGGGCCAGGCCCGGCCGCGGCAGGCCGAGGACCGCCATGGCGGCCAGCGCGAGGCCAAACGCCGCGACGCCCGGCCGAAGGCCCTGGGCCCGCCGGCCCATCAGCCCACCGTCAGCAGCCGCTCGGCCGCCGCCCGCGCCTCGTCGGTAATGGTTTCGCCGGCCAGCATGCGGGCGAGCTCCTCGCGCCTGAGGTCGAAGCCGAGCGGCTTGACGCGGGTCGCGACCCGTTCGCCGGCGGCTTCCTTGGCGATCAGGTAGTGGCGCGTCGCCTTGGCGGCGACCTGCGGGGCATGGGTGACCGAAAGCACCTGGACCCGCGCGCCGAGCCGCGACAGCCGCTGCCCGATGGCATCCGCCACCGCGCCGCCGACACCGGTGTCGATCTCGTCGAAGACCAGCGTCGGCGCCGAGCCCTGATCGGCCAGGACCACCTTCAGCGCCAGCATGAAACGCGACAGCTCGCCGCCCGAGGCGACCTTCATCATCGGGCCCGGGCGCGTGCCCGGATTGGTCTGGACCCAGAACTCCGCCCGGTCGATGCCCTCCGCGCCGGCACCGTCATGGCTCATCTCGGTGATGAAGCGGGCCCGGTCGAGCTTGAGCGGACCGAGCTCGGCATTGACCGCCGTGTCGAGCTTGATCGCAGTCGCCTTGCGCTTCGCGGACAGCGCCTCGGCCGCCTTGCGATAGGCCGCCTCGCCTTCGCCCGCGGCCTTTTCCAGCGCCACCAGATGGCCTTCGCCGGCGTCGAGCGCCGCGACGTCGGCCTGGTAGCGCTCGGCGAGCCCGGCCAAACCGTCGACCGGCACGGTATATTTGCGCGAGGCGGCGCGCAGCGCGAACAGCCGCTCCTCGATGCGTTCGAGCTCGCGCGGATCGAAATCGGCGGCACGCTGCGCCGCCTCGACCGCCGAGCGGGCATCCTCGATGCGGTCGAGCGCCTCGCCGAAGGCCTTGACGATCGGCTCGATCATGGCGGGGGCCTGCTGCGCCCGCCGCTCGAGCCTGCGCCAGGCGGCGGCAAGCGAGGGCACCGCGGAGCCCGGCCCGGCCAGCACGTCGGCGGCATCCGACAGGTCGGAGGCGATCTTCTCCCACTGCATCATCGCCTGCCGGCGTTCGGCGAGCTGGGTTTCCTCACCGGCCTCCGGCTTGAGCTTGGTCAGCTCTGCAACCGCATGGCGCAGGAAGTCGCCGTCGGCGCGCGCCTTGGCAAGGCGCGCCTGCGCCGCCTCGACCGCCCGGCGGGCGTCACGCCAGCCCTTCCAGGCGATGCGCACGCCTTCCGCATCCGGCAGCAGGCCGCCATAGGCATCGACGAGCGCGCGATGAGCCTCGGGCTCGACCAGCGCCCGATCGGCATGCTGGCCATGAATCTCGACCAGCGAGGCGCCAATGGCGCGCAGCACCTGGACGCTGACGGCCTGGTCGTTGACGAAGGCGCGCGTGCGCCCGTCGGCAAGCTGCACCCGGCGCAGGATGACGTCGCCATCGGTATCGAGATCGGCTTCCGCCGCGATCCGGCGCGCCGGATGGTCCGCGGCCACATCGAACACCGCGGTCACCTGGCCCTGGGCCTGGCCATGGCGGACAAGCGCTGCGTCGCCGCGCGCACCAAGCGCCAGCGAGGTCGCGTCGAGCAGGATCGATTTGCCGGCACCGGTCTCGCCGGTGAGCACCGACAAGCCTTCGCCGAAGGTCAGATCGAGCCTGTCGATCAGGACGATGTCGCGGATCGAAAGCTGGGCAAGCATGAGCGGTTCGCGTTTTCCCTGCCGAAACCCCAGAGCACGTCCCGCCCAGACGATTCAGGCTGGGCGGGACGTGCTCTGGCTACGGCTTATCGCGAACGGGGAGCGAACGGAAGGGCGTCAGCCGGTGACACGGCGGAAGGCACGGCTGATCCACGAGCCGGTGTCCTCGCGCGGTGCCAGGCCTTGGGTGGCGATCAGCGCGTAGCTGTCCTTGTACCACTGGCTGTCGGGGAAATTGTGCCCGAGAACCGCGGCCGCGGTCTGCGCCTCGTTGACGATGCCGAGCGACATGTAGCACTCGGTCAGGCGCGCCAGCGCTTCCTCGACGTGGCGGGTGGTCTGGAACTGCGAGACCACGGTCCGGTAGCGGTTGATCGCTCCGGCGAACTGGCGCCGCTCGAGATAATAGCGGCCGACCATCATCTCACGGCCGGCGAGCTGGTCGCGGGCGACCTCGATCTTGCGGCGCGCGGCGGTGGCATATTCCGACTGCGGCCACTTGCGGGTGACCTCCTCGAGCACGACCAGCGCGCGCTCGGTGCGGCCCTGGTCGCGATTGACGTCGGGGATCTGATCATATTGCGCGGCGCCCATCAGGTACTGGGCGTAGGCGGCGTCCGACGAGCCGGGATGCAGCTGGATATAGCGACGCGCCTGGTTGATCGTCTCTTCGTAGTCCTGGGCTTCGTAATAGGAGTAGGCGGCCATGACCAAGGCCCGCTTGGCCCATTCCGTATAGGGATGGGTGCGGTCGATTTCCATGAACTTCAGCGCGGCGCGGCGCCAGTCGCGCCGGTTCTGCAGCGCCAGGCCTTCGTTGTAGAGCTTCTCGGCCGGCTCATCCGGCAGGTTGGTCGGGTCAGGACCGGCAAACAGGTTTCCGAACGACGGCGCATTGGCGCAAGCGCCGAGCGGGAAGGTCGCAGCCAGTACCGTGGCCAGCACGAAAGTGCGGCGCGGCAGTCGATCAAACGGACGCTTTACCAAGCTCACGAACCTTCCCCGGTCTTCCCTGCGGCCCCCACAGCCCGGCAAGCTCTTACCTTAAAATAAACAGCGGGGCCACTGCCCCGCCGAATGCTTCTGATCATGGGGTTGAGGCCAGAATGCGGCGCCCGGACACTCAGTTGGCGTCGGGTCCGTAGGCCGGCATCGCGACACCGATATCGGCATGGCCGCGGTCGCGCCGAACCGTCGATTCGACCATTTCGTAAGCGGTCGGATCGGCGAACAGAGCCTGCAGCAGGGAAACGTTCATGCGATGGCCACCGCGATAGGAGCGGAACCGCCCGATGATCGGCGCGCCGGCCAGCGACAGGTCGCCAATGGCGTCGAGCAGCTTGTGGCGAACGAATTCGTCGCGGAAGCGCAGGCCTTCGGGATTGAGGATCCGGTCGTCGCCGACCACGATCGTGTTCTCAAGCGAGGCGCCGAGCGCGCGATTCGCGGCCCAGAGCTTGGAGACGTCCTGCATGAAGCCGAAGGTGCGGGCGCGCGCGATGTCGCGGCGGAACACGGTCGGGTCGATCTCGACGCCATAGACCTGGCGGCCGACCAGCGGATTGGCGAAATCGATCTCGACTTCCATCCGCATGCCGCGGTCGTGCGGATGCAGCTCGACCGAACCACGGTCGGTCTCGACCATGACGGTCTTGAGGATCTTGATGGCGCGGCGCGACGCCGGCAGCGTCGCCAGGCCGACCTGGTCGATCGCCGCGACGAAAGGACCGGCCGAACCGTCGAGAATCGGCATTTCCGGACCGTCGACTTCGACGACGCAATTGTCGACACCGAGGCCGGAGAAGGCGGCCATCAGGTGCTCGACGGTCGCCACGCCACCACGCTCGGGATGGCCGATGACCGTCGACAGATCAGCGGAGGAGACGTTGCGGAAGACGGCGGGGAGTTCGAGATGATCCTGGTCGGAACGAAGGAAGGCTATTCCCGTGCCGGCTTCCGCCGGATGCAAGGTCACCGAGACGGCGGCGCCACTATGGACACCGATTCCCTCGAGTTGGACCTGCTCGCGAAGCGTCGTTTGCCGTGCAGTC
Source organism: Phreatobacter sp. GW821-FHT04C01 (assembly GCF_059420385.1). Classification (NCBI taxonomy): domain Bacteria; kingdom Pseudomonadati; phylum Pseudomonadota; class Alphaproteobacteria; order Hyphomicrobiales; family Phreatobacteraceae; genus Phreatobacter; species Phreatobacter sp. GW821-FHT04C01. The sequence goes on along the minus strand of NZ_JBWKTP010000003.1, from coordinate 844,626 downwards.
TTCATATCGACCGTCTCTGCCACCCGCTCACCCAGATCGATTGACCTGTGTGCTGCCGGGGCGGCCCCCTTCATGACCCATCGAACCCGCTGTCCAAATCCCCATTCGCGGGTTTCGGCGGTTTCACTGCGAATCAGAATCGCAGTGGTGATTCATCACAGGCTCGAACGGGCCGGACCATAGACAGCGCCCCCAGGGGTGCCAAGTCACGGTTTGTGTCCGACTGTTACCAAATTTCGGTCGCATTTTCGCGGACGTGTTAACACTATAAAAAGCGTGACTTAACAAAAGCTTACCCGGGCACTGGGGCCCGGGTAAGTTGATCGGCTGCAAGATTTGGTAACAATTGGCGTGTGGACGACGCTCAGTTCGCCTGACGCCGCAGGAAGGCGGGAATATCCAGGTGGTCGTCCTCGGTGCGCGCCTGCGGCGCGGCCGGACGGCCGTGGATATCGAGGCCTGCCGGCTCGCGCCGGATCTGCGGGGCCGGCGCCGCCGGCCGCTGGGCCTGCGGAGCCGGGCGGGCGGGCGCCAGAGGCGGCGCCATGCGCGGCTGCGGCGCGGGCGCCTCCTGCTCGTCGGCGCGGCGGGTGAAGCCGATCGCGGCGAGCTTGTCCATCAGCGAGGTGCGCTTGCGCTCCACCGGATTGTCGGCCGGAGCCGCGACCGGAGCCGCCTGCTGGGCAGCGCGCATCTGCTGCTGGCCGGGCCGCGGCAGTTCGTCGACGCTCGGCATGCGCACCGGGCGCATGTGCTTTTCGGCAGCCGGCGGGATGAAGTCGCGGGCCGGCATCGGCTCGTCGCGCGGCGGCAGGCGCGGCGCGTCGAGTTCGACCGGTGCCTCACGGAACAGCGAGGGCTTGGCCGGAACCGGCTGCAACGTCACTTCGCTGGCGGTGATCACCGGCTGCGGCGGCGCAAGCGGCGCCTCCATGGCCGGCGCCTGACGCATCTGGACTTCGGCCGGGTGGGCCTCCATCGCCGTGCGCGTATCGACGACCGGCGGCTGGGCCGGCGTCATCGAAGCGAGCTTCTGGGTGTTCTGCTTCAGCTTGGCGGTCAGCTCGGCAATGGTCGAGCCGCCGACGTTCTGATTGGGGATGTGATCGATGCCGGTGGCCACCACGGAAACGCGGATCGTGCCGTCGAGCGCGGCGTCGAAGGTGGCGCCGAGGATGATATTGGCTTCCGGGTCCACCTCCTCGCGGATGCGGGTGGCCGCTTCGTCGACCTCGAACAGGGTCAGGTCGTTGCCGCCGGTGATCGAGATCAGCAGGCCGCGCGCGCCGCGCATCGACACGTCGTCGAGCAGCGGATTGGCGATCGCGCCCTCGGCCGCCGTGATGGCGCGCCGCTCGCCGGTCGCCTCGCCCGTGCCCATCATCGCCTTGCCCATGTCGCGCATGACGGCGCGGACGTCGGCGAAGTCGAGATTGATCAGGCCTTCCTTCACCATCAGGTCGGTAATGCAGGCGACGCCCGAATAGAGCACCTGGTCGGCCATGGCGAAGGCGTCGGTGAAGGTGGTCTTCTCGTTGGCCACCCGGAACAGGTTCTGGTTCGGGATGACGATCAGCGTGTCGACCGACTTCTGCAGCTCGATGATGCCGGATTCCGCCGTCTTCATGCGGCGCACGCCCTCGAAGTGGAAGGGCTTGGTGACGACGCCGACCGTCAGGATGCCGAGCTCGCGGGCAACCCGCGCGATGACCGGAGCAGCGCCCGTGCCGGTACCGCCGCCCATGCCGGCGGTGATGAAGGCCATGTGCGAACCGGCGAGCTGGTCGCGAATCTCGTCCAGCACCTCTTCGGCCGCGGCCGCACCGACTTCCGGGTGCGACCCGGCGCCGAGCCCCGAGGTGACCGCGATGCCCATCTGGATGATGCGATCAGCCTTGGCCGAGAGCAGCGCCTGGGCATCGGTATTGGCGACCACGAAGTCGCAACCGAGCAGGCCGCCCTCGATCATGTTGTTGACGGCATTGCCGCCGGCGCCGCCCACCCCGAACACGGTGATCCGGGGCTTGAGTTCCCGGATATCGGGCATCTTCAGGTTGATTGTCATCATGAGCCTCGTTCGAATCACTCACGCGACCGCCACATCGCGTTTCTAACTCAGGTTTCGCGGCCGGTGGCGCCCGGTCTGCGATTTTTTTATCCAGCCAGCCTTTCGGCGGGCCGGATGGTTTCAAAAACTCTCGCGGATCCACTTGCCGACGCGCGAGAAATAGCCGTCCGTGCCGGTCGCGGCGAAGAAGCGCCGCTGCGGCTCGAAATGTTCGATGCCTGCGATCTGCGGATAGACCGTGAGACCGACAGCCGCCGCGAAGGGAGGTCCCTTGGCGCTGTCGGGAAGTCCGGTGATGCCGACCGGGCGGGCAACCCGCACCTGGCGGCCGAGCACCTGGGCGGCGAGATCGGCGAGGCCCGGCAATTGCGAGCCGCCGCCGGTCAGCACGACCCGCCGGCCGGCTTCGGCCGCGGCGCCCGAGGCGACCAGGCGATCGCGGACCATTTCCAGGATCTCGTCGACGCGCGGGCGGATGATGCGGATGACCTGGGCGCGGGTGACCTGGTTCGGCAGGTCGCGCTCGTCCTCGGAGATCGAGGGAACGTTGATGATGTCGCGCTCGTCCGACTTGGCCGCGAAACAGGCGCCGTTCAGCACCTTGATGCGCTCGGCGTCGCTCAGGCGGGCCGACAGGCCGCGGGCGATGTCCATGGTCACGTGATGGGAGCCGACGGCGACGGCGTCGGCATGGACGAAATGGCTGCCGGCGAACACGGCGAGCGTCGTGGTGCCGGCGCCCATGTCGATGCACACCGTGCCGAGCTCGGCCTCGTCGTCGGTCAGCACCGACAGGCCCGAGGCGAAGGGGGCAGCCACCATGGCCTCGACGGTCAGGTGGCAGCGCTCGACGCAGAGCATCAGGTTGCGCGCCGAGGCGACGTCGCAGGTCGCGACATGCATGTCGACGCCGAGGCTGGAGCCGAGCATGCCGCGCGGATCCTTGATGCCCCGGGTCTCGTCGAGCCGGAAGCCGATCGGCATGGAATGCAGCACCGCGCGGCCCTGGCGGACCGAATGGTCGGAGGCCGCCTCCAGCACGCGGTGCAGGTCGTGGTCCTGCACCCTGGGCGTCGCGCAGGTGACCCGCGCCTCATATTGTTCGGAACCGATGCGGCCGGCCGAGACCGTGACGATGACACGGTCGACCTGGACCTCGGCCATGCGCTCGGCGGCATCGACCGCCTGGCGGATCGAGGCTTCGGCCTTGGCCATGTCGGCGACGCTGCCGGATTTCATGCCGCGTGCACGGGTGTGCCCGATGCCGAGCACCTCCGCCTTGTGGGTGCGGTTGGGCAGGATGTCGGATCCCTCGCGCGGCCTGAGCCGGGCGATCATGCAGACGATCTTCGACGTGCCGATATCCAGCACGCAGAGAATAGCGGAACGACGCGGCGAGATCGGCCGCATCTTCGGGGTCAGGCCGTATTTGAAGGGAGAGGTCATGTGTCCGTCCCCGCTCGCCTGCGGGCGCGCTGGCGCTCCTTCAGCGTCGCCTCATGGGCACGGAAGGCATCGTCCGACAGGCGGACCGTGACGCGGCCGGGCACGCGCAGGTCGATCACCGAGACGTCGCGGGTCATCAATTTCTTTTCGGCGTCGAGCCGGGCGAGCGTTGCCAGCGCCTGGTCGACGTCGCTGTCGGGCAGGCGCACGTCGATGCCGTTCTTCAGCACCAGGGTCCAGCGGCGCTCGGCGACCAGCACGGCCGCACGCACATTGCCGGCAATGCCGGGGCGCTCGTTCATCAGCCCGACGATCTCGCGCACGCGCTTCTCGGCGCCGCGCCCGACGACCAGCGGCAGGCTCTGGAAGCGGCTGTCGAGCCGATCGACGATGACCGTGCCGTCGGCGGCGATGACGGCGATCTTGCCGTCGCGCTGCCACAGCGCGAAGGCCTCGCGCTCGACGATCTCGACCAGCAGCTGGTCGGGATAGAGTTTCTGCACGGTGGCTTCCGCGATCCAGGGGTTGGCCGTCAGGCGCGTACGCGCCGCGGCCGGATCGAAGAACAGGACCGAGGTGGTCGGGCTGATGCCCGCCGCCTCGAGGATTTCGGGCTGGCTCAGCTTGGTATTGCCGGTGAGCCTGACGGCACGCACCTGCAGGCCGACGGCATTGGCCATGTCGTCGCCGAAGGCGAGAATCGCGCCGTTGAGCGCGGGCCAGTGGCCACCGCGCTGAACGCCGTAGAGACCGGTGGAGGCCAGGAGCAGCGCCGTCGCATAGGCCCCGGCATGACGCGGGATATGCAAATTGGCGATTCGCACCGAAAGACGGCGCAGCCAGAAATCCCAGGCGCTCGGACGCGCATAGGGTTCGGCAGAGGCGGCCTGCGCCGCGGCCATGCTGCGGCGATGGCGGGCGAGCAGGCTGCGATGCGCAAGCAGAAGCGCGTCCGCACCGACCCTATCGAGTCGTGCGATCAGCGATCTAGCGAAGCGTCCAACACCATCCATTCGACCAGCTCTGCGAACGAAATGCCTTCGTGAGCGGCCATGTCAGGGACAAGCGAAGTCCCGGTCATCCCGGGCTGCGTGTTGACTTCGAGACAGACGAGGTCCCCGGTTCCGCCGGGCGTGTCGTCGTATCGGAAGTCCGCACGGCTGACCCCTTTACAGCCGAGCGCATGATGCGCTGCGAGGGACAGTCTTTGGACCTCAGAGTAAATATTTGGTTTAAGCGGTGCAGGAATCAGGTGCTTCGATCCGCCGGGCGCATATTTCGCCTCATAGTCGTAGAAGCGGTTGTCCTGTACGATTTCGATCACGGCCAGCGCCCGGTCGCCCATGACGGCGCAGGTCAGCTCGCGCCCGGCGATGAAGGGCTCGACCAGCACGGTTTCATCGAGGCCCCATTCGGACGAATTCAGCTCCTGGGGCGGATGCTCGTGCTCGGCGGTGACGATGAAGACGCCGATGGAAGAGCCTTCGGCATTGGGTTTTACGACATAGGGACGCGCGATCAGGTGCTCGCGCGCCGCTTCCCGGCGGTGCACGCGCAAGCCCCCGGGCACGACGATGCCGGACGCCGCCAGGACGCGCTTGGCCATGGCCTTGTCCATGGCGAGCGCCGACGACATGACACCGGAATGGCTGTAGGGGATGCGCATCACCTCGAGGATGGCCGAGAGGGTTCCGTCTTCGCCGGGCCTGCCATGCGTGACGTTGAGGACCACATCCGGTTTCAACGCGGCCAGGCGCAGCGCGATATCGCGGCCGACATCGATTCGCGTCACCGGATAGCCAAGTGATTCGAGGGCATCGGCGCAGGCCTTGCCCGACCGCAGCGACACTTCCCGCTCGGCGGACCAGCCGCCCATCAGGACGGCGACGTGCGGTTTGTTCATGCCCTTGTCCTCACTCATCGCCCGGCCGGCCAGACTGGCCGACCCGCTTGATTTCCCAGTGCAGCTCGATGCCGCTGCTGTCCTTGACGCGCCGGCGGACCTCCTCGCCCAAGGCCTCGATATCGGTCGAGGTGGCCTCGGGCGAGGCGATCAGGAAATTGGTGTGCAGTTCGGAAACCTGGGCGCCGCCCAGGCGGAAGCCGCGGCAACCGGCCTGATCGACCAGCTTCCAGGCGGAATGGCCGTCCGGGTTCTTGAAGGTCGAGCCGCCGGTGCGGGTATTGACCGGCTGGGTCGCCGAGCGTTGCCGGGTGATCTCGTCCATGGCGGCGAGCAAGGCGGCAGGCTCGCCCGCGCTTCCCTGAAACAGCGCCGAGACGAAGATCATGTCATCGGGTACGGCGCTGTGGCGATAACCGAAACCCATGCCGGCATGATCGAAGATCTCGGTCCGACCCGCGCGGGAAACGGCGCGCGCCTCGACCAGGATGTCGGTGACCTCGCCGCCATAGGCGCCGCCATTCATCCTGAGCGCGCCGCCGATGGCGCCGGGAATGCCACGCAGGAAGGCGAAACCGGCAAGGCCCGCTTCGGCTGCCGCGCGCGCAACCTTGACGTCGGGGACGGCCGCGCCTGCACGCAGGCGGTGGTCCGGCAACAGTTCGATTTCGCCGAATGATTTTCCGAGTTTGATAACGACTCCGGCCACGCCGCCGTCGCGCACCAGCAGGTTGGAGCCGAGGCCGACGACCATGACCGGCCAGTCGAGCGGGATGTGGCGAAGGAATTGCACCAGGTCGAGTTCGCCCGCCGGCTCGAACAGAAGCTGCGCCGGTCCGCCGGTGCGGAACCAGGAGAACGGCTTCATCGAGGCATTGGCGGTGAGCTGGCCTTGCAGGCCCGGCACCAGCGCGCGAACGATCGGGGTCAGATCCTCGAAAGCCATCGGCTCACCCGGAGCTTGCCAGCTTGTCGAGCTCGCCCGGCAGGGCATAGGCCCATTGCGTGATGTTGCCGGCGCCGAGGCAAATGACATAGTCGCCGGGCTTGGCGAGGCCGGCGACGATGCCTGCCAGCTGATGGGCCCCGTCGAGCGCGATGACCGATTTGTGCCCGCGCGTCTTCAGGCCGGACACGAGATCCTCGCGTGAGGCGCCCGGAATCGGCTGTTCGCCGGCCGCGTAGACATCGGCAACGATCACCGTGTCGGCATCGTTGAAACAGGTACAGAACTCGTTGAACAGCGAGGCGAGCCGGGTGTAGCGGTGCGGCTGGACCACGGCGATGACCTGGTTCTCGGTCGAGGCGCGGGCCGCCTTCAGCACCGCCGCGATCTCGACGGGGTGATGGCCGTAATCGTCGAAAATGGTCGCGCCGTTCCACTCGCCGGTGCGGGTGAAGCGCCGCTTGACGCCGCCGAAACCGGCCAGCGCCTTGCGGATCTGCGGCCCGGCCATGCCCAGTTCCCTGGCCACCGCGATCGCCGAGGTGGCGTTCAGCGCGTTGTGCTTGCCGGGCATGGGCAGCACCAGGTCCTCGATCTCCTCGATGACCGCGCCGGCCCGATCGCGAAACTGGACCTTGAAGCGGCAGCGGCCGCCGGTCAGGTCGATATCGGTGATCCGGACGTCGGCCTGGGGGTTCTCGCCATAGGTGATGACGCGCCGGTCGGCGATCGAGCCGACCATGTCCTGGACCACCGGATGGTCGATGCACATGACGGCGAAACCGTAGAACGGGATGTTCTCGACAAAGGCGCGGAAGGCCGCCTTCACCGCGTCGAAATCGCCGTAATGGTCGAGATGCTCGGGATCGATATTGGTGACGATGGCGACATCGGCCGGCAGTTTCAGGAAGGAGCCGTCGGATTCGTCGGCCTCGACCACCATCCAGTTGCCGGCGCCGAGCCGGGCATTGGTGCCGAGCGCATTGATGATGCCGCCATTGACGATGGTCGGATCGAAGCCGCCGGCATCGAGCAAGGTGGAAACCATCGAGGTCGTGGTGGTCTTGCCATGGGTGCCGGCAATGGCGACGCAGGATTTCAGCCGCATCAGCTCGGCCAGCATCTCGGCCCGGCGCACCACCGGGATACGCCGCTCGCGCGCGGCGACCAGTTCCGGATTGTCCTTCCGGATGGCGGTCGAGACCACCACCACCTCGGCCTCGCCGAGGTTTTCGGTGGCATGGCCAATGGAAATGGTCGCGCCGCGGTCCTTCAGGCGCTTGATCGTATAGCCCTCGGCGGCGTCCGAGCCCTGCACCTTGTAGCCGAGATTGAGCAGGACCTCGGCGATGCCGGACATGCCGATGCCGCCGATGCCGATGAAATGGATGGGTCCGATGTCGCGGGGAAGTTTCATGGAACAGGTCCTGCCGGGGCAATTCCGGCGGTTTTAAGAACAAGGTCGGCCAGACGGTCGGCCGCATCCGCGTGGCCTTGCGCTTTTGCCGCTGCCGCCGCCGCGATCAGCGGCGAGGGATCGGCCAGAAGCCCGGTCAATTCGCCGGCCAGCCAGTCAGGGGTAAAATCGGCCTGTTTCACCACGGTCGCGGCCATGGCGGAGGCAAGCGTCGCGGCATTCATCAGCTGATCCTGGTCGAGCGCATGGGGCAAGGGCACCAGGATCGACGGGCGGCCGATGACCGAAAGCTCGGCAACCGTCGAGGCGCCGGAGCGGGCGATGACCAGATGCGACCTGGCGAGCCAGCCCGGCAGGTCGACGAAAAACGGCGCGACTTCGGCATCGACCCCGAGCCGCTGATAGGCGGCCTTGACATTGGCCTCGTCCTCGCCGCGCGCCTGCTGGACGACCAGGAGGCGTGCGCGCGCCGCCGGGTCGAGGCGCTCCAGCGCGGCCGGCAGGATTTCGCTCATGACGCGGGCGCCCTGGCTGCCGCCGAAGACGCAGAGGCGGAACGGGCCGCCGGCGACGGGGGGATCATAAGGCAGAGCGGCGGCGGTGATCACCATCGGCCGCACGGGGTTGCCGGTGAAGGTCGCCTTGCGCGCCAGTGCCGGGTCCTTGTCGAGCACGCCGGGAAAACTGGTGGCGATGGCGGTGGCGCGGGCGCTCAGCTGGCGGTTCGCCCGGCCCATCACGGCATTCTGGTCGTGAATGATGGTCGGCACGCCGAGCTGGCTCGCGGCGAACATCGGCGGCAAGGTGGGATAGCCACCGAAGCCGACGACGGCCTTCGGCTTCAGCACGCGAATGACCTTGCGCGCGTGCAGATAGCCGCGCCCGAGCGTCAGCCCGGTCTTCAGCAGGGCCAGCGGGTTCTTCGAGGTGACGGTGGCGGCCGCGACGATATGGGTGGCGCGCGCCGGGAAGGCGCGGCCATATTTCTCGGCCCGCTCGTCGGTCACCAGGTCGACCAGGCAGCCGCGCGCGGCGAGCGCCACGCTGAGCGCCTCGGCGGGGAACAGGTGGCCGCCGGTGCCACCGGCGCAGACCAGCACGAGAGGTTGGCTCATCTCACGCCCTGGCCTGGTAATGGCTCAATTCGGCGAGCGTCTCGGCCCGCGGCCGTCGCCGCGTCAGGGCGATCAGCATGCCCATGCCGAAGGCGAGCGCGATCAGCGACGAACCGCCATAGGAAACGAAGGGCAAGGTCATGCCCTTGGGCGGGATCAGATGCAGGTTGACCATCAGGTTGATGCAGCTCTGCAGGCCGAACAGCATGGCGAGCCCGGCCACCGCGAAGCGGCAGAACGGATCCTCGTCCTTATAGGCGTGGTTCAGCGAGCGCAGCACGATGAAGGCGAACAGCGCCACGATGACCAGACACAGGATGACGCCGAACTCTTCCGCCGCCACGGCGAAGATGAAATCGGTGTGGCTGTCCGGAATGATCCGCTTCACCGTGCCCTCCCCCGGGCCCTTGCCGAACCAGCCGCCCTGCTGGAAAGCGTCGATGGCGACATCGACCTGGAAGGTGTCGGCGGTGCCGGGCTCGAGGAATTTGTCGACGCGCCGGCGGACGTGGCCGAAGGTGTAGTAGGCGCTGATCAGGCCGGCCGCGCCGACCCCGGCCAGGCCGAAGACCCAGAGCCAGCGCATGCCGGCCATGAAGAACAGGGCGGCCCAGACCACGGTGATCAGCGTGGTCTGGCCGACATCCGGCTGCATGACCAGCGGCGTCACGGTGGCGAGCAGCAGCAGGATGGCCAGGATATTGGCCGGCATTTCCGGACGCTTGGCACTTTCGGCGAAGAGCCAGGCGGCCAGCACCACGAAGGCGGGTTTCAGGAATTCGGACGGCTGCAGGCCGATACCGGCGAAATTCAGCCAGCGCCGGGCCCCCTTGATCTCGGTGCCGATGAACAGGGTCGCGACCACCATGATCAGCGCGCCGACGAAAGCGGCGAAAGCCAGCCGCCGGATCCAGCGCGGCGGCAGGAACGAGGTGATGATCAGCACGGCCGTCGCCGGGATCAGGAAGAACACCTGCCGGTTGACGAAGTGAAAGGTGTCGAGACCGATGCGATGGGCGACCGCGGGCGAGGCCGCGAGCGACAGCACGATGCCCGACAGCATCAGGGCGAACAGGGCGGAGAGCAGCAGCCGGTCGACCGTCCACCACCATTCGCCGAAGGCCGTGCGTTCAGCCCGGGAGATCATGCGCTTTCTCCATCGATCTCATGCGTCAGCGCCCGGCCGGACCGGTCACTTGCCGATAATTTACGGCGAGCACCTCAACGCCCCGTTAACCCTAGAGCTCCGGCTGGACGGTTCGGACAGCCGGCGCGCTCACCTGGCCGCATCGATCGGCTGCAGGCCCGGCAAGGCGAGGACCAGATCGCGGAACGCCGTGCCGCGCACCTCGAAATTGGGAAACTGGTCATAGCTGGCGCAGGCCGGCGACAGGAGCACGACCGGATCCGGCGCGCCGTCGCGAGCGGCGTCGGCCGCGGCCAGCGCCACCGCCTTGTCGAGCGTGCCGGCGACGACATGTGGCGTGGCGCCGAGGGTCGCGGCGAATTCTTCGGCCGCGGCCCCGATCAGGTAGGCCTTGGCGATACGCGGAAAATAGCCGGCGAGAGGGGCGATGCCGCCCTCCTTGGGCTTGCCGCCGGCGATCCAGTAAATGGTGGAGAAGGCTGCCAGGGCCTTCTCGGTCGAATCGGCATTGGTCGCCTTGGAATCGTTGACGAACAGCACCTTGCCGATGCGGCCGACCTGCTCCAGCCGATGGGCGAGCCCCGGAAAGCTCCGCATCGCGGCGACGATCGCCTCCGGCGCCAGTCCCAGCGCCTCGCAGGCGGCATAAGCCGCCATGGCGTTCTGGGCATTGTGGGAGCCGCGCAGCGCGCCGACCCCGGCGATCGAGAAACGGAAGGCGACCGCGCCGGCCTTGATGCGCAGGATGTCGGTACCGTCGAGGCAGAGCCCGTCGGAGACGGGATTGCGGATCGACAGGCGGACGACCTGCCGGCCGGCGCGCTCCGCGCGGTCGGCCATGGCCTGGCTGTGCCTGTCGTCGACGCCGACAATGGCGGTGCCGCCGGCCGGCACGCCGGCGACCAGGCGTTCCTTGACGGCGGCATAGGCGTCGAGCGTGCCGTGACGATCGAGATGGTCCGGGGTGACATTCAGGCAGATGCCGACGCTCGGATCGATCGACGGCGTCAGGTCGATCTGGAACGACGAACACTCGATGACATGGGTCCGGCCGGGCGCCGGCGGCTGCAACGACAGGATCGCGGTGCCGATATTGCCGCCCATCTGGGCGTCGCGACCCGATTTCGCCAGGATATGGCTGATCAGCGCGGTCGTGGTCGACTTGCCGTTGGTGCCGGTAATGGCGACGAAGGGCGCGGCCGGCGCCTGGACCGCGCGCTCGCGGCAGAACAGCTCGATATCGCCGATGATCGCGACGCCGGCGAGCGCCGCCTTGCCGACCGTCCAGTGCGGCGCCGGATGGGTCAGCGGCACGCCCGGCGTCAGCACGAAAGCCGCAAGGCCCGTCCAGTCGATGCCGTTGAGGTCGACGGTCTCGTATCCCGCGGCCTTCGCCTTGGCGACGGAGGCCTGATTGTCGTCCCAGGCGACAACGTGGGCGCCGCCGGCGGTCAGCGCGGCGCAGGTGGCGAGCCCCGAGCCGCCGAGCCCGAAGACGGCGACCTTGGCGCCCTTGAACAGGGTGACCGGGATCATCCCGATCACCGCAGCTTCAGGGTGGACAGGCCGGCCAGCGCCAGCACGAAGGCGATGATCCAGAAGCGCACGACCACCTGCGGCTCCGACCAGCCCTTCTTCTCGAAATGGTGGTGGATCGGCGCCATCCGGAAGACGCGCTTGCCGGTCAGCTTGAACGACGCCACCTGGACGATGACCGAGACGGCTTCGAGCACGAACAGGCCGCCGACCACGGCGAGCACGATCTCATGCTTGGTGGCCACCGCAATGGTGCCGATCAGGCCGCCGAGCGCCAGCGATCCGGTGTCGCCCATGAAAATCTGCGCCGGCGGCGCGTTGAACCAGAGGAACCCCAGGCCCGCCCCGATCAAGGCGCCGATCACCACAACGATCTCGCCGGTGCCCGGCACATGGGTGATCTGCAGGTAATTGGCGAAAAAGGCATTGCCGGAGAGATAGGCGATGATGCCGAAGGTGCCGCCGGCGATCATGACCGGCACGATGGCGAGGCCGTCGAGGCCATCGGTCAGGTTCACCGCATTGCCCGAGCCGACAATGACCAGCGCGCCGAAGGCGATCATCAGGAAGCCGATATTGATCGACAGGTCCTTGATGAAGGGAAAGAAGATCGAGGTGTTGAGCGGCTCGCGGGTGACATAGACCACGGCGGTGACCGCCAGGCCGGCAATGACGAATTCCAGGGCCAGCCGGGCGCGAGACGAAAAGCCGGCATGGGTCTGCTTGGTCACCTTCAGATAGTCGTCATAGAAGCCGATGGCGCCGAAGCCGAGCGTGACGAACAAGAGGATCCAGACATAGGGGCTGCGGAGATTGGCCCAGAGCAATGTCGAGATGACCAGGCCGGCCAGGATCATCAGGCCGCCCATGGTGGGCGTGCCCTTCTTGGCCATGTGGCTTTCCGGGCCGTCGCTGCGGATCGGCTGGCCCTTGCCCTGTTTCAGACGCAGGAGCTGGATCAGGCCCGGGCCGAACAGGAAGACGAAGATCAGCGCCGTGACGGTCGCGCCACCGGTGCGAAAGGTGATGTAGCGGAAGATATTGAGCGGTCCGAAGACGCTGGTGAATTCAGCAAGAAAGGCGAACATCGCTCGATATCTCTCGTATCTCAGGCCGCGCCGAGATGGGCGTCGTCGGTGACCTCGGCGGCAAACTTGGCTTTCAGGGTCTCGACCAGCGGCGCCATCCGGCTGCCGCGCGAGCCCTTGACCATGACGATGTCGCCGGACCTGAGCGTGCGGATCACCTCGGGCTCGAGTTCGGCGGCGGTCGCGGCATAGGCGCCCCGGCGGCCGACTGGCAAGGCCTTCCAGAGATTTTCCATCAAGGGGCCCGAGCAGAAGACCAGGTCGACATGGGCATCGGCGAGCGGCCCGGCGAGGCCGGCATGCAGGGCCTTGCCGTCGGCGCCGAGCTCCAGCATGTCGCCGAGCACCACGATGCGCCGGCCGCCGGGGGCCGGCTGCACCGCGCCGAGAACGGCCAGGGCCGCCCGCACGGACACGGGGTTGGCGTTGTAGCTCTCGTCCAGCAAGGTGAAGCTACCCTGGGACAGACGGCGCTGCGAACGCTCGCCGCGGCCGGAAACCGCCCGCATGTCGGATAGCGCCAAGGCGGCGATCGCGAGATCGGCGCCGGCGAGCTTGGCGGCAGCGAGGACGGCGAGCGAGTTCATCGCCAGGTGCCGGCCGGGCGAGCCGAGCTTGTAGGTCACCTCCTGGCCCATGACGCGGGCATGGACCGTCGAGCACAGGGCCGAAAGCGAGACGCGCAGCAGCCGGACATCGGCCTCCTCGTGTTCGCCGAAGGACAGGATGGTGTCGATGCCGGCGGCCTTGGCGGCCCGCGCCAGCCGGTCGAAATGACGGCTGTCGCGCGGCAGCACAGCCGCCCCGCCATGTTCGACACCGGCGAAGATCTCGGCCTTGGCGTCGACGATGGCCTCGATCGAACCGAGATTTTCCAGGTGCACCGCCTCGATCGTGGTGACGACCGCGACATCGGGGCGAACCATGCGGGTCAGCGGGGTGATCTCGCCGCTGTGGTTCATGCCCACTTCGAACACGCCGAACTCGCTTGCCGCCGGCATGCGGGCCAGCGTCAGCGGCACGCCGATATGGTTGTTGAAGCTCTTCGGCGGGGCATGGGTGCGGCCTTCGCGCGCCAGCACATGGGCCAGCGCCTCCTTGGTCGAGGTCTTGCCGACCGAGCCGGTGATCGCGACGATGCGCGCAGCGGTGCGGGCGCGGGCGGCGACGCCCGCCTTTTCCAGGGCCTTGAGCGGATCGGCGACGACGAGATAGCGGCCGGCCGGGGCGCCGGCGGCCCAGTCCTCCGAGACCACGGCAAGGGCCGCGCCCTTGTCGAGCGCCGCGGCGACAAAGGCGTGGCCGTCATGGGCCAGCCCCTTGATCGCGACATAGGCCTCGCCCGGATTGATCGACCGGCTGTCGATGGAAATGTCGGTGACGACCGCAGCCGGAGCGCCGACGACGCGCGCGCCCATGGCCCGGGCCAGCGCCTCGGTGGTCCAGAGCGGATGGCCTTCGCTGTTGCCTGGCATGCTCATGCGGCGGACCCTTTCGAGGCGGCTTTCGTCTGATAATCACGGATGGCCTTCGCCGCGACCTCGTGATCGGAGAAGGGAAGCGTGATGGACCCGACGATCTGGCCGGTTTCGTGGCCTTTTCCGGCGATCACCAGCAGATCCCCTGATTTCAGGTCGCGGACGGCGCTGCGGATCGCCTCCGCCCGGTCGCCGATCTCCTCGGCTCCGGGCGCTGCGGCCAGGATCGCGGCGCGAATGACCGCCGGGTTTTCCGAGCGCGGATTGTCGTCGGTCACGATCACCCGGTCAGCCCGCTCGGCGGCGATGCGGCCCATGATCGGCCGCTTGCCGGCATCGCGGTCGCCGCCGCAGCCGAACACCACGACGAGGCGGCCGGTGGCGAAGGGGCGCGACGCCTCCAAGACCTTGTCCAGCGCATCGGGCTTATGGGCATAGTCGACGACGACCGGCGCGCCGTCCTTGGCGCCGACGAAATCGAGCCGGCCCTTGGCGCCTTCCAGATGTTCGAGCGCCGCGAAGGCCGCCTTCGGCGCGACGCCGCAGCCGATGGCGAGGCCGGCGGCGACCAAGGCGTTGTCGACCTGGAAACTGCCGAGCAAGGGAATCCGCGTGGTGAAAGTCTCGCCGAAACCCTCGGCGACGACGATCTGGCCGGCGCCGTCAATGGTTTCCGAGCGGATGGCGATGCCGCCGGTCCTGTCCTGGCCGGCCCGGCCGATCTCGATCAGCCGAAGCCCGCGCCGCCGCGCCGCCTCGGAAAAATAGCGGCCGTCGGGACTGTCCATCACCACGGCCGTGCCATCGGCGGGCAGCAATTCGGTGAACAGGCGCAGTTTCGCGGCGCGATAGGCCTCGACGGTCAGGTGATAGTCGAGATGGTCGCGCGACAGGTTGGTGAAGGCCGCGGCGGCGATCCTCACCCCGTCGAGGCGATATTGATCGAGACCATGGGACGAGGCCTCGAAGGCGAGATGGGTGACCCCCTCGCCGGCCAGCACGTCGAGCGTCTCGTGCAAGGTGACCGGATCCGGCGTGGTCAGCCCGCCATAGGCCTCGCCGGAGGGGCGCACCACGCCGACCGTGCCGATCGAGGCGGCCTGGAAACCCTGCGCGGCGAAGACCTGGCGCAGGAAGGCGGCGACCGAGGTCTTGCCGGAGGTGCCGGTGACCGCGGCAATGGTTGCCGGCTGGCGCGGATAGAACCGGCTGGCGGCGAGCGCCAGCGCCCGGCGGGCATTGGCGACCTGGATCACCGGTATGCCGGCGACGTCGGCCGGCGCATCCGTCCGATCGGTGACGATCGCCACGGCGCCGGCGCTCGCCGCCGCCCCCGCATGGGCCATGCCGTCGGTCTTCTCGCCCTTCAGTGCGAAAAACAGGCTGCCCGGTCCGACCCGGCGGCTGTCGGCGGTCAGACCGGTCACGGCCGTTCCTGCCCGGGCGGGCGGCGCATCGTCGTTCAGGAGCGTGGCGAGATCCATGGCGGCATCGGATGGAGAGAAGTGAGGAGCTCGGCCAGGCGAGCGTGAAAATGCACTAGGTGACGGCGAGTTTAGCGCCCGGTTCCGCGGAAGCCGACCTGGATCGTCTGCGCGGCTGGCCCGATGTCGAAGCGCGGCTGAAGGCCGAGCAGCGGGGCCGCCCGGGCGATCACCCGGCCGGCGGTCGGTGCGGCGTTGAAACCGGCGGTGGCCAGGCCATGGGTCTCCGGGATGCCCTTCGGCTCGTCGAGCATGATCAGCAGGATGTAGCGCGGCTGGTCGGCCGGGAACACCGCCATGAACGAGTTGAGCAGCTTGTCCTTGGCATAACGCCCGCCAATGACCTTCTCGGCGGTGCCGGTCTTGCCGCCGACGTAATAGCCGTCGACATCGGCGCGCCGGCCCGAGCCGCGCTCGGCATTGAGCCGCATCAGGAAGCGCATGTTGGCCGAGGTCTCGGGCCGGATCACCCGGGTGGCGGTGGCGCGGGCCTGCTCCTGGGTGCGGCGCAGGAAGGTCGGATTGATCAGCAGGCCGCCATTGACCAGGGCGGCGGTGCCCATCACCGCCTGCAGCGGCGCCACCGACAGGCCGTGGCCGAAGGACACCGTGGCGGTGGTGATGTCGGCCCAGCGGCGCGGCACCAGCGGCGCGGCGCTTTCCGGCAGCTCGGTCTGCAGCCGGTTGAGCTGGCCGAGCTTGCGCAGGAAGTTGCGCTGGTACTCGCCGCCGAGCGTCAGGGCCATGCGGCTGGTGCCGATATTCGACGAATAGGTGAAGACCTCGGGCAGCGACAGCACCCGGCGCTGGGCGTGGAAATCCTTCACCTGGTGCCGGCCGACGGTCAGCGGGAAACGCGCGTCGATCTGCGAATTGATGTTGAAGCGGCCGGAATCCATGGCCATGGCGGAGGTCAGCGATTTCATCACCGAGCCCATCTCGAACACGCCCGTCGTCAGACGGTTGATTCGGTCGTCGCCATGCGAGCCGCCCGGATGGTTCGGGTCATAGTCCGGGATCGAGGCCATGGCGATGATCTCGCCGGTGTCGACATCCATGATGACGCCGGCCGCCGCCTTGGCCCGGAACCGCGCGAAGGCCTTCTGCATCTCGTCGCGCAGCACGTGCTGGACGCGCAGGTCGATGGAAAGCTGGAGCGGCTCCTGGTTGCGGCTGGTGGCGAAGCCGGCGCGGTGCAGCTCAGCCAGGCCCCGTCCGTCGATATAGCGCTCGAGCCCGGCAATGCCCTGGTTGTCGACATCGACATGGCCGAGCACGTGGGACAGCGTCGGGCCGTTCGGATAGGAGCGCTTGGCCTCGCGCAGGAAGCCGATGCCGGGAATGCCGAGCCTGTGGATCTGTGCCTGCTGCTCGCGGGTGATCTCGCGGCGCAGCCAGACGAAGCCCTTGCCCGAACGCAGGCGCTCGCGCACCTCTCGCTGGTCGAGGTCCGGCAGCACGGCGGTCAGGAGTTCGGTCGCCTCGTCGACATCGAAGCTCGCCGCCAGCTTGCGCGGCTCGGCGAACAGCGACTGGGTGCGGATATCGGTCGCCAGCACCTCGCCGTTGCGGTCGATGATGTCGGGGCGCGCCGAGGACACCGCATCCTGGGTCCGGCCGGCATTGCGCTGCGACGGGTCGCCATTGACCGCATAGAGGATCATGCTCGTCGCGATGACGAGGTAGAGGCCGCCGAAACCGACCATGGCGAGCACGACACGGGCCTTGGCCTTCTTCAGCCGCTCGGCCTGCGGACCGGCGAGCAGCCAGGCGAAGAACAGCCGGGCGCGCATCAGGAACCGGGGTTTCGGCGCGCGGGCGGTCGGCTCGCTGGAATGAGACTCCATCAACGGGCTCCCTGCTGCGGCCGGCGCTGCGGCACGGGCGTCGGCCGGACCGAGCCGGTGGCGGTCGGGTCGGTGGCGCCGCTGCCGTCCATGGCCTCGAGCATCGAGCCGATCGGATCGGGATCGACGAAGGGCTTGTCCGGCAAATTGTTGAGATTGTTCAGTTGGTCGATCGAGGCCGGACGCAGGCTCAGATGGCGCTCGGCCAGGGCCTGCAGCCGGTCGGGGCGGTTGAGCCTGGCCCATTGCGCCTTGAGCTCGGCAATCGCCTCGCGCTCGCGGCTGATTTCCAGCTTGAGCTTGGCGACTTCCTCGGCATGGCGCGTCGCCTCGTATTTGACGCGATAGACCACGACGGCGGCGACGATCAGCGCCGCGACGACCAGGATGTTGAGGAAGCGCATCATGACCGCGTCTCCCGCGCAGGTGCCACGGTTCGTTCGGCGGCGCGCAGCTTGGCCGAGCGTGCGCGCGGATTGCCGGCGTTTTCGGCTTCGCCGGCGACGACCGCCTTGCGGCCGAGCAGCACGAAGGTCGGGTCCGGCACGCTGGCGGCCGGGGCATGGCGCGAGCCGCCGGCGGTCCTCGCCGAACGGTCGGCCAGGAACTGCTTGACGATGCGGTCCTCCAGCGAATGGAAGGTGACCACGACCAGCCGGCCACCGGGCCTGAGAATGCGTTCGGAGGCGGCCAGCGCCCGTTCGAGCTCGGCCAGCTCCTCGTTCACCGCGATGCGCAGGGCTTGAAAGGTACGGGTTGCCGGGTGAATGTCGCCGGGCTTGGACCGGACCACCTTGGCAACGATGTCGGCGAGCCGCCGGGTGGTGACGATCGGCTCCAGCACCCGTTCGCGCACGATGGCGCGGGCAATATGGCGCGACAGCCGCTCCTCGCCATAGGCGTAGATCAGGTCGGCGAGTTCGGCTTCCGGCAGCCGCTGGATCAGGTCCGCGGCCGTTTCGCCTGAGATCGCCATGCGCATGTCGAGCGGCCCGTCGAAACGGAAGGAGAAGCCGCGCTCGGCCTCGTCGATCTGCATCGACGACACGCCGATGTCGAGCACGACGGCGTCGACCGCCTCATGGCCGAGCGCCGCGGCGACCGTGTCGAGCCGGGAAAAGCGATCCTGCACCAGGGCCAGGCGGCCGTTCGCGCCGGCGACCAGGTCCTGGCCGGCGGCGATCGCGGTCGGATCCCGGTCGATGGCGACGACGCGCGTGCCCGGCACGTCGAGAATGGCCCTGGTATAACCGCCGGCGCCGAAGGTGCCGTCGATGACGAGGGTGTCCGGGCGCAACGCCAGCGCGGCGATCACCTCGGCCAGGAGCACGGGAACGTGACGGGCCGGTCCGCCGGCGGCATCGGTCCCTGTCATGCCGCGACCCGTCGTCATTCCTAAACTCCCACGCCTCGCCACGCTCGACCGCGACCGGGAACCAGGCCCGAGCCGCCGATGCCGAACCCAAGCGCTGGCCTCGCGCGGGAGTGGCGTCGGAAAATACAGCTCGTTCTCGACCGGCATGGCATCACGGGCGTCGGTGACGATCACGCCCGAGGACGCCCATGTCACAGGGTCCGTGTCGTCAACGCCTCATTAACGCGGCTCGCCGTTAACAAACGGTTTCCTAAAGACTTTGGTCACCATGTGTCTCACCCGCGATCGAGCCGCCCCGGCCTCGGCGATGCGGGGGTGGCCGGCGGCGCGCGGCGGGCCTGCCTGGCCGCAAGGAAGCCAGCCCCGATATCCCGCCGCCCGGCTTTTCCGATCGCGCCACGCCACGTTTACGCCACCGCGACGCAGGCTTAGACTGATAGGCTAGTACATTGTCAGCTGCACGCAGATCGGACTGGGCTCTTCATGGTCGCCGTACAAAAACACCCCGTCGACTTCAGCCGCAGTGCCGTCTCGCGTTATCTTCAGCTCGCCACGCTGTTCCGGCGCCGAATCGAATCCGGGCAATGGCCGCTCGGCAGCCAGATTCCGACCGTCGACGATCTCGCCAGCGAATGCGGCGTCGCGCGCGCCACGATTCGCCAGGCGCTCACCCTTCTCGAGGCCGAGCACCTGATCGAGCGATACCGGGCCAAGGGCACGTTTGTCCGGCGGCAGCCGCAGGAGGAATTGTGGTGCGAGGTCGGCACCGACTGGTCGGGCCTGCTCCGGCCCAATCATACCGCCCGTATCGAGATCCTGTCCGACGAGCCCGACATCCAGCTCGGCCCGGTGCTTTATCCAATCGGCACGCTGGCACCGTCCTATCGCCATCTGCATCGGCGGCATTGGCGGCACGGCAAGCCGTTCCTGCTGACCAATGTCTATATCGACGAACGCCTGCGCGAGCGCATCAGCCAGGAGGACGTCGAGACGAAGACCGCGCTGCGCCTGATCAACGATGTGCCCGGCCTCGAGATCCGCGACGCCCAGCAGACGCTGACCATCGGCACCGCCGATGTCGAGACCGCCGAGGCGCTGTCGCTGTCGCTGAACGCGCCGGTGGCCCTGGTGCATCGCCGGGCCGTCGACGCCGACGGCGTCTGCGTCCTCGTGGCGGAAGGCGTCTATCGCGGCGACGTCGTGCGGTTCGATATCAAACTGCGGTAATCGGCGGCCCCGCCGTGGCTCACGCCGGTTTGCGGTGGCCGGCGGCGCTCGATCGGGCCAGCCAGAAACACCCTGTACAGACACGCCACCGACACGATAAGGTCATATAATTGATCTTTAGGATGAAGCGATAAGACCTGCGGCGGGGGTTCTCGGCGCCCGCGCCGACAATCGCGTTCCACGCCGAAGGCGAAATTTGGGCGAGCTGCAGACGGCTCACAGGTCCTGTCGCAGGAGGCTGCCCGGATGTCCGGTCTCATGTCGCATGTCCGCGTGCTTGATCTGAGCCGGGTCTTTTCCGCCCCGGCGACCTTCGAACACAGTCGCGCATTTCGCTACCGCTCCGCAGCGGCAAGCGGCGGCCTCATCCTAAAGACGAGTACTATGATCTTTTATTGTCGAGAGGCGGCTGCGACGGTCGGGCGACGCCATGTCGATTGGCCGTGGCCGCGACAGCATTCCCCATGCCGCCAGAGTTCACGCACCTCGCGTCAATCTGCATCTTCTCAATGTGTTACGAGACGTTTCTTGCCCGCCGGGGTTCACGCTGGAACCACGGCCCACTCCTCTCCCCGGGGCTAGCGTTCGCACACATCTCGGAATGGCTATATGTTCAAGGCCTTGCACTACGGAAAGGCCGTCCTTCGAGGCTCGCAAGAGCTCGCACCTCAGGATGAGGATGGCCGGCGCAGCGCATTGATATTACTCATGAAACGCGACGGTTGAGGCGCATGTTGAACCGGGGCTGATGCCAATATCTACAGCCCTCATCCTGAGGTGCGAGCGCCCTTGCGCGAGCCTCGAAGGACGGCAAACCGTCGCGCAAAGCACTAAACATATAGCCGTTCCGAGATGTGTGCGAACGCTAGCGCGCCGGGGAGAGGTGACGAGTGATGGTTCCGGTGCGAGGCGGCGGATGGCCACGCATTCAGACTCATCGCAGGAATGCACGCGAAAACCGGCTCCCTTCGGGAGCATAGGTGGCGGCAAATGTCGGGACCAGGCGGCTAAGCAACCCGCCGCGGCGAACAGGGCGCGCCGCGGTTTTCCTCAGGAGTTTGCCGCTATCTCCGGGTCAGCTCGCCGGCGGCGGCGAAACCGGCGGATTGGCGGCGGGCGGAGCCTGGACCGGCGTCGGCGCCGGCGCCGGACGCGGCTTCACACCGTCGAAGGTCGAGCGCACCGCCTGGGCGAGCATGACGTAGGACCAGCCCTGGAAGATCAGCTCGATCGCCAGGAAGGTGCCGAGCACCCAGGTGGCCGACATCGGCCATTGCGCCACGATCAGGGCGCCGAGAACCAGCGACAGCAGCCCGGAAATGAGCACCCAGACCCAGACCGCCGCCGGCCGGAGCTGGAAGGCCATGATGATGCGCAGGATGCCGACGGCGATCAGCGCCGAACCGGCCAGCAAGGTCAGCGCCGCCACCGCCGAGATCGGATTGTAGAACACCACGGCGCCGGTGAGGATGTAGAGAATAGCGACCAGCAGCATCAGGATGCGGCTCTTCCAGCCTTCGCGGCGGAACGAGTCGACCAGCAGCACGCCGCCGCCGACCAGCATCATGGCGCCGAACGACAGGACGCTGGCGATGCTGAACAGGAAGGTCGCCACCAGCCCGAACATGCCGAGCAGGATCAGGATGACGCCCGCGCCCATCAGCCAGCCCCAGTTGCGGCGAAGAGGAATGAGATGAGAGCCGAGGGAATGCGCAGTGCGAGCCGTATCGGTCATGGTCAACTCTCCCAGTCGATCGCCGAACAATGCGCCTTCCGGTCGCAAAGTCCAGGCGCGCGCGGCTCGGCTGCCATGCCGGAACCTAGCGATTTTGCCGCGAAACGACCGGAAAATCGAAAATCTGGACAGGAAATGGTTCATTTCTCAGTTGAAAATGCCACCATTCCCTCGGATAGCCCCGAAAGCCGTGCCGGGTCATCGCCTGATGCAGGGTCAGGCGGTTTGCCCTTGCGACCGGCCCGATACGCGGGTCGGCGAGACCGGAGCGCGGATCGAAGCAGTCGAAGGCGGTGCCGAGATCGAGCGTGCCCTCATCCACCCTTTGTCCCGGAGGCGCCGTGCAGGCGCCCTGCCCGCTGCGGGCGCCGGGCGGCGCGCCGATGCGTGCCAGCCCAACATCCACCGTGCTGCCGCGCGAATGGGTCGAACGCGGCGAGATATAGCCCTCGACCGAGAGCCTTCGCTTGTCAGCCTCGGGATAGAACACCGCGCGCATCCGGTCATCGGCCGCGTCCGCGCTCCAGGCCATGAAATCCTGGACCGCCCGCGCCGGCCGATAACAATCCCAGACCACCAGCATCAGGCCACGGCCGGCGAGATCGCGCTGCACCGCGCTCAGGGCCCGGGCCGCCTTGTCGGTGAGAATGCATTCCGCGGCCCGGTAGCCGGCGACCGGCCGGCCGATGAAATTGAAGCCGCCGGCATAACGAATGTCCTGGCGAATGCCCGGATCGACCGCGGCGAGATGGACGAAACCCGCCGGCAGGCCGTCACTCAGGGCGAGTGCCGGCGCCGCCAGCACGATCAGCAGGACCAGGACAAGTCGGCGCATCGGTCAACCTCATCGCGCCGCGAGCAGATCCCGCAGGGTTTTCAGGGTCGAGGCGTCGGCGACGCCGTCGACCTTGTCCTGGCGCCAATGGCGCTGGAAAGCGCCGACGACCGCCTCGGTCGGCGCGTCATAGACGCCGGTGACCTCGATGCCGTAGCCGAGCATGGCGAACAGCGCCTGGATGGCCTGGACCGGCGGCCCTTCTTCGCCCCGCGAATAGGCCTTGCCGTCCTGCCAGGGAGCGGGCGGAACCCACAGGCCGACCCCCGCGGCGGCCAGCCGGTCCCAGGGGAACAGTTCGCCCGGGTCCTGCTTGCGGGCCGGCGCGATGTCGGAATGCGCCAGCACATGGCGCGGCACGATGCCGTGGCGCGCGACGATATCCGCCGAGAGCGCGGTCACCGCCCCGATCTGCTCCGCGGGGAACGGCCGGTAGCCGAATTCATGGCCGGGATTGACGATCTCGATGCCGATCGAGCGCGAATTGACGTCGCCGCGTCCCTCCCAGGATCCCAGCCCCGCATGCCAGGCCCGCCGGTCCTCGGCCACGCATTGGACGATCTCGCCGTCTTCGAAGACGACGTAATGGGCGGAGACGCGCGGCGGGCCGGGATCACAGAGCCGGCGCAGGGCCGATAGCCCGTCCGGCATCCCGGTGTAATGCAGGATGAGGATGTCCGGGCGGTCGACGCCCTTGCGGCAATCGTGGTTGGGCGATGCCGAAAGCGAGCCGACGAGCGCGGAATCCGGCCGCTCGACCGGCAGCGCCGCGTCATCCTCGCGATCCCGAGCCAGGTCATGATGGTGTTCGTGGTGGTCGTCCGGCCGGCCGCTCACGCAAATCCCCTCGCCTTGCGCAGGCTGTCATAGGCGGCGTTGATCGCGGCGATCTTGGCGGTAGCGAGCGCGATCATTTCGGCCGGCACGCCGCGCGCCATCAGCTTGTCGGGATGATGTTCGGTGACCAGCGCGCGCCAGGTGGTCTTGATCGTTTCGTTGGAGACGTCGGGCCCGATGCCGAGCACACGATAGGGATCGGCGCCGCCGCTGGTCACCACATGGCGCGCCGTCACGCATTCGAACTGCCGCTCGGTCAGGCCGAAAATCGCGGCGACCTCGCCGAGATAGGCCAGCTCCGCCTCATGCACCGCGCCATCGGCGGTGGCGATGCCGAACAGCCCGTCGAGCAGATCCTCCAGCGTTTTCGGCTCATCCTTCAGGAGATCGCGGAGCTGGCGGGCATAGGCGTCGTAACCGGCGACGCTCTGCTTGGCGAGATCGAACAGGGCGACGACGCGCGGCTCATCCTCGGGCGCGATCCTGACCAGCCGGCGGAAGGCATCGATCTCGTTGCAGGTGACCACGCCGTCGGCCTTGGCCATCTTGGCGGCGAGCGCCACCAGGCCGACGGTAAAGGCAATGGTTTCGCGCGGCGGCCGCGCCTCCGGCGCGAGCAGCCCCTCGTCGACCAGAAAATGGCCGGCCAGCGTGCCGACGAGAGCGCCGATCGGCCCCCCCAGTGCAAAGCCCGCGGCGGCCCCGCCGAGTTTTCCCCAGATTGTCATGAGTGCTGTTTAAGGCTGTTCGCGCCGGCAGGCAAAGGCAAGCGGCAAAACGCCGCTCACCCTTGCGCCCCACCGGCCGAAACGGCACACGGTTCTGCCTCGTCCTTCGCGCTACAGGGAATCACCAGATGTCCGGCGGTCACGCTCATCTCGACGCATCCAACAAGAAGATCGCGCTCTTGATCGCGGTCATGGCGCTGCTGCTGGCGATCGCCGAGACCGGCGGCAAGAGCGCCCAGACCGACGCGATCAATTCCAATGTCGAAGCCTCCAATCTCTGGGCCTTCTTCCAGGCCAAGACGATCCGCATGACCACCGTGCGCACCGCCGCCGAGGACATGACCATCACCCGCGACGCGCTGACCGACGAGGCGGCCAAGGCGGCGATGACCCGCCAGATCGACACCTGGCAGCGCACCGCCCAGCGCTGGGACAGCGAACCGGAGACCCGCGAGGGCCGCAAGGAGCTGGCGGCCCGCGCCGCCGCGGCGGAAGCCAAGCGCGACAAGAAATACAAGGCCTATCACGACTTCGAGATCGCCTCGGCGGCGTTCCAGATCGGCATCGTGCTGGCCTCCGCGACCGTCATCACCGGCGCCCTGGCGCTCGCCTGGCTTGCCGGCGGCCTGGGTATCGTCGGCCTCGGATTCATGGCTATTGCGGTGTTTGCGCCGGGGACGATCCACCTGTTCTGATCTATCCTGGCGGCCGCAGATTGAGACGAGGTACCGCCATGCGCATGTCCGACATTGCCTTCAACACCGTCGACTGGTCGACCGTCGAGCCGACCCGTCATGCCGGCGATGTCGGCCATGCGCTGTGGCGGACCCGCCATTTCGGGCCCGCCGACAACCCCATCCGGGTCCGCCTGGTCGACTATGCGCCAGGTTATGTCTCCGACCACTGGTGCTCCAAGGGCCACGTGCTGTTCTGCCTCGACGGAGAACTGGAGACGACGCTCGCGGACGGCCGCGTCTTCGTGCTCAAGCCCGGCATGAGCTACCAGGTCGCCGACAATGCGGAGGCGCACCGTTCGCAGGCGCCCAAGGGCGCGCGCCTGTTCATCGTCGACTGAACCGCGGCGATCGCCCGCGCCTGATACTTTAGTCCTAATACTTTCGTATAAGGATTTCACCGCTCTTGCGCCGCATATTGCAGCGCAACATATTCGTGGCGATCAGAACTCCACCCCTGGAGGTCGCCATGGAGCGGATCAGGGAACTCGCTTTTGCCTGGGCGGCGCGCGATTCCGGTTTGGCCGGGCTCGGCGTCATCGGCCTGATGTTCACCCTGGCGGCCGAGCCGATCGTCGCGCTGAAGGCCGGCGCCGTCGGGTTCACGCTGCTGGCGGCGCTGCTGATGTTCCGCGCCGACAGGGCGCCGCTGCGCGAGCCGGAATGCACCGAAGTCTGGGACGGCCTGAAACGCGACGAACGGCCGCCGCGTGCCGTCGCGCGCAAGCTGATCGGCATGGCGAACCGCGAGGCGGCCTCGACCTTCGGCTGGTATTCCGCCGGCACCGCCGTAGCGCTCTGGATGACCGAGATTGGCGTGGCGCTGTCGGGCTTCTGATCCGGCGGCGGCCGGCAAAGCCGTCAGAGCAGCGGATCGCCTTTGACCATGGCGAACAGGAGATGGTCCATCCAGACGCCGTTGATGCAGAGATATTGCCGGGCGAGCCCCTCGCGGCCGAAGCCCACCCGCTCGAGCAGGCCGACGGAAGCCGTGTTGTGCGGCACGCAGGCCGCCTCGATGCGGCGGAAGCCGAGCGGGCCGAAGATATAGGGCACCAGTGTCCTGACGCCGGCGCTCATATAGCCCTGGCCGGCGAAAGCCTCGCCCATCCAGTAGCCGAGCGACACGGTCTGCGCGACACCGCGGCGGACATTGGTCAGCGTGATGCCGCCGACCACCGCGCCGTCCTGGTTGCGGTGAATGAACAGGGCGTAGCCCTGGTCGTCGCGCCAGTCCTGCCGATAGCGCGCGACACGACGCCGGAACGCCTGGCGGGTCAGATCGTCGGGCGGCCAGGCCGGCTCCCAGGGCATCAGGAAAGCCCGGCTCGCGCCGCGCAGGCTGGACCAGGCCTCGAAGTCGGCCATGTCGGGCACGCGCAGCGTCACCTTGCGCCCGACGATCGGCTCCGGCGGCTCGTAGGCAAGGCCTACGGCACGCAGCAGCGACAGCCGGCCGGATGACGTGTTCATCGAGACCTGTTCATGGTGACGCGTTCATGTCGACCGGAATTGTTCGGCGATCCGCGCCACCTTGTCGAGCCCGCGTTTCGGACCGATGGCGGCAAAAGTGATCGGCGAGGAGCGCACCAGCTTCTCCGCGGAGGTCCGGACATCCTCCATGGTCACCGCCTCGATGCGCGCGGCGATGTCGTCGAGATCCAGCAGGCGGCCGAAGGCCAGGATCTGCCGGGCCATCTGATCGGTGCGCGCAGACGAGCTTTCCAGCGCGCCGAGCAGGCCGACCTTCATCTGCGCCTTGGCCCGGCCGATCTCCGCCTCGGTCGCGCCCGAGGCGGTCGCATGCAGGATATCGAGCGTCAGCGTCATCAGGTCGCTGACGTCCTTGGGATCGGTGCCGGCGGAAATGCCGAACAGGCCGGTATCGGCATAGGACCAGTGGAACGAATGGATCTCGTAGCACAGGCCCCGCTCCTCGCGGACCTCCTGGAACAGCCGCGAGGACAGCCCGCCGCCGAGCAGATTGGTGAACACGCCGATCGCGTAGATCGCCGGGTCGCGATAGCTGATGCCCTCGAAGCCGATGACGATATTGCTCTGCTCGAGCGGTCGGGCCACCGTCTTGATGCCGCCGCCGTAGCGGGCGCCCTCGTGGGCCGGCGCGGACGCGTCGGCAAAGGGCGCGAATTTCTCGGCGACGAGCGCGACCACCTGCTCATGATCGACCGCGCCGGCCGCGGCGACCACCGTGTTGCGCGCCGTGTAGGACCGGCCCATGTAGCCGCGCAGCTGGTCCGAGGTTGCCGCGCGCACGGCCTGCGGCGTGCCGAGGATGGTCCGGCCGAGCGGCTGGCCGGGAAAGGCCGCGGCGACGAAATGGTCGAACACCACGTCGTCGGGCGTGTCTTCGGCCGCACCGATTTCCTGGACGATGACGTTCTTTTCCTTGGCGAGCTCGCCGGCGTCGAACAGCGGATCGGTCAGGATATCGGCCAGCATGTCGGCGGCGACCGGCAGGTCCTCGCCCAGCACCTTGGCGAAATAGGCGGTGTTCTCGGAGGCGGTGGCGGCGTTGAGATCGCCGCCGATCGCCTCGATCTCCTCCGCCATGCCGCGCGCGGTGCGCCGGCTCGTGCCCTTGAACGCCATGTGCTCGAGCAGATGGCTGATGCCGTGTTCGTCGGGACGTTCGTCACGTCCGCCGACGCCGACGGTGACGGTGATGGCCGCGGTCTTCAGATGCGCCATGGCGTCCGTCACGACCGTCAGGCCGGACGGGAGCGTTGTCATGTGTGTTGTCATGACCGGACTTTAGCGAGACCCGATCAGAACCGGAAGCCGCCCGACACCATCAATCGACGCGCGACGATCCAATTTTCCGAGCGCAGCGTGGCAGTGCCGCTGGCTGAGACGGCCTGGCCGGTCGGCGCGCCGCCGGCTGTGACCATCGCCTGGTTGGCGAGCGTCCGCATCAGGTTCTGCGACGGCGCGAAGGCAGCCTCCACCTCGGCGTCGACGCGCGCGAAGAACCGGCCGAACGGGATTTCGAGCCCGGCGCCGAGCACCGCCGAGGGCAGCCAGCTCGATTTGGCATTGGCGACCGTGCCGCCGGTGGTGCAGGTGGGCGGCACGACCGTGCAGATCCGCGAGCCGGTCGCGTTGAAATCGACGCTTTCGGCGAGATGGGCGGCGCCCAGCCCGACCCGCACGAAGGGCAGGAAGCCCGAGATCGCATAGCCATAACGCAGCGACAGCGCCAGGCCACCGTCGAGCGCGGCCTTGTAGGCACCGGTCGCCGCGTTCACATAGGCCGGCACGCCCGGTGCGTTGACATTGGCGGTGCCGCCGAGGCGGCCGCTGCCGCCTTCGCGGCCGAGCCGCCCGCGCGCCTCGAAGCCCGAAACCCAGCCCTCGCCGCCCGACAGGTTCCAGCCGAAGATCGCGTGAGCGCTGATGCCGGTCATGTTGACATGGGTCGAGCAACCCGAGCCGCCGCCATAACCGACCGGCCCGACATAGGGCAGCGTCGCGCCCGGGCAGGCATAGCCGTCGGTGATCGAGAACGCGCGCGGCGGCGCCGAACCGTAACCCAGCCCGCCGGCGATATAGGGTCCGGCGACGCCGCGCGCGGCAGCGGCGATGCCGCCGAAATCCGGCATGGCCGACGGCCTGACATCCTGGGCTGCCGCCGGCGCGGCGATGACGGGGAGGATCGAAGACAACGCCGAGCAAACGGCAAGAACACGCGCGACGCGGCGAACCACGACCCAACCCCCACAGCCCAACGCAACCCCGGCCGGATTTAACACGCGATGACCGAAACGCGTGCAAAACCGTCGATCGAGGTCGATGAAGTGTTAAGGTTGACGGCCCAGCCGGCTCAGCCGCGCGGGTCGATCGGCCTGACCGTGCCGAGCGACAGGATGTCCTCGAGCATCTTGGCGCCGATCAGCACCTGGTCCTCGCCATGCGGGCGCGCCGCGACCTGCAGCCCGACCGGCCGGCCGTCGGCGGTGAAACCGCAGGGCAGCGACAGCGCCGGACAGGACACCGTGGTCAGCGCATAGGCGATCGACAGCCACTGGACATAGTCCGGGAAGGTGAAGCCGTCGCATTCGGCGACGTAACGCTGCTCGACCGGATAGGCCGCGACAATGGTCGCCGGCGTCAGGATCAGGTCGTAGGTCTCGAAGAATTTCAGCGTCCGCTGCAGCATGGTCTGGCGCTGCGCCTCGGCGCGGGCGAGCTGCTCCATGGTCAGCTGCATGCCCTTCTCTATGTTCCAGATCACCTCCGGCTTCAGCTGGTCGCGATGGGTACGCAGCAATTCGGCCTTGGTCACCGCGAAGGCATAGGCACGCAGCACGCCGAAACACTCGTGGACCTCGGAGAAATCAGGATGGGCCTCCTCGACGACCACGCCTGCCGCGGCGAAACGCTCGGCCGCCTTGCGGGTGATCTCCTTCACTTCCGGATCGACGGGGGTGATGCCGAGATCGGGCGAATAGGCGACCCGCGCCGGCTTCCAGGCCGAGCGCAGCGCCGCGCGGAAGCCGCGCTTGGGCAGCGGCAGCGAGCGCGGATCACGATGGTCGTCGCCGCTCATCGCGTCGAGCAGCAAGGCGAGGTCGGTCACCGTGCGCGCCATCGGCCCCTCGATGCCGAGGCTGGCGTCGATCTTGGTGCCCGGCGTGGTCGCGACGCGGCCGGGCGAGGGGCGCATGCCGACAATGCCGCAGAAACTCGCGGGATTGCGCAGCGAGCCGCCCATGTCGGAGCCGTGGGCGAGCCAGGCCTGGCCGGTGGCGAGCGCCACCGCCGCGCCGCCCGACGAGCCGGCCGCCGAAAGCTTGGTGTTATAGGGGTTCAGTGTGCGCCCGAAGACCTCGTTGAAGGTGTTGGCGCCGGCGCCGAATTCCGGCGTGTTCGATTTGGCATAGATGATGCCGCCCTTTGCCTCGAGATTCTCGACCAGAATGTTGGAGGTCTCGGGAATATGGTTGGCGAAGATCGGCGAGCCCTGCGTGGAGCGCACGCCTGCGACATCGGTCAGATCCTTGATCGGAACGGGAATTCCCATGAGGAGTCCACGCCCTTCCTTCGGGCGTTTCATCAAGGCCTTGGCGTGTTTGCGGGCACGATCGAAGCACAGAGTCGGCAAAGCGTTGACGTAACCGTCGACCGCCGAAATCCTCGCCTCGAGCGTATCGAGAAGATCGAGAGGACTGACCTCCTCTTTCTTCAAGAGCTTCAGAATGTCAGTTGCGCTCTTCTCGATAAGCGACAGATCAGCGGCCATGCAGTGCTCCCCCGGGGTTCCCCTGGTTAAGCGTTGCACTGGGTCCGGGCGGCCGGCAAGAGCTGTGCCGTGGCGGGACGCTATGCATGCTGGTCATGGGTCGTTTTGGAAGGGCTGGTCCCTCGGCGTCTCGAGACCGGCAAGCATCGATCCGTGATGCACACGCTTTGCGCAGTCGTCCAAAATGCTAAGAGAGAGCAGAGACCGGACGCCCCCAAAGGCAGACCATTGTCATGAATGCGAGCAGGACCGCCCCCAAAACCGGCAATGATGCCGAGCTCGAAGTCCGGATTCGACGGTTGCACCGGCGTGACCTCAACCGCACCTGGGAATTCCTCAAGCTGGTGTTCCGCGAGGTCAACCGGACAACGGTCGAATATCAGCGCCCGCGCTCGAAGAAGCGCTTTCTCGAGGTCTACGAGGAAAAGGGTATCGAACAGCTGCTGTTCGTCGCCGGCGCGACCGCCGGCGCCAAGGAGCGGATCGTCGGCTACGCCGAATGCGCCCTGGCTATTCTCGGCACCGACAACTGGATGAACGAGCGCTATTTCCGGATGCGCGACATGCGGCCGCTGTTCGTCGAGGAACTGGCGGTGCATCCCGATTTCCAGGGCCGCGGCCTCGGCTCCTTTGTCCTCGACCAGCTCGAGCACCTGGCGCGGCTGCGCGGCTGCACGCATCTCGTCCTGGAGGTCGCGGAGAACAACAACAACGCGCTGAAATTCTACCGCACCCGCAGTTTCTACAAGCTGGATGCGGCGGTGTTCCTCGCCAAGAAAGTGGTCAACGAAGCGGAACTCCTGCCGCCGCGCCCGCTGAGCAAGCGGACCAAGGCGCCGGCGCCGGCGGCGGTCCCGCCGGTCGTCCTGCCGACCGATGATCCTCAGGCCGCCCCCGAGCTTGCGCCGGCGGCGCGGCCGGTCAAGGCGCGCGCCACGCGGGCGACCACCACGCGACGGGCCAAGGCCAAGACCGAGGGCGCGCCGTAACCGCGTTCGGGCCGGCGCTCGCCTTGACACCTAGCGACACGAGGTATAGCGTTTCTAGGTATGGAACCGGAAATGCTCAAGGGTCACCTCGACACCATCGTCCTCGCCGCGCTGGAGGCGGGGCCGGCGCATGGCTACGCGATCATCGAGACGATCAAGCAGCGCAGCGACCAGACCTTCGACCTGCCGGAAGGTACCGTCTATCCTGCGCTGCATCGGCTGGAAGAGGCCGGCCTGCTGGCGAGTTCGTGGGTCATTCCGGCGGGCGGCCGGCGCCGGCGTGTCTATACGCTGACCGATGACGGCCGCGTCGCGCTGACCAAACGCCGCGATGTCTGGGACCGCTTCGCCCGGGCCGTACAGGCGCTGGTGGCAGGAGACCGGTCATGGCCAGCCTGATCGAGACCTATCTGGACGAACTCGAAAGCCAGCTGGATTTCGACCGCCGGCTGGCCCGCCGGGTCCGTGAGGAATTCGCCGACCATCTGGCCGAGGCGGTCGAGGCCGGCGGCGACCTCAGCCCCGAGACCGCCGAACGGCAAGCCCTCGCCCGCATCGGCCCGGCCCGCGCGATCGCCGCCGCCTTCACGCTTGATGCCTTGAGCCGCCAGACCGAACGCATCTGGCTGGTGATCCTGGCGACCTTCCTCGCGACTTTCCTGGCCATGCGCCTCAGGACCCTGGGGCTGGCCGAGGGATCGGCCGGACCGATCGCATTGCTGGTCGACCGCTACGCCTTTGTCGGCGCGCTCGCCATCGGCTGCGGCGGCTGGTTGGCCGCGCGCCGCCAGCCGCCGGCGGAGGTGCTGGACGCGATCGCCGCCCGTGGCTTCCGGATGGTGGCGCTGGTCGCCGCCGGCACCCTCGGCGCGCTGGCGCTATCGACCGCGGCGGGCGTCGCGCGCATCGCCACGAGCAGCGGCGATTTCGGCCTGCTGCAGGCGGCGGTGATCGCCGGCAGCCTGGCCGAGTTCGGCCTCGTCGTCTGGCTGATGGCACAGATCCAGGCCCTGCGACGACGCAGCCTGCGGGCAGAGGCGATCCTCGCCGGCTGAGCCGGCGGTACCGACAGCCATCCTCGACAGCACGTTCAACCGCCCCCTGGAGGCGCGGAATGCCGGTGTTTGTCTCGAAATCGATCGAAAAATGGCCGCTGCTCGGCCTCGTCGCGGTCGTCCTGACCGGCGCCAGCGCGGTGGCCTACGGCCTCGCCGCCAATGACAGCGACGGCTTGCGCGCGATCATCCGCCTGACAGCGCGGAGCTCGCTGACATTGTTCCTGACGACCTTCGCGACCTCGGCCCTGGCGCAGCTCCTGCCATCGGAACCGGCGCGCTGGCTCCGGCGCAACCGACGCCAGCTCGGCCTCGCCTTCGCCCTGTCGCATGGCATTCACCTCGCCGCCATCGTCCTCCTGGCGCGCCGCGATCCCCTGCTGTTCTGGCAATTGACCAATATCGGCAACATCGTCTCGGGCGGGCTCGCCTATCTGTTCATATCAGCCATGGCGGCGACCTCGTTTGACCGGAGCGCCGTCTGGATCGGCCTGCGCGCCTGGCGCCTGCTGCATTGGACCGGCGCCCATTTCATCTGGATCAGCTTCGTCGTCGCCAACGGCAAGCGCATCCCGGTGAGCGGCTGGTATCTCGTGCCGGTCGCATTGCTCGGCATCGCGCTCGCGTTGCGGCTCGCGGCGAAGCTGCGTGCCGGCAGCCGGCAGGCCGCCACCTGACGCGGCCCGGACCTCACGCGCCGATCAGGTCTCTCCTGCTTTGACTTCGGCCGGCCGGATCGGCTTCACTCGCAGCCGATCGATTGTCCGGAGGATGCCATGCCGCTGACGAACCTTCAGGTGCGGGATGTCGAGACGCTCGTCCATCCCTATACCAACCAGGCGACCATCCGCGAGACCGGCCCGCTGGTGATCGAGCGGGCCAAGGGCATCCATGTCTACGACGTGGATGGCAAGGCCTATATCGAGGGCATGGCCGGGCTCTGGTGCACCTCGCTCGGCTACGGCAACGAGGAACTGGCCGAGACCGCCTACGAGCAGATGAAGAAGCTCTCCTTCACCCATCTGTTCGGCGGCAAAAGCCACGACCCGGCGATCGAGCTGGCCGAAAAGCTGAAGGAGGTCGCGCCCGTGCCGATCTCCAAGGTGTTCTTCGTCTGCTCCGGCTCGGAGGCCAATGACAGCCAGATCAAGATGGTCTGGTACATGAACAATGCGCTGGGCCGGCCGAAAAAGAAGAAGATCGTCTCGCGCATCAAGGCCTATCACGGGGTCACGGTGGCGGCCGCCTCGCTCACCGGCCTGCCGGTCAACCATACCGATTTCGACCTGCCGATCGCCAATATCCTGCACACCTCCTGCCCGCATTTCTACCGCTTCGGCCTCGATGGCGAGACCGAGGAGGAGTTCGCGACGCGCTGCGCCAGGGAGCTCGAAGAGCTGATCATCAAGGAGGGCCCCGACACGGTCGCCGCCTTCATCGCCGAGCCGGTGATGGGCGCGGGCGGCGTGCTGGTGCCGCCCAAGGGCTATTTCGAGAAGATCATGGCGGTCTGCGACGCCTATGACATCTACATGATCGCCGACGAGGTGATCTGCGGCTTCGGGCGGCTCGGCGAATGGTTCGGCTCGCCGGTGCTCGGCTACAAGCCGCATGCGATCTCGATCGCCAAGGCCCTGACCTCGGCCTATATGCCTGTTGGAGCGGTGATGATCCCGGAGATCATGCATGAGGCGCTGGTCACCGAATCGAAAAAGATCGGCACCTTCGGCCACGGCTTCACCTATTCCGGCCACCCGGTCGGCGCGGCGGTGGCGCTGAAGACGCTGGAGATCTACCAGCGCGACAACATCATCCAGGGCTCGGCCGCCAAGGCGCCGCGGTTCCAGGGCCATCTGAAGGCCCTCGCCGACCATCCCCTGGTCGGCGAGGCCCGTGGGGTCGGGCTGGTCGGGGCGCTCGAGCTGGTCGCCGACAAGGCGAGCCGCAAGGCGTTCGACGCCAAGGCCGGGATCGGCGCCAAGGCGGCCAAATTCGCCGAGGACGAAGGTGTGATCCTGCGCAGCGTCGGCGATGCGCTGGCCTTCTGCCCGCCGCTGATCATCACGCCCGACGAGATCGACGATCTGTTCGCCCGCGCCACGCGTAGTCTCGACAGGACCCACGCCTATGCCAGGGCGGAAGGACTGATGGGAGCCTGATCAAGGGCCGCGGCCCGAAACCGCGGCTCTGGACCGTGACCAGGGAACCCGACGTCCGCCCCGCCATTATTATCAGCGTCATACCGCCGCCATACGCCTTGCTTCTCATCCGGGATGGCGCAGGTTAGTTTCCTGCGACACCGCAACCTACCGACGAGTGCCGATGGCCCGCGAACTCGATCCCTTCAAGGTCACATCCCCGCGGATCTTCCTGTTCCGGATGGTCGTGTTCCTCGTGCTCGTCGCGCTCGTCGCAGTGGTGCTGCAGCGCGAGATCAAGACCGCCTTCATGGCCAATCCCGGCCTCAACGGGCTGATCGTCGCGGTCTGCGTCATCGGCATCCTGCTGGCCATCCGGCAGGTGATCCGGCTGTTTCCCGAAGTCGCCTGGGTCAACTCCTTCCGCCTTGCCGACCCGGGCATCACGGTGGAGCGGGCCCCGGTGCTGCTGGCGCCGATGGCGACCATGCTGGGCGAGCGGGTCGGCCGCATGGCGATCTCGACCATGACCATGCGCAGCCTGCTCGATTCGCTCGCCACCCGGCTCGACGAGGGCCGCGATCTGTCGCGCTACCTCACCGGCCTGCTGGTCTTCCTCGGCCTGCTCGGCACCTTCTGGGGCCTGATCGACACGGTGACCTCGGTCGGCCGGGTGATCAACAGCCTCTCGACCCAGGGCGAACTCGGCACCATTTTCGAGGACATGAAACGCGGCCTCGCCGAACCGCTCGGCGGCATGGGCATCGCGTTCTCGTCCTCGCTGTTCGGCCTTTCCGGGTCGCTGGTGCTCGGCTTTCTCGACCTGCAGGCGAGCCAGGCGCAGAACCGCTTCTACACCGAGGTGGAAGACTGGCTGTCCTCGACCGTCCAGGACATGGCGGTGGTCAGCCCGGCCGCGGCGGATGCCGCCGGCGGGGTCGCCGTCGCCGACCTGCAGCGCGCGTTCGAGCGGCTGCGCGAAGCCATGGTCGACAACCCGGCGAACCAGCGTTCGACCGCGGCCATGGCCAACCTGGCCGAGGGTATCCAGGGCCTCGTCACCCATATGCGCTCCGAGCAGCAGATGATTCGCGACTGGGTCGAGGCGCAGGCCGGCGACCAGAAGGAGATCCGCAAGCTCCTGGAGCAGATGCTGCGCGAACGCGCGGGACGGTTCTGAGATGGCCCTGTCGCGAAACCGGCGCGGCGAACGGGGCATCGACTACTGGCCCGGCTTCGTCGACGCGCTGTCGACCTTCCTCCTGGCCATCATCTTCATGCTGTCGGTGTTCATGCTGGCGCAGTTCTTCCTGTCGCGCGAGATCGCCGGCAAGGACAATGTGATGACGCGGCTGAACCAGCAGATCGCCGAACTGAGCGATCTGCTGCAGCTGGAGCGTGGCCAGCGCCAGGGCCTTCAGGAAAACCTGTCGGCGATCAGCGCGACGCTCGGCACGACCGAACAGGACCGGCGCCGGCTGCAGGCGCTGGCCGACCAGGCCCAGGGGCAGGCGGGCGCGGCGAGCAGCCGGGCCCAGACGCTGGAAGGCGAGGTGACGCTGCAACGCCAGGCCGCCCAGGCGGCGCTGGCCCAGGTCGAGCTCCTCAACCAGCAGATCGCGGCCCTGCGCCGGCAGTTCGCGGCCATCGAAAACGCCCTGCAGGCGAGCGAAGCGCGCGACCGCGACTCGCAGACGCGCATTTCCGATCTCGGCCGCAGGCTGAACCTGGCGCTGGCCCAGCGGGTCCAGGAGCTGTCACGCTACCGCTCGGAATTTTTCGGCCGCCTGCGCGAAATTCTCGCCGACCGGCCCGATATCCGGGTGGTCGGCGATCGCTTCGTGTTCGGCTCCGAAGTGTTCTTCGCCTCCAGCCAGGCCGTGCTGGAACCCGGCGGCCGCGCCGAGCTCGACAAGCTGGCGGAAGCGCTGACCCAGGTCGCCCGCGATATTCCCGCCGATATTCCCTGGGTGCTGCGGGTCGACGGCCACACCGACGCCCGGCCGATCGGCGGAGGCCGCTTCGCCTCGAACTGGGACCTGTCGGCGGCGCGTGCCATTGCCGTCGTGCAATATCTGGTCAGCAAGGGCATCCCCCCGCAACGGCTGGTCGCCGCCGGCTTCGGCGAGTTCCAGCCGATCGAACAGGGCGACAGTCCCGAGGCGCTGGCGCGCAACCGCCGCATCGAACTGAGGCTGACCGACCGGTGACGATCAGGCTTGCCGCTTTCGATCCGGCCGCGCTCGGCACCATGTCGAGCCTCTGGGCGGCGACCTGGGCGGCAACCTATCCGGCCATCGATTTCGACAAGCGGCGCGGCTGGTTCACCGATCGGATCACCGCCTTCGCCGGCGCGGGGGTCGCGATCCCGCTGGCCTTCGTCGACACCGCGCTCGCCGGGTTCGTCACGGTCGATCCGGCTGGTGGCTGGATCGACCAGATGCTAGTCGGTCTCGCGCACCAGGGCTCCGGGGTCGGCCGGGCCCTGATGGACGAAGCCAAGCGCCTGTCGCCCAATGGCCTGTCGCTCGACGTCAATGCCGACAATGGCCGCGCCATCGCCTTCTACCGGCGCGAGGGCTTCGCCAAGACCGGCGCGCGCACCAACAGCCAGGGTTTCGCGATCGATGTCATGGTGTGGTCGCCGGGGCCTGACCGCCATTGAACTGCAGATCGGCGAGCCGGGCGTAAAGCCCGCCGCTGGCGGCGAGCTCGGCATGGGTGCCTTCCTCGACGATGCGGCCCTCGTCCATCACCAGGATGCGGTCGCAGCCGAGCACGGTCGCCAGGCGATGGGCGATGACCAGCGTCGTGCGGCCCTGCATCAGCCGCTCCAGCGCCGCCTGGACCATGGTCTCGCTCTCGGCATCCAGCGCCGATGTCGCCTCGTCGAGCAGCAGCAGCGGCGCGTCGCGCAGAATGGCGCGGGCAATGGCGATGCGCTGGCGCTGGCCGCCGGACAGGGTCACGCCGCGCTCACCGATCAGGCTCTCATAGCCGCCCGGCAGCTTCATGATGAATTCGTCGGCGAAGGCGAGCCTGGCGGCCTCCACGACCTCGGCGTCGCTCGCCTCCGGCCGGCCATAGCGAATGTTGTCGGCGACGCTCGCGGCGAACACCGCGACATCCTGCGGCACCATGGCGATGCGGCGGCGCAGGGCCTCTGGATCGGCCTGATCCAGCGCCACCCCGTCGAAGCGGATCACCCCGCCGACCGGGTCGTAGAAACGCAGCAGCAGGGCGAACAGCGTCGACTTTCCCGCCCCCGACGGACCGACGATCGCGACCTTTTCGCCCGGTTTCACCGTGAAGCTGACGCCATCGAGAACCTTGGTCTCCGGGCGCACCGGATAGGCGAAGCGCACCGCCACGAAACCGATCTCGCCATGCGGCGGCTCGGGCAGCGGCAGCGGACTGGCGGGCGCCTTCACCGCCGGCTCGATCGCCATGATCTCGGTCAGCCGTTCGGCCGCACCGGCCGCCTGGCTGATCTCGCTCCAGACCTGCGAGAGCTCGGACAGCGCGCCGGCGCCGAACACGGCATAGAGCACGAATTGCGACAGGCGGCCGCTCGACATGCTGCCGGCCAGCACCTCCTGGGCACCGGCCCAGAGGATCGCCACCACGCTGGAGAACACCAGGAAGATCACCACGGCGGTAAGGATGGCGCGCGCCTTGTTGGCGCTGCGCGCGGTGGCGAAGGCCTCCTCCGCGGCCGCGATGAAACGGGCCGACACCGTGCGCTCGGCGGTGAAGGCCTGCATGGTCCGCACCGCCTGGATATTTTCGTTGGCATAGGCCGAGGCGTCGGCGAGCCGGTCCTGGGCGATGCGCGAGCGGCGGCGCACGTCGCGGCCAAAGGCCACCAACGGCAGAACCAGGAGCGGGATCGCGGCCACCGCGTAAAGCGACAGCTTGGGGCTGGTGACGACCATCATCACGACCGCCCCGACGAACATGATCAGGTTGCGCAGGGCGATCGACACCGAGACCCCGACCGCCGATTTGATCTGGGTGGTGTCGGCGGTCAGCCGGGAGATCACGTCACCGGTCTTGGCGGTATCGAAAAAGCTCGGCGACAGCGTGGTCAGGTGCTGGAAGGCGGCCGAGCGGACATCGGCCACCACCCGTTCGCCGATCGTCGTGACCAGGTAGAAGCGCGAGGCCGAGGCGATCGCCAGGACCGCCGCGACGATGATCAGCATGCCGAAATACTGGGTGATCATGCCATCGGTGGAGAAGCCGAAATCGATCATCCGGCGAATCGCCAACGGCACCGCCAGCGTCGCCAGCGAAGCCACCGTCAGGGCGATCGCGGCACCGATCAGCAGGCCCGGATAGCGCAGCGCATAAGGCATCAGCCCGAGCAGCGGCCTGAGCCGGCGCTTCTTCCCGGGCGAGGCTTCCACCGGCTGATCTGCTGACGATGCGGCGATGCTCATGCTGCAATCCCATGGTTCTTGCGCGGGTGCGCTTATCAAGCGTCCATCGTGTCTTGAAAACCCGACGAACTTCGCGTATGAGCGCGGCTTCTCGTCACAGGACGACCCGCGTGCCGGCGTATGACCGATCCGGCGCCCTTTGAGGACGACCCATGAAGACCGGCATCCATCCTGAATACCACACCATCAAGGTCGTCATGACCGACGGCACCGAGTACACGACCCGCTCGACCTACGGCAAGCCGGGCGACACGCTGCAGCTCGACATCGATCCGAAGTCGCACCCGGCCTGGACCGGCGGCACGCAGCAGCTGATGGACCGCGGCGGCCGCCTGTCGCGCTTCAACCAGCGCTTCGGCAATC
The DNA here is from genome assembly GCF_059420385.1 of Phreatobacter sp. GW821-FHT04C01. NCBI lineage: Bacteria > Pseudomonadati > Pseudomonadota > Alphaproteobacteria > Hyphomicrobiales > Phreatobacteraceae > Phreatobacter > Phreatobacter sp. GW821-FHT04C01. Next base: position 805,433 of record NZ_JBWKTP010000003.1, on the reverse strand, counting down.
TCGGCGCCGCACTGAAGAAGTAAGCGTTCACCCCTGCTGGTGAAGCTCAACCCCGGCCTCGCGGCCGGGGTTTTCGTTTGCGTGCCCACCTGTTCATCTGGCGTTGGGCTCGCCGCCGCAGCAAGGACGCGATCACGCCCTTGTCATGCTGCACTGCAAAATTAGAGCTGGTTCCCGACGGAATGCCCGCGCTAAGAACGCCCGGTCGAGGGAAACGACGTTCAAGGCTCGAGGGTTCCACGTCATGAGCCGCCTGATGGCGGGCAAACGAGGACCATAGGATGACCGACGAGCTCACCGCGTCCGGCGTGATCCGCAAGCTGATGCCCTGGGAGACCGCGCTGCTGCGCGAGCATTTCCTGAGGCTCGATCCGGAAGCCCGGCATTGCCGCTTCGCCGCGGGCGTCTCGGACGACACCATTTCCGGCTATGCCGAGACCGCGCTCGGCGCGGATGCGCTGGTGCACGGCTTCCTGGTCGACGGGATCCTGCGCGGCGCCGCCGAATTGCGGCTGCTCGAGGACAATGCCGCAGAGGTGGCGGTCACCGTCGAGGAAGCCTGGCGGCTGACCGGCGTCGGCACGGCGCTGTTCGGACGCCTGCTGCTGACCGCCCGCAATCGCGGCGTGCGGAGCCTCGTGATGACCTGCCTGCCGGCCAACCGCGCCATGCAGCGGCTGGCCGCCCGATTCGACGGCAAGATCACCTATGCCTCCGGCGACGTCTTCGCCGACGTCAAGGCCGAGCCCGCCAACCCGCTGTCGCTCTGGCGCGAAGCCTGGCGCGACGGCTCGTCGGTCGCCGCGACCATGCTGGACGCCCAGCTCAACCTGATGAAGCGCGCCCGCAGGCGCCCCGCGGACCTCGGCAACCGGGGCGAAGGCTGACCTGGAGGGTCAGCGCGCCATCGTCACGGTAGCGCCGGTGGCGGTGGCGCCGGAATAACCCGAGCCTTGCGGGAAGAGCCGCGCCGCGACCCGGCCGCCCGGCTGCAGCAGCACCACTTCCGAGCCGCGCTGTTCCCAGGCATTGATGCGGGCCAGCGACGGCGCGCGGCAGTTCTGCGGGCTGGCGCGGTAGAACTCGAACAGCGGCGTCGAGGTCAGGGTGATCCGGCAGCGGTCTCCCGCGTCGCTCACCGTCCAGGTTCCGGCAATCGTCGTGGCCGACGGCGCTGCCGCGCGCGGAGCCTCCTGGCGCGGCAGGGCGGCAACCGCCGCCGGGGCGCCGGCGCTGCCACGCGGCGGCGGCTCCTCGACCATGATGCGCGGCTGCTCGGACGGGCTCGCCGGGCGCAGGGCCGGGTCGATGGCGGAGGGGCCGACATCGGAGGTGCGGCCCGTGCCGGGCGGCGGCGGGATATCCTCGGTGGCGACCGATTGGTCCGGCGCCTGCTGGCCGCCGGCAATGACGTCCTCGTCGGCGGCCGAAGGCCGGCGCTGAGGCGCCGGCGCCATGGGCTGCGGCTGGCCGTAGCCGCCGTCGATACGCTGCGACCCGGTCCTGGGCATCGACGCCGAGGAGAAGTCACCGAAACGGTCCGAAGTACAACCGGCAAGCGCGGCCGAGGCGAGAAGAAGGGCGACGGGGCGCGTCAGCATGAAGTGGTCCCGAAAAATGTCGGCGCGATACGGCGACACTGCCACGGTCGACGCAAGCTGCGGCGGATCCATGGCAGTGACGCGACATCGCGACGATGCTCAGCTTATCGTTAACCGATCCTTTACGACGTCGCAGCCGGTTTTTCCTCAACTGATTTTCCCGACAAGGCCGACCAGTCGGTCTTCACCGTGGCGAGCATAACGGTCGCCAGTGCCGCGAAGACCACGATCGCACCGGTGACCAGGGCGTAATCCTCCGAGCGCAGCACGATGAAGAGCAGCCCGTAGGCCAGGCCAAGCTCGCCGGCGACCATGGCCCCCTCCCTCAGCCGCCCGAAGGCCAGTCCGACATAGAGCGAGACGAGCCCGACGACGGCGGCGCTGGCCAGGGCATAGGCCCGGACGAAGCCGATATGCTCGGCGAAGGACAAAAGCAGCAGGTAGAACAGGGTCAAGGCCGCGCCGACCATGAGATATTGGATCGGATGGAACGACCGTGCCGCCAGGACTTCCAGAAGGAAGACCACCAGGAAGGCGGCGCCGATGACCAGAACGCCATATTTCAGCGCCCGCTCGACCAGGTGATAGATGTCGACCGGCTGGAACAGCCGCACGCCCGAGCGCGCGGCGACCAGCCGCTGGAACAGCGCGGGCTCGGCCACGAAGGCCTGCGCCACCGGCCGGGCATAGTGCGGCACCGACCAGTTCGCCGAGAAACCGGCCTCGCTAATCTCCCGCTCGGCCGGCAGGAAGGCGCCGAAGAAGCTCGGATGGCTCCAGTTGGAGCGGAGCGCGACCGTCGAGGTCCGGCCGATCGGCGCAAGGCCGAAAGCCTGCGAGCCCTTGAGATCGAACCGCGCGCTGACGTTGAACGGTGCCGCGCCGTCGACGCCGCCAAGGGCCGCGTAGAGGGTCGGCACCTGGAACGTCGCCGGCCCCGCCCCCGGCTCCAGCGGCGTCACGCTGTCGCCGATGCGCACCGGTACCTCGCGCTGCAGGCCGCGCGGATCGAGCACATGGAAGACGAGCGCCGCCTCTTCCCAGACCGGCGCGATGGCGGAAGGGTCGATGCGCGCGACGTCGACCGGCGCGAAACGGGCATCGATGTCGACCTCGCCCCGGTAGACCGGCACTTCGAAGATGCCGCGCCGGCGCTGCTCGACCTTGAGATCGCCGTTCTGCCGGAGCGTCTCCGGCAGAACGGCCAGGACGCGCCTGACGGTCCGCGCATCCTGGCCGCCGGAACGGCTGACATAGGGCAGCAGCAGGATGGGGCCGACGATCGTCTGTTCACCCGCCCAGGCGCCGGCGACCTCCCCGATCACCTCGGCCGCGCGTTGCGAACGCTCGCCGCGCAGGGATGAAATGGCGACGAGGGGAATGACGAGCAGCAGCGTCAGCACGCCGATGGCGGCGAGCTTGAACAAGGGGGACCGGATCAGTCGATATCCCGAAGCCATGGATGAACCTCCCGTGAACGGAGGTTCGAACTCACATGGAGGTGACGGCGGCTCCGCGGTGACAAACGGGAGCCGGCGCGGAGTTTCCGTGGCGGAAGGGCGGCGGAACGAACCGCCGCCGGAAGCGGCAGACCGGGCATCGCAGGTGAAAAGCGGCGGCAAGGGCCGCCGCGGGGAGCGTCAGACCTGACGCGACACCATCATCTTCTTGATCTCGGCGATCGCCTTGGCCGGGTTCAGCCCCTTCGGGCAGGCCTTCGAGCAGTTCATGATGGTGTGGCAGCGATAGAGGCGGAACGGATCCTCGAGATTGTCCAGCCGCTCGCCGGTCGCCTCGTCACGCGAATCGATCAGCCAGCGATAGGCCTGCAGCAGGATGGCCGGGCCGAGATAGCGGTCGCCGTTCCACCAGTAGCTCGGACAGGAGGTCGAGCAGCAGGCGCACAGGATGCATTCATAGAGACCGTCGAGCTTTTCGCGATCCTCCTTGGACTGGCGCCACTCCTTCTCCGGCTGGGCCGTCGTCGTCTTGAGCCAGGGCTCGATGGAGGCATGCTGGGTATAGAAGCGGGTCAGGTCGGGGACGAGGTCCTTGACCACGGGCATATGCGGCAGCGGGTAGATCTTGACCGCGCTCGCCTTCACCTCGTCCATGCCCTTGGTGCAGGCGAGGGTGTTGGTGCCGTCGATATTCATGGCGCAGGAACCGCAAATGCCTTCACGGCAGGAGCGGCGGAAGGTCAGAGTCGGATCGACCTTGTTCTTGATCCAGATCAGGCCGTCGAGGACCATCGGGCCGCAATCGTCACGGTCGACATAATAGGTGTCGATGCGCGGATTGGCGCCGTCATCCGGATTCCAGCGATAGATCTTGAACTCGCTGAGGTGATTGGAGCCGGCCGGCTTGGGCCAGGCCTTGCCCTCGGTGATCTTGGAGTTCTTGGGAAGCGTGAACTGAGCCATGGTATGTCTTCAAGTCTCGCGAGATGTAGCGAAGCTGCCCCTCCCATCAATCCTGGGGGCGCGCTTGTCAATCGGGTCTTTGGTCGGGCGCGATCAAGCGCGTGTCAGCTACGCATCCACCAGATGACGCCGAGGCCCAGAATCGCCGAGACGAGACCGATGATGCGCAATTGCTGGATCGGCGTCAGGCGCATGATTTCCAGCGCCTGGCGCACCCGCATCGGCAAGGCGGCGAGCAGGATGCCCTCGATGACGAGGACCAGGCCCAGGGCGGTGAGAAAGTCTTTCATGGCGCACTTTCATCGGGCGCGTTGTCAGCACGCTTGATTGGCACGTGTTCTTTGGCACGCTTTTTCCGGCGCGATGGAAAAAGGCCGCCGCGACGGGGTCGCGACGGCCTGGAGCGCAAGAGGTCAGCGGCTGGCGGGAGGTGTGTCCGCCGCGCGGGCCGGTGTCGGCCCGTTTCGCCGCCCGGTGGCGTCGCCGAAATAGCGGAAGAAATCCGAATTCGGCGAGAGCACCATGCGGGTATCGCCCTGCTTCATGCTCTGCTCATAGGCCTGCATGGTGCGATAGAACGAGAAGAAGTTCGGATCGCGGCCATAGGCCTCGGCGAAGATCTTGTTGCGTTCGGCATCGCCCGCGCCGCGCAGCTCGTCGGCCCGGCGATTGGCCTCGGCGAGAATGCCGGTGACCTCGCGATCGGCCCGGGCGCGGATGGTGACCGCGGCCTGGCTGCCGGTGGCGCGCAGGTCGGCCGCTTCCTGGCGGCGCTCGGTCTGCATGCGGTTGAACACCGCTTCCTGGTTGACCTGGGGCAGGTCGACGCGGGTCAGCCTGAGATCGACGATCTCGACGCCGAGCGTGCCGGCCTCGCGGTTCACCTCTTCCTGGATACGGTTCATCAGCAGGCCGCGATCGGTGCGGATCAGCGCCGACATGGTGGTGCCGGCGATGACGTTGCGCATCGACGAGTTCACGAAGCTGGCAAGCCGGGTATTGGCATTGGGCACCGTGCGCACGGTCTGGAAGAACCGCAGCGGCTGGGTGATCCGGTAGCGGGCGAAGGCGTCGACGTCGAGGTTCTGACGATCGGTCGAGAGCACCGACTGAACCGGCAGGTCGAGATCCAGCGTGCGCTTGTCGAGCGGCACGACATTGTCGATGAAGGGCATCTTGAAATAGAGCCCCGGCTCGCTGATCGGCTGGCGCACGACCTGGCCGAAACGCAGCACGATGGCGTGCTGGGTCTGCTGGACCACGAAGAACGAATTGGCCAGCGCGAAGACGACGACGGCGGCAATGATGCCGAGAACCAGTTTGGTGGTCGAGTTCATCGCGTCGTCCCCTGCGTGGTGCCGGCCTGCGGGCGACGGTTGGTGAGTTGGTCGAGCGGCAGGAACGGCTGGACGCCATTGCCTCCGGCCTGATCGATGATGACCTTGTCGGTGCCACCGAGCACCCGCTCCATGGTCTCCAGGAACATCCGCTCGCGCGTCACGTCGGGCGCCAGTCGATATTGCTCGTAGACCTGGGTGAAGCGGCTGGCCTGACCGTTCGCCTCGGCGACGACGCGGTCACGATAGGCCTCGGCCTCCTGCAGCGTCTGCGCGGCGCGGCCGCGTGCCTCCGGAACGACCTGGCTCGCATAGGTGCGCGCTTCGTTCTGAACCCGGCTCTGGTCCTGCTGGGCCGCGTTGACGTCGAGGAACGAGCCACGCACCTGCTGCGGCGGCAGAGCCGACAGCAGTTGCACGACACGCACGTTGACGCCGGAATGGTAGTCGTCGAGCGTCTTCTGCATGAGAGTGCGGATCTCGGCGGCGATCGCCGACTGATCGGTGGTCAGGATCGGCTGGATGTTGCGCCGGCCGACCGCCTCGCGCAGCGCGCTCTCGGCAACCGATTTCACCGTGCCTTCCGGATTCTGCATCTGGAACACGAAATCGGCGACCTGGGCCGCGTTGACGTCCCACTGCACTTCCAGATCGATGTCGATGATGTTCTCGTCACCGGTCAGCATCAGGCTCTCTTCGAGCACGTCACGATTGCCGCCGCGCGGGCCGCCGCCGGAGCGATAGCCGACCTCGGTCCGCCGCACGTCGGTGACCGGCACCCGGAACACCGCGCCGAACGGCGCCGGCGGGTTCCAGTTCAGGCCTGGCGCGGCATTGCCGATATGGCGGCCGAACACGGTGTTCACGCCGACCTCGTTCTGGCCGACCGTGTAGAAACCGGTCGCGGCATAGACAAGCGCTGCCAGAACCGCGATCAGCGCGATGCCTTTGGCGCCGATATTGCCGCCGCCGCCCGGCAGCACGCTCTTCAGCCGTTCCTGGCTCTTGCGGATCAGCTCCTCGAGGTCGGGGGGCTGGCCGCCGCTCTGGGGACCTTGTCCCCAGGGTCCTTTCGGACCGCCGCCGCCACCACCGCCGCCGCCCCATGGGCCGCCGCCGCCTTGATTGTTCCACGGCATGAAAATGTCCTCGCTGAGAAAGCCGGGCGGCGCTGGAGAGCGCCTGTGTTGCCCACGGATATAGAAGAGCCGCCCCTTCCTTTCAACGCGATGCCGTCTGCGTCATTGCCGCATTACGGCCCCGTGGTGAACGAGGGCAGCCGGGAAACTTCAGCAAAAACCATAGGCTGGGCTTCAGCCTTACGCCAGGGGAGATCAGGCGGGACGGGCGGCGCGGCGATATTCCACCACCCGGAAGGCATGATCGTCGACTGGCCCCGCGGGATAGGCGGATATGTCGCGCCCCGACCATGCCGCCGGATCGATCGCGGGGAAGAAGGCGTCCGCCGCGGGCGCATCGTCGACATGGGTGATCAGAAGCCTGTCGGCGAGCGGCATGGCCTGGGCGTAGATGTCGGCGCCGCCGATCACGACGATCTCGGCCGCCCCCGAACGCAGCGCCTCGGCATGCGCGACGGCGAGCGCATTGGCCAGTCCGGAGGTCACCACCGCCCCGGCCAGCGACAGGCCGGCGCGGCGCGAGATCACGATATTGAGGCGCTTGGGCAGGGGCCGGCCGACGCTCTCGAAGGTCTTGCGGCCCATGACCACGGGCTTGCCCAGCGTCGCCGCCCGGAACCCGGCCATGTCGGTCTTCAGCCGCCACAGCAGCGCGTTGCCGCGACCGATGGCGCCGTTCGATCCGACATTGGCGATCAGCATGACCGGCGTCATGGCCTGGCCTCGTAGCGCATCCACTTGGCTTCCAGCGCCGCGCCGGCATCGATGCCCAGGCGCTCGGCGAGCGCCAGGGTGAAGCCCAGCACATCGGCGATCTCGCGGGCCAGCGCCGCGCGTCCGCCGTCGCCCTCGGCCTTGTGCCGCGAGCGGGCGGTCGCCGCGAGATAGGCCTGGGTCAGTTCGCCCAGCTCTTCCTGCAGTTTGAAGACGATCCAGTCTTCGCCCGGCGCGATGCCGAATGCCGCCTCGTATTGCCGGCTGATGCGCTCGGCGCGCGCCTGCATCTCCGAGAGCTGCGACATCACACCGCCACCGGCGCCTTGATATGCGCGTCGGCCTCATAGCCGGTCAGCGTGAAGTCGTCATAGCTGAAGCCGAACAGATCCGTCACCGCCGGATTGAGCGTCATGGTCGGCAAGGGCCGTGGCTGGCGCGTCAGTTGCAGCCGCGCCTGGTCCAGGTGGTTCACATAGAGGTGGGCATCGCCGAGCGTGTGGACGAAATCGCCCGGTTTCAGGCCCGCCACCTGCGCGACCATGAGGGTCAGCAGGGCGTAGCTCGCGATATTGAAGGGCACGCCGAGGAAGATGTCGGCCGAGCGCTGATAGAGCTGGCAGGACAGCCGGCCGTCGGCCACGTAGAACTGGAACAGGCAATGGCATGGCGGCAGCGCCATGGCGTCGACATCGGCCGGGTTCCAGGCCGAGACGATCAGCCGGCGCGAATCCGGGTTCTTGCGCAGCATCGCGACGAGATTGGCCATCTGGTCGATGACGCGCCCGTCGGGTGCGGCCCAGGACCGCCATTGCTTGCCATAGACCGGGCCGAGATCACCGGCGGCGTCGGCCCAGTCGTCCCAGATCGAAACACCATTGGCCTTGAGATAGGCGATGTTGGTGTCGCCCTTCAGGAACCAGAGCAATTCGTGAATGATCGACTTCAGATGCAGCTTCTTGGTGGTCAGCATCGGGAAACCCGCGCCGAGATCGAAGCGCATCTGGTGGCCAAAGACCGAGAGCGTCCCGGTGCCGGTCCGGTCGTCCTTGCGGGTGCCGGTGTCGAGCACGCGCTGCATGAGATCGTGATATTGGCGCAACGGAGCCTCTCGGTCGGGCGAATCTCAGGCAGTATAGCCCGATCGAACGATGTCGGGCAGCGGCCTGATCGCGTCGCCCACAGGCGGGCGCCCCACCCCTGCGCCCATGAAAACGCCGCCCGACCGGGCGGCGCTTCGGGCAAGGCATGGCCCGCCTTATTTCTTGATGAACAGATCCAATTTCTTGAAGTGATCGGCCAGGAGGTAATAAACTGTCACGCGGTTCTTGGTCTTGTCCGCCTTCATCGCATCATGAACCTTGGCGAGCGCGGCGTCGATCGCCGGTTCGTCGGTGAGGCCGAGCTTCTTGATCGCGAAATTCTGTTTCACGCGATCGACTTCTTTCGGGTCGGTAAAGGAGACCAGCGACGAATCCCGGTTACGCAATGCGATTCCGAGATATTTGATGATCCCGGTCACGGCCGCTTCGTTCGCCTTAGGCGCATACTTCTTCACGTCTGCCAGCCAGTCGCTCATGGTGCTCCCTCTCGCCGTTGTGGCCCGCCCAGCCCAGTGGAGCCGCGCGGGCGCCAACGCTAGCACCAAGATTTCCCAGCGTCACCGGCTTGTTTCAATAGAAATCTGCCAAAAAAAACGCCGCCTCCAGGCTATTGTCACCACGGTTTCTTAAACCGCCAGCTCATTGTGCCGCGAGCGCCGGCCAATGCCGGTCGGCTGCGGCAATGAAGCCGGCAATATTGTTCTGCCAGGTCCGATGCACATTGGCGTCGTAATTGAGGAACAGGCGTCCCTCGACGATGCGCCACTGGCGCGGATCGCCCGCGGCGCGATAGCCTTGCGACGCCGCCCAGGCGCAATGGCCGCCATAGGCCGGCGCGTAGCGCTCCGGGGCCAACGCGAAAGCATCCCGGTTGGCGGCGCTGGCAAACCGCCAGGTCGCGCCCTTCCAGCGGTGGACGAAGGCCGGCGAACCGGCGACCGGCGCGCCTTCGGAAAAGTAGGCCACGACGTCGTAGCCGCCGGCTGCGAGCGACGACAGCGGTCGGGTGTAGATCTCGGCCGCGCTTGCGCGGCCGGTGCCGAGCGCCGCCGGGCCCGCGAGGCTCCACAGGACGAGCGCGCGGCGGGACGGCGAAAACGGGAGGCGCATGGCAAGCTCCGATCGTCAGGCGCGGCATCCGACATGCCGTCTTCTTGGACCTGTTCGAGACCGGAGAGCTGTTTCGTTACAATGGCTGCGAAGTCACCGCCGGCGCAGGCGGAAGCATCGACGGCAAGGCCGCCACGCGGCGGCGCAAAAACGATCCGGCGCGGGGCGAGCCCGCGCCGGATCGCAAAGTCACTCGGTGAAGACTTCGTCGCGGCTCTTGGTGATCGCCGGCAGGAACGACAGGATCACCAGGACGACGGCGATGACGATCAGGCCGGCCGAAATCGGACGGTTGACGAAATCGACGAACACCGACCAATCGCCGCGCGACATCAGGATCGAGCGCCGGAGATATTCCTCCATCAGCTTGCCCAGCACGAAGCCGAGCAGCAGCGGCGCGACCTCGAAGCCCATCTTCATCAGGCCATAACCGACAAAGCCGAAGAAGGCGGTGATCACCACGTCGAACGGGTTGTTGTTGATCGAGTAGATGCCGATCGAACAGAACATGATGATCGCCGGGAACAGCATGTTGTACGGCACTTTCAGGAGTTTCACCCAAAGGCCGATCAGCGGCATGTTGATGATCAGCAGCATCAGATTGCCGATCCACATGGAGGCGATCATGCCCCAGAACAGATCGGGCCGCTTTTCCATGACCTGCGGCCCCGGCACGATGCCGTGGATGGTCATGGCGCCGACCATCAGCGCCATCACGGCGTTCGGCGGAATGCCGAGCGTCAGCAGTGGAATGAACGAGGTCTGCGCGCCGGCATTGTTGGCGCTTTCCGGTCCGGCGACGCCCTCGATGGCGCCCTTGCCGAAGCGCGAGGGATCCTTGGCGATCTTCTTTTCGATCGTATAGCTGGCGAACGGCCCGAGCACGGCGCCGTTGCCGGGCAAGATGCCGAGCGCCGAACCGATAAAGGTGCCGCGCAGGATCGGCGCCGCCGATTCCTTGATGTCCTGCCAACTCGGCAGCAAGCGGCCGATCTTGTTCTTCAGGACGTCGCGGGTCTCGGGTGTCTCCAGGTTGCGCAGGATTTCGGCAAAGCCGAACATGCCCATGGCGATGGCGGCGAAGTCGAGACCGTCGGAGAGTTCCGCCCAGCGGAAGGTCATGCGGTCGGCGCCGGTCTCGAGATCCTGGCCGACGGTCGACAGCATGAGCCCGCAGAGCACCATGGCGATCGCCTTGACCACCGAGCCACGCGCCAGCACGACGGCGAAGATCAGGCCCATGACCATGAGCGAGAAATATTCGGCCGGGCCGAACAGCAGGGCCACCCGGGTGAGCGGCGTCGCCAGACCGGCGATGATGATGGTCGCCACCGTACCGGCGAAGAACGAGCCGATGGCCGAGATTCCCAGTGCCACGCCGGCGCGGCCGTTGCGCGCCATCTGGTGACCGTCCAGCACGGTGACGACGGATGTCGCCTCGCCGGGGATATTGACCAGGATCGCGGTGGTCGAACCGCCATACTGGGCACCGTAATAGATGCCCGCCAGCATGATCAGGGCGCCGACCGGATCGAGACCGAAGGTGATCGGCAGCAGCATCGCGATGGTGGCGATCGGGCCGACGCCCGGCAACACGCCGACAAGCGTGCCGATCATGCAGCCAAGAAAGCACAGCGCGATATTCTTCAGCGTCAGCGCAACACCGAAGCCGAGCGCCAGATTAGCAATCATGTCCATGGTGCGCCCCTCAATATCCGGCCCAGGGAGCGACCGGAATCGGAAGCCTCAGCCCAACCTTGAACAAAAGAATACAGAAGGCCGTCATCAGAACGGCAAAGATCAAATTCGGCAGCCAGCGCGTATCCTTGGCGGCAAAGGCCGAGATGATCAGCGCCAGTGGCCCGGCAATGACCAGGCCGAGCGGCCGGATCGAGACCGCGAACAGCAGCACGGCGCCGAGCACGAAAACCGGGCCGCGAATGGACCAGGCCTCGAGTTTCGGGCCGACCGTGGTCAGCGCCTGCACCACGACGATCGCGCCGACCGCCATCAGAAGGAAGGACAGGCCACGCGGGAACGAACCCGGGCCGAGATTGGCGCCGCGTCCACCCGAAAGGTTCGACGAGGCCCACAAACAGAAAAGCCCGAAGGCTACGAGAAAAAGGCCCGCCATCAGGTCCTGCGGGCTCTTGATCAGACCACGCGGCTCCGCAGTCACATTCATGTCGGTGTCAGGCATTTTCCCCCGCTCCGAGCACCTCGGGAATTCCCCAGTTTGGGAAGGTGCTTTCGCGCGCGGATGACATCACGGTGACCGCCGGAACACAAGCGCCCGGCTGCCGCCATACCGATGAATTTTATGAACCGCTCATAGGGCCCGGCTGTCGCCGTCAGGCCGGCTTGTCGTGGCGCGACCGATAATATTCAAGAACGAAAAGCCGGATTGACGAAGACAGATTTCCGTGTGTCCGGTCGCCGTCTATGTGACCGACCAGGTCCGACAAGGTTTCCCGCCGCTCGGAGGCGATTTCCTTGACGGCGGTCCAGAACTCATCCTCGAGGCTGACACTTGTTTTGTGACCTTCGACGACAATGGAGCGTTTGACGACATGGCTTTTCATGATCGTCGTCACTCCGTCCGCTTATGACCGTCGAGGCGATGCGCCTCGAGTTCTGCCCGCGCCTTTTCGATGCGCCGCTCGGCGCCGGACCTGCCAAAACGCAATCGATTGGCCTCGGCCTTCATTTCGTCAGCAGCGCGCGCGGTGTTTTTGCGCGCGCGCTTGAGGTTGACCACATCACCCATGACCCTGTTCCATGCTCGCGCCGGACTGCTTCATCCCTGTTCGGCGCTCCCGCTTGGCGGGTCGGCGGATCGCCCCCGATCCGTACCCCGCCGTGGCAAGCTCCTTAGCCGCTGAACCTTTCTTATCCGCCGAACAACCGTAAAGAAACCTTCCCTCGGTACCGCCATGAGCACCAATGGATACTTTCCGCACCGTAAGGTGAGCGTTGAGTCAAGACCCGGTAAAGAGAACCGCTAAAATTGCTCTAAAATTAGCGAGACATCAAGAGCGCCCCGGAACCCCCGGGCGCCTTGACGTCTTCCAGCGGGCGCCGCTCCGGCGGCTTATTTCTTGCGGAACTTGTCCAGGCTGACGACCTCGGCGCCGCCCTGCGGAGCCGCATCGGTCCTGACCTCGGCCTCAGGCTTCGGGCCCGCTTCTTCCGGCTCGGACGCAGCGCCACGCGCGGCACCGCGCGCCTTGCCGGCGGGCTCGGCCGTGGGCGGCTCGGCCGGCACGACGAATTCCTTGGGCCCGGTCGAGGCCGCCTCGGGCTCGGTGCCCGCCACTTCGAACTGCAGGCCGAACTGGACCGAAGGGTCGAAGAACCCCTTGATCGACTCGAACGGCACGAGCAGGCGTTCCGGGATGCCGCCGAACGACAAGCCGACCTCGAATGTGTGGTCGGTCACCGCCAGGTCCCAGAACTGGTGCTGCAGGACGACGGTCATCTCCTGCGGATATTTCTCGCGCATGCGGTTCGACAGGCGCACCCCGGGCGCGCGGGTGTCGAAGGTGATGTAGAAATGATGATCGCCCGGCAGGCCCTCGCGGACGGCGTCGGTCAAAACCCGCCGCACGACGCCACGCAGCGCATCCTGAGCCAGAAGGTCGTAGCGAATGAGATCGGTCGGCATGGGGCGCTATTTGGGTCTATTCGATCGCGGACTGGGATCAGTCCTATAACCGCGCGATCGGGATGACGTCCATGGTCCCGCTGCGCGGAATCGGCGGGAGGAAGTGGAGGCTTCTGTTGCCAGGTGCCTCCGAACCCCGCCTTACAGTGCTACCCGCAAGGACTTTGATTTCGGTACCTTTACCGCGTTACGCGGCAACGGCGACCGGAGCATAGTTGTCGTTGGCAACTATTGAGATAGCCCGATAACGGTGGAACCATGCCGAGCAAAAGAACACCCTTTACACCCTCGTCGATCCTGTTTCGCCCCCATCACCAGCACCCCTGAGGGGTCCTGATGGTGGAGGCGCCGGGTACTGCCCCCGGGTCCGATAGGCTTATTGCGATGGCCGTTTATTGCCATAGCCGGGTTGCCCCGGCGGGAATGAATATAGGCGAGGGAACGCGCGGTTGGAAGGGCGGCGTCGCAGCCATCAACGCCGCATGCCCGGCGCGGGGCCAATATCGACCGGCGGCGGCAGCGGCGGCAGGATCGACATGGGTTCGCCGGGGGTCGTGCGCTGGCCGTCCAGGGCGCGGCGGACCATCGAGGGCAGGTCCGCGGACGGCGGAGGCGAGCCCAAGGGCCGGGGCACGGGCCGCGGCTCGGCCGGGCGACGCAGCGGCAAGGGGGTCGGATCCGGCCGGGTTTCGGGCATTTCGATTCGCGGTTCGTCGACGGCCGCGGCGGGCTCCGGCTCCGCGGCGGCGGCCGGTGCCGGCGGCGGCTCCGGCACGGCCTCTTCGATCGGCCGGAACGGCAGGCGGCTGAAGGCTCGCTGGCGCGCCCGTTCCAACCGGTCGCTTTCGGTCATTTCGATGCGCAGCGCCTCACGCTCGACCAGGCGAAGGCCGAGCCAGCCGGAGACGTCGTCGGCGTCGAGCCGGCCCGCGGTCGCGCCGAGCGGACCGTCGAACCTCAGTGCGATCAGTGGGACCGCGTCGGTTCGCGGCGGCGGCTCGGAGGCGATCCTGGCGCCGGCGCCAAGTTCGCCAGCGGCGAGATCGACGCCGCCGCTCCAGGTAACCCGGCCACCGGCAAAGGCGAAGGCGGCCTCGCCGGCGCGCAGGCGCGAGCCGGACAAGGTCAGCGGGATGTCGATGGCGGGCATGTCGACGGGCCTGGCCAGTTCGCGCGTCAGGACGGCCGCGAAGCCGGCGTCGTCGAGCGGACGGCCGAGGTCCTGGGCGATTTCGGCCGCCCGTGTCGCCCGCGCCAGCGCGGCCGGATGGACACCGGCAACCGCCGTTCGCGGCCAGGCATGGCGGCCGTCGCCGCGCAGGCTCGCCAGGAGCGAAGCCGGGCTGGTGCCGTCGCCGTTCAGCGCGATCGACAAGGGCCCGGAGCCCGCCGCTCCCGGAAAGACCAAGGCCAGCGGGACGCGGTCGATGCCGAAACTCGCCTGGACCGCGGTGCTGAGCGCCGTTCGGTCAAGCGCGATGTCGCCGGTCACGGTGGCGGTGGCGAGCCGCGCGCGAAAATCCCTGAGCGTGGTTTTCCCGCCCTGGCGAACCAGGGTCGTCGTGACGCCGGTCAATGCCGGATAGCCGCCGAGCCCGACCGCCTCGGCGCCGACCGCGATCTCGCCATCGAGCCCGTCGAGCAAGGTCCGGCCGAACGAGGCGTCGGCGAGGCGGCCCGCCTCGGTATCGATCAGCCAGGCCGGCCCGGTCAGGAGGCTCGCCAAGGGCTCGAAACCGAGCTTGCCGAAATTGACGCTGCCGATGACGGTCCGGCCGCGTCCTGCCAGGGATGCCTTGACGCCGCTCGCTCCGATGCGGCCTTCCAGGCCCTCGACCCGCCAGTTGGCCTCACTCAATTCGAGCCGGGCCGACAGGGTCGCCGGCAGCAGCCCCGCCAGTTCCGCCGGCACGCCGGCCAGCGGCAGAACCGGCGCGATATCGGGCGAGGCCAAGGTGGCGGTCAGGCTGCCGCTGCCGTCGAGCGCGCGGCTGCCTGAGAAATGGACCAAGGTCTCGACCGCTTGGGCTTCGCCGCGAATGCCGACCGGGCCATGGGCCGGCTTGTCGAGCACGACCTCCAGGCGGCTCGGCGTCGCCGCGGCGATGCCGAGGGGAACGAGCCCGGCGCCGAGACCGAGAAGCTGATCGGCGCGCGGCGCCTCCAACACCAGGCTCGCCTGGCCGGCGAGGCGATCGAGCGACGTCAGGTCGCCCGTGCCGGCCGCATCGAGATGCATCCAGGCCGCGCCGACCTGCCCCTGGGCCCTGACCTTGAGGGCTGCCGCGGCGCCGGCGTCAAAACTGAAGGCGAGGTCGGTGCCGCCGAGCCATGCGGCGCGCTCGGCGACCAGGCGGGAAAGGCCGGCGGTATGCTCGCCGCGTGCCAGGAACGCCACCAGGGCATCGGCCTTGTCGGCCGTCAGCCGGCCGGCCAGGCGGCCGGTGAGCGGCCCGCCCAGGCCGTCGAGCCGGCCGGTCAGATCGAGGCCGAGGCCCGCGACATCGCGGATCTTCAACCGCTCGGCCTCGAAGCGATTGCCGTCGGAGGCAAGCGTCACATCGAGGCCGCGGGCGGTGACGCCGCCGAGGCTCGCCTCCTCGGCCTTCAGCTGCAGCCGGGTATCGGTGGCCGGATCGAGCCTGGCGCCGGCGCCGCGCGCCAGGCGCAGAAGCAGGTCGAGATCGAGCGCTTCCGCCGTCAGGTCGACCGCCAGCGCGTGGCGGCCGAGCGCCGGCATGTCGAGGGCGATGTGGCCCTTGGCATCGCCGGCGGCGGTCACCGCTTCCAATCCGTCGAGAACCAGCCGGCCGGGTTCCGCCGTCAGGGACGTCGACAGCCGGATCGGATCATCCAGCGTGCCGGCCGGCGTCACCTGGCCGTCGAGCCAGGACAGCAACAGTCCGGGCCGCGCCGATTGCAGCGCCAGCGTGCCGGAAAAGCCGAGATCCGGCCGCAACGCGATGCGCCCCTTCATCTCGACATGGCTGTCGCCCGGCAGCCGCGCGGTCAGCTGCTCGGCGGTCCAGCCGTCGGGACCGGATTGCAGGTCGCCGCGCAGGTCGGCGACCTGGCCGCCGCCGAGCATGAGGCCACTGACATCGAAGCCCACGGTGACCGGCAGATCGGACCCGCGCAGGGCCGGCACCGCCGTGATCAAGGCGGCGACGACCTCGCGCGGCGTGCGCGGCTGGCCGGCGGCGTTGTCGATCAACCGGTCGAGATCGACCTGGCGCGCGGTGACGACGGTGTCGAGCGTCGGCGCGCCGCCCCAGACGTAACGCAGCGAGCCGGTGGCACGGGCCGCGCGCTCGCCGGTGCCGAGCATGGCTTCGCCACGTTCGAAGACCAGCGCGCCGGCCGTCACCGTCGCAGCACCGGCGATCCGCCACGGCAGCGCGCCCGTGTCCCCGGACAAGATGACCGTGCCGTCGAAATGCGGATTGCCCGCACCGCCGGTCGTGCCCTCGGCTTCGACGACGAAGCCGCTCACCCGGTCGGTCGAGCGAAGCCGCAATGCCAGGCCGCCGGCCTCCGGGAAATTCGCCAGGACCTGCAGCGGCATCGACCGGCCGGCCACGACCGCCGAGCCCTCCAGGCGAACCGGGCCCCGGGTGCCGCGCGACTCGCCGGTCAGGGCGATGCGCTCGGCGATGAGCGTCCGCGTGCCCGCGCTGTCGGCAACCGACAGCCGGGCATTCTCGATGGCGATCTCCTCGACCGCCAGGCCTTGATGCGGCAGGCCCCGGTCGGACAAGGTTAGATCGACGTCGCGCACATGGACCGCGGTCAGGGAAGCCTCGCCGCGCAGCAGCGGCGCCACGCGCAGCTCGCCGCGCAGCCGACCGATCCGGGCGCCGCTCGCCGGCGCGCCAATGGTCACATCGCGGGCGTCCACCGCGATGGTCGGCAGCAGGCGGATGGTCAGGTCGCCGCCGATCGTGACCGGCAGGCCGAACAGACGCGCGGCTTCCGCCTCGATCATCGGCTTGTGGCGGTTCCAGTCGATCAGCCACGGCCCGACCAGGGCCGTGAGGATCGCAACGATCAAGGCGATCCCGATGGCGAGGAGCGTGTTCTGCACGTTGGCATGGTCCCGCGAGAGGCGAGACCCAATGTAAGCCATGGCGACGACAACCGAAAGGCGCAGGGCATTCGGCTGCGCCGCCGGGCCGCCGGTTCGATCAGCGGATCATATTGCCCTGGTTGCCGAAACCCCAGCCGAAGCTGCCGGCGGGCGCCGCCTGCGCGGGCATCTGGATCGTTTCCGGACGCGGCCGGCAGACGCGGCGGGTCCAGCGCGCGTCGTGGCGGGCGAGATCGAGGTGGAAATGGTCGTAGTGGAACGAGTTGTAGCCGGGGCCGAGCACGGTGGTGAAATGGTCGCAGGCGCGAATGAAGACCTCGCGGAGGAAGGCCGACTCGGCGCCCTCGCTGCGCCAATGGGTGCGGATCACCACGGTCTGCCCGTTGGACAGCACGAAGGCGAAGACATCGAGTGCGTTGCCATAGGCATGTTCCGACATGCGCGAGCCCGAGCCGCCGACCATGCCGCGGCAATTGAACGAGCCGGCCTTGACCTCGACGACATTGGCGCCGAACCAGCGTAGCGCCGCCGGCTGGACGACATTGTCGATCCACCGGTCGACGGTCGGCACCATCTGGCAGGCCAGCGTCTGGGGCCGGCTGTAGGCGACGGCGCCCTGCGACTGGGCGGCGACGCGCAGCGGATAGTCCATGCCGCAGCCACCGGGGCCGTTGATGGCGGTGGCGCGCTGGACGTAGCGCGACATCTGCACCGCGCCGGATGACATGCAGCGGCTCTCGAGCTCGGACCGCCACGCTTCGCGCCGCTCATAGGCATAGCGACCGCAGGCGGCGAGTGTCAGCCCGACCGCCGCGAAGATCACCCATTTCACTGCCTTGCGGCTGATCAATTCCCTGCCGAACACGATACTCACCGGCTTGTCCCGACAATTTTCGAGATGCCCCTAACCCGACATTCATCATGACCGGGCGGGGTGAACAGCAGCCCAAGAAAGGCGGTGAAGAAAGGCTGAACGATCTGCATCGGCCCGGGACGCATGGGTGCGTCCGCGGCGGACGCTTCCCCTCGCCCGGCGCCGGGCCTAAACAGGGGCCATGGCTCATCGGTTCAATGATTCCGCCCTCATCGACAGGCTTGGGACGCTGGCGGTCGCCGCCGGCCACCGGGTCATGGCGCATTACGGCTGCGGCAGCACCACCAAGGCCGACGGCTCGCCGGTGACCGCCGCCGACCAGGAGGCCGAGGAGATCATTCTGGAGGGTCTCGCGGCGCTTCTTCCCGGCGTGCCGGTGCTGGCGGAGGAATCGGCCGCCGCCGGCCGGCTGCCGGCCACGACCGATCTGTTCGTCGCCGTCGACCCGCTCGACGGCACGCGCGAATTCATCGCCGGCAATGGCGAGTTCACCGTCAATATCGGCCTCGTCTCCGCCGGCAATCCGGTCGCCGGCATCGTTTATGCGCCGGCCCGCCACCGGCTGTGGATCGGGGCCGCCGGCAAGGCCGAGGCCATGACGCTGGCGCCGGGGCAGGCCGTCACCGCCGCCGCCGACCGCGTGCCGATCCACACACGCCCCGTGCCCGCCGAAGGCCCGGTCGCGCTGGTCAGCCGCTCGCATCCGGACGCAGCCAGCGAAGCCTTCCTGGCGGAACATGGCGTGACCCGGCGCTTGGCGCTCGGCTCGTCGCTCAAATATGCCGTGATCGCCGAGGGCGGCGCCGATCTGACCGTGCGCTTCGGGCCGATCGCCGAATGGGACATCGCGGCCGGCCATGCGGTGCTGGTCGCGGCGGGCGGGCGAATGACCATTCCCGACGGCAGCCCGATCGTCTACGGGCGTGCCGAGGCCCAGTTCCGGACGTCGTCGTTCCTGGCCAGCAGCGGCGCCTTCGCGCTCGGCCGCTGACCGGCAGCCGCGACCGCGTCAGGCCCTGGCGGCCGCGACAAACCGGTCGTGAACGATCATGCCGGCGGCCATCGCGACAACGAACAGCACGGTCGGCGCGAGCCCCAGGGTGAGCGAGGCGATCGCCGGGCCCGGACAGAGGCCGGCCATGCCCCAGCCGATGCCGAACAGGGCCGAACCGGCGACCAGGCGCCGGTCGATCGCTGTTTTCGCAGGCAGGTGAAAGGTCCGGTCGAAGGCCGGATGCGGGAGCCGGCGCTGAAGCCACATGCCGATGCCCGCCACGGCCACGGCACCGCTGAGCACGAAGGCGAGGCTCGGATCCCAGGCCCCCGCGATATCGAGAAAGCCGCGGACACGGGCCGGATCGAGCATGCCCGAAAGCGACAGGCCGAAACCGAACACGGCGCCGGAAGCGAGAGCCGCGAGCAGGCGAAACGCGATCATGCTCCGAGGCTCCGCATCAGGTAGACGGTCAGCACGGCCGTGCCGAGAAAGGTGATCACCGCCACGATCGATCGCGGCGAGAGCCGCGCCAGGCCGGCGACGCCATGACCGCTGGTGCAGCCGGATCCGAGCCGGCTGCCGAAACCGACGAGCAGGCCGGCGACCACGATCAGCGGCCAGGCGCCCTGGATATGGACGGTGGGCCATTGGCCGAAGCCGGCGCGGTAGAGCAGCGGGCCGAGCAGCAGGCCGGCGACGAAGACGGCCGCCTCGGCGAGCCGGCGGTCGACCGGCCGAAACAGGCTCGCGACAATGCCGCTGATGCCGGCGATGCGGCCATTGAGCAGCACGTGCATGGCGACCGACAGGCCGATCATCATGCCGCCGGCAAGCGACGGCCAATAGATCGTCATTGCTTTGCTCCCTGTCCGTCTTCGGGCGCCTCGGCGCAGAAAATGGCGTAGAGCGCGCCGACCAACTCAGCGGCCTTGGCCTCGGCCAGCCGGTAGAAGATCTGCTTGGACAGCCGCCGGGTGACGACGATGCCGGCCTCGCGCAGCACGGTGAGCTGTTGCGACAGGGTCGGCTGGTGAATGCCGAGCCGCTCTTCCAGCGCGCCGACCGAGAACTCTCCCTCGACCAGGGTGCAGACCAGCATCAGCCGGTTGCGATTGGCGAGCGTGCGCAGCAGGCGCGCGGCCTCACCCGCCCGCTCCTGCATGACCGCCGCCGCTATCGCCGGCTTGACCATGGTTGCGCCGATCGCCGCCATGGCATTACCCCCAGGCCGCGCCGGCGAGCGCGTCCAGTGGAAACTTGAGATAGCGCCGGCCATTGGCTTCCGGTTCCGGCAGCCGGCCGCCGCGAATGTTCACCTGCAGGGCATGCAGGATCAGCTTGGGCATGGGCAAGGTGCGGTCGCGCGCCTGGCGCAAGGCGACGAACTCGGCCTCGGTCCGGCCGGCGACGTGACCGTTGTCGCGCTTCTGCGCCGCGACCGAACTCTCCCAGGCGGCGGCCCGCCCGCCCGGCTGGTAGTCGTGGCCGGTGAACAGCCTGGTATCGTCGGGTAGAGCCAGGATCGCCTGGATCGAGCGCCAGAGCTGATGGGCATCGCCGCCGGGAAAATCGGCACGCGCCGTGCCGCTGTCAGGCATGAACAGGGTGTCGTGGATGAAGGCTGCGTCACCGACCACATAGGTGACGGAGGCGAGCGTATGACCGGGCGAGAACATCACCCTGGCCTCGATATCGCCAATGGCGAACCTGTCGCCTTCGGCGAACAGCCGGTCCCATTGCGAGCCGTCGGTGGCCAGGTCCGGCAAGCCATAAAGCCCCTTCCAGAGCACCTGGACCTCGGTCACCTTGGCGCCGATCGCCGTCGGCGCGCCGGTCCTCGCCTTCAGATAGTGCGCCGCCGAGAAGTGATCGGCATGGGGATGGGTATCCAGGATCCAGGCGATCGAAAGCCCGCGCTCGCGCACATGGGCGAGAAGGGCATCGGCGCTGGTGGTCGCGGTCGCACCCGACTTCTCGTCGAAATCCAGTACGGGATCGATGATCGCGCAGACCTTGGTGGCGGGATCGACGACGACATACTGGATGCTCGACGTCCGCCGATCATAAAAGCCGGTGACCTCGGGGCGACCAACAACGCGGCCGGCATTCTCGCTCATGATAGTCTCCTTCGTCGACCGTCGATCGATCAACATTATATAGTTCGATATAATATATAGCATGGCTTCGCAAGGCGCTGACGGCGGCCCGTCCGGCCATCCGCAATCGCGGACGGCGTTCGGCTTCCGGAACCGAAGCAATCGGCGCAGTCTCGCGAAGATCTTCATGTCCGGTTCAGGCGAAACATCGCGTCATGCTCGCGCAGGTTGGCGAACGGATCGGACGCCGGCTCGCAGCGGCCGCCCGGACGGCTCTATGTCGCGAGGATTGCGATGGAACTGGCGATGAGCATTGTTTTCTGGCTGTTCCTGCTGGCGATCTGGGCTTTTTTCCGCTTCCTGCCGACGCTGATCGCCTGGAACCGCGGGCACCGCCAGACCTCGTCGATCTTCACGCTCGACCTTCTCGCCGGCGACACCCGCCTCGGCTGGGCCTTGGCCTATCTGTGGGCGAAGAGCGACAATGTGGAGGTCAGATACGACGGCGCCCCGATCATTCCGGCAGCGCCTCCATTGCCGGCCGGCGAGCAGTCTCAAATGTCCGCCGATTATGTATCGGCGACCCCTCCCCTCGCCCCGCCGGCAACGGCCGCCTACGTCATTCCGGCCTCGCAACTTCAGCCACCCGAAGCAAAGGAAGGCCGTGCGATGGTCGTCCCGGCACCACAACGCGCCAGGTTCAAGGACGCCACGGAAGAAGCACGCGACGCCTATGCCAGGAACCGGCCTCCAGGCGGCGGCGCGTGGTAGCTAAGGCGCGCATCGGCTGAGAGAACGCATGGACAAGACCGGAATCGTCATGCTGGCGGCCGTCTATTTCCTGCCCGCGATGATCGCGGTCATGCGCCATCATTCGTGTGCCGGCGGCGTTCTCGTGCTCAATCTCGTCCTCGGCTGGACGTTGCCCGGCTGGGTCGTGTCCTTCGTGTGGGCTTGCTCGAACGCCTGGCGGCAACCGGTCGCGATCTCCCGTCTCCCGGGCGGTCGCCCGCCGGGCCAAGATGCCGGCCGCTCATTCGAGGATCGCGGCGGTCGCGTGATCGCCTGTATCATCGGCGTCCTCGTGCTACTGATCGTCGCAGGCCTGGTCGTGAAATGACGTGGCCGACGCCTTGCCGCGCGCCGCTTGCCGCACCATTGGTGGCCGGCCCGGGCGAGATCGCCCGTCCGACGACCCCACGAGCGCACGTGAAGCCACGGAAGAGCTTGGTGAATTCGCCGCGACTGGATTTCTTCTAAACTGCAGTTTTGAAGAATTCCAATGTTTTTTCAGAGACTTGCACGAGGTATCGCGAACGCTAGGATGCGCCTCCCTGGGCACCCGGCCTCGCCGCCGGACTGCCCGCCCACCGCGCCGTGCTCGATGGCGCATGGCGGAGGCTGCACCATGACCCTGTCCCCCACCCGTCGCGCGCTCCTCGGTGGCGCCGCCGTTCTTGTCGCGACGCCGGCGATCCTGCGGGCGCAGGCGCGCGTGCTCAACCTCTATTCGTCGCGCCACTACGACACCGACGAGGCGCTCTATGCCGAATTCACCAAGGCGACCGGCATCACCGTCAACCGGGTCGAGGCCCAGCCGGACCCCTTGATGGAGCGCATGCGCTCGGAAGGCGCCAATTCGCCGGCCGACATCTTCGTGACCGTCGATGCCGGCCGTATCGAGCGGGCGCGCGAGGCCGGCCTGCTGCAGCCCTTCGCCTCCGAGGTTCTGGCCAGCCGGATTCCGGCGAGCTATCGCGACCCGGAGGGCAACTGGTTCGGCTTCTCGACCCGCGCCCGGGTCTTCCTGGTCTCCCGCGAGCGCGTCGCCGAAGGGGCGATCGCCAGCTACGAAGACCTCGCCGACCCGAAATGGAAGGGCAAGGTCGCCATCCGCTCGTCGACCAACGTCTACAATCAGTCGCTGACCGGCTCGATCTTGGCCGCCCATGGTGCCGAGAAGACCGAGGCCTGGGCCAAGGGCGTGGTCGCCAATTTCGCCCGCCCGCCGCGTGGCGGCGATACCGACCAGATCAAGGCGGTGGCCGCGGGCGAGGCCGATATCGGCGTCGCCAATACCTATTATTTCGGCGCGCTGGCACGATCCACCAAGCCGGAGGACAAGGCCATCGTCGACAAGGTGCGCATCGTGTTCCCGAACCAGGGCGATCGCGGCACCCATGTCAATATCTCGGCGGCCGGCATCGCCCGCCATTCGAAGAACCTGGAAGCGGCCCGCGCCTATCTCGAATATCTCTCGACGCCTGCCGCGCAGCGTTATTTCGCCTTCGGCAATTCGGAATATCCGGCGGTCGCCGGTGTCGACTGGCCGCCCGAAGTCGCCGCCTGGGGCAAGTTCAAGGCCGACAGCCTGAATGCCGGCGTGTTCGCCAAGAACAATGCCGAGGCGCTCAAGATCATGGATCGCGCCGGCTGGAAGTGACGGCGTGACCGACGTCCTGTTCGAACCCGCGCCCCGCGCGGCCTGGCGCCCGGCCCTGTTGGCCGGGCGTGGTGTTTTGACCTGCCTGGCGATCGGGCTGGCGGCGCTGATCTCGCTGCCGATCCTGTCGGTGGCGCTGAGCGCGCTGCAGCCTTCGGGCGGTGCGCTGGGCCATCTCGTCGAGACCGTGCTGCCGGAAATCCTGGTCAATACCGCCGGACTGATGGCCTTTGTCGGCATCGGCACGGCGGTGATCGGGGTCGGCACGGCCTGGCTGGTGACACTTTGCCGGTTTCCCGGTTCGCGCCTGTTCGAATGGCTGCTGCTGCTGCCGCTCGCCATTCCCGCCTATATCATCGGTTATGCCTATACCGACGCGCTGGCCTTCGCCGGTCCGGTGCAGGGCGCCTTGCGCGGCCTCACCGGTTGGGGCCATGGCGACTACTGGTTCCCCGACATCCAGTCGCTCTGGGGCGTCAGCACCATGCTGACCCTGGTGCTCTACCCCTATGTCTACCTGCTGGCGCGCGCCGCCTTTCTCGACCAGTCGGTCTGCGTGCTGGAGGCGGCCCGCACGCTCGGCGCCAATCCCTGGGGCGCCTTCTTCCGGGTCGGCCTGCCGATGGCCCGGCCGGCGATCGCGGCCGGCGTCGCGCTGGCGCTGATGGAGGCGCTGGCCGATTTCGGCACGGTGGAATATTTCGGCGTCACGACCTTCACCACCGCGATCTACCGGACCTGGTTCGGCATGGGCGACCGGGTGGCGGCGGCCCAGCTTGCCACCGCCCTCCTGGTCTTCGTGCTGGTGCTGGTGGCGATGGAGATGGCGGCCAGGCGGGGCCGCCGCTTCGGCGCCGGTGCCCGCCGGCATCGCCGGCTCGTGCCCTTGCGGCTGAAGCCGGTTGCAGCCGCCGCGGCGATCATCGTCTGCATCCTGCCGGTCATGCTCGGCTTCATCGTGCCGGTGGCGGCGCTCGTCCGGCTGCATCTCGACGGCGGCGATCCCTTCCTCGGACCGCGCTTCCTGCATTATGCCCGCAATTCCTTCGTGCTGGCGGGGCTCGCGGCCGTGCTCGTGGTCGCAACCGGCGCGCTGGTCGCCTATGCCGCGCGGCTCGCGCCGGGCGCCGTGACGGCAACGGCGATCCGAATCGCGAGCGTCGGCTACGCGGTTCCCGGCACGGTCATCGCGGTCGGCATCCTCGTGCCGCTCGGCGCCTTCGACAACGCGCTGGACGGCTGGACCAAGGCGCATTTCGGCTGGGGCACCGGCCTGATCCTGTCGGGCACGGCGGCGGCGCTGCTCTATGCCTATCTGGTGCGCTTCCTGGCGGTGGCGGTCGGGCCGGTCGAGTCCGGCCTGCACAAGATCCCCGCCACATTCGACGCGGCGGCCCGCACGCTCGGTTCCACGCCTTATGGCGTGGCCTGGTCGATCCACGCCCCCCTGCTGCGCCGCTCGTTGCTGACGGCGGCGCTGGTCGTCTTCGTCGACGTGCTGAAGGAGCTGCCGGCGACCCTGATCGTCCGGCCGTTCGATTTCGATACGCTGGCGGTCCGGGTCTATAACCTCGCTTCCGACGAGCGCCTGGCCCAGGCCTCGACCGGCTCGCTCGTCATCGTCGCCATCGGCCTGATCCCGGTGATCCTGATCACCCGCATGATCGCCCGGGAACGCAAGGCCGGCGAGCGGATCGCCTCCTGACGGCGATCAGCGCCGATCGCGGAAAAAATCCCTGAGCAGGGCCGCGGCCGCAGCCTCGCCGATGCCGCCATAGACATCCGGGCGATGGTGGCAGGTCGGATCGGCATAGAGCCGCACGCCGTTTTCGACCGCACCGCCCTTGGCATCGGCCGCACCGAAATAAAGGCGACGAATGCGGGCGAACGAAATGGCCGCCGCGCACATCGGACAGGGTTCGAGCGTCACGTAGAGGTCGCACCCGGGCAACCGCTCGGAACCGAGCGCCACGCAGGCGGCGCGGATCGCGACGATTTCCGCATGCGCGGTCGGATCCTTGTCGGCCAGCGTCCGGTTGCCCGCCCGCGCCAGGACGACACCGTCCCGAACCACCACGGCACCGACCGGGACCTCGCCGCGCGCGGCGGCGAGACGGGCTTCGGCAAGGGCCAAATCCATCGGTGTCGGGTCGCTGGACGTGCTGTCTCTCGCCATTTCCGATCGTTCGTGCTAAAGGCGCCCATTCCTGCCGGGGACCCCGGCCGCGCACGCCGGATGGCGCCGCGACAACCCGATCTCACGAGACCCCTATGCCCCGCAAGCGCGACGATGATCGTCCGGCCCCGAGCCGGACGCGGAAAACCGATTCCGAAACCGCTCCGAAGACCGCCAAGAAGGCCGGAACCAAGGCCGGAGCCAAGGCCGCAACGACCGCCACCGAGACGCTGGTCGTGACCGCGCCCGTCACCGAAACCAAGCCGAAGCACGCCGGGCGCAAGCCGGTCGCGGCGGCTGCAGCCGTCGTCGAGCCCAGGACCAAGGCCGTCAAGAAAGAGCCCGCCGCCGCGGTCGAGACGACCGAGGCCAAGCCGAAGCGCGCCAAGAAAGCCGCCGAGCCCGTCGCCGAAGTGGCCGCGGCCAAGCCGAAGGCCGCCAAGAAGACCGCCGCACCGGCCGCCGAGACCGCCGAGGTCAAGCCGAAGGCTTCCAGGAAGGCCGCCGCGCCCGCCGCCGACATCGTCGAGGCCAAGCCGAAAGCCGCCAGGAAGACCGCCGAAATCGCCGCACCGGTGGTCGAAGCCAAACCGAAGCGCGCGTCGCGCCAGACCGAGGCCGCCCCCGAGGTGGTCGCTGCGCCCGTCGCAGCCGAGACCCCGGCGCGCGCCAAAAAGGCCGACAGGAAGGCCGACAAGGCCGAGGCCGAAACCGCGCCGAAGCGCGGCCGGCAGGCTGTCGAAGCATCGGATGAGATGCCCGCCTTCCTCGAAGACATCGACGAGGATCCGGTGGTCAAGGCGCTGGCCGCCGAGGCCGGCATCGAACGGCCGAAGCATGGTGCGCGCGAGCGGGACGGCGAGCGTGGCGAACGGCCGCGCCGCTTCGAGGAGCGTGGCGAACGCCCGGCCCGGCCGGCCGGCCGCGACGAGCGTCCCGGCCGCTTCGGCGACCGCCAGGAGCGGCCGCGCTTCGACAAGCCGAAAGGCGACTGGAACGACGTCCGCGCCAACCGCGACCGCAACAACGTGCCGCGCGACCGTGACCGCTCGGTCGAGCCGGTCAACCGGGGCGACGAGCGCATTGCCCGCGTGCTGGCCCGAGCCGGCCTTTGCTCGCGCCGCGAAGCCGAGGAATGGATCGAGGCGGGCCGGGTCAGCGTCAACGGCCAGGTGCTGACCTCGCCGGCGCTCAACGTCACAGAGAGCGACGTCATTCTCGTCGACGGCGAGAGGCTGCCGGAGCGCGAGCGCACCCGGCTCTGGCTGTTCCACAAGCCGGCCGGCCTTGTCACCACGACGAGCGATCCGGAAGGGCGCCCGACGATTTTCGACGCCATGCCGGAAGATCTGCCGCGGGTGATCACCGTCGGCCGGCTCGACATCAATACCGAAGGCCTGCTGCTGCTCACCAATGACGGCGGGCTTGCCCGGGTGCTGGCGCTGCCGGCGACCGGCTGGCTGCGCCGCTACCGGGTCCGCGCCCATGGCACGATCGACCAGCCGACGCTCGACCGCCTGCGCGGCGGCATCGAGGTCGACGGTATCGAATATGGCCCGATCGAAGCTGAACTCGACCGCGTCCAGGGCACCAATAGCTGGCTGACCCTGTCGCTGCGCGAAGGCAAAAACCGCGAAGTCAAGAACGTGCTCGGCGCGATCGGCCTCGACGTCAACAGGCTGATCCGCGTTTCGTTCGGCCCGTTCCAGCTCGGCGAACTGCCCGAGGGTGAGGTCGAGGAAATCAAGACGCGGGTGCTGCGCGATCAGCTCGGCGACGACCTCTCGGAGCTCGCCGGCGTCGAGTTCGACCGGCCGGTGTTCGAACGGATCGGCGAACGCGAAGAGCGCGGCAGCCGCGGCGAGCGGCCGCGTCGTGCCGACGAGCGGAGCGAGCGTCCGCGCCGCTTCGAGGAGCGGGGCGAACGTCCTGGCCGTCCTGCCGGCCGCGACGAGCGGCCCTCGCGCTTCGGTGCCCGGGACGAACGCCCGGCCCGCTTCGGTGATCGCAGCGAGCGCGGCGAACGCCCCGGCCGCTTCGGCGACCGCGACGATCGTCCGAAGCGCTTCTCGCGCGACGACGACCGCGGTGGCCGTTTCGGCCGCGACCGCGACGGCGGTTTCGATCCGGCCGCCGATGACGGCCGTCCGAAGGGCAAGAGCCCCGAGCATCGCTTCGGTTCGCGCCCGCGCATCTGGCGTGATGCCGAGGCAACCGATGCCGGCCCGATCAACAAGGCGCGCCCCGGCTTTAAGGGCGAACGCGCCAGCGAAGCCCGCGCCGAGGGCGAGCGCGATTTCAAGCGCGACACGCCGCTGACCGATTCCAAAGGCCGCCGCGTCAAGGTCGAGCGCATCGCCGGTGAAGAGGCGCCGCGCGAGGAAGCACCGGCCCGCGACGAGGGCCGCTTCGGCGATCGTCCGCGCCGCTTCGAGGACCGCGGCGATCGTCCGCAGCGGGACTTCAAGCCTAGGGGCGAAAGGTCCTTTGGCGACCGACCCTATGGCGATCGCCCGTCCGGCGATCGTCCGGACCGTGGCTTCAAACCGCGCGGCGACCGCCCCTATGGCGATCGTCCGTCGGGCGACCGCCCGGACCGCGGCTTCAAGCCGCGCGGCGATCGTCCCTATGGCGATCGTCCGTCCGGTGACCGCCCGGACCGCGGCTTCAAGCCAAGGGGCGAGAGATCCTTTGGCGACCGTCCCTTCGGTGATCGCCCGTCAGGCGACCGGCCGGACCGTGGCTTCAAACCGCGCGGCGACCGTCCCTTTGGTGATCGTCCGTCGGGTGACCGGCCGGACCGCGGCTTCAAGCCGCGCGGCGACCGCCCCTTCGGTGATCGTCCGTCGGGTGACCGGCCGGACCGTGGCTTCAAGCCGCGCGGCGACCGCCCCTTCGGTGATCGTCCGTCAGGCGATCGTCCGGACCGTGGTTTCAAGCCGCGCGGCGATCGTCCCTTCGGTGATCGCCCGTCCGGCGACCGGCCGCAGCGCGACTTCAAGCCCCGCGGCGACCGTCCCTTCGGCGGCGATCGCGACGGCGGAGGCCGGGACTTCAAGCCGCGGGGCGAGCGTTCCTTCGGTGACCGCCCGTCCGGCGATCGTCCGCAGCGCGACTTCAAGCCGCGCGGCGAGCGCTCCTTCGGCGATCGCCCGTCGGGCGACCGGCCGGATCGCGGCAAGAGCTTCGGCGGTGGCAAGAGCTTTGGCGGCAAACGCGAGGGACGGCCGTTCGGCGACCGCCCCGGCGGCGGTGGCGGCAGGCCCGGCGGCGGCAAGCCATTCGGCGGTCGTCCCGGCGGGGGCAAGCGGGAGCGCTGAGGCTTGCGGATCGTCGGTGGACGTTTCAAGGGCCGCTCGATCGCGGGGCCGAAGTCGGACGGCATTCGTCCGACTTCGGATCGCCTGCGCGAAAGCCTGTTCAACGTGCTGGCCCATGCCTATGACGACGCCTGTGACGGCGCGCGGGTCATCGACCTGTTCGCCGGCACCGGCGCCCTGGCGCTGGAGGCGCTGTCGCGCGGCGCGGTCTTCGCCGCGCTGGTCGACCAGGGCACCGAGGCGCGCGGCCTGATCCGCGGCAATGTCGATGCGTTCGGCCTGTCGGGCGTGACCAGCGTGCTCAGGCGCGACGCGACCAAGCTCGGCGAGGTCTCGCCGTTCGAGCCTTTCACCTTGATGTTCTGCGACCCGCCCTATGGCAAGGGCCTGGCCGAGCGGGCGCTGGCCAGTGCCCGTGACGGCGGCTGGCTGACCCCGGCCGCGCTGGTGGTGGTCGAGGAATCCGCCGATGCGACGGTGGCCCTGCCCGAGGGCTTCACGCTCGAGGAGCGACGGGCCGCCGGCGACACCCAGCTGCTGATCGCCCGCCGGACCTGACGCGGCCCGAAGGCGACCGACATCCCGGGCACGGCCCGGGATGCCGCGGAAAACGACCGCTTCGGCTCACTTCTTCAGGAGATCGCGGATCTCGGTGAGCAGGACGACATCGGCCGGCGGCGGCGGCGGTACGGCCGGCGCGGCGACCTCCTGCTTCTTCAGCCGGTTCATGGCCTTTACCACCATGAACAGGACCCAGGCGATGATCGCGAAATTGATCGCGACGGTGATGAACCTGCCATAGGCGATCACCGCGCCCTGCTTCTGCGCGTCGGCCAGGTTGACGGCGGTCACGGCCTTGCTCAGGCCAATGAAGTAATTCGAGAAATCCAGGCCGCCGACGATCGCGCCGATGATCGGCATGAACACGTCGCCGACCAGCGAATCGACGATCCGGCCGAAGGCGGCGCCGATGATCACGCCGATGGCCAGGTCGACCACATTGCCCTTCAGGGCAAACTCCTTGAATTCCTTCAGCATCTCGATGCCCTCCTGTCGATGACCGCCGCCTGGGCGTCGCGCGCCCGACAGAGGCACGATCGGCAAATTCGTGCGCCTATGCAACCGCTTGTCCGTCCGCGTCCACCGCGGCGTCGCGTTCGAAGCCCCGGCAAGCCCCTCGCGCCGCACCGCGGGCGCCCGCGCGCGGCCTTGCCTCGCCGCCCCATTGGACAGCCGGCGTCACGCGTGATGAAGTCCGGTCGAGCCAGCCCAGCCTGGTTTGCCGCACGGCGCCGATCGGGCGCGGCGGCGGGGAGTGCTACGGGTCGTCGATGAGTCTGAGTTTCGTCATCATCGTCACCGCGCTCGCCTATCTCGGCGGGCTGTTTCTGGTCGCCCATCTCGGCGACCGCCGGCGGTCGCGCGACCGCGCCATGGCCAGCCGCACCTGGATCTATCCGCTGTCATTGGCGGTCTACTGCACGTCCTGGACCTTTTTCGGCTCGGTCGGGCTCGCCGCGCGCAGCGGCTTCGACTTCCTGGCGATCTATGTCGGGCCGATGATCATGTTCGGCCTGCTCTGGCCGCTGGTGACGCGCATGGTGCGCATCGCCAAGGCGCAGAACATCACCTCGGTCGCCGATTTCATCGGCGCGCGCTACGGCAAGAGCCAGGCGGTCGCCGGCATGGTCTGCCTGATCGTCACGGTCGGCACGATCCCCTATGTCGCCCTGCAGCTGAAAGCGGTGTCGTCGTCGCTGCTGACGACCATCAAGCCGGCCGAATTCGCCAACATCACCCATGACCTGCCGTTCTTCGGCGATCTCGCCCTGCTGGTCGCCATGGCGATGGCCGCCTTCGCCATGCTGTTCGGCACCCGCCATGCCGACGCCACCGAACACCAGGACGGCCTGATGCTGGCGGTGGCGGCCGAGTCGATCGTCAAGCTGGTCTGCTTCCT
Source organism: Phreatobacter sp. GW821-FHT04C01 (assembly GCF_059420385.1). Lineage (NCBI taxonomy): Bacteria > Pseudomonadati > Pseudomonadota > Alphaproteobacteria > Hyphomicrobiales > Phreatobacteraceae > Phreatobacter > Phreatobacter sp. GW821-FHT04C01. Next base: position 774,389 of record NZ_JBWKTP010000003.1, on the reverse strand, counting down.
GGCGATCGGGATCTACGTCACCTATTTCATGTTCGATGGGTTCGGCGACCTTTTCGCGCAGGCCACGGCGCGCCCCGACATCATGGCCTCGACATTGCGCTGGCCGGATTTCAGCACCTTCTTCGCGATGAGCGTCTTGGCCTTCGTCTGCTCGATCCTGCTGCCGCGCATGTTCCATGTCGTGGTGGTCGAGAGCCATTCGGCGGGCGAGGTCCGGCGCGCCGCCTGGCTGTTCCCGATCTATCTGGTGCTGATCAACCTGTTCGTCATCCCGATCGCGCTGGCCGGCCGGATCCTGTTCGCCCCCGGCGGCTTCGACAGCGACATGACCCTCCTGCTGCTGCCGCTGTCGCGCGGCAACGACATCCTGACGCTGGCAGGGTTCATTGGCGGCCTGTCGGCGGCGACCGCCATGGTCATCGTCGCCTCGGTCGCCCTGTCGATCATGATTTCCAACGACGTGGTCATTCCCGCCGTGCTGACGCTGCGCGGCCAATTGCCCTCGAGCGCCGGTGCCAGCGACGAGCGCAGCGACCTCGGCTCGACCATTCTCAAGATCCGGCGCACGATCATCCTGGCCGTGCTGATCGCCGCCTATCTCTATTACCACGTGGCCGGCGATGCCCAGTTGGCCTCGATCGGCCTTTTGTCGTTTGCCGCGGTGACCCAGCTGGCGCCGGCCTTTTTCGGCGGCATGTACTGGAAACAGGCGACCGCGCGCGGCGCGGCCTGGGGCATGGGGGTCGGGCTCGCGGTCTGGGTCTATACCCTGCTTCTGCCGATGCTGGTGGAGACCGGCGCGATCAATCGGGCCCTGGTGACGCAGGGGCCGTTCGGCATCGCCGCGCTGCGGCCGCAGGAGCTGTTCGGCCTGGCCGACCTCAACCCGCTGGCCCATGGCGTGTTCTGGTCGCTGCTGCTCAATGTGACCGTGTTCATCGCCGGCTCGCTGTCGCGCCGGCCGATCGCCATCGAGACCCTGCAGGCCAATGTGTTCATGCCGGCCGAGCCTTCGGCCTATGCGCCGAGCTTCCGGCTCTGGCGATCCGCCGTCACCGCCGACGAGGTGCGCGGCACGGTGGGCCGTTATCTCGGAGCCGAGCGCACCGAGGCTGCCTTCGACAGCTATGCGCAGGAGCGCGGCCAGCCGTTCGATGGCCAGGCGGAGGCCGATATCGAGCTGCTGCGCTATGCCGAACGCCTGCTGGCCTCGGCCATCGGCACGGCATCCTCGCGCCTCGTCCTGTCATTGCTCCTGAAGAAGCGCTCGGTGTCGACCACCGACGCCCTGAAGCTGCTCGACGACGCCAACGCGGCGATGCAGTACAATCGCGAGGTCTTGCAGACCGCCCTCGAACACGCCCGCCAGGGGGTCAGCGTCTTCGACCGCGACGGCAAGCTGATGGTCTGGAACCGGCCGTTCGCCGAAGTGCTCGACCTGCCGCCGGAGACCCTTCATATCGGCGCCGGCATCGACGATGTCCTGCGCGGCCTGGCGGCGCGCGGCGAATTCGGCGAGGGCGAGGTCGAGACGCTCGTGGCCGAGCGGGCGCACCGGCTGCTCACCGCCACCGAGCCGCAGATCGAAAGGCTCGCCATGCGCGGCCTGGTCATCGAGATCCGCGCCGCGCAATTGCCCGACGGCGGCGTGGTGAGCACCTTCACCGACGTGACCGCCAGCGTCGACGCCGCCGAGGAGCTCGAGCGCGCCAACGAGACGCTGGAGCGGCGCGTGCGCGAACGCACCGAGGAGCTGACCCGGCTGAACGGCGAACTGGCGCGCGCCAAGGCGGAGGCCGACGAGGCCAATCTGTCCAAGACACGCTTCCTGGCGGCGGCCAGCCACGACATCCTGCAGCCGCTCAATGCCGCGCGGCTCTACACCACCAGCCTGGTCGAGCGGCGCGGCGAGAGCGCGGACGCCGACCTGGTGCAGAATGTCGACGCCTCCCTGGAGGCGGTGGAGGAAATTCTCGGCGCACTGCTCGATATTTCCAGGCTCGATGCCGGCGCCATGAAACCGGAGGTCACCAGCTTCCGGATCGACGACCTGTTCCGCCAGCTGGCGGTCGAGTTCTCACCCATGGCGAAGCAGAAGGGCCTGACGCTGCGCTTCGTCCCTTCGACGCTCGCCGTGCGGTCGGACCGGCGGCTGTTGCGCCGGCTGCTGCAGAACCTGGTGTCCAACGCGATCAAATATACCGCCAGGGGCGGCGTGCTGGTCGGCTGCCGGCGCCGCGGCGCGAAACTGTCGCTCGAGGTCCATGACAGCGGCCCGGGCATCCCGCAGAGCAAGCAGCGCATCATCTTCCACGAGTTCCAGCGCCTCGAGCAGGGATCCAAGACGGCGCGCGGCCTCGGCCTCGGCCTGTCGATCGTCGAGCGCATCGCCCGCGTCCTCGACCACAAGCTGACCGTCCGGTCGAGGCTGGGCAAGGGTTCGACCTTCGTGGTGGAAGCGCCGATCGCACCGGCCTTGCCGGCGGTGGCGGCAGGTCCGGCGCCGGCGCCCTTGCGCGCCGCGCCGCTCGACGGGCTGGTCGTGCTCGCCATCGACAACGAGCCCAAGATCCTCGAGGGCATGCGCGCGCTCCTGTCCGGCTGGGGCTGCCGGACACTGATCGCGTCCGGCTGGCGCACCGCCCATGATCAGCTCAACGAGACATTGGCAATCCCGGACGTGCTGATCGTCGACTACCACCTGGACGAAGGCAATGGCCTCGACGTGGTCATGCAGTTGCGCTGGCGTTTCGGCGCGACCCTGCCGGCCATCCTGATCACCGCCGACCGCTCGCCCGAGGTCCGCGACCGGGCGCAGGAGAAAAACGTCCATCTCCTGCACAAGCCGCTGAAGCCGGCGACGCTCAGGGCGCTCCTGGCGCAATGGCGGGTGCAGAAGCAGGCGGCCGAATAGGCTTCGACCGCCATGGCCCGCACGGATCAGGCGCAGGCCTTGGTCATGAAGCCCTCGATGCGGGCCAGGCAGCGGTCGGTGTTCGACCCCGGGAACCCGATGAAGACGTGGCAGCCGGCCGGAAACACCTCCAGCGCCGCCTGGTTGCCGGAGGCCGCCCAGCGCGACGCCATGAACAGCGAATCGTCGACGAGCGGATCGCGCGAGCCGACGGTGAACAGCGCCGGCGGCAGCCCCTTCAGCTCGGCATGCAGCGGCGAGATGTCAGGGCTCCTGACGTCGCCGCCCCGGATCAGGAAATGGCGGACGAACATTTCGATGTCGCGGGTGTTGAGCACCAGCTTCTCGGCGCCCCAGCGGCGCACCGAGGGCGTCAGCGCCAGATCGTAGCAGCCGGCATGCAGGTTGGCGCCACGGAACGGCGTCAGGCCGTGCCGGTCGCGCAGCCGGAGCAGGGTCACGGTGGCAAGGTGCGCGCCGGCGCTCTCGCCGCCGATCACCAGCCGGTCGGTGCCGAACCGCGCCTTGGCCTCGCGGACCAGCCAGAGCGCGGCGCTTTCGCAATCGTCCGGTCCCATCGGATAGGGGTGTTCCGGCGCCAGCCGGTACTCGACCGAGACACAGGCCATGCCGGCGCGGTCGGCGAAGCGCTCCAGCCACATGTCGTGCTGATCGGCACCGCCGAGAACCCAGCCGCCGCCGTGAATATGCAGGTAGACGCCCTTCGGCCTGGACGGCGCGATGATGCGCAGGCCGATCGGGCCATGCTTGCCGTTGATTTCGATGGTTTCGGCGCGCGCCGAGACGGCCGGTGGCGGAAACGGTCCGTTGCCCTCGCGCCGGAGCTGCCGGATGACACCGGTGGGTGCCGCCCAATTGTCCCAGGTTTCCAGACGCTTCAGGATGGCGGCGTTGACCGCCAGCGCATCGGCCGGTGCATTGGCCGGATCGAAGGGCGAGGGATCGAACTGAAGGGGGCTGGCCATGCGCGCGGGCACCGTTTGACAGCGGAACGAGAACCAACCGCTAAGCCAATTGGCCGCCAAGCTCAACCGAACTGATCATGGCGCCCCTGCCGCGCCGCCGTGCGGCTGGCCGGGATTTCCGCCACGGGTTAGGCTCGGCTCATGCAACAGACAGGTCCCCTCTCCGACGGCAGGACACGCTACCCCACCGCGCCTTTCGCGCTGGTGCTGGGCGGCGGCGGCGCCAAGGGGCTGGCCCATATCGTCGTGATCGAGGCGCTCGACGAACTCGGACTGCGGCCCCAGGAAGTGGCCGGCACGTCGATCGGCGCGATCATCGGATCGTGCTATTGCGCCGGCATGGCGGGGCGCGACATCCGCGCCTATGCGCTCGACATGCTGCAGGTTCGCCCCGACATCCTGCGCCGCCTGCTGACGACACGGGTCGGGCGCTTCGCCGACCTGATCCGCACCGGCCTGACCAACCCCATGCTGATCGACCCGGAGAAATTCCTGCAGGTCTTCCTGCCGCCGGCCGTGCCGCTGCTGCTGGAAGACCTCGTCATCCCGCTGACCGTGGTGGCGACCGACTATCACGCGCGTCTCGACATCGGCTATTCCAACGGGCTGCTGATCCCGGCGGTCGCCGGCTCCATGGCGATCCCGGGCGCGCTTCGGCCGGTCGTCCACGGCGGCCGCGTGCTGATCGACGGCGGCATCATCAATCCGGTGCCGGTGGACAAGGTCAACGCCTCCGTCGTGCTGGCGGTCGACGTATTGGACGGTTCCTCTCACGACGGCATGATCGACGAGACCGTGCCGGCCCCCTGGGATGCCCTGTTCGGCTCGGTCATGCTGATGATGCAGGTGCTGAGCGGCGTGAGGCTCGCGGAACACCGGCCGACGATCCACATCCGGCCGCCGGTCGAGCCGTTTCGCGTGCTCGACTTCCTGAAGGCGAAGGACATCCTGGCGGCCTGCGATCCGATCAAGGACGAGGTCAAGCGCCGCCTCACCCGCGCGCTCGAATCGAGCCCGGCGGAATTGCTGGAAGGGCCGCCGCGCTGAACCGCGACCGGCCATGAAACCACGAAGCGGCCCCGGCGCCGGCCGGGACCTCGCCGCATCAGACACAGGACGGGCGGCGGGCATGGCGGCACAGTGGGACTTCAGCGCGATCCTTCTGGATATGGACGGCACCCTGGTCGACACCGAGACGATCTATCTGGCGAGCCTCGTGGCCGCCGTCGGCGCGGTCGGCTATCCCGACGCCACGGCTCTCGGCCACGCCATGATCGGGCTTCCGGCGCCGGACTGCGACGCCATGCTGCGCGCGCGCTACGGTTCCGATTTCCCCTTTGCCGCCTATGACGCGGCGTTCGCCGGGCACAGGGACCGGCTGCTCGAACAGGGAATTCCGCTGAAGCGCGGCGCTCTCGCACTGCTTGATGCGTTGCGCGAGACACGCTGCCCGATGGCGATCGCCACATCGTCATCGCGGCGCACGGCCGAACTGCATCTGTCGCGGGCCGGGATCCGCGACCGTTTCGAGATGGTGGTGACCCGCGACGACGTCGCCAGGGGCAAGCCGAGCCCGGACCTCTATTTGCTGGCCGCAGCCCGGCTCGGTGTCCCGCCGGAAGCCTGCGTCGCCGTCGAGGATTCGAACCCGGGCATTGCCGCCGCCCATAGCGCCGGCACCATTCCGATCATGGTGCCGGACATTCTCGAGCCGACGGCCGAGACCCGGGCGAGATGCGCCGCCATCCTGCCCGACCTCCACGCCGTGCTGGCCCTGTTGCGGGACAGGCTTCCGCGCCATGGCGGGCAGTCGTCGTGAGAGCACGCGGCCTGCAAGACCGGCCGGACGCGCACGCCTGACGGCGCCCCCTTTGCGAGACACGGCGCTTGACCGGCCAATGGCGGGGCTACCTACCGGGCGTTGCCCAGCTGGGCCCGGCGCTCCCAGGAGCCCGCCTTGGTCTTCACCAGGCCCTCGTCATAAAGATAGGCCGTCGTGCAGGCGTGCTGCGGCATCAGGAACACCCGGTCGCCGACCCGCAGGCCGTCGCTTTCCACCACCGTATGCTCTTCGTTCATCAGAATGATCCGGCCATCCCAGCGGAAGCGTTCGGCCAGCGGCTTGTCCGGCGAGATCGCCTTCGAACCGGCGTCGAGCGTCGCGGTGCCGGCATGGGTGGCGATCACGGTGGCGAGCACGAAGGCTGCCGGTTGCCAGCCGAGATCGGCGAGCTCCAGGTCATGCTGGGCGCTCGAATAGGTCCAGCTGCCCGGCGAAACGAAACGCGCGACGTCGTGCGGCCAGAGGTCGAAGGTATAGCTGCCGCCGGCAATGGCGTCGGTTTCGATGCCCTCGGCCCGCAGCCGCGCGCCCAGCGCCGCCACCGCCGCGGCCTCGGCCTCGACCTGGCGGCGGCGCTCGGCCCGGTCGCCTTTCACATGGCCGTCATAGACATGCCAGCCGTCGAGGCGGCCGAGCTCGTGCACGGCGCGGGCGAGATCGAGCGCCGGATCCGACATGGCCACGCCGGTCCGCCCCAGGCCTGGATCGAGGTCGACCCTGAGCCGGATGTTGGGCGGCGCATCGCGCAGCAGCGGCCGCCAGGCGTCGAGGCCGCGTTGCGAATCCACCATGCCGACCAGCGTCACCGTCTCATCGGCCGCGGCGAGGCCGACCAACCGGCGGATATGGGCGAGATTCGACGTCGGATAGGCCCAGGTGACATGGCGGGCCCCGGCCGACACCGCCATCTCGACCTCGGCGGTCGTCGCCGCCTTGAAGGCCGTGACGCCGTTGGCCAGGAGCAGCTGGACGATCCAGGGCGCGCGATGGGTCTTGAGATGCGGCATCAGCCGCGCCACGCCGCCACAGGCACGCGCCGTCTGGCGCAGGTTGTGCAGCACCCTGTCCTCGAAAATCGTGAAACAGGGAGTCGCAACCTCCTCGTTCGGCAGTTCCGGGGCGTCGAGGCTGGCTTTGGCGGGGTGCATGGCGGTCTCCGGCGGGAATGGTCGCGTCTCAAGACATCAGGGCTGGCGACGGGTCAGGCGGCCGTCGACGCGCGCCGGGCGCTGACGCCGAGCATCGCGTCGAGATTGCCGCCGAGGACGGCATCCTTTTCGCCGGCGCTGAGGAACGTACAGTGACGGCGCACATAGTCCAGGCTTTGCCGATAGGTGCAGAACCGTTCGACATTGGGCATGTCGGACCCCCAGATGAGCTTGGCCGCGCCGAACAGGTCGCGCATCTCGCGCACCAGGCCCTGCGCCTCGACATAGGGGTATTCCCAGGCGCCGCCCCAGGTGATCGGGAACATCAGCTCGATCAAGAGATTGTCGTGGCGATAGGCGGCCAGCACCTCCTCGGGGAAATTCCACGAACCGGAGCGGCCGAAAAAGCCGACCGGCGGGCCCATGACCAGCACCCAGCGGATATTCTTGAAGCGATTCATCAGGCCGTGCAGGCGCACCACGTTGCTGATGTAGCTCGCCTCGTCATAATGCGGGATGGCGGTGATCTCGAAGAAGACCGGCAGCGACGCGGCGTCGATCTTCGACCAGAAGACATCGAAACGGCGATCGTCGAAGGTGACGTCGAAGCCGTAGCGGGCAAAGGCGTCGAGCGCGAAATAGACCCCCTTCAGCCCGAGCCGGCGATGCGCCCGGTCGAACTCCGCGAGCGCGTCCTCGGTAAAGGCGCGGGCCTCGTCGACATTCAGGAGGGCGGTGAAGCGGTCGGGATACTGGTTCTGCGCGAAGGCGTTGTAATCGTTCATCGCGCCATAACCCCAGCCGGTCTGCAGCAGGCTGTGGTCGACGCCGGCATAATCCATCTGGGCCAGCATCAGTTCCGGCGGCGCCACCATCTGCTGCATGCCGACCGGCATGTACTGGGAATGGTAGTCCTCGCCGTCGATGGTGAAGTCGAGACGGCCATAATTGCCGACCCGGAAATCGACATCCTTCAGGCCGGCCCAGGAATTGTCGCCGGCATTGAACAGCACGGCCCCGGAAACCTCCTTGCCGTCGCATGCCCGGAAAACCCGCGCGGAGGTCCGGGTCTGCACCTTCTGCATATATTTGCGGTGGATCTCGCTCGACGGATGGCCGCAGGCGCCGGCCCAGTGCTGAAAGACATGGGCGTGACAATCGATGATCATTTTGGTCTCCGGGCATGAAGGGGCGTTCGGCCCGCCGGCGTCGCGGCGGACCGTTTTCGACGGCTGCGGCCTGGACCGCCGTTACGTCAGGTTGCGCAGGTAGGTGTCATAGAGGCGCTGAACCTCGCCATTGGCGATGATGTAGGAGCTCCACATGTCGAGGAAATTCTTCCAGGCCGGGTCTCCATGGCGGATCAGCCAGGTGTTGGGCCGCTTGTCGAAAGGATTGGCCTGATCGACGATATGGGCCCAGGCGGCATTGCGCTTGGCCAGAACGATCGCATCGACATCGCCGGTCACATAGACCGTCGCGCGGCCGGTGCGCACCGGCTCGGCCGCCATCGCCTGCTGGCCCGCGACCGCCGTCACCTTGGCCTTGGGGAACAGCAGCGGAATGCGCTGCTCCTCGCTGGCGCCGGCATTCACCGAGAAGGTGACGTCGGGCGAATCGAGATCGGCGACGGTCTGGTATTTGCCGGCATCCTGCTTGCGCACGATGGCCAGGCTGCCCTTCGACCAGAGCGGGCCGACAAAGTTGCAGGCCAGTCCGCGGGGAACGGTATAGACCGCCGACGAACCGAACAGGTCGAAGTCGCCCTTGCGCAGGCCGACGGTGGCATTGGCGAAGGTCACCTCATGCCAGGCGACCGTCATTTCCAGGTCGCGGGCGAGCATCTCGACCAGGTCCTTGTAGACCCCTCTGAGCTCGCCGCTCCTGGCATCCTTGTAGAACCAGAGCGGCGTCTGGGCGTAGCCGACATTGAGCGGCTCGCCCTTCTTGACCTTGGCCAGCACCGATTTCGGATCGATGCCGCTGTCGAGCAGCTGGGCATGCGCCGCCGGCATCGCGGCGCCGGCCATGGCCGCGCCGGCGCCCGCGGCGAGGGCGGCTGCCATCAGCGCGCGCTTGTTGAAGCCCGATGGCCCCGGCCTGGCATTCGTGTCTTCGGTCATGTCGGTCCCCTTCTGGTTGGTATTCGCGAGCAAGACGCAGCAAGAACGCCGGCGGCCCCGGCTACAGCCGCTGCGCCACGCCGAATTTCCGGTGGAAATGGTCGGCGACCCGGTTCGCCGACAGGGAAATGAGGAAGATCGCGACAAAGTAGATCATCGCGGTCGAGGTCAGGATCTCGACCGGTTCGAACCACTGATTGACGATCTTGAGGGCCTGATACATCAGGTCGGGAATGGCGATGACCGACACCAGCGTCGAGGATTTGACCACCACGGTCAGCTGGTTGATCAGCGAGGGCGCCATGACCAGCAGGACCTGCGGCGCGATCAGCCGGCGCATGATCTGCGGCTGGCTCAGGCCGACCGACAGGCCGGCTTCGATCTGGCCGCGCGGCAGGCCTTCGATGCCGGAGCGAAACGTCTCGGCCAGATAGCCGCTCGACTGCAGCGCCAGGGCGACGATGCCGGCGCCGATGACCGTGCTCGGGAAACCGAACAGGTCGGGCCAGACATAGTTGACCCAGAGCAGTTGAACCAGGATCGGCGTGGCGCGGCAGAACTCGATATAGCCGATCGCCAGGAAGCGCAGGCCGGGCACGTAGAGACGCACCAGGCAGGCGGTGATGCCGAGCACGATCGCCAGCAGGAAGGCCCAGAGGCAGACATAGGCGGTGATCCCCAGGCCCTGGAACAGGACGCCGGCATTGGCCACCACGAAGCGGAGGAAATTGTCGATCATCGCCAGCCCTCACGCCCAGCCGCGACGACGCCAGCGATCGGTGAGGCGCTGGACGATGAGGGACGCGGCGATGATGATCAGGCAGAAGGTCAATGCCGCGCCGGTATAGAGCGGCAAGGGCCGCATCTCCTCGATATTGACCATCGAGACCCGGTACATGATGTCGGGCACCGAGATCAGCGAGACGATCGAGGTCGCCTTGAACAGCGAGATGAACTGGTTGAGCATTTCCGGCAGCATGCGGCGCACCGCCTGCGGCAGCACGATCCGCCGGACGATGGCCGCCTCCGACAGGCCGAGCGCGAGCCCCGCCTCGCGGTGTCCCGCCGGGACCGAGAGCAGGCCGGCACGGACCGTTTCCGACATGAAGCCGCTATAGGCGACGCCGAGCGCGATGATGGCGGCGGCCTGCGGGTTGAGGTCGAACTTCGCGGCCACGAGCCGGCTGATCAGCACCGGCAGGATGTAATAGACCCAGACCAGAAGGATATATTCGGGCGTATTGCGGAACAGTTCGGCATAACCCGTCGCCGCCCAGCGCAGCGGCCGGTGCCGGCTGAGCCGTGCCGTGCCGATGGCGAAGGCCAGCGCCACCGCCAGCACGGCGGCGCCGAGGAAGATCAGGGCATTCTGGCCGAGCCCGGCGAGCAGCATGGCCCGGTAGTCCCAGAACAGCGCCAGATCGAGGGAATCGCTGAGACGTTCGAACATCGGATCACTGCAGGATCGAGGACAGAAAGCGCTGGCAGCGCTCGCTCTTCGGCGCGCCGAACACCGCGGCGGGCGCGCCGTCCTCCTCGATGCGACCGGCATGGAGGAAGATCACCCGATCCGAGACTTCACGCGCGAAGGCCATTTCATGGGTCACCACCACCATGGTGGTGCCGTCGCGGGCGAGCCCCTTCATCACCTCGAGGACTTCGCCCGTCAGCTCGGGGTCGAGTGCCGATGTCGCTTCGTCGAACAGCATGACGCGCGGACGCATGGCGAGCGCCCGGGCGATCGCCACCCGCTGCTGCTGGCCGCCGGACAGCCGCGCCGGATAGACGTCCTGCTTGTCGAGCAGATTGACCCGCGCCAGCAGGGCGCGTGCCTGTTCGACCGCCTCGCGGCGCGGCGTCCGGGCGACCAGGAGCGGCGCCTCGATGATGTTTTCCAGCACCGTCATGTGCGGCCACAGGTTGAACTGCTGGAACACCATGCCGAGCTTGGCACGCATGCGGCTGATATTGGCGGCGCTGTCGGGCAGGAGAACGCCGTTCGGACCGAGGCGATGGCCGATCGGCTCGCCATCGATGAAGACCGTGCCGGATGTCGGTTTTTCCAGGTGGTTCAGGCAGCGCAGGAAGGTGCTCTTGCCGGATCCGCTGGCGCCAATGACGGTGACGACCTGGCCTTCGGCAACGTCGAGCGAGATCTCGGAGAGGACCGACAGGGCTCCGAAGCTCTTGCAGAGCGCCTTGACCGCGATGACCGCCGCTTCACTTGCCATCGCCGTCCTTTCGGGCCGCGGCACCGGCCGCGCGAGATCATCGAGCTCGGAAGGTCTGTTCATGAACGGCAACATTCGGCATTTTGATTTTAGCGGCAAGCCTGTTTGCGGAGCAGCCATCGAGCTGAAAGATCGAAATGGAGGCAATCGGAAGGATCCGGCAGCCAGCAACCATCGCCCACCCCTGTGATCGGACTTTCATGATTCGTCATATTTTACATAATCTTATTGACTGAAGACCGAAACAGATCGACGTCTTCGAGCGCTCCGCCGTCCAGGCTGCGCAACCTCCCGCGCCCCGGCAGAATAGCGAAGAACTCTGGATAGAATTGATTATTATTATGATATGCCGTGAAGGCAACCCATGAGGCCAGCGCGCGATGAAACCGGCATCGGGATATGATCTGCGTGCGCTCGAGATCTTCGGCGCGGTTTCCGAACTGCGCAGCATGACGCTCGCCGCGCAGCGGCTGAACATGACCCAACCGGCGGTCTCGCAAGCCGTCCAGCAACTCGAAGAGACCCTCGGGGTCATGCTGATCGACCGCAGCCGCCGCCCGCTGCTGGTCACCGCGGCGGGCGAATGGCTGGGCCGGACCGCCGCCCGCATCCTCAACGAGGCGCATCAGGTCGGCATCACGATCCGGCAGCTGGCCGACGGCTCGGCACTGCAATTGCGGGTGGGCCTGGTGGAATCGCTGTCCGCCCCCTTCGTCCCCGCGCTGGTGCGGCGCCTGAGGTCGTCGATCCATACCTTGTCGATCTCGTCGGGCCTCGCCCGCACGCTGAGGACCGGCCTCCTCGAACACACGCTCGACCTGATCATCACCAACGAGCAGATGGATGACGTCGACGGCATCGAGCGGCAGGTGATCCTGACCGAGCCCTATCTTCTGGCCCTGCCCAGGACCATGGCCGCCGAGACGGCGGATCTTGCCCATCTCGGCGCGACCATGGCGCTGATCCGCTGGGCGGCGCGCTCGCATATCGGTGCCGATATCGAGCGGCAGCTGCGCCGCATGCGCCTCGACATTCCCCGCCAGTTCGAGTTCGACTCGGCCCGGACCATCCTCGGCATGGTGGCGGCGGATCTCGGCTGGGCGATCATGACGCCCCTGTCGATCTTCGAGATGAAGCCGCTTCTGGCCAATGTCCGGCTGCGGCCATTCCCGGGGCCGAATTTCTCGCGGCAATTGGCCATCGTGGTCCGGCGCGGCGAATTCGGCGCGCTGGTGCCGCAGATCGCCCAGGCGTCCTCGGCCATCCTGCGCGACCTCTACCTGCCGGAGGTCCTGACCTCGCTGCCATGGCTTTCACCCAGCCAGTTCCGGGTCGAGGACGGCCCATGAAGCGCCGGCCGGACAGCAGGTTCAGCGTCGGCCGAACAGGCGCTCGATATCGCCGAGCGACAGCGACACCGAGGTCGGGCGGCCGTGATTGCACTGGGCCGAACCCGGCGTCGCCTCCATCTCGCGCAGCAGCGCGTTCATCTCGGCCGGCTTCAGGAGCCGCCCGGCCCGGACCGAACCGTGGCAGGCCATGGTGGCGGCGACCGACAGGAGGCGCCGCTCGAGCGGATCGGTCGTATCCCATTCGGCGAGATGTTCGGCGAGGTCGCGGGTGAGCGCCTCGGCATCGACTTCGCCGAGCAGCGCCGGCGTCTCGCGCACCACCACCGCGCCGGGCCCGAACCCTTCGATCACCAGGCCGAAGCGTTCGAGGTCATCGGCCCGCGTCAGCAGACGGGCGGCGTCGGCCGGGTCGAGCTCGACCACGATCGGGATCAGCAGGGCCTGGCGGCCGATGCCGGTCTCGGCCATCTGCCGCTTGAGCCGCTCGTAGACGAGGCGCTCATGGGCGGCGTGCTGGTCGACAATGACCAGCCCGTCGCGCGTCTGCGCCAGGATATAGGTGCCATGCACCTGGGCGCGCGCCGCGCCCAGCGGCTGGTCGAGATCCTCCGGCTCGGGTGGCGCAGCACCTGCCCGCGCATCCGCGCCCGGCGCGATGTCCATGTCGAAGGCGGCCTGCGCAAAGGCGGGCTGCGAGAAACCGGCCTGTGCGAAGGCGGCCTGGCCCGGTTCGGCAAAGCCGGCGCCGCCGGGCCTTGCCGGCGACTGGCGCCAGTCCCAGCCACGCACCGGCGCGCCTCGCCCGGGCGGCGCCCGGAAAGCGCTGATCGTCGCGGTCGCGATGGTCGTCGCCGTGGTCGGCGCGGCGCGGGCGATGGCCTCCCTGATCCCGCTGACGATCAAGCCGCGGACGAGCGCCGAATCGCGGAAGCGCACCTCGGTCTTGGCAGGATGGACATTGACGTCGACCTCGTGAGGGTCGAGCTCGAGAAACAGCGCCACGGCCGGGTGTCGATCGCGTGGCATGACGTCGGCATAGGCGCCGCGCAGGGCGCCGAGCACCAGCCGGTCACGGATCGGACGGCCGTTGACGAACAGGAATTGCGCGCCGGCGGTGGCCTTGTGGAAGGTCGGCAGGCCGGCAAAACCGAACAGCCGGACGCCATGGCGCGAAACGTCGAGAGCAAGCGCGTTGTCGGCGAAATCGCGGCCCATGACGTCGCCGATACGCGCCAGCAGTCCGGCCTCGCCGAAGGCCTGGGCGGCATAGGTGCGGGTGCCCGCGGCATCGTCGGCGAGCGAAAAGGCGACCGTCGGGTGCGAGAGGCACAGACGCTTGACCACATCGACGATGGCGGCGGCCTCGGCCCTGTCGCTCTTCAGGAATTTCAGCCGGGCGGGCGTCGCGTAGAACAGATCCTCGACCTCGACGCGCGTGCCGCGCGCAAGGGCCGCCGGCATGGTCTCACCCTTGTCGCCGGCGTCGACGGCCAGCGACCAGGCGTGCGGCTCGTCGGCATGGCGCGTGCTGATGGTCAGAGTCGCGATCGCGCCGATCGACGGCAGCGCCTCGCCGCGAAAGCCGAGGGTGCGGATATCGAGCAGGTCCTCGCCTGATAGCTTGGAGGTGGCATGGCGTTCGACACAGAGCGCAAGATCGGCACGGGTCATGCCCGCGCCGTCATCGGCGACCCGGATCAGCCGGCGGCCGCCGCCGCCAATCAGCACGTCGATGCGCGTCGCCCCCGCGTCGATGGCGTTTTCCACCAGTTCCTTGACCACGGCCGCCGGCCGCTCGACGACTTCGCCGGCTGCGATGCGGTTGACGATCCCTTCGGGAAGCTGGCGGACAGGCATGATTCGATCCTAGCGCGTTCGCGCGGCCAGGTCAGGAGCGTTCGCGGATCAGCGCGCGCAGGCCCTGGCCGAGGCCGCCGGCCCGGCGCGCCTCACGCGGCGCCCCCACGGCCCCGTGCGCCAGCGCGGCCGCGCCCAGCGACTGCGGTGGCTCGGCGGAGCGCGGATCGACACGCGGTTCGCTCCGCGCGGCGCGCGCGGCCGGGGCCGGGGCCGTCTGGGCCGGGATGGCTTCGCTGAGCACCTCGGCGCGCACCGGACGGGCCGGCGAGAACAGCGGCCCCTGGGCGAACTTCACATCATAGTCGAGCAGGTCGACCACCAGCGGTTCGGTGTCGATGTCCTCGACCACGAAATCGATGCCGTAGCGGGCAAACAGGCCGGCGAGATCGGCCGGGTGGATGGCGGCGCCGGCATCGGCCGAGCGCGCCAGCATCAAATCGGCCGAGACCCGCACCTGGCGGAAGCCCTTTTCGGCGAGATCGCGCGGTTCGATGCGCAAATCGCCGACGCCGTCCATGGCGAAACGGAAGCCGAGGTCGGACAGGGCACCGAGGGTTTCGACGTCCAGCGGCGACAGGTTGCGCACCGCCTCCTGCCGGAAGCCGAGAACCAGGGCGCCGGCGAGCACCCGGTTGGCGTCGAGCAAGGCGACGAGTTCGGTGGAGAAGGCGGCATCGGCCAGCGACACGCCGGAGAGATCGCAGACCAGCCCGACATCGCGATTGCGCGACGTCAGCCGCCTGACCACCTGGATGCAGCGGCCGAGCGTCTCGGCATCGAGCGTCGGCATCAGGCCGGCGGTCTCGGCCAGGCCGCGATAGTCGGCCGGCAGGAACAGGTCGCCATCGGCGCTGCGCAGCCTGACGGAGGCCTGATACCAACGCACCTTGCGCTGTGGCAGCGTGACGATCGGCTGCAGGTAGAGGTCGCTGCGCCTGTTGTCGATCGCCGCCTTGATCGCCGCCACGGCCTCGGTCCGCGACAGGCCGCCAAAGGCCTCGGACAGCGCCACGGTCTCGGCCGATGCCATGTCGGCCCGGTCCAGGCGCTGGCGAAGTGTGTCGGCGAGGCGGTGCGCGCGATGGCCTTGGGCCTGGGCGGGAACGATCGTCGGGGCATCGGCGACCGCCTGCGGCGGCTCGGGCGCGGCGGAAGGCGCCAGGAGCGCCGCCGCGGGCTGCGCCGCCGGCGCGCTGGCGCGCACGATCGCCGCCTCGTGAACCTGCAGCGTCTCGGCGAACTGCTTGACCAGCGCCCCCAGCTCGCCAATTTCCTCGGCGATCGGCTCGGTGGCGGCCCTCGCCTTGTCCATGGCCATGGTCTCGAAGCGTTCGACCCGCCGTGCCAACTCGGCGAGATCATGCGCCATGTCGCCGGTGGACCGGGTCAGATCGACCAGCCGCGCCTCGACGACGAGACGATCGCCGGCGCGCTGCGCGCCGAGGTGACCGATCACCATGGCCAGCAGCAGGCCAAAGGCGATGGCGGCCGAAAAGCCGGCTTCGACATTGGCGACGAGATAAGCCAAGGTTGCGATCGAAACGGCGATCGCCACCATGCAGAGCGCGACAAAAAAGGAACCCGAACGAGGCATGGCTGAGCGGTCTTCATCCCCCGGCGCGAAGATCTAAGCTGGCATCCACGACAGGATCGCGACATGTGTGGCTGCAAGCTCGCGCGACAGTGCCCCGAATCAGCCTGATTCGTCTCGACCGAACCACGGACAAAAGGCCGGGTTCCCCCATATTAATGCCGGTTTGCCCGTACCATCGCACCAGCAGGAGTGAACATGCCGACCTTCTTCGATCCGCCGACCGTCCACGCCCCCGCGCCGAGCTATCGCCACGGTGCGATCCACCCGTTGGCGGGCCGGCGCCTGATCATTTCCGGCCAGGTGGCGACACGGCCCGACGGCAGCGTCGCCGAAGGCCTGGAAGCGCAGTTCGAACAGGCCTTCGACAACCTGATCGCGGTGGTCAAGGCCGGCGGCATGGAGATCGGCAACCTGGTCAAGATCGTCACGCTGGTCACCGTGCCCGACGCCGTCGCGGCGTTCCGGGCCGTCAGGGCGCGCAAGCTCGGCGACCATGTCTGCGCCGCGACCTATATCCAGGTCGCCGGGCTCGCCCGGGCCGATTTCCTGGTCGAGATCGAAGGCGAGGCGGTGCAGGACTGAGGCGGCCGCCGGCGAACCGGGTGCGCGGCCCTTCGCCCTTGGTCCTATTGCATTGCAACATGAAACTGGTGATGGTGCCGGCCCCCGGAGGTCCACCATGCCCGTTCGCGCGATCCGCTCCATGGCTTTCGAAGACCTGACGCTCGGCCTGTCCGAGCTGGTCTTCAAGACCGTCACCGACCAGGACGTCGTCGGCTTCGCCGATATTTCCGGCGACCAGAACCCGATTCACCTGAACGAGCTCTATGCGTCGAAGACCCGGTTCGGCCAGCGCATCGCGCACGGGCTCTATACCGCCAGCCTGATTTCGGCGGTGATCGGCACGCGCCTGCCGGGCCCGGGCGCCATCTACATGTCGCAGACGCTGAACTTCAAGGCGCCGGTGAAGATCGGCGACGTGGTGCGCATTCACGTCGAGGTGGCCGAATTGATCGAGGGCCGGCAAAGGGCGCGGCTCGCCTGCGAATGCGCCGTCGATGCGACCGTCGTGCTCGACGGCGAAGCCTGGGTCAGGGTGCCGTCGCGGCGCGAACTCATGGCGGCGGCTTGACGATCGGAGCGCCGAACGGCAGGGTCCGCCCGCGCTGACCGTCTTTCCCGTGACCCGAGTTCCATGGCCCTGATCCTGCCGCCCGAGCGGCCATCCCCAAGCTTTCCCGTGCTCGCCCGGACCATGCCGATGCCTGAGGCACTGGCCGGTGGCGTGATCGCGATCGGCAATTTCGACGGGGTGCATCGCGGCCACCAATATGTCATCGAGCAGACGGTCGGGCTTGCGCGGACACTTGGCCGCAAGGCCCTGGTGCTCACCTTCGAGCCGCATCCACGGCTGTTCTTCCAACCCGACCGGCCGCTGTTTCGCCTGGCCGATGCGCCGACCAAGGTCCGGCTGCTTGCCGCCCTTGGCCTCGACGCGGTGGCGGTCGCCGGCTTCGACAAGGCCTTTGCCGCATTGTCGGCCGAGGATTTCGTCACGCAGGTGCTGGTCGGCTGGCTCAAGGCCGCCCATGTCGTCATCGGCCAGGACTTCCACTATGGCGCGGGCCGCACCGGCAATGCCGAGAGCCTGATCGAGGCCGGCCGCGGCCACGGCTTCGCCGTGACCCGCATGACCGCCTTGTGCGACGGCGACGCGACGGTGTCCTCGACCGCCATTCGCGACGCGCTGGCCGGCGGCCGGATCGCGGAAGCCAACGCGCTGCTCGGCCATGCCTGGTTCATATCGACCGAGGTGATCCATGGCGACAAACGGGGCCGGACCCTCGGCTATCCCACCGCCAATCTCAGGCTCGCCCCGGATGTGCGCCTCGCCCACGGCATCTATGCGGTGAAACTCGGGCTCGACGGCGTCTGGCACGATGCGGTGGCGAGCTTCGGCCGGCGACCGACCTTCGACAACGGCGCACCGCTGCTGGAGGTGCATGTCTTCGACTTCGCCGGCGATCTCTACGGCCGTCAGGTCGATGTCGCTTTCGCCGGCTATATCCGGGAAGAGCTGAAATTCGACGGACTGGACGCGCTGATCGCGCAGATGGACCAGGACAGCGCCAAGGCGCGCGCGATCCTGGCAGCGGCCTGACCGGCTCGCGCGGCGGCGATCAGCCGGCCGCGCGCAGGGCCGCTTCGGCCATCAGGCCGGCCAGGAAGATCAGGCCGGCATCGCGGTTCGACTGGAACAGCCGCAGGCACAAGGCGGGATCGGCAATGTCGATGCGCGCCACCTGCCAGGCCAGGTGCAGGGCGAAGGCGGCGAGGCCGCAATAGGCCAGCACCGAGCCGCCGAGCGTCCAGAGCGCGGCAGCGAACAGGAAGACCGCCCCCGAATAGAACAGCGACAGGTAGAGCGGCGTACGCTCGCCGAACAGCAGCGCCGTCGACCTGACGCCGACAATGGCATCGTCCTCGCGGTCCTGATGGGCATAGATGGTGTCGTAGCCGATGACCCAGAGGATCGAGCCGGCATAAAGCAGGACGGCCGGCAGATCGAGCCGGCCGAAGGCCGCCGCCCAGCCCATCAGCGCACCCCATGAGAAAGCCAAGCCTAGCACCGATTGCGGCCACGAGGTGATGCGCTTCATGAACGGATAGATCGCGATGATGGCGATCGAGGCGATGCCCAGCGCCCAGGCGAAGGGCTTGGCCAGCGCCAGCAGCACCAGCGCGCCGACCACCACCTGGGCGATCAGGAACAGCTTGGCCTGGCGGCCGGTCACCTGGCCCGACGGCAGGGGCCTGGACCGCGTTCTTTCGACCATGGCGTCGATGTCGCGGTCGACCAGGTCGTTATAGGTGCAGCCGGCGCCGCGCATGGCGACAGCGCCGATGGCGAACAGGGCCATGTGCCAGAGATTGGGCAGGACGTGGCCGGCGGCGATCGCGGCGAAGGCGGCGGACCACCAGCACGGCAACAGGAGGAGCCAGGAGCCGATCGGCCGGTCGGCCCGCGCGAGCCTCAGATAAGGACGCCATGAGGCAGGGGCGAGCGTGTCGACCCAGGAGCCGCGGACGGCATCGGCGACCCGGCCCTCGGTCATCGTCATGAGGGCTTACAAGGCGCCGGGTGTGCGCAGGTCGAGCTGCGGCCGTCGGCCCGCCTGGGGCGCGAAGGGATTGGCGCCCCCGGCCTCGGCCTGGCGACGTTGGCGGTCGAGGGTCGCGACGCCCTGGCAAGCCTGGGTGCGATTGCGGCTGACATTGGCGAGGCCGGTGGTGACGTCGTTCAGCATGGTCTCCGGCAGGCGGCAGAAGTCGGCATTGTCGGCAACCCACTTCTTCAGCCGCTCGAACGAGGCCTGGGCATTGCCGAGCGCGGTGCAGGCGCGCTGGGCATTGGCGCGGGCCTGGTCGAAGCTGGTCGGACGGCCGCGCGGCATGGCCGCCTGGGTCTGCTGCATGACCCGCTGATGCCCCTGCAGCAGGGGCTGGAATTCATTCTGGCAAATCTCGTTGGCACTGGCCGGCACGGCAGCGGCAAAAGCTGCGGCGGTGATCAGCCCGAGAAACAAACTGCGGTTCGGCAGAACACATCGCATCAGTCGGCCCCGGAAGGTGTCCGCAGGAAGGCGGAACTGCAAAAAGCGGCATTCTCCATATCAATCCGACAGGATCGTGGCAATGCGGTACCCCGACACGGGGGGCGCGGCGCTGCCGCTCCATCTTGCCAGCAAGGGATCGCGGGGTTATCCGCCACCTGCGGCGAGGCGAGGTTTTCGATCATGGCGCTCTATGATTTCGGCGCGACGCGGCTGTTCGTGCGGGTGCCTCTCGGCCCCGGCGCGGTGATCCCCTGCGATCGCGACCAGACCAACTATCTCGTCAATGTGATGAGGCTCGCCGACGGCGCGGCCCTGCATGTCTTCGACGGGGTGAACGGCGAATGGCTGGCGCGGCTCGAACGCGTCGCCAAGAAGGCCGTCCAACTGGTCGCCGAGGAGCAGATCCGCCCGCAATCCGATCCGGGCGACCTCTGGCTCGTCTTCGCCCCCCTGAAACAGGCGCGTCTCGACTACATGATCCAGAAGGCGGTGGAGATGGGCGCGTCGCGGCTGGTGCCGGTGGCCACGCGCTACACCCAGGTCGGCAGGCTCAACCTGGAGCGGATCGGCGCCAATGCTCTCGAGGCGGCGGAACAATGTGGCATCCTGTCGGTTATCACGTGCGACGACCTGAAGCCGCTCCCGGCCGTGCTCTCGGCACTGCCGGCGGACCGGTTGCTGGTCTTCTGCGACGAGGATGCACCCATGGCCAATCCGGCCGAGGCGTTGCGGCCTTTTGCATCCGCGCCGCCGCCGCTCGCCGTCCTGATCGGTCCGGAGGGCGGCTTCTCGCCCGAGGAACGTAGCATGATCATGAAAAGGCAACCGTCGATCGCCCTGTCGCTGGGTCCCCGCATCCTGCGCGCCGACACCGCCGCGGTGGCGGCGCTGGCGGTTGTCCAGGCCGCTCTCGGCGACTGGCGGTAGATTCGGCAAGACCCGATCGGGCGACCAAATGACGCGGCGCGGACGCCGTCGCGGCCGGAAAAGTCAACCGATTTAAGTTCACGCAATCTTTCAGTTAGTTACAGAACTGTGGCAGCGCGTGACCGGTTAGGCCACATTTTCGCCCTGCCCGGCTCCAGCCTGTCGCTCGTCGCGGCCCGTTTCGACTGGGGTCGGCCGCGACTTTGCGCGGCTTCGCATCCTCGCGATCCGCGCCAACATTTTGTGCCCGAACAGATGGAGACAATCATGTCGGACACCTGCCGTTTTGGTATCGAGGAAGAGTTCTTCGTCGTAGACGCCGAGACCAAGGCCGTGATGCGGCGAATGCCGCAGGCCTTCTTCGACGCCGCCAAGCAGCGCCTCGGCGATCGCTTGAAAGGCGAATTGCTGCAGTCGCAGGTCGAGCTCGCGAGCTCGGTCCATTCGTCCTTCGACACGGCGCGCAACGAGCTCAAGGCCATGCGCGGCGCCCTGGGCCAGGTCGCCGCCGAGCATGGCCTGGCGATCCTCGCCTCGGGCACGCACCCGACCGCGCTGTGGGCGACGCAACGGGCCAATGACACGCCGCGCTCCGACAGCGTCATGCACGACCTGCAGATGCTCGGGCAGCGCAACATTGTCTGCGGCCTGCATGTTCATGTCGAATTCGACGACCTGTCGCGCCGGGTGGACGTGATGGGCCGGATCATGCCCTATGTGCCGCTGCTGGTGGCGCTGTCGACCTCCTCGCCGTTCTGGCAGACGCGCGCCACCGGCCTGATGGGCTACCGGCTGGCGGCCTATGACGAGTTGCCGCGCACCGGCCTGCCGGAAATGTTCCGCAGCGAAGCCGACTACAACGACTATATCTCGCTGCTGGTGGAAACCCGGGTGATCGAGGATTCCAGCTATGTCTGGTGGGCGGTCCGTCCGTCGCGCAAATACCCAACGCTGGAACTGCGCGCGCCCGATTGTTGCACCCGTGTCGAGGACACCCTGGCGATCGCGGCGCTCTACCGCACCCTGGTGCGGCACCTGATCCGCAATCCCGAGATCAATGCCCATCTGTCGCCGGTGTCGCGCGCCCTGATGCAGGAGAACAAGTGGCGCGCCCAGCGCTACGGCGTGCATGGCAGTTTCGTCGACGAGCAGCGCCGCATCACGCTTTCGGTGCGCGACGTGGTCGCCGAGACGCTCGACCAGGTGATGGAGGAGGCCGAGGCGCTGAATTGCGCCGCCGAGGTTGCCCATTGCATGAATATCGCGACGCGCGGGACCAGCGCGGACGGCCAGCTGGCGGTGTGGAAATCGGCGCTCAGCCTCGCCGAGACGCCCCATGACGCGCTCAGGGCGGTGAAGACCTGGATTGCCCAGGAGACGCTTCAGTAAAGCATGACGCGGCAGTAAAACAGGACGCGGCAGGAGAGCGCCGCGGAACGCGGCCGGATTGAAAATACCCCGTGAACCCGTGCCGCAAGGCGCGGGATCACTTTTTTTCGAGCCGCGGGATGGCCGGCGACGGCCTGGAGCACGCCGTCAGCGCGACACCCTGAGAGAACTCGCGAAGGCGACGATCTGCGAGACGACCTGTCCGTCGAGGCCGGCGAAACCATGGTGCCCGCCGGCCTGGCACGGATCGCCCCGGTCGACCCCGCCGGTGAGCCAGACGACGCGGACGCGCCCGCCGGCCCAGGCCGCGAAAGGCTCGACCAGCGAGGGTGGCGTCACCCGGCAGCCGTCCTGGCGGTGATGAATGACCAGGGTTCGCGGCAGGGCTGCGGGCGAACCGGCATAGGCCTGGAACGTGTCGAGCATGGCCGAGGTCAGGACCAAGCCATCGGGACGGCCGGCAAGCGCGGCCGGCGCGCGGGTGGCGCCCCGGCTCGTCGCCACCACCACGACGGGGCGCGCGATCGTCCGCATATAGTCGACCGCCTGGGCCGGGCTGGCACCGGCATCGAGCGTCAGCGTGGCGAAGCCCCTGGCCGCATAGGCCTGGCGCGTACGGACCAGCTGGTTGCCGCGCAACGCCATGACGCTGCCGTCGCCCTGGATGGCCAGGCGCCCGTCACCACCCGGCATGAGGATGATGCTGCCACGCGGACGGCCCGCCGGCCTGTCGAGCGTGGCCGAATTGCCGAACTGGGGAACCAGTTCGGAGGCCTGGGCAAGCGCACATGTCGACAACACCGCGACCAAGGTCGCCAGGGCCCACCTCATCATGTCATCTCCGATGGTCTTTTTCGGGGTTCATGGGCCGGATCAGCCGGCTTCGGCGAGCAGCCGGCGGCCGCTGCGGCTCACCGGCAGGACAAGACCGCAATCGAGCGTCAGAGCCGTGGCAGCGGCGCCGCGCCTGCGTCCGGCCAGCGCCTCGGACGCGACCCAGTGTGAGCGATGGATGCGCAGGCCCCGCTCGGACCCGAGGCTCTCGATCGCCTGGGACAGGCCCATGAGGATGAGGGCATTGCCGCGATCGGTATGGACGCGCAGATAGTGGTCCTCGGCGCTGAGCGCGATGAGCCTTGCATGGCGCAGCGCGGCCGGGAGCTTTGCCCTCAGCGCATCGTCGCCGCCACGGACCTCCGATGCCGGCCCAACCGCGGCAACCACCGGAACGGCCTCCGGCCGCTGCGGCGAGGCCGGTCGCCGATAAGTTCGGACGGTCCAGGCGAGACCGCTCATCAGGACGTTGACGGTGAGCGTCTGCAGGGTCAATTCGCCCCATGTCACATAGGGAAGCACCTGCGGCGCCCAGAGCTGCAGCTGGGCCCTGACGATCAGCGCGCCCGGCGGGGCCATGACGACCGCGATCGCGAGCATGGCCCACAGCGGCAAGGGCTGGCCCTGGAACAGCAGCCGCCGCGTCAATGCGGAGACCAGCACGACCAGGGCGCCGATCACGATGACATTGGCGACGAAATGCATGAGCCTGACCGGCAGCCCCATGCCGAGATAAGTGCCGAAGGGGCCGACCAGGCCGAGCGTCAGGCCGAGCCCGACCAGACAGGCCGGAACCAGGAGGTGCCCCGCCAGGGGGTGGGAGCGCAGACGCGCCGGGGCGAGACTGGTCATTGGCGAAGAAACCATGCCGTTGGCGAAGTTTGCGCAGACTAGGCCGCGCCTCCTGGCTAGGCAATCGGGCCTCGCGCCAATCGAAGGGGCCCTGTCTTGAAATATCTGATCGTCATTCCCGTCGCCCTCATCGCCTGCGTCGTCGCGGCCTTCGCCGCGACGCTCGGGCTGTCCCGGCCGGCGACGCCGCCGCCGCTGCCGGCCATGTCGCAGGCCGACGAGAAACTCGGACGCCTGGCCGGCGCCACCCCGCCCTATGCGTTCTTCACGGCGCGCGACGGCACGCGGCTGGCCTACCGGTTCTACGAGGGACGGCCGGGCGGCGGCGTCGCCATCGCGGTGCACGGATCGACCGGACTGGCGATTGCCGTGCACGCCGTCGGACAGGCTCTCGCGGCCGAAGGGATCAATACCTACGCCATCGACGTCAGGGGGCATGGCGAGAGCGGAACGCTCGGCGATATCGGCTATCGCGGCCAGCTGGAGGATGACCTGGTCGATCTCCTCGGCGTCGTCACGCAACGGTTCCCGGCGGAACGGCGGCTGCTGCTCGGGCATTCGCTCGGCGGCGGCTTCATCCTGCGCGTCGCCGGCGAGCCGATCGCCGACCGGTTCGATGCCTATCTCGCCCTGTCGCCCTTCATCTCGGCAAGGTCGCGCACCAATCGACCGGATACCGGCGGCTGGGCCAATGCGGCGGTTCCCCGGATCGTGGCGCTGTCCCTGCTCAACCGGCTCGGCATTTCGGCCTTCGACGGCCTTGCGGCCGTTGCCTATGCCGTGCCGCCGGACGCCCAGGGCAAGCGCGCGCGGGTCTATTCCCACCGCCTGCTGGCCAATATGAGCCTGCCGCGCGACTGGCAGGAGGCGCTCGGCCGCATCGACCGGCCGACCGCCGTGCTGATCGGCGCCGACGACCAGTTGTTCGTCGCCTCGGCCTATGCCGCCGAGATCAGCGCCGCCAATCCGCGCATCGGCGTCGAGGTGCTCGCCGGTGTCGATCACATGGGCATGGTGATCGAGCCGGCCGCGACCGAAGCCATCGTCCGCACATCCCTCAGGCTGCTCCGGGCGCGATAACCAGGCTCAGAACAGGCTGCCCTGGCCTTCGCCACCCGTCTTGCGCGCCGGCTTCGGTTCGGCGCGCGCCGGCACAGGCCGCGGCGGCTCGTCGCCCTCGACGCGGGCCGCGACCCGTCCGTCCGCGAACTCGATCGACAGGGCGAGGCCGGGTGTGACCGCGCCGACGCTGCGCAGCGGCCGGCCGGCGGCATCGCGCACCAGCGCGAAGCCGCGCGCCAGCACACCTTGATAAGACAAGGCGCCGAGCAGCTTGGCGGCGGCCTCGAGCCGGTCGCCGCGGCGCCGGACGATCAGGTCGAGGGCACGCGGCGCGCGCGCGAACAGGCTCGCCAGGCGCTCGCCGTCGCGGGCGATGCGGTGGCTCTGCGCGGTCGCATAGACGCCGAGCGAACGCGACAGCCGGTCCGACAGGGACGAAAAGCCCTGACGGCGCGTTTCCACCCGCCGCCCCAGGGCGGTTCCGGCACGGGCGCTCAGCGCGGCGATGCCGTCCCTGGCGCGGCCGAGCCGCAGCATCAGCACACCCGGCGCGAGCCGCCCGGTCGCGCGCACCAGCCGGGTGCGATGCGCCGCGGCATTGGCGCGCAGCGCATTGGGCAGGCGCTCGCTGGCCCCGTCGAGGCGCTGGCGGGCGGCCTCCAGCAGCCGCTCGGCATCCGGCAGCGCGCGCATGGCGGCGCGCAACTCGGTGCGGCGGTCCTCGAACAGGCGCCGGATGCCGGCGCCGTGCCGGCGGGCGAGGTCGCCGATCTCGAGGATCAGGTCGGCACGCACCGGCACCGCCATTTCGGCGGCCGCGCTCGGCGTCGGCGCGCGCCGGTCGGCGGCGAAATCGATCAGCGTGGTATCGGTCTCGTGGCCGACCGCCGAGATCAGCGGGATCCGGCTCTCGGCCGCGGCGCGGACGACGATTTCCTCGTTGAAGCCCCACAGGTCTTCCAGGCTGCCGCCGCCGCGGGCGACGATCAGCACATCGGGCCGTGGCAGGTCGCTGTCGGCATCGATGGCGTTGAAGCCCCGGATCGCGGCGGCGACCTCGGCCGCGCTGCCCTCGCCCTGGACCCGCACCGGCCAGACCAGGACGCTGCGCGGAAAGCGATCTTCCAACCGGTGCAGGATGTCGCGGATGACCGCGCCGGTCGGCGAGGTGACGACGCCGACGACCCCGGGCAAATAAGGCAAGGGCCGCTTCCTGGCGGGATCGAACAGGCCTTCCGCGGTGAGTTTCTTACGACGCTCCTCCAGGAGCGCCATCAGCGCGCCGACACCCGCCGGCTCCAGGCTCTCCACCACGATCTGATATTTCGATGAGCCCGGAAAGGTCGTGACCCGGCCGGTGGCGATCACCTCCAGGCCTTCCTGCGGCTTGAACCGCAGGCGCCCGAACACGCCCTTCCAGATCACCGCCTCGATGACGGCGCCCTGGTCCTTCAGGCGGAAATAGACGTGGCCCGACGGGCTCGCGCCGCGGAAACCCGAGATCTCGCCGCGCAGGCGGACGAAACCGAAGGCGTCCTCCACCGTCCGCTTGATGGCGGAAGCGAGTTCCGTGACCGATATTTCGGAGGCATTCGAAGGCGCTATGTCGGTCATTCCTGCCGAATCCGTTGCCGGAGAAGAGATCCTTGTCTAAGCCACGCGGGCGACGACGTCATCGAGGTCATCCATGAACGTGCTCCTGATCGGCGGCGGTGGCCGCGAACATGCGTTGGCCTGGGCGATCTCGGCCAGCCCGCTGCTCACCACACTCTATTGCGCGCCCGGCAATCCCGGCATCGCCGAAATGGCGACGCTGGTGCCCGTCGACGTGACCGATCACGCGGCGGTCGTGGCCTTCTGCCTGTCCGCCAGGATCGACCTGGTGGTGGTCGGTCCCGAGGCGCCGCTGGTCGCGGGCCTGGTCGACGACCTCAACGCCCAGGGCATCAAGGCCTTCGGGCCGACGCGGTTCGCCGCCCAGCTCGAAGGCTCGAAGGGCTTCACCAAGGACCTCTGCCGGGATTTCGGCATTCCGACCGCGGCCTATGAGCGCTTCACCCAGCCCGAGCCCGCCAAGGCCTATATCCGCGCCCAGGGCGCGCCGATCGTGATCAAGGCCGATGGTCTCGCCGCCGGCAAGGGCGTGGTCGTCGCCATGACGCTGACCGAGGCGCTGGATGCCGTCGACATGATGTTCTCCGGCGGCCTGGGGGAAGCCGGCGCGGCGGTGGTGGTCGAGGAATTCATGACCGGCGAGGAGGCCTCGTTCTTCGCGCTCTGCGACGGCGGGAGCGCGCTGGCGCTGGCGACCGCCCAGGACCACAAGCAGGTCGGCGACGGCGATACCGGGCCGAATACCGGCGGCATGGGCGCCTATTCTCCGGCCGCCGTGATGACGCCCGCGCTGATCGACCAGACGATGACCGACATCATCCAGCCGACACTCGCCGCGATGGCGGCCAAGGGCCATCCGTTCCAGGGCGTGCTGTTCGCCGGCCTGATGATCACGGCCGAAGGGCCGAAGCTGATCGAATATAACTGCCGCTTCGGCGACCCCGAGTGCCAGGTGCTGATGATGCGCCTGAAGGACGATCTTCTGACGCTGCTGTTCGGCGCGGTCGACGGGCAGCTGAAGACCATGAGCGCGCGCTGGTTCGACGAGGCGGCGCTGACCGTGGTGATGGCGGCCAAGGGCTATCCGGCGGCGCCGGAGAAGGGTTCGGTCATTCGCGGTCTCGATCAATTGACGGCGCTCGACGGCGCCGAGATCTTCCATGCCGGCACCGCTCTGAAGGACGGCCAGCTGGTGGCCAATGGCGGGCGCGTGCTGAACGTCACCGCGACCGGCGCGACTGTCGCGGAAGCCCAGGCCAGGGCTTATGAGACGGTCGCCAGGATCGACTGGCCGGGCGGCTTCTTCCGCCACGATATCGGCTGGCGCGCGGTGGAACGGGAGCGTGCCGCCAAGCGTTAGGGTTGCGCCGGATCAGCCGGACTATCGTTGCCCGCGGGGACTGCTAGTCTGGCCTGACCGCTAGCTGGAGCAACCATGGCCACCTCCGATCTGTTTCCGAGCTTCGCGTCCCACTGGATCGACACCTCGATCGGCAAGATCTTCGCCCGCTCGGGGGGCAAGGGGCCGCCGCTCCTGCTCATCCACGGCTTTCCGCAGACCCATGTGGAATGGCACCGCATCGCGGCCGAGCTTGCCGGCGCCTTCACGCTGGTGATGCCGGATCTGCCGGGCTATGGCTGGTCGGTGGCGCCCGCCGAGGGCAGCAATCATTTTCCCTATGCCAAGAGCGACATGGCCGCGATCCTGATCGAGGTGATGGAACAGCTCGGCCACGTCCATTTCGCCGTGGTCGGCCATGACCGCGGCGCGCGGGTCGGCTACCGCATGGCGCTCGACCACCCCGGCCGGATCGAGCGGCTGGCGCTCCTCGACATCGTGCCGACCATCGTCATGTGGGAGCGGATCAAGGCCGCGCCCTCGCCGAGGACCGAACACTGGATTTTCCTGTCCGGCCCGAAAGGCGTGCCCGAGGCCGAGATCCTCAAGGATACGACGCGCTATCTCGAATCGAAGCTCAGCCTCTGGAGCAAGGACGGCACGCTGAAGCCGTTCGACCCCCGGGCGCTGCAGCACTATCGCGACTTCTTCAACGAACCGAGCCGCGTGCATGCCTGCTGCGAGGACTATCGCGCCGGCGCCACCGTCGACCTCAGGGCCGACGAGGCCGACAAGGCGGCGGCCAGGACCATCGATTGCCCCGTGCATGCCGTCTGGGGCTCGGCCGGCATTCCCTCCGCCGGCGCCAGCCCGCTCGATGCCTGGAAGCTGTTCGCGCCCAAGGTGAGCGGCGAGGCGGTCGACGCCGGCCATTTCCTTCCCGAGGAGAACCCGCAGGGGACGTTGGCCGCCCTGCTGCCGTTCCTGCGGAAGCCGATCAGCTGACGCGAAGAAGCGCTAAAGTCCAATCGTCTTGCGCGCCCTGGCGCTGACCTTGGCCTGGAGGAACGGGGTCCAGCCGATGAGCAGCCCGGGCAGGCCGAGCGCCTGACGCGACCAGCGCCAGAAACTGAACACGTCCTTGTGGCTGATGATCAGGCCGTCCCGGCACACCAGCGTGCCGGTGACGTTGTTGACCACCGGCCGGCCGGTCTGGCTGAACGTATAGCCGGCGGTCCAGGCGACGCGCGCCGTCGTCTCGTCCGCCGCCTCGATCGTGTAGGAGACGGCGAGATCCGTGGACCGCCCGAGCAGCAGCCGCCACATGATGCGGGTGCGCGCGGCATCGAGGCGGCCGAAGACCGCGTCCTCGAACGTCGCGTCATCGGCATAAAGCGCGCCCATCGCCTTGGCATCGCGGGCCGCGAAGGCCTCGTAGAATGCTTCCGCGATGTCTCGCGGCGACGTGCCTGGCATCATGCCCTCCCCCGGTTTCCGGCAAACCTCATCCAGAACCGGGCAGCGGGCAAGCACGATCTGGCGGCATCGCGCGCTTCGCTCACTTGACCGCGACGCCCTCGACCCCTTAACCCCCAAGGCCATGACGAGCACCATTGCCTTGCCGCCGAGCCTCGACGGCCTTTCCGCCATTGCCAGCCAGTACGATCTCGTCCTGTCGGACGTCTGGGGCGTCCTGCATAACGGCATGAAGGCGCATCCGGCCGCCGCCGCCGCCCTGATGGCAGTGCGTCGCCAGGGCGTGCCGGTGGTGCTGATCTCGAACGCGCCGCGGCAGAGCCCGGTGGTGGTCGGCCAGCTGGACCGCCTGGGCATTCCGCGCGCGGCCTATGACGCGGTGGTCACCTCGGGCGACGTGTCGCGCGACTATATCCGCACCCGGCCGGGCGAGCCGGTGCATCATGTCGGGCCCAAGCGCGACCTGGTGCTGTTCGAGGATATCGGCACCCGCCTCGTCGACATCGAGGATGCCGCCTATGTGGTCTGCACCGGCCTGACCGACGACCGCAACGAGACGCCCGAGGATTACGACGAGCGGCTCGAGCGCATGCGCGCCCGCAACCTGTTCTTCGTCTGCGGCAATCCGGACAAGGTCGTGGAGGTCGGCGACAGCCTGATCTATTGCGCCGGCGCGATCGGCGACCGCTATCAGGCCATGGGCGGCGAGGTGCTTTATGCCGGCAAACCGTTCGAGCCGGCCTATGAGGCCTGTTTCGACTTTGCCCAGCGGATCACCGGCAGGCCGGCCGACCGCAACCGTGTCCTGGCGATCGGCGACGCCATGCGCACCGACGTGGCCGGCGCCGCGCGGATGGGGCTGGATTGCCTGTTCCTGGCCGAGGGCATTCACGCCGAGATGCTGCTCGGCCCGGACGGCCTGAAACCCGAGGGCCTCGCCGCCCTGCTGGCCGAGACCGGCCTGCATCCACGCTATGTCATGCCCAGGCTGAGCTGGTGAGCGCCTGACCGCGGGCAACCCGCCCCGGGTCTATTTGAACAGGGCGTCGATGGTGTCCTGGTTGGTCGCGGCGGGCAGCGGCTTGTCGAACAGGGCATCGACGTCGCCCTGGCCGACGCCTTCGCCGTCCAGCTGCGGACCGTGCAGGATGTTCTGCAGCTTGCGCTCCTCGCGCTGGCGCTCGGCATCGGTCATGTAGCCTTCGGCGTCCGCCGCGTTGATCGCTTCGGCGAAACGCGAGACGCGCGCCTCGATGTGTTTCAGCGTCTCGACCACCTTGGCGACCCGCTGGCCGGTGATGTCCTGGAACGAGCAGGCCTCGAAGATCAGCATCATCCGGTCATCGACGATGGTCTTGTAGGCCGCCGGGTCGGACATGTCCGCCGCCATGACCTCTTCGGCCGCGCTCATGATCGTGTCGGTCGCCTTTTCGGTCGCCTTGACGATGGCGTCGAGCTCGAGGCCGGCGGCGGGAATGCGGCTCTGTTTGAGATCGTTCGGCTGCAGCCGGCCGATCTCCGCCTTCATATTGGTGATGAAGGCCGCGATATCGGACAATTCCCGGTAGACCGACATATCGATCGAGCGGAAGAAGCTGGAAAGCGATTCGACCGTCACTTCGGCCAGGCCGACGACGTCGGCCAGGGAGACGTCGCGCTCGCGCTTGGCGCGAACAAACTCGACGATCCGGTCCAGATGCTCGGTGGAAACGCTCTTCATGGCATTACCCATTCCTTGGGGCCGGGCGGTGGCGATGGCCCGATCGGCGCAAGCCGTCACGGCTCGCCGCGCGCCGGAGGCGGAACATGCGGGGATGCCTCGCGGCCGTCAGTCGGCGAAGACCGCGTCGATCTTGGCTTTCAGGGTCTGGGCGTTGAACGGCTTGACGATGTAATTGTTCACGCCGGCCTTCTTGGCGGCGATGACGTTTTCGGTCTTGGATTCGGCGGTCACCATGATGAACGGCGTGCGCGCCAGGAAGCCGTCGGCCCGGACCTCCTTGAGCAGCTCGTAACCGGTCATCGGCTCCATGTTCCAGTCGGAGATGACCAGGCCGTATTTCTTCTCCTTCATCTTCGCCAGCGCGGCCGAGCCATCCGACGCGTCGTCGATGTCGTCGAAGCCGAGCTGCTTCAGAAGATTGCGGATGATACGGATCATCGTGTTGTAATCGTCGACCACGAGGATCGGCATCGAGAGATCAACAGCCATCTAACCTGCTCCAAGGCCGCGACGATGCTGGTAGCCCCGTCGGAATGTCGTGGAAGCCCAGTCGAGCGAGGCTTCTTGCCCGGAAAACTAGAGATCAGCGTTGAAGAAGCGGTTAACGGGACGGTATTCGGCTGGTGAAAAGCGGCGCCTTTCAGGCGCGGCGCGCGGCAGATTTTCTTAAGGTTACAGATTGGTTGGACCGGATTCCGCCAGGGCGCTCGCGCCATCAGGGCTTCCGCGATAGACTGCCGCCTTCGTCGGAGCCGCCGCATGACCTATTACCAAGAGCAATCGCCATTCTCGACCGGGCTGCGCTGCCGCTGCCCGCGCTGCGGCGAAGGTGCGCTGTTCGACGGCTTCCTGACGCCCAAGGCCCAGTGCAGCGCCTGCGGGCTCGACTATTCCTTCGCCGACGCCGGCGACGGCCCGGCGGTCTTCGTCATTCTCATCGCCGGCTTCCTGATCTGCGGATTGGCCCTGTTCGTCGAGTTTCGCTACCAGCCGCCATTCTGGCTGCATGCCCTGCTCTGGGGGCCGCTGATCCTGATCGCGACGCTCGGCCTGCTGCGGCCGATGAAGGGCGTGATGATCGCTCTCCAATATGTCAACAAGGCCCATGAGGGACGGCTCGACAACCAGTGACCGAGCCTTTACGCGCAAGCCCCATGACCGCCTCCCGCCTCCGTCCGCTTCTCGTTCCGGGCCTTTTCACCTTCGCGGCACTTGCCGTGCTGATCGGGCTCGGCTCCTGGCAGCTCTCGCGGCTCGCCTGGAAATCCGGCCTGATCGCCCAGGTCGAGGCCCGCGCGCATGGCTCGCCCGCGGCCTTGCCGCCGCCGGCGGCATGGCCCGCCATGACCGCCGATGCCGACGAATACCGGCGCGTCTCGATCACCGGCTCGTTCCGCCATGAGGCCGAGGCCTATGTCTACACGCTGGCGGGCGACAGCGAACGGCCCGGCCAGGCCGGACGCCCGCAGGGCCAGGGCTATCTGGTGCTGACGCCACTGGTGACCGCCGACGGCACCACGGTGCTGGTCAATCGCGGCTTCGTGCCGACCGACCGGCGCGATCCCGCGACCCGTGCCGCGGGACAGGTGACCGGGCCGGTCACGATCACCGGCCTCCTGCGCTTTCCCGAGCCGCGCGGCTGGTTCGCCGCCCCCGACGACCTGACGCGCCGGCTGTTCTACACCCGCGACACGCCCCTGATCATCCGGACCCTCGGGCTCGACGCCGGCCGCACCGCCCCGTTCTCGATCGATGCCGACGCCATGGCCGTGCCGGGCGGCCTGCCGCAGGGCGGCGAGACACGCCTGGTCTTTCCGAACAAGCATTTCGAATATGCCCTGACCTGGTTCGGGCTGGCGCTGACCCTGATCGGCGTGTTCGTGGCTTTCGCCATCCAGAAATGGCGCGGCACCGCCTGAGCGGCGGCGGCGCCCGTCCCGGCGTCTTTGTACGCCGCTTATGCGGCGGCCCCCGAATCCGAATGGCGGCCTGACGGTGCCGGCTCCTACATCCATGGCGACCGAAGGAGGTCGACATGGTTTCGATGGTTCACGAGCCCCGGCGGCTACGCCCGCACATCCCCGCCCGCGTGGAATTGCCGATCCGTCCGATTGCGTCGGCGACGCGGCGGGTCCTCGGCTTCGCATTGCTCGCCGGCTGCCTGGCGCTGCCGCTCATCGCGGCACTTGCGCTGCGTGCCTATGTCTTCGTGCTGCGTTGAGGCCGACCGACATGCCCCAATCCATCGCCCGCTCCCGCCCGCCCCAGGCGCATCTCTTCGTCGTTGGTCCGTCCTCCCATGGCCTGTGGACGGCGCGCGACCTCGACGGCAGCGCCGAGGGCGTCTTCCGGACCCGCAAGGATGCCATCCGCTTCGCCCTTGCCGAGGGTGGCCATGACAATGTCGTCACCCTCAGCGCCGAGCCGATCGAACCGTCCTTCATGCGGGGGACGTCCTGAGCGCCGCCGCGGCCGTCGCGGCCGAGCCCCGCCGGCCCGGATGCGACGAGCAGCAGCTCTGGGCCGAAGTCTTCGCGGCTTTCGTCGAGGCGACGCTGCCGCTCATTCGCGACTACCTGGCGCGCGGCGTCGGCCATCACGCCATTATCGCCAACTTGCTCAATGCCAGGGGCATTCCCTGTTTCGGCCACGCGCGCTGGACGGCGACCGACATTCGCATGGTCCTGAGCCATGGCGCGTGCCGGGCGCCGGACTAGCCGGCCGCCACCAGGCGGTCTCAGACCGCGGTGGCGGGCGGCGGCGTGACGGTCGCCGGCGTGACGCTGGTGCTCGCCTGGACCGCCTGGATCGGCTGAACGGCGTTGGCGTGATGATGCTGGCGACGGGTGCCGGTGCTGCTGGTGGGCTGGCCGCTGCCGAACTGCTCCTGGATGCTCAGGAGCGCGGCGCGGGCCGCCGTCTTCTGGGCCGAGAAGGCGGAGGCCTCTTCCTTCGAGATATTGCCGTCGCCATTGGTGTCCATCGCCTTGAACAGATTGCGGCGCGCGCTGGACGAATTGGCCGAACCGGCACCGTCCGACGGGGTGCCGGTGGCGGATTCTGCCGAGCCGGGCTGCAGATTTTGCCCAGAGACCATGAACTCGGCCTGCGAGATCTGGCCGTCCTTGTTGGTGTCGAGCCGCTCGAACATGCGGTCGAGCTTCTTGGAACCCCCTGAATTGCCTGAGGAACCGGCGGAATTCGCCGCAGAACCGATGCTATTTCCCGCGCCGGCCATCAGGCCGAGTGCCAGTCCGTACATGACCGCTCCCTTGGGATCGTCCGTGGTAATGGGACGAGCCTCGCAGGATATGTGCCAGCGCCAGGCGCTGGGCCGATATGGTCAGAATCCGATCGGCCGGCCGACAGCCACCACCAGGAGCCTCGGGTCGCCGAGGAGGCGTTTCGCCACCCGGCGGACGTCCTCGATCGTCACCGCCTCGATCAGGCCGTTGCGCCGGTCGAGATAGTCGGGCCCGAAACCGTCGAGCTGGATGCGAATCAGGTTGGAAGCGATGGCGTTCGAGGTCTCGAAACGCAGCGCCCAGGAGCCGACGAGATAACGCTTGGCCTGATCGAGCTCGGCCTCGGTCGGGCCGTCCGCGCCCATGCGCGCCAGCTCCGCCTCGATGACGGCCAGGCTCTCGGCGGCCCGGTCGTTGCGTGTCGAGGTCCCGCCGGTCATGAGGCCCGCCGCGTCGAGCGCGGCAAGACCCGAGGAGATCGAATAGGCCAGCCCACGCTTCTCCCGGACCTCGGTATAGAGCCTCGACGACAGGGAGCCGCCGCCGAGAATGTGGTTCATCACGAAAGCCGGAATGAAGTCGGGGTCGCTGCGCTTCAGGCCGGCGAGGCCGAACGAAATAACCGTTTGCGGCACGTCGAGCGCGATCACCCGGCGCTCGCCGCCGGCCGCCATGGTCACCTCCGGCACCGGCGTCAGGTCGGCCTTGGCCGGCAGGCCGGCGAAGACATCGTCGAGCACCACCGCCAGGGCTTCCGGCGTGATGTCGCCGACGACGGCGATCTTCAGATATTGCCGCGAAACGACCCGCCGGTGCATGGCGACCAGCTCGTCGCGGGTGATCGCCTGGACGCTCTCGGTCGTGCCCATGGTGCGATGGCCATAGGGGTGTCCGGGGAAAGCGGTCGCCCAGAAGGTCTCGGCCGCGATGGCATTGGCATTGGTCGAGGCGCGCCGGATATTGGCCAGCACGGATTGCCGGATGCGCTCCATCGGCGCGCCGTCGAAGCGCGGCCGGCTGAGCGCCAGCTTGAGCAGCGCGAAGGCTTCACCCTGGTGCTCGCTCAACATCCTGACCGCGCCGGACAAGGTGTCGCGCCCCGCCGAGAACGACATCTCGATCGCCCGGTCCTCGAGCCGCTTGCTGAACGCCTCGCCGTCCAGATCGCCGGCGCCCTCGTCGAGCAGCGCCGCCATCAGGCTGGCCGTGCCCGGCCGGCCGGGCGGGTCCTGCGCCGCGCCGCCACGCATGGAGAAATCCATCGCGATGATCGGCAGGTGGGTCTGCCGGACCAGCCAGGCTTCGATCCCGCCGGGCGAGATCACCCGCTCGATCCGGCTGGCGGCTTCGGCGGCGGGGGGAGCGGACAGGAGAGCGGCGGTCATGGCGAAAGCCCCCGACAGGAAACGGCGAAACGTAAGAAGCGAAGTCATCCGTTGTCCTGGCGCACGAGTTCAGCGGTCACCGCACGGTCCAGATCCAGCGCCCGTCCAGCGATCGCGTGGACATCGGCGACGGTGATCCTGCGCACCCGATTGGTCCAGTCCTGCAGGTCGGCGACGGTGGAGCCGCAGACCAGGGCGGCGCCGTACATGCGCGCCATCGAGGCCTGGCTGTCCTGGGAAAAGATCGAGTCGGCGATCAGGCGCGTCTTGGCGCGCGTGAGCTCCTCCTCGGTGAGGCCGTCGCGCACGAGCCGGCCGGTCACCTCGATCATCGCCGCCTCGAGGCGATCGAGCGACACGCCCGGACGCGGCGAGGCATAGACGCCGAAGCGGCCGTCGCCGAGCGCCGCGCCGGCGTAAAAGGCCCCGGCACCGGCGGCCAGGCCCTGGTCGGTGACCAGCGCCTTGAAGATCCGGCCGTTGGGGCTGCTGCCGGCCACCTGGCCGAGGATTTCGATGGCTTCCGCCTCGCCCGGCGCCGCCGTCGCATAAGACGGCACGATCACCGAATGGGTCATGCTGGGCTGGGCGACCCGCGCATCGGCGAGGCGCACCCGCTCGCGGGCGGCATGGACGGGCGCCGGCGGCCGCGACCGCGGCCTGATCGCCGGATTGGCGGCGACGCGGCCGTAACTCGCCTCGGCGAAGCGCAGGATCTCGTCGGCCGTGACGTCGCCGGCGACCACCAGGACGGCATTGTTCGGCGCGTAGTGGCGCCGGTAGAAAGCCAGCGCATCGTCCCGGTTCAACAGGCGGATCTCGCGCTCCCAGCCGATGACCGGCACGCCATAGGGATGGCCGCGCCACAGCGTGTTGGAGAACATTTCCGACAGCCGGGCGCCCGGATCATTGTCGGTGCGGCTCTTGCGCTCCTCCAGCACGACGTCGCGTTCGGGATCGACCACCGCGTCGGTCAGGACCAGGCCGGTCATGCGATCGGCCTCGAACTCCATCATGGTCGACAGGTGCTCGCGCGCGACGCGCTGGAAATAGCCGGTGTAGTCGTAGGACGTGAAGGCATTCTCGGTGCCGCCGACCGCGGTGACCGCCTTGGAGAAGGTGTCGCCGGGGGCCCGCGCCGTGCCCTTGAACATCAGATGCTCGAGGAAATGGGCGATGCCGGACTTGCCGGGCACTTCATCGGCGGAGCCGACCCGATACCAGATCATATGGGTGACCACCGGTACCCGGTGATCGGGGATGGCGATGACCTCGAGGCCGTTCGGCAGAACGTGGCGGACCACCCGTTCGATCGGCACGGCGCCCGCCGCCAGTTGCGGCATCAAGGCGGGCAGCGAGCTCGCGGCAAGGGTCGAGGTGAAGGAGCGGCGCGTGATCGGCATGGGAAGGGTCACCGCGGATAAGAGGTCGGAACTCTAGATAGTATATTTTTTCATCAAGCGCGGCACGATGGCTAAAGCGTGATCACCGCCACCGGCAAGGCGGCGCCATTGGCCGGCCTTGCCTCGCCAGCAGCAAGCCTTACGCCACAAAACGAAGGGGCGGCCAAAGCCGCCCCTGTCCAAGATATCGAAGCCTTGCGCGTCGGCCGCGTCAATGGCCGCCGGCGCCCGTCGCAGCGCCCGCCGCGGCCCCGGCCCAGCCGTAGCCCCAGACATAGATGCAGGCGAACAGGAACAGCCAGACCACGTCGACGAAGTGCCAGTACCAGGCGGCCGCCTCGAAGCCGAAATGCTTTTCCGGCGTCAGATGCGTGTCCCGGTAGAGGCGCAGCACGCAGATCAGCAGGAAGATCGTGCCGATGATGACGTGGAAGCCGTGGAAGCCGGTCGCCATGAAGAAGGTGGCGCCGTAGATATGGCCGGAGAAGCCGAAATGGGCATGCGAATATTCGTAGGCCTGCAGCGTGGTGAACAGGGCGCCGAGCGCCACCGTGAACCACAGATACATCTTCGCGGTCTGCCGCTCGCCGGTGACGATATAGTGGTGGGCGGCGGTGACCGTGGTGCCCGAGAGCAGCAGCACCATGGTGCCAAGCAGCGGCAGGTGCAGCGGGTTGAAGGTCTCGATGCCCTTCGGCGGCCAATGTCCGCCGGTCAGCTCGGTGCGCAGGTACTGGTGCGTCTCGCCGGGAAACAGCGAGGCGTCGAAATAGGCCCAGAACCAGGCCACGAAGAACATCACCTCGGAGGCGATGAACATGATCATGCCGTAGCGCAGGTGCAGCGAGACGACCCGGGTATGATCGCCCTGCTGGCCTTCCTTGATCACGTCCGACCACCAGCCGAACATGGTGTAGAGCACGCCGATGAAGCCGGCGAAGAACAGCACCGGGCCGAGCTTCAGGCCGGCGAGCGGCATGGCCTTCATCCACATGATGAGGCCGACCGCCATGACGAAAGCCGACATCGAACCGATGAACGGCCATGGGCTCGGGGGCACGAGGTGATAGTCGTGATGCTTGGTATGGGCCTCGGCCATTGCTGGTCTCTCCGGTTTCCCTTGTCGGGGCTCGCGCCCGCTTGTCTCGTCTATGGTCAGTTCACCCGGACGGAGGTCGCCGCTCCGGCCACCGGCCGTGCTGCTTGCGCCTGTCGGAAGAAGGTATAGCTCAGCGTGATGGTGTTGACCGTGCGCCCTTCCGGATCGTCCGCGATGGCCGGATCGACGAAATAGACGACGCTGAATTCACGCGTTTCATGGGGGCCCAGCGTCTGCTCGGTGAAGCAGAAGCATTGCAGCTTGTTGAAGAAGCGGCCGGTGCCGAGCGGCGCGACATTGTAGCTCGCCATGCCGGTCACCGGCTGGTCCGACAGATTGGTGACCTTGTAGGCCATGGTATGGGTTTCGCCGGCCTTGACGGTCTGGCGCGGCGTCTCGGCCTGGAACCGCCAGGGCAGGCTCGGCGCCACATTGGCGTCGAAGCGCACGTCGATCGCGTGGTCGACGACGCGGTCGGCCGGGCGCTCGGCCACCATGGTGGCGCCGCCGAAGCCGGTCAGCCGGCAGAACATGTCGTAGAGCGGCACCATGGCGTAGGCCGCGCCGAACATGAACAGGCCGAAGCCGAGAGCGGCGCCGCCGACCTTCAGGTCGCGTGCCCAGCTCCGTTTGGCAGTCTCTTTGGTCGATGGTTCGCTCATGTCGCGCCTTACATCGGACGAATGAACATGGCCGGGCCCTTCACCAGGGTCACCGCCCAGAACAGCACGCAGAGCGCGGCAAGCGTCAGCGCGATGGCGACATTGCGCTGCCTGCGACGCTTCTTTTCCTCGTCGGTGAGGATGATCCCCGGCTCGCGGTCTTCACTGGCCATGACACGCCCCATTACAGATACCGGGCGATCAGGCCCTGCTCGACCAGGAGCACGGCGAAGAGCGCGAACAGGTAGATCAGCGAGAAGCCGAACAGCCGGCCGGCCGCCTTGCGGGCCGGCGCGCCCTCGCGCAGCCGATAG
This sequence comes from Phreatobacter sp. GW821-FHT04C01, assembly GCF_059420385.1. Taxonomy (NCBI): domain Bacteria; kingdom Pseudomonadati; phylum Pseudomonadota; class Alphaproteobacteria; order Hyphomicrobiales; family Phreatobacteraceae; genus Phreatobacter; species Phreatobacter sp. GW821-FHT04C01. Next base: position 735,397 of record NZ_JBWKTP010000003.1, on the reverse strand, counting down.
ACTTCGATGGCTCCGACGAGCATGCCGAGGCCACCGGCGATGGCGGTGATCGCATAACCGATGCCGGCAAAGCCGAGGAACCAGGGCGCGACGCCGAGCGGCGCCAGCAGGATGGAATAGATCAGGATCTGCTTGCGGGTCTCGGCCTCACCGGACACCACCGGCAGCATCGGCACGCCGGCACGCGCGTAGTCGTCCGACTTGATGAGCGCGAGGGCCCAGAAATGCGGCGGCGTCCAGAAGAAGATGATCAGGAACAGCACCGTCGCCTCGAGCGACACGGTGCCGGTCACCGCGGCCCAGCCGATCATCGGCGGGAAGGCGCCGGCGGCGCCGCCGATGACGATGTTCTGCGGCGTCGAGCGCTTCAGCCACATCGTATAGACGACGACGTAGAAGAAGATGGTGAAGGCGAGCAGGCCGGCGGCCAGCCAGTTGGCGACCAGGCCGAGCACCAGCACGGAAAAGGCCGAAAGGATCAGCCCGAAGGCGAGCGCCTCGCTCAGCGAGACCCGGCCGGCGGGGATCGGACGCTTGGCGGTGCGCGTCATCAGCGCATCGATATCGGCGTCGTACCACATGTTGAGCGCGCCCGAGGCGCCGGCTCCGACCGCGATGCACAGGAGGCTGGCGGCGGCCAGCACCGGATGCAGCGAGCCAGGTGCCAGCACGATGCCGACCAGCGCGGTGAACACGACGAGCGACATCACGCGCGGCTTCAGCAGCGCAATGAAATCTCCCGGCGTCGCTTGGCTCACCATGGCCGCGCGGCTTGCTCCACTTGTATCGTCGACGAAAGCCAAAGCGTGCTCTTTACCCGTCTCGTGCCGGCTGCAGGTTGCATCCGGCCCTGTCAGATGATCTCGGAACGGCCTGCGCCGTCCGGGTGGTCAGGCAGCCCGGAGCATGAGCCCCGGGCTGCCGCTTGTCGATAAGCCGGTTCGCCCGATGGCGCTTACTTGATGCGCGGCAATTCTTCGAACTGGTGGAACGGCGGCGGCGAGGACAGCGTCCATTCGAGCGTCGTCGCACCCTCGCCCCACGGATTCTCGCCGGCCTTTTCCTTGCGGGAGAAAGCGAGCACGATACCGGTCAGGAAGATCAGCACGCCGACGCCGGCGATGTAGGAACCGATCGAGGAGACGAAGTTCCAGGTCGCGAAGGCATCGGGATAGTCGACATAGCGGCGCGGCATGCCCTGCAGGCCGAGGAAGTGCTGCGGGAAGAACACCAGGTTGACGCCGACGAAGGTGACCCAGAAGTGCAGCTTTCCGAGGAACTCGGAATACATGTAGCCGCTCATCTTGGGGAACCAGTAATACCAGGCCGCGAAGATGGCGAAGACGGCGCCGAGCGACAGCACGTAGTGGAAATGGGCCACCACGTAATAGGTGTCGTGCAGCGCGCGGTCGATGCCGGCATTGGCCAGCACCACGCCGGTGACGCCGCCCACGGTGAACAGGAAGATGAAGCCGATGGCCCAGAGCATGGGCGTCGTCACCCGGATCGAACCGCCCCACATGGTGGCGATCCAGGAGAAGATCTTCACGCCGGTCGGCACCGCGATGACCATGGTCGCGGCGACGAAATAGGCCTGCGTCGCGGTCGACAGACCGGCCGTGTACATGTGGTGGGCCCAGACGACGAAGCCGACGACACCGATCGCGACCATGGCATAGGCCATGCCGAGATAGCCGAAGACCGGCTTCTTGGAGAAGGTCGAGATGATGTGGCTGACGATGCCGAAGGCCGGCAGGATGAGGATATAGACCTCGGGGTGGCCGAAGAACCAGAACAGGTGCTGGAACAGGATCGGGTCGCCGCCGCCGGCCGGATCGAAGAAGGTCGTGCCGAAATTGCGGTCGGTCAGCAGCATGGTGATCGCGCCGGCGAGAACCGGGAGCGACAAGAGCAGCAGGAAGGCCGTGACCAGGATCGCCCAGGCGAACAGCGGCATCTTGTGCAGCGTCATGCCGGGGGCGCGCATGTTGAAGATGGTTGTGATGAAGTTGATGGCGCCGAGGATCGACGAGGCGCCGGCCAGGTGCAGCGACAGGATGACGAAGTCCATCGCCGGGCCCGGATGGCCGGAGACCGACAGCGGCGGGTAGATGGTCCAGCCGCCACCGAAACCGTGGGTGCCGGGCGCGCCTTCGACGAACAGCGAGATGAGCAGCAGTCCCAGTGCCGGCGGCAACAGCCAGAACGAGATGTTGTTCATGCGCGGGAAGGCCATGTCCGGCGCACCGATCATGATCGGCACGAACCAGTTGGCATAACCGCCGATCATCGCGGGCATGACCATGAAGAAGATCATGATCACGCCGTGGCCGGTGGTGAAGACGTTGAACGTCTGCGAATTGGTGAAGTACTGCATGCCCGGCTCCATGAGCTCGAGCCGGATGCCGATCGACAGCGCGAAGCCGAACAGGCCCGCGAGGATCGCGAACCCGAGATACATCGTGCCGATGTCCTTGTGGTTCGTCGAATAGACGTAGCGACGCCACCCGGTCGGATGGGCATGATCATCATGCGCGTGGTCGTCATGCGCGTGATCGGGGGACGCGTGAGCCTGAGCCATTAGTTCAAGTCCTCGACAGCTGGTGTCGGTTATGAATTCAGGAGCGGCGCGTCAGCGCGCCGCGGGAAGGTCGGTGGTGGCGGCGGCGACAGCGGTCGGCTGGTCGGCGGCGGCGAACTTCTTCTTGGCCTCTTCGAGCCAGGCCGCGAAAGCCTGTTCGGACACGACCCGGAAGGCGATCGGCATGAAGGCGTGGTCCTTGCCGCAGAGCTCCGAGCACTGGCCGTAGAAGATGCCCTCGCGGGTGGCCTGGAACCAAGTCTCGTTGAGCCGGCCCGGAACCGCGTCGACCTTGACGCCGAAGGACGGCAGCGCGAAGGCGTGGATCACGTCGGACGAGGTGACCTGAACCCGGATGACCTTGTTGACCGGCACGACCACTTCATTGTCGACGGCCAGCAGGCGCGGCACTTCCGACCGCGGCGTGCCCTTGGCGACGCGCTCGGCGATCTCCTGCTCGCTCTGCATGGTCGAGACGAAGCTGAAATTGCCGTTGTCGGGATATTCGTAGGACCATTTCCAGGTCGAGGCGATCGCCTTGACGGTCAGGTCCGAGCGCGGGATCGTCAGCTCCTGGTAGAGCAGGCGGAACGACGGCACCGCGATGATGATCAGGATAAACACCGGAATCACCGTCCAGGCGACCTCGAGGCCGACATGGTGGGTGGTCTTGGAGGCCACCGGATTGCGCTTCTCGCTGAACCGGTAGACGCACCACAGCAGCAGGCCCGCCACGAAGACGCAGATGATCACGATGATCGGCAGCAGGAAGGCGTTATGGAACCAGTGAATGAATTCCATGATCGGCGAGGCCGCGACCTGGAAGTTGATACCCCCCAGTTCGGGCTGGCCCAGACCCGGGGTTTGCGCCATGGCCGGACCAAGGGCGCCAAGCAGCGCGACGGCGCCGAGGAGCGCGATGGCTCCGCTCCGTCCCGCCGACGCGCCGTTCCGCATCGCCTCACGCATGTTCTTCCGCTCCATATCCTCGACCCGAACACATAACGTGATTTCGAGCCCGATCTTGTTCATCCGTTCGCGTCTTGCGCACCGCTCGGGTGCTGCCTCGCGGGCAAAGACCCTTCACTTCCCGGCCGGGCGCGCACCGTCAAGGGATACGCCGCACACTGTGAAAGGAGGGGCTTTCGGCCCCCTTGAAACACAAAAACGCCATGCTCGCAATGCGACCGATGGGGCCCTGTGCGGCGCCCCGATCACATCTAGCCTAAACTCGTTATAAACTCGACGACAGCATCATGAAATCCGCCCAAAGGCGACATTCACGGCCAAATCGGCATGACGCACGGGCATTTGGCTGTCAGCCTTGACAGGGTTACGGTGGGATGGTCCCTCCCTTGCCTGGAGAGGTCCGGCCGTCCGGCCGAGCGATTCGATCAGGCTTTCGCTCCAGCGAATTCCAACTCTTGGGAGCCCTACCAATGACCAAGCCGTTCTCGATCCGGCTGCCTGGGCGATCCGGCCTCGGACCGATGGCGATGGCGTTCGGCCTGTCGCTCGCGGCGCTGGTCGGCGTGTCCAGCGCCCCCGCGCGCGCCCAGGGCGCGGTCCGCACCACCCATGGCGACTGGCAGATCCGCTGCGACACGCCGCCCGGTTCGCGCGCCGAGCAATGCGCGCTGGTGCAGAACGTCGCGGCCGAGGACCGGCCCAACGTCGCCTTGACGATCATCGCGCTGAAGACCGCCGACGGACGCGCGCGGCTCCTGCGCGTGCTGGCGCCGCTCGGCGTGCTGCTGCCGTCGGGGCTCGGCTTGAAGATCGACAATGCCGATGTCGGGCGCGCCGGGTTCGTCCGCTGCCTGCCCTCGGGCTGTGTCGCCGAGGTGGTCATAGAGGACGCCCTGCTCAACCAGCTGTCGGCTGGCCAGACCGCCACCTTCATCATCTTCCAGACGCCGGAAGAGGGCATCGGCGTGCCGGTCTCGCTCAACGGCTTCAAGGACGGCTTCGCCGCCCTGCCCTGACCGGCTCGCGCCGGGGCGGCTGGCCGCCTACATATATAGAGACCATGGACGGGACCCGCCGGCAGGCGGCCCGCATTGCCCCGGAACGCCCCGATGACCGATCTCTCGCTGCTCGCCCGTGCAGACCTCGACGCCGCCGATGTCAAGGCGATCGTCGCCAAGGCGCTCGAGGGCGCCGATGACGGCGAACTGTTCCTGGAATATCGTCAGTCGGAGTCCCTGCTGTTCGACAACGGCCGGCTGAAACAAGCCGGGACCGACAATTCGCAAGGCTTCGGCCTGCGCGCGGTGAAGGGCGAGGCCATCGGCTATGCCCACTCCTCGGACGTTTCGGAAGCGGCGCTGAAGCGCGCCGCCGAAACCGTGCGCGCGGTCGCCGGCGGTTATTCCGGCACGCTCGCCGCCGCCCCCGGCCGCACCAATGTCCGTCTTTACGGCGACGAAAACCCGCTCGACGGACCGCCCTTCGCCGAAAAGGTCAAGCTGCTCGAAACGATCGACGCCTATGCCCGCGACCAGGAGCCGAGGGTGCGCCAGGTCACCGCCTCGCTCGCCGCGTCCTGGCAGGTGGTGGAGATCCTGCGCGCCGACGGCGGCCTTTATCGCGATATCCGGCCGCTGGTGCGGCTGAACGTCTCGGTGGTCGCCGGCTCCGGCGACCGGCAGGAGACCGGGTCGCATGGCCTCGGCGGACGCGCCGGCTATGCCGGGTTCATCACCGAGGGGCGCTGGAAGGACGCCTGCGACCAGGCGATCCGCCAGGCGCTGGTCAATCTGGACAGCGTTCCCTCGCCCGCCGGCGAAATGGACGTGGTGCTCGGTCCCGGCTGGCCGGGTGTGATGCTGCACGAAGCCGTCGGCCATGGCCTGGAAGGCGATTTCAACCGCAAGGGCACTTCGGCCTTTGCCGGGCTGATGGGCGAGATCGTCGCGGCCAAGGGCGTGACCGTCGTCGACGACGGCACCTTGTCGGGCCGGCGCGGCTCGATCTCGATCGACGACGAAGGCACCGCCTCCCACCGCACCGTGCTGATCGCCGACGGCGTGCTGGTCGGCTATATGCAGGATCGCCAGAACGCCCGGCTGATGGGCGTCGCGCCGACCGGCAACGGCCGGCGCGAGAGCTATGCCCATACGCCCATGCCGCGCATGACCAATACCTATATGCTGGGCGGCGAGCACACCAAGGACGAGATCATCGCCAGCGTGAAGAACGGCCTCTACGCGGTCAATTTCGGCGGCGGCCAGGTCGATATCACCTCGGGCAAATATGTGTTCGAATGCACCGAGGCCTATCGGATCGAAAACGGCAGGGTCGGCGCGCCGGTCAAGGGCGCCATGCTGATCGGTTCGGGCCCCGCGGACATGAAGCGGGTCAGCATGATCGGCGACGACATGGACCTCGACACCGGTATCGGCACCTGCGGCAAGGCCGGCCAATGGGTGCCCGTCGGCGTCGGCCAGCCGACCCTCAAGATGGAAAAGATCACGGTCGGCGGCACCGGCTGACGCCGGGGCCGGTGACCGGGCCCGCCCCGTCCCCGAGGCCGGCGCGGCACCCTCGGGATAACACCAGGGATGCCGATGCGCGGCGCGCCGCATAAGTTAGGGTCTGTCTTCTCCTTCCTTCCGAACATCGCGAGCGCATGGCCGTCGAACATTCTCCCACCGCCTTTGTCGTGCCGGCCGTGACCTTGCTCGCGGCCGCGGTTATCGCTGTTCCGCTGTTCCGCCGGCTACGGCTCGGCTCGATCCTCGGCTACCTCGCCGCCGGCCTCGCCATCGGACCGTTCGGCCTCAGGATCTTCTCCGACCCGGCGGCGATCCTGCACGTCGCCGAACTCGGCGTGGTGATGTTCCTGTTCATCATCGGCCTGGAGATGCGGCCGGCGCGGTTGTGGAGCCTCCGGCGGCAGATCTTCGGGCTCGGCGTGCTGCAGGTCAGCGTCTGCTCGGTGCTGCTGACCGCGGCGGGTATCGCCGGCGGCTTCCCGGTGGCGGTCTCCTTCGTCGCCGGCGCCGGCTTCGTGATGACCTCGACGGCCATCGTCATGCAGACCCTGGAGGAGCGCGGCGAGATCAACACCCCGACCGGCCAGAAGATGGTCTCCATCCTGCTGCTCGAGGATCTCGCCATCGTGCCGCTGCTGGCGCTGGTGGTGTTTCTGGCGCCGACGGTCTCCGGCGCGCCGGAAGGCGGCCTGGCCTCGCGGCTGATTCCCGTCGCCATCGGCATCGCGGCGATCGCCGGGCTGATCGTCGCCGGCCGCTATCTGCTCAACCCGTTCTTCCGGCTGCTCGCCAGCTACGGCGCCCGCGAGGTGATGACCGCGGCCGCCCTGCTGGTCGTCCTCGGTTCGGCGCTGGCGCTGCAGCTGGGCGGCCTGTCGATGGCGATGGGGGCGTTCCTGGCGGGCGTCCTGCTGTCGGAATCGACCTTCCGCCACCAGCTCGAAGCCGATGTCGAACCGTTCCGCGGCATCCTGCTCGGCCTGTTCTTCATGGCCGTCGGCATGTCGCTCAACCTGTCGGTCGTCATCGCCGAATGGCAGACGGTGGCGACCTATGTGGCGGCCTATATGCTGGCCAAGGCGGCCGGCATCTATGCCGTGGCGCGCCTGCTGAAATCCGACCACGCGGAAGCGCTCGAGCGCACCGTGATGATGGCCCAGGGTGGCGAATTCGCCTTCGTGCTCTATGCGGCGGCGAGCAGCGCCGGCCTGATCGACGCGAACGCCAATGCCGTCCTGACCGCCATCGTCATCATCTCGATGGTCTTGACGCCGCTCGCCCTGATGGCGCTCGGCGCCCTCACGACGGCGCCGTCCCAGTCGCTCGACGACGTCGAGATCGCCGAAGGCCTGTCGGGCGACGTGCTGCTGATCGGCTTCGGCCGGTTCGGCCAGGTGATTTCCCAGGCGCTGCTGTCGCAACGCGCCGAGGTGACCATCATCGACAACGACGTCGAGATGATCCAGGCCGCCGGCACTTTCGGTTTCCGCATCTATTACGGCGACGGCACCCGGCTCGACGTGCTGCGCGCCGCTGGTGCCGGCGCCGCCCGGCTGATCTGCGTCTGCGTCGACAAACGCGACGTCGCCGACAAGATCGTCGAGCTGGTGAAGGCCGAGTTCCCGCTGGCCAAGCTGTTCGTCCGCTCCTTCGACCGACAGCACACCCTGGCCCTGCGGGCCCAGGGTGTCGATTTCGAGACGCGCGAGGTGTTCGAAAGCGCCCTGGTGTTCGGTCAGGAGGCGCTGGTGGCGCTCGGCATCGAACCGGACCAGGCGGCCGAGGTCGTCGCCGACTTGCGCAAACGCGACGCGGCCCGCCTCGAACTGCAGCAGCATGACGGTATCCAGGCCGGCGCGCACCTGATGCATCCCCAGGTGACCCCGACGCCGCTGGTCGAGCCCGCCCGACGCGCCCGCGCGCTCAACGCCGAGGCCGAAGACGTGCTCACCGACGAGACGAGATTTTCCGGATGACCCTGGCGCCCCCGGCCAAATTCACCCAGGGCTCGACGATGCGCCACGTGATCGACATGACGGTCACCGGTGCCGTCGGCCTGATCGCGATCTTCGTGGTCGACCTGCTGAACCTGTTCTATATCGCCCGGCTCGGCGAACAGGAGCTGGCGGCGGCGATCGGCTATGCCGGCACCGTGCTGTTCTTCCTGACCTCCTTCGGCATCGGCCTGTCGATCGCCGGAACCGCCCTGGTCGCCCGGGCGCTGGGCGCCGGCGACCGCGAGCGGGCGCGCCGGCTCGGCACGTCGAGCCTGATCTTCATGGCCATCGGCATGACCGTGATCAGCCTCGGCCTGCTGCCGGTCTCGGGCGCCGTGCTCAGCCTGCTCGGTGCGACCGGACGGACGCATGCCATTGCCGACCGCTTCCTGTGGATGGTCGTGCCGGCGACCGGCTTTCTCGGCCTCGGCATGATGTATTCCAGCATCCTGCGCGCGGTCGGCGATGCCAAACGGGCCATGTGGGTGACGCTGGCCGGCGGCATCATCACGGCGATCGCCGATCCGATCCTGATCTTCCTGTGCGGGCTCGGCGTCGACGGCGCCGCCATCGCCTCGATCATCGCGCGCATGGCCATGATGGGGCTCGGCTATTACGCGGTGACCAAGGTGCATCGGCTGACCACCCGGCCGACGCTGGCCGGCACGCTCGCCGACGCCAAGCCGCTGGCGGCGATCGCGGTGCCGGCGGTGCTGACCAATCTCGCCACGCCGGTCGGCAACAGCGTCGTGACCGCCATGATCGCCCGCTACGGCGATGGCGCGGTCGCCGGCTGGGCGGTGGTCGGGCGGGTGGTGCCGGTGGCCTTCGGCGCCTTCTTCGCGCTGTCGGGCGCGGTCGGGCCGATCATGGGCCAGAATGTCGGCGCCCGGCTGTTCCCGCGCGTCCGCCAGACGCTCATCGACTCGCTGATCTTCATGAGCCTCTATGGTGTCGTCGTCTGGCTGATCCTGCTGATCATGACGCCTTATGTGGTCAAGGCCTTCGACGCGACCGGCACGGCGGCCGCGGTGATCAGCTTCTTCTGCGTCTACGCCTCGCTCGCCTGGGCGTTCAACGGCGCGGTTTTCGTCGGCAATGCCGCTTTCAACAATCTCGGCTTCCCGACCTATTCCACGGCGCTCAACTGGGCGCGGGCGACACTCGGCACCATTCCCTTCGCCATGCTCGGCGCCTGGCTCGGCGGCCCGTCCCATGGGGCGGAAGGCATTATCGCGGGCCAATCGATCGGCGGCATCGTGTTCGGCATCATCTCGGTGCTGATATGCTTCAAGGTGATCGACCGCAGCGCCGCCAGGCCGGTCGAGGATCCGCCGGTTCCCGTCGGCCCGCCGACCGCGCAGTCGCCCTTCACCTCGGGCAAGGGCGCAACCGCCGGCCAGTGACGATCCCGCGAGGGCATGATTAGATAGCCGCACGGCCCGAGGAATCGGCTGCCCGGGGGAGCGCTGCCATGTTCAATCTCGCCGACATCCTGGCCCAGGCCCAGGGCAAGCAGAGCTTCGACGCCATCATCCGGCAATTCGGCTGGTCGCCGGATCAGGCCCAGTCGGCGATGACGGCGCTGCTGCCGGCCTTCACCATGGGCATGAACCGGGCGACCCAGTCGCCGACCGGCATGGCCGACCTGTTCGGCCTGTTCACCAGCGGGCCGAATTACGCGCAGATGTTCGACAATCCAATGGCCGCCGCGCCCGCCATGATGAGCGCGGGCCAGGACGTCCTCGGCAAGCTGTTCGGCTCCCCCGACCTGACCCAGGCGATCGCCCAGCAGGCCGCCGCGGTCAGCGGCATCGGCCAGGAGATGATGAAGCAGGTCATGCCGGTCATGGCCTCGATGATCATGGGCGGGCTGCTGAAGGGCGCCATGGACGGCCAGAACCCGCTCGGCGCGATCCTCGCCGGCAGCCTCGGCCAGATGATGCCGAAGATGATGCCGGGCGCGGCGAGCGACCCGGTCAGCGGCATGATGGGCGCCTTCACCAATGCCATTGGCGGCCTGATCGGCGGCAAGCCGCAGCAGGCGGGATCCGGCTTGCCGGGGTTCGACCAGTTGATGGCGCTCGCCAAGCAGTTGCAGGCGGCCAACCCCTTGCTCAACGGCGCAATGGCGGCGGGCTCCGCCGCGGCCCCATCCGAGTCCTCGGGACCGCGCACCCTCGGCCAGCAGGCGGCCGATACCTGGACCGCGACCATGGGGCGCCTGTTCGAGAACGGCCGCGACATGCAGGACCAGCAATTGGCGCAGCTCGAGCAGTTGTTCGAGCAATTTAAACCCAAACCGAAGGCCTGACCGGCGGCGGCTGGCCCGGCCGGCTCGCGCGGCGGGCCACATGAACGAAGTTTAACTCGGGTCCCGTGCGGTTCCGCCCTATGATGCCTGCATTGCTGCGGGGGTGGCGCACGAGGAGAAATCCGATGAACAAGTTTGTTGTCGCAGGCGTCCTGGCGACCATGGTGACGGCGGCCGCCGCGCCGGTCTTTGCGCAGGCGCCGCAGCCCGGCGCGACGCAGGCCGCTCCGGGACCGCGGGAGCCGGAACGTGGCCGCAGGGCGCAGATGACGCCGGAGGACCGCGCGGCCTTCCTCGACGCGCGCATCGCGGGCCTGAAGGCCGCGCTGAGGCTGAACCCCGACCAGGAGAAGCTGTGGCCGCCGGTCGAGGCGGCGCTGCGCGAATCGGCGACGCTGCGCGCCCAGCGCATGCAGCAGTGGCGCGAGATGCGCAACAATCCGAACCCGGCACAGCTCGATCCGATCCAGCGCCTGCGCACCGCCGCGGACCGCATGGCGGAGAGCGCGGCCTCGATGAAGAAGCTGGCCGATGCGGCACAGCCGCTCTACGCCTCGCTCGACGCCAACCAGAAGCGCCGGGCCGACGCCATGCTCAGCCGCGGTCGCGGCGTGATGGGCGCCGGCATGATGGGCCATGGTCCCCGCCGCGGCGGCCACGGCGAGAACCGCCAGTAACGCCACTGCCCCGTCACAATGTCGGGCCCGCCTCGTGCGGGCCCGCTCTTTTTTGGGCGGCGCGCGCCGGGCTCGCGCGAAATCGCAGTTGCGGACGATTTGAGGGGTCCTGGAAACCCTCCGTTTACCCTGATCGCGTCAAAGTGACGGTGACAAATCCGTCCGGTTGGTGTGAGGGGTCGCCCGGCCATGATGCCTGACATGGGCTCGTCCGAGCCTGAATTGCAGTCCTGTGCGCGTAGCGTTCTGGTGGTCGACGCCGACCCGACGTCGCGGCGTATCATCGTCCAGAGCCTGAAGGACGTCGCCCGGATTACCGAGGCCGGGGACTGCGACCAGGCGCTCGCCGTCTTCGACCGGATGACACCATCGGCCGTCATTGCCTGCCTCGACAAGGGCGACGGCGCATCGCCAGACGCCATCGAGGCTCTGCGCTTCGGTGGCTATGAAGGGCCGATCATCGCGATCAGCGCGCGCGGATCGCTATCGGTCGCGGTCGAGGCCATGCGGGCGGGCGCCTGCGACATGCTGATCAAGCCGATCGCGCCGGCCGAAATGGTCCGCCGGCTGATGACCCAGCTCGGCGGCGATGTCCGGGCCCCCGGCCGGGCTGCCCCGGCGGAGCCGGACCGGCGGGATTTCGAGGGCTTCATCGGCCAGTCCGCCGCCATGCTGGCCGTCTATGACCAGATCCGGCGGATCGCGCCGTCCAGGGCGCCGGTTTTCGTCACCGGCGAAAGCGGAACGGGCAAGGAAGTGACCGCGCAGGCGATCCATCGCCGCTCCGGACGGCCGGCCAATCGCTTCGTCGCGCTGAATTGTGGCGCCATCCCCAAGGATCTGATCGAAAGCGAGATCTTCGGCCATGTGAGAGGCGCCTTTACCGGCGCCATCGACGACCGCGTCGGTGCAGCCGAACTCGCCGACGGCGGCACGCTGTTCCTCGACGAGATCTGCGAAATGGATCTCGCGCTGCAGACCAAGCTGCTGCGCTTCATCCAGACCGGCGAGGTGCGCCGGGTCGGCGACACGCGCATGCGCCGGGTGGATGTCCGCTTCGTCTGCGCGACGAACCGCGATCCGCTGGCCCAGGTGGTGGCGGGGCGGTTCCGCGAAGACCTCTACTACCGGCTTTGCGTGCTGCCGCTGCACCTGCCGCCGCTCCGGCAGCGCGGCGACGACGTGCTGGTGCTGGCACGGGCTTTCCTCGAGCGTTTCGCGGCCGAGGAAGACCGGCATTTCGCCGACTTCGAACCGGATGCCGCCAGAATCGTCGCCGGCTTCGAATGGCCCGGCAACGTTCGGCAGCTGCAGAACGTCATTCGCCGCCTCGTCGTCATGCATGACGGCAGCCGGGTGAACGCCCAGATGTTGCCGCTGGCGCTCGCCCACGGATCGGCCGACACCAGCCACGATCTGCCCCGGACCGGCACGGACCCGCACAATCCGGTCTCGACCGTGGAACCGTTCGCCGTGCAGGAACGGCGCATCATCGAGGGGGCCCTCGCCGCCTTCGACGGCAACCTGTCGCGGGCCGCGGCGGCACTCGAGATCAGTCCCTCGACGATCTACCGCAAGCGCGAGAGCTGGGCCCGGGAGGGCGAGGCCGCCGTCGAGCCGGCTCCGGAGAGCGCGCGCCTGCGCGCCTGACCGGCAGATCTTGATGATTGGCCCGCTGTCGTCCTAAACGGAAGGCATGCGTCAAGACCCATGCAAGATCCTCGCTGTCGCCGCCCTGGCCCTGATCGGATTGACCGCGACCGCCGAAGCCCAGCGCTCGCGCCGGGAGCCACCGCGGCCGCGTCCACCGAGCCGGGCCGAGGTGGAGACCTATATGCGGTTTCCCGTCGGTGAGCGGCTGACCGTCGTGACCATCAACGGTGCCAGGCCGGTCGCCCCCGACCGGCCGATCTTCACCTTTACCGCCGGGCTCCGCATGACCGGTTTCGGCGGCTGCAACCCGGTCAATGCCGACTATCGCCGCGGCGTCGACGACATCCGCTTCGGGCCGCTCAATTTCGTCGAGCGGCGCTGCGGCGGCGAGATCGACCGGCAGGAGCGGGCGATCTTCTGGGCGATCCAGGGCGCGACCCGCTGGCGCCCCGTCGGCCAGCGCGGCATGACCTTCACCGGCCGGCGCGGCACGGTGACCTTCGCCCGGGCCTTCTGAGGCCCGGCGCCGGCTCGAGCGGGCAAGCCGGCCGGCGTCAGGCCTTGGCCATCAGCATCAGCGGTGCGTCGGCGGCGACATGGGTGCCGTCGTCGGCCGGCGACAGATGCACCCGCCGGTCGTGGAAATTGGCCAGCGTCGAACGATGGCCGATCGAGACCAGCGTCGCCTTCGGCAACCACTCGCGAATGGTATTGTAGAGCGCCGCCTCGCCGGCCTCGTCGATCGCCGCCGTCGCCTCGTCGAGGAACAGCCAGTCCGGCTTGGTCAGGAGCGCGCGTGCCATGGCGAGGCGCTGCTGCTCACCGCCCGACAGGATCATGTGCCAGGACGCCTCCTCGTCGAGGCGCGTGGCCAGCCCCGGCAGCTTGACCGCTTCCAGCGCCTTGACGATGTCGGCATCGGAATAGTCGCCGCGCCCGCCCGGGTAGCTGACGGCATCGCGCAACGTTCCCACCGGGAAATAGGGCCGCTGCGGCAACAGCAGCAAGGAGGCGCCGGCTGGCACCGTGACCGATCCGGAACCGTGAGGCCAGATGCCGGCCAGGGCGCGGAACAGGGTCGACTTGCCCGATCCGGAGGGGCCGGTGACCAGAACATGGTCGCCCGGGGCCACCGTCAGGCTCGGCGCGGTGACCACCGGCTTGCCATCCGGCAAGGTCACCGCGAGATCGGTGAGGCGCAGGGCGTCGCCGCTGGTCTGCGTGGCGATGGCCGGCGTCGGCGGCGTCTGGACCGCCGCGGCGGTCCGGTTGAAGCCGGTCAGACGATCGATCACCGACTTATATTCGGCGAGCGAGCTATAGAGGTTGGTGAACAGCGACAGCGAGGCCTCGACCCTGCCGAAGGCGCCCGCGGTCTGGGTCAGCGAGCCCAGCTGGACCGCCCCGGTGAAATAGGCCGGCGCCAGGATGACATAGGGGAAAATGATCGAGGTCTGGTTCAGGAAGGCGGTGAACCAGGTCAGCCGCTTGGTGTAGCGCATATAGTCGAACCAGTTCGACACGATATTGCCGAACCGGCGGGCGAGCCCGCTGCGCTCGGCCTCTTCGCCCTTGAGCAGCGCGATCTGCTCGTCGTTCTCGCGCACCCGCACCAGGCTGAAACGGAAATCGGCCTCATAGCGCTGGCGCTGGAAATTGATCACGATCAGCGAACGGCCGATGAGGTGTGCGAAGACGGTTCCGACCACCGCGAAAATCAGCGCCGCCCAGACGAGATAGCCGGGTATCGACTCCAGATTGAAGCCGGCGACCTGGTAGGTGAAGCTTTTCGACAGCCCCCACAGGATCAGCACGAAGGCATAAAGCGACAGCACGGCGGAAAAGAAACGGATCATCAGCTCGAGCGTCGTCGAGGTGAACATCCGGACGTCCTCGGCGATGCGCTGGTCGGGGTTGTCGGTCTGCGATCCCGTCAGGCGCATGCGGTAATGCACGCCGCCCGACAGCCAGTGGTCGGTCAGCTGGGCGGTCATCCAGCGGCGCCAGCGGATCTGCGTATATTGGGTGAGATAGAGCTCGTAGACGGCCAGCACGACCCAGAAGAAGGCGACGATCGTGAAGAAGCGCAGCTCGATCCAGAAGGTCGCCTCGGCGCGCTCCTGCAGCGCCGTGTAGAAGCGATTGTTCCACTGGTTGAGCAGCACGGTCGCCAGGACCTGGGCGATATTGATCGCCAGCAGGATGAACAGCAATCCATGCGCGATATAGCGTTCCTGCATCGCGATCTTGAGCCCGAAGGGCAAGCTCACGACACCCCGGTCGCGCGCCTCGAAGAAGGGATCGGCCAGCGTGGTGATCTGCCTGATGGTGCCGAGGAAGCTCAGGCCGTAGACGGCAACCGCGAACAGCACCGACAAGAGGACGCTCGCCCGTGTCGGCAGGTAGGGCGCCCAGCTCGCCGGCATCAGGCCGCCTTCGTTGGTCACCAGCATCGCGACAGCGGCAAGATGCCAGACCACCAGGAAGCCGATGATGGCGCGGATGAGGGTGCCGGCCGACCGTCCGAAATAACTGACGGCGGCGGCCACCAGCGTGAGGATGAAGACGTAGGGCGGAAGATCGATCGTCCCCGCGAGCTTGGCGCCTCCAAGCGCGATACCGGCAAGGCCAGCGACGGCGGCGATGGGAAGCATGGGCAACCTCAGAAACAGGCGAGGAGACGGCGACGGATTGTCGGCCGTTTCAGCGGCATGACGCGTGAGCCCGCACAGGACCACGCAAGCGCCACGAAAGAAAGAGCAGAAATCACGTCGGCGCGCCCACCAGAGCGGCGCGCAGGTCGTCCTCGGTGACCAGCCGCATCGCCTTCAGGACCTTGACCGCCTCGGTCTTGCGCCCCAGGCGCATGATCAGGACGACCGTTTCGGCGTCGCCGCATTCGGGATGCGAACAGGCGATTTCGCTCACTGTCACCCCGTCGTCAGGTCCAAGTGCTAAAATCTCACGAACGGTCAAGGTCAGCCGCCGCGAGGCATCGGCGATCTCGGGGTCCGCCCCACGGCGATTGAAAAAGAAGCGTGCCATGAAGTGCCTTTTCGCGATGAGTTATGGCCGATCCGTGGCGATGCGCGCTGACCATTGCTATCAGACATCACAGTCCCGTCAGCCGATTCGGGCGCGGGATCGGCACGATATCTGGGGATCGGAGCCGGTATTGCCGAATGGCGCGCGACTGTCGCTCCGGCGTCATTGACAAATGTCCGTCGAACCGTTGTTAACGAATGTTCGGTGCGACCGTCCTGCCGCGGCAGGAGCGGGCTCGCCACGCAAGGGTGCGGAGCCGGGGATGTCTCGCCAGAAGGCCATTGGCGTCGGGAGCCGCCTGATCGCCGCGACGGCGGCGACGATGATGGCTGCCGTACCGGTCCTGGCCGAGCAGCGTCCGAACCGCGCGCCGCAGCAGCGGGCGCGGGCGGAAAACGGAGCCATCGGAAGCCTGGCCGCCGCCTTCCAGCGCGCCCTTCGCACCAATCCCGATATTCTCGCGCAGCGCGCCTCGGTGCGCGCGACCCAGGAAAACATCCCGCAGGCCCGCGCCGGGCTTCTGCCGCAGGTCAGCGCCACCACCTATGCCGGCGTCCTGTCGGCGCGCTCGCTCCTGTCCGGGCCGCCGAACATGTTTCAGAGCACCTCGGCCTTCCAGCGCGGCGTGGCGCTCACCGCGACACAGACTTTGTTCGACGGGTGGCGCACTCAGAATTCGGTGCTGCAGGCCCAGTCGCAGGTCGGCAGCCAGCGCGAGCAGATGCGTGCCATCGAGCAGTCGGTCCTGCTCGATGTCGCAACCACCTATCTCGCGGTCTCGACCGGCCAGGCGCTGGTCGCGGTGCAGCGCCAGAATGTCGGCTTCCTGCGCGAGACCTTGAACACCACCCGGACGCGGCTGGCCTCGGGCGTGGCGACGCCGACCGACGTGTCGCAAGCCGAAGCGCGGCTGAGCCGTGGCTTGGCCGACCTGAGCTCGACGGAAACCGACCTGTCGATCGCGCGCGATCGCTTCCTGAGGATCGTCGGGGCGCCGCCGGCCGCAAGGCTCGCGCCGGTCGGCGCGGTGGATCGGCTGATTCCTGGTTCGCGCGATGCCTCGCGCGACGTCGCCGGCCGTGAAAACCCGGTCGTCCTCGCGGCGGTCTCCACTGTCAAATCCGCGGAATCGGCCATCCGCGTCGCGCAGGGCCAGATGCTGCCGCAGGTCAGCCTGCAGGCGCAGGTGGCGCGCGATATCGGCATCGACGTGAGCACGCTGCGCACCGACAGCGCCCAGGTCGTCGGCCGGGTGACGGTGCCGCTCTATGCCGGCGGCGCTCCGGAATCGCAGGTGCGCCAGTCGCGCGAACTGCTCGGCCAGGCGCAGATGCAGCTCGATGGCGCACGGGTGCAATCGCGCTCGGCGGCCTATGCAGGCCATGCCGCGCTCGACAATGCCACTTTCACGATCCGCGCCGCGACCGCCGAGGTTCGCGCCGCCGAGCTGACCGTCGACGGCGTCCGCAAGCAGGTGGATGCCGGCCTGCGGACCCTGACCGACCTCTTGAACGCGCAGCAGGACATGGTGAATGCGCGGGCACGCCTGCTGCAGGCGAGCAGCGACCGGCTGGTCGCCTCCTATACCGTCCTGGCGGCAACCGGCCGGCTCGAACTGCCGCGCCTCGGCATCGCCCAACCGGCCATCGGCTCGCCGCCGCCGCAGTCCGATCTCGGCGTGCGCATCGATGCCTGGGGCGAATTGCGCAACCCGACGGGAGCGCCGCGTCCGGCCAGCACACGCTGAAACGCCGCCGCCCTGCCCTCGAAGCGCGTTGTCGCGCGAAATGACCCCACATCCCGCGTGCCGGTTCCACGCTTTTGGCCAAGCTCGGCTTTGGCCGAGCTTGGCCGATCGCCGCACCCGGGATCGCGGTCCGGCGCGAAGCCCCGGGCGCGTGCGTCAGGCCAGCGCGTTCTCGTCCTCTTCAGCCTTTTCGCGGCGCGAGAACATGACGATCAGCGCCGGCAGGATGACCAGGATCAGGAACGGCGCGACCA
The DNA here is from genome assembly GCF_059420385.1 of Phreatobacter sp. GW821-FHT04C01. Taxonomy (NCBI): domain Bacteria; kingdom Pseudomonadati; phylum Pseudomonadota; class Alphaproteobacteria; order Hyphomicrobiales; family Phreatobacteraceae; genus Phreatobacter; species Phreatobacter sp. GW821-FHT04C01. The sequence goes on along the minus strand of NZ_JBWKTP010000003.1, from coordinate 717,632 downwards.
GCACGCCGCCGACCACCACATAGGCCAGCGGCTTCTGCACCTGGCTGCCGATGCCGGTCGACAGCGCCGCCGGCGTCAGGCCGACGCAAGCGGCCACGCAGGTCATCATCACCGGCCGCATGCGCACCTTGCCGCATTCGATCGCCGCCGACACGCGCTCGCGCCCCTGCGCCACCAGATGATTGAAATAGGTGATGACGATGATGCCCTCCATCACCGACACGCCGATCAGCGCGATGAAACCGATCGCGCCCGACACGCCGAAGGGCGTGCCGGTCAGGAACAGCGAGAACACGCCACCGACCATCGCGAGCGGGATGACCGACAGGGCCAGCACCGTGTCGGTCAGCGAGTTGAAATTGGCGAACAGCAGGAAGGCGATGAGCAGCAGCGTCAGCGGCACGACCACCTGCAGCCGCGCGATCGCCGCCAGCAGGTTCTCGAACTCGCCGGCCCATTCGATGCGCATGCCCGGCGGCAGCACGATCTCGCCGGCGACCCGGCTCTGGGCCTCCGAAATGGTCGAACCGAGATCGCGGTCGCGGACGCTGAAGCGGATCGGGATATAGCGCTGCTGCTGTTCGCGATAGATCGTCGAGGCGCCCGAGACCAGCGTCACCGCGGCGACCTGGCTGAGCGGAATCTGGGTGACCGTGCCGCTCTGGTCGGCGACGCCGATCCTCAGGTTCTGGATCGCCTCCGGCGTCTGGCGAAATTCCGGCGCCAGGCGCACGATGATCGGGAAGCGGCGGTCGCTGCCGGGTTCGAAGAAATCGCCGGGCGTATCACCGCCGACCGCGGTGCGGATCGCGGTGTTGATGTCGCCCGGCGACAGGCCGTAGCGGCCGGCCGCGACCCGGTCGATGGTGATCGCGATGGTCGGCTGGCCGAGCACGGTAAAGACGGCGAGGTCGTCGATGCCGCGGACATTGGCCAGGATCTTGCGGATGCGCTCGGCATAGTCGGTCACCTGCTGCAGGTTGTTGCCGAACAGCTTGATGGCGTTCTCGCCCTTCACGCCGGAAGCCGCCTCGGAGACGTTGTCCTCGAGATATTGCGAGAAGTTGAAGTCGACGCCGGGAAACTCCTTCTGCAGCGCCGCCAGGATTTCTTCGACCAGCTTGGTCTTGTCGACACCCGGGCGCCATTGCTCGCGCGGCTTGAGCGGCGTGAACATCTCGACATTGTTGAAGCCGGCGACCTCGGTGCCGTCATCGGTGCGGCCCTGCTGGGAGACCACCGACGAAACCTCGGGGAATTGCGCCACGATGCGCCGGATGCGGTTGGCGTAGGTATTGCCCTCTTCCAGCGAGATGGTCGGGTGCAAGGTGGCCCGGATCCAGAGATTGCCCTCCTCGAGCTTCGGCAGGAATTCGAGCCCGAGGCTGCGGCCGGCGAGCAGCGAGACCGCCATCAGGCCCGCGGCGAACAGCAAGGTGACGCCGCGGCGGCGGACTGCCCGTTCCAGCAGCGGCTCATAGGCCGCGCGCAGCACCCGCACCACCGGGGTCTCGCGTTCCGACAGCTCGCCCTTCAGCAGGAAGGCCGCGAGCGCCGGGGTCACGAAGAAGGCCGCCGTCAGGCCGCCGGCCAGCGCATAGGCATAGGTCTTGGCCATCGGGCCGAAAATGTAACCTTCCACGCCCTGCATGGTGAACAGCGGAATGAAACTGGTCACGATGATCAGGCAGGAGAACAGGATGGCGGTGACCACCTGGTTGGAGGCGCCGAGAATGGTCTGCAGCCGGCGCTTCAGGTCGGTGGGGCCGTCCTCGACCACCCCATGCACCCGCTTGTGGTGACTTCGTTCGGCGAGCAGCCTGAAGATATTCTCCGTCATGATGACGGTGGCGTCGACGATCAGGCCGAAATCGATGGCGCCGACCGACAGGAGATTGGCCGATTCACCCCGCAGCACCATGATGGTGACGGCAAAGGCGAGCGCGAAGGGAATCGTGGCGGCGACCGTGATGGCGCAGCGCAGATTGCCGAGAAACAGCCACTGGACGAAAAAGATCAGGGTGATGCCGAACAGCGCGCTGTGCAGCACCGTTCCCGTGGTGACGTCGATCAGCTCCTTGCGGTCGTAGATGCGCTCGATGCGCACGCCCGGCGGCAGCACGCCGCCGGCCGAAAGGCGTTCGACCTCGGCCTGGACGCGCAGGATGGTCGGCATGCTCTGCTCGCCACGGCGCATCAGCACGATGCCCTGCACCACGTCGTCGTCATTGTTCTGTCCGGCGATGCCGAGGCGCGGCTGATTGCCGATCGTCACCGTCGCGATATCGCGCACCCGGATGCTGGTATTGCCGACGCTGGCGATGAAGGTATCGTTGAGGTCGTCGACCGAGGAGATCAGACCGACGCCGCGGACGACGCCGGCCTGGACGCCGATCGAGACGGTATTGCCGCCGACATTGAGATTGGCGTTCTGCAAGGCCGTCATGACCTGGGGCAGCGTCAGCCCATAGGCGAGCAGCTTGTTGAAATCGATCGAGACGTCATAGGTCTTGTTCTTGCCGCCCCAGCCGACCACGTCGACGACGCCGGGAATGGCGCGGAAGCGGCGCTGCAGGATCCAGCTCTGGATCGTCTTCAGGTCGGTGATGCTGTAGTCGGGCGGCCCGACCACCCGGTAGCGGAAGATCTCGCCGATCGGGCTCATCGGCGAGATCTGCGGCTGTGCCCCATTGGGCAAGGGCGGCAGCAAGGACAGCTGGTTGAGCACGCGCTGCAAAGCCAGCTCGTAGGTCACGTCATAGGTGAACTGCAGCTTGACGTCGGACAGGCCGAAAACCGAGGTGGTGCGGATCAGCCTGAGGTTCTGCAGGCCGGCGGTGACGCCCTCGATGGGAATGGTGATGTAGCGCTCGATCTCTTCCGCCGACAGGCCGCGCCCCTGGGTGATCACATTGACCATCGGCGGCACGGGATCGGGATAGGCTTCGATATTGAGCCGCATGAAGCAGATCGCGCCGACCAGGCACATGGCGCCCAGGGCGAGCACCATCAGCACCCGCTGCTTCAGGGCGAATTCGACGATGGCGTTCATAACGGGAGCTGCCTTGGCGGGAACTGTCTGGACATCATCGGCGGAAGGCCGCGGTCATCTGATCGATGAACAGCGCGCCGCGCACCACCACCTCTTCACCGACCTTCACGCCGTCGGTGATCTGGACCAACTCGCCGCGGATCAGCCCGACGGTGATCCGGCGCAGCTCCACCGACCGGTCGGGATAAGCCACCCAGACCCGCGCCACCTCGCCCTCATAGATGATGGCATTGCGCGGAACCGCCGGAGAATTGACGGGGTCGCCGATCTGGATCGCGACATTGGCGAACATCTGCTGCTTCAGTTCGCGGTCCGGGTTCTCCACGGTGGCGCGCACCAGCAGGCGCCGGTTGGCGGCGTCGATCGACGGTGCGACGAAGTCGAGCTTGCCGACAAAGACCCGGTCACGGAAGGCCAGCACGCGGAATTCGATCAGGGCCCCGCGGGCGATCCTGGGGGCTTCGTCCTCGCGGACATAGGCGTTGAGCCAGAGCGTATCGAGATCGTCGATGACGAAGATCGGATCGCCGGCGCCGCCGGTGATGAACTGGCCGGGGCCGATCTTGCGCGAGACGACGGTTCCCTCGATCGGCGACAGCAGCGCCACTTCCGGATCGATCCGCCGGCCGGCGCGGAACCGCTGGATATCGGCATCGGACTTGCCCAGCAGGCGCAAGCGGTTCTCCACCGCTTCGAGCGCGGTGATGCCCGCCCGATGGTCGGCACGCGCCGCATCGAGATCGGCGCGCGCCTGGTCGACATCGCGCTGCGGCGCGGCGCGGCCGGCCAGCAGGTCCTCCTGACGCTTGGCGTTGATCTCGGCGAGGCGCAGCTGGGTCTGCGCCTTGTCCAGCGCGGAGATCGCGGCAATGAAGTCGTTCTGCGTCTGAACCATGTCATTGGCTTCGAAGAACAGCAGAGCCTGGCCGCGGCGCACGATGTCGCCGGGCAGGACGTTGATGCGGGTGGTGCGGCCCGAATAGGGCGAGATGACCGGCGTCGCGCTGTTTTCGTCGATCGCCAGCCGGCCCTCGGTGACCACCTGTTCGCGGAAGGTCGTCTCGGCCACGGCGACGCGCCCGAAGGTCGACCAATCCGCCTCCGAGACGACGAAACGGCCGTCGCGCGGCTTGACCCGGTCGGCCGAAGAGGTTTCGGCCGGCGCCTCGCCGCCGAAGCCGAACAGCCGGGATATGAACGACAGGTCGAAGGCCGAAGCCGGCATCTGGCTTGCCGGCGAAACGATCAGCACCGAGGCGAGGCCCAAGGCGCGGGCGACACGCATCATCGCCGTGCGGTCGCAAGAACCGGCCCAACGCGCTTTCGATCGATCCATGACGCCGCCTGCGATCAAGAAAATTCACCCGGGCAAGCGATAAGGTCCGGCCCGGGGAACCGATGTCCGATCCACCGGCCCGACCGTCGCGAACGGCCCTGCCGGCGATCATGTCACATGGCACGAATCCACGCGGCCGCGGGCGTGACCCTTGGCGGCGCGACAATAAGCATTCAACCTGACAGTTCGATTACCCGCTTGCAATTCCCTGACGGCGAACCGGGCCGGTCGACGTTTCAGTAGCGGGCGTGAATGCGCATGCCGAAGACATGCACCGGTCCGGCGCGATCGCGGTTGTAGCCGGGATTGTGGACGAGCTGGTAATTGGCCGCGACGAACAGGTTCTCGCGGATGACCGGCAACTCGTAATAAGCCTCCATCAGCCGCTCGCTGCCATACCGCAAGGCACCGTCGCCAATGATGATGCCGGTGCCGCCGGAGGCCAGGAACTGCTTGTGGAAGCGCGACAGGTCGTTCTGCGCCACCGCGATGCCGGCGGAATGGCCCGGCCGATTCCACAATTCACCCTTGAGGCTCAGGCCGAAGGACACCGACCGGTCGATCTGGGTGAAGGCGAAGGTCTCGGTCTTGCCGTCGCTCCAGCTGGCGCGCAGGAAGGCACCGACATTGTCGGCGAGCTCCTGGTCGACCAGCACGCCGAAACCCCATTTCTGATTGCCGAAACGGCGCGTCGTGGCGATGGCCTCGTCGGGCGTCAGGCCGCCGCCCGAACTGATCGAAACGGCCTGACTGTAATTGCCCATGGCGCCGACCGAATAGAAGGCGAAAGGCTTGATCGTGCCGGGACGGCCGAACCAGCGCTGCTGATAGGCCACCTCCAGGATATGGTTGAGGTTGTTCATGCGGAACGGCAACTCGCCGCCATTCGGCTGCGAGGGCAGAAGCAATGCGCCGTAGCGGATCGCCCAGGCCGGATCGGGGATCACCTCGACGGCGACGCCCTGGGTATAGCCGCGCACGTCGGCGGCGACGTCCCAGGCCCCCGGCGCCCAGATCGACCAGTTCCAGAACTGGCGACGCGGATCGCCGGCATAGGTGCTGGCCTGGAAGATATCGAGGGCGGCAAATTTGCCGACGGTGACGACCACCCGGCGGGTCGGCACGAAGCCGGCCAACTGGTTGAAGTCGCCCGGCCGCCACTCGGTCTCCGGACCGAGCGCGAAGGTCTGGCGCAGGAACAGGCGGGCGACCGACAGGACGCCGACGCGGTTGCCGGCCTTCTGGGCATCGCCATTGGTGAAGCCGGCAATGCCGACCGTCCCGGCCAGGCCGAAGCCCTGGAAATATTCCGGGTTGAAATAAAGTTCGCCACCGGCCCACGGCATCCGCACCCCCAGATAGGCGGTGATGCTGGTGGTCTGGCGGCCCATGCCGCCGGGCGGCAGGCTCATGTCGCCGCTATAGGGCGCGCGGAAGCTCGGATAACCCTGGATGAATTCGGTCAGCTGCGCATTGAGCCTGATATCCTCGGGCACCTGTTCGCCCGATGGCGTCGACCAGCCCTGCGCCTGGACCGGCATGGCCAGGATCGACAGGAAAGCCGCGCCGGCACCCGCCAGGAGATAGCGCGACCAGATAGCCCTGCGCTTGCCGCCGATCCCCTGGGCTACGGCCCTCCCGCCCCCGCTCCGCGCGCACGTTTCCGCTCGCTCCACCCCCACCTGCTCCCCCACGACGCGCCCCGCTCATACGCAATTGCAAATCATTTGCATTAACGTGGCGAAGCTTCGCCGTGACGTCAAACAGTTTTTGGGAATCGTTTGCAATTTGTGGCGGACTCCCGATCGATGCGGGCAAGCTGCGCACAATCGCCCTCATGCAGCCGGATCAGCGCGTCGACGCCGAAGCGATCCCGAAATGCCTGACCGGTGACCGTGCGCTCGCCCGCCGCGTCGCTCACGCCGACATGGGTCATGTTGGACAATGGTAGATCGCCATGGGCCAAGGTAGCCCCGTCCTTGAAGGACGTCGCCGGCTTCCCGCCGTCGGACGGCCAAGGCGCCAGACGTCGGACCGTGAACATTGACGGCGGCCGGGCGATCGCGGCCTGAATCTCAGCCGAGCGCGAAGCCGGCTGCCGCCAGCGCCCGGGGGAACCGGTCGCCGGCGAGATAGGCGAGCTCGGCCGCGCGCGGCTGATGCACGGGATCGACACGTTTCAAGGCGTCGTCGACATGGCCGGGATGCACCATGACCAGGCCGCCGTCGGGAAGCCCGACCAGGAAGCGCGGAAAGATTTCGGCAAAACCCGCGGCGCGGCCGAATTCATAGGCGCCGGAGAAGCCGGGATTGGTGGCGAAACCGGCCGCCCGCGCATCCGCGATCAATCCGCCCGACAGGCCCGAGATGATCCGGCCCTTCAGCCCCTCCCCCGCGCCCTGGCATTGGCGCAGCCAGGCTGCGGGAGCGTGGCGCCGCGCGGCATCCAGCACCAGTCCGCGCACGACCGGCAGGAGATGGACGTGCTGGTGTCCGTCGATGAAATCCGGGGCACGCCCGAAAGCCGCGGCGAAGGCCACGAATTGCGCCTCGATTTCGGCGGCCAGCATCGCCTGGTCGATCGCGCGGGTGAAACAGCGCAGCATCAGGCCGGTCAGGCCGAAGAACTGTGGCAGGCGCGGCGCGGTCAGGGGCGTCAGCCCGCCGGTGAGAGTGACATGCAGGCCGATCTGGAAACCAGGACCGGCGAGCGCCAGGAGCCTCGAGGACTCCTCCCGCAGGTCCGGGCCAGCCGACATCACCGATGTCGCGTTGAGCCGCCCGGCCGTGGCCAGCTCCCGGATCGCCAGCGACACGCCGGGGCTCAGCCCATAATCGTCGGCGCAGAGAATGAGGTGCTTCATCAGTCCGACTGGTTCGCGGCGTTGCCGGCCTTGTCGGTGCTGGCCGGAGTGTCGGCGGCGCGCTTCAGCAGATGCTCACCGATCAGGTAGACCGGCCGGCCCTTCAGCTCCGACAGGATCTTGCCGATATATTCGCCGAGCACGCCGATCATCAGGAGCTGCACGCCGCCGATGAACATCATGCCGACGAACAGCGAGGGATAGCCCGGCACGACATGGCCGAAGACCAGGGTCTCGGCCATGATCACCAGGCCGTAGACAAAGGCGATCGTCGCCAGAATGGCCCCGAACAGGCTGGCCATGCGCAGCGGCACGATGGAAAACGACGTCAGCCCTTCGATCGAAAAGGCGAGCAGGCCGAGAAAGCTCCATTTGGCTTCGCCCTGGCGGCGCGGGTCCGGCTCATAAGGCACGCCGATCTGGCGAAACCCGACCCAGCTCGACAGGCCCTTGAAGAAGCGGCCGCGCTCCGGCAGATGGCGCAGCGCCTGGGCGGCGCGCGGCGACAGCAGCCGGAAGTCGCCGGCATCGGCCGGAATCTTCTGGCGGACGCCGGCATTCACCAGCCCATAAAAGGCATTGACGAACAAGGTGCGCAGCTTCGGCTCGTCGCGCCGGTGCGCCTTGTAGGTGAAGACGACGTCGTAGCCGTCGTCCAGCCAATGGGCGATCAGCGTTTCGGCCACGGCCGTCGGGTGCTGGCCGTCGGCGTCCATGAACATGACGGCGCCGTAGCGGGCCTGATCGAGGCCGGCCAGCAGGGCCGCCTCCTTGCCGAAATTGCGCGAAAACGAGACGACCTGGACATCCGCGCCCTCGGCCTTGAGGCCACGGGCGACCGCAAGCGTGCCGTCACGCGAACCGTCGTCGACATAAAGCAGCTCGACCGACAGCCCGCGCGTCTCCTTCAGCAGGCGCGCCAGGGCGAGAAGCTTGGCATGGGTATGCGGCAGCGCCTCGGCCTCGTTATAGGCCGGAACCACAATGGTCAGCCCGAAGGGCTGAGCTTCGGCACCCGGGAAGGCAATCACGCGCCCGTCATTGGCAGTCATCGTATCTGGCGGTCCCCGGCCATTTCTGAACATTCCACAATGATGCACTGTCTTCACGGCTGCGTGAAGGCATGCTCCTCCAAGCCGGCTGTTTCGTGACGCAAAAGCGTGTAGACCACGGCCCCATGATGAACGACAGGCAACAGGATCGGCCGATGACGGCCCGGCTTTTCGATTTCGTGGCGCGCGAAGCGCCGAAATTCGTCTCCTTCGGTCTCGTCGGCCTGGTCAACGCGCTGGTCAACTACGTGATCACGGTCGGCCTGACCATGGTCGTGCTGATCCCGCTCGGCCTGGGCGCATCGGATGCGGCGCTCGGTGTCATCAAGGCGGTCGGCTGGGCCGTCGCGGTGACCAATTCCTATGTTCTCAACACGATGACGACCTTTGCCGCCGAAAGCGGACGGCGGCTCGCCTGGGCAACCTATGGGCGCTTCGTGGCGTCGGGCACGCTCGGGCTGGTCGTCGAGGTGCTGAGCTTCCTGGTGGCGGTGCGCTATCTGCCGTTGACGCTCGCCGCCATCGTGCCGATCGGCTTTGCCTTCGTGACCAATTTCGCCATGACCCGCCTGATCGTGTTTCCGGGTGCGAAATCGGCCGACGACATACACCGCCGGTGATCCAGTCCCCCCGGGCTCGCGTAACTGCCACAGGAGGTTCTGCTGAACCTCCGTCCCGTGGCTGATCCTGCCCCCCGGGTCAGTCACCCGTTGTCGCGGTCGCCTCTGCCCCGAGGCGACCGCACTTTTTTCCGGGCATCGAGGCGGCGATTTCCCTTGGCGCCGGGGGCAGGCTAGCTTGCCTGAGACGGGCCGCGGATCGGCCGCGCCGTCACCAACGGACCTGACGGCATGGGCATGCAGACACCCGGGCGGAGCTTTCCGCCCTTCGCCTCCGAGGCGCAGATCGATGCCGTCGTGCAGGGCTTCCGGAACCGCACGCTGCCGGTCGCCGACTGGACCCATCAGGCCCATCTGGCCGTCGGCCTGTGGCACGTCGCGCATTTCGGCGAAACGGCCGCGAAAGCGCTGCTGCGCGACGGCATCCGCAGCTATAACGAGGCCGTCGGCACGCCGAACAACGACATGCGTGGCTACCACGAGACGGTGACGCTCTATTATGCCTGGGCGGCGGCGCGCTATCTGGACATGATGCCGCCGCCGGCACTGGTCGACCGGGTCAACGGCTTCGTCGAAAGCCCGCTCGGTTCCAAGGACGGCATCTTCACCTTCTGGAGCCGCGACCTCATCCTGTCGGTCGCAGCGCGGCGTGCCTGGATTGCCCCCGACATCATGCCGCTCGACGCCGCCAGGCTCGCCGCCGCGGCGATGACCTGACACGCCTTCCCGCCGAAACCCCACAATCCTCATTGCGAGCCGAGCCGAATTGATGACCGCACGCCCGACGCCCCGCGCCCGCAGCGATTTCCGCTGGTTCAGCCCGATCCAGACGCGCTGGTCGGACAACGACCAGTATGGCCATGTCAACAATGTCGTCTATTACGCCTATTTCGACACGGTGGTGAACGCCTTCCTGATCGGCGAGGCCGGGCTCGAACCGGTCGGCGGCTCCTGGATGGGCCTGGTCGTCGACACTCGCTGCTCGTTTTTCGCACCGGCGAGCTATCCCCAGGCGCTGGAGGCCGGCCTCGCCTTCGCCGAGCGCGGCCGGTCGAGCCAGCGCTACGAGATCGGCATCTTCAAGGCCGGCGGGGCCGAGACGCTGGCCCACGGCCATTTCGTCCATGTCTATGTCGACGCCGCCAGCCGCCGCCCCATCGCGCTGCCCGGGAGCCTGACGGCGGCCATCGACCGGACCATGGCCAGAACCTGAGCGGCCTCGGCGCGATCGCGCCGAAAGGTTCGCTGCGCCCGCCCGCGCAAGACGACGGCCGGCCGCGCCAGCGCGGGCCCGAGGCCCGGCCAAGTCGTCGCGGCGAACCGCCGCTGACCCGGCACGTCATTTGCGACCTTTCCGCCACGGCAGCGGCCAAAACGGCAGTCTCGGACACTTCGAGGGTTGTAAGCGGCTGCCTTATTTGCGCTAAGGAACGCTCCTATCATTCCGGACCTGATCCGATTCATGGCTTTCCGCTTGGCTCTTCGCATGCTCCCGAGGCTGATACCGGCGGTGCTCTTCAGCGCCGTGTCGGTGCTCGCCCTCAGCGCGGCATCGGCCCAGACGCCGGTCGCGCCGGTCAATTCGCCTGCCGCACCCTCCGCTCCGGCGGCCCCGGCCACGCCTGAACCCGCCCCCGCGACGGCGGCCCCGGCCCAGCCCGCGGCCGACGCCGCACCGGCGGCGGCTCCCGGCACGACAGCGGCGACGCCGGCGGCAGCACCGCGGCCGCGGCGTCCGGCGCCGCCGCCGGCACCCCGCGTCACCGCCATTTCCAGCGACCCGCAGCCGACCTATGCGCCGCAGACCGTCGCGATGACCCAGGCGGCCGTTGCCCGCTATCGGCAGATCGCGCTCGCCGGCGGCTGGGGCACGCTGCCGGCCGGCGCTCGCTTCACCAAGGGCCAGCAAGGCCCGCAGGTGCTGGCCCTGAAGCAACGGCTCGCCGCCGAGGGCGATCTCCATCTGGCGCAAAGCCCCGGCCCGATTTTCGACGAGGCGACGGCGGAAGCGGTGCGCCGCTATCAGCGCCGGGTCGGCCTCGTGGCCTCCGGCGTGGTGGCCGGCGCCACCATCCGCCAGCTCAACGTTCCCGTTCAGATCCGCATCGCCGCGCTGGAAAAGTCGCTGGAGCGCCTGTCCGACAGCCGGTTCCAGTTCGGCCCGCGCTACGTCATCGTCAATATTCCGGCGGCAGCGGCGGAATCGATCGAGGGCGGCATCGTCCGCCGCCGTCACGTGATCATCGTCGGCAAGCCGGAACATGCCTCGCCCATGGTCGAGACCCGGCTCACCGTGGTGAATTTCAACCCGACCTGGACCATCCCGACATCGATCATCCGGCGCGACATCATCCCGAAAATGCGCCGCAATCCGGCGACGCTTGCCTCCATGCGCGTGCGCATGCTCGACGGCCGCGGCAACGAGGTCGATCCGCGCAGCATCGACTGGTCGACCGAGCGGGCAGTGAACTACACGCTCCGCCAGGACCCCGGCGTCGGCAATTCGCTCGGCCGCGTGCGCATCGACATGCCGAACCGCGAAGCCGTCTATATGCACGACACGCCGTCGCGGCGGCTGTTCACCTCGGATGCGCGCTATTTCTCCTCGGGCTGCGTCCGGGTCGCCGACGTCAACGAATTCGTCACCTGGCTTTTGGCCCCGCAAGGTTATGACCGGGCGCGGGTCGATGCCGAGATGACCCAGACCCAGCGCAAGGACGTGCGGCTGACCCAGCCGGTGCCGGTCGCCTGGGTCTATCTCACCGGCTGGGCGGCGCCCGACGGCACCGTGCAGTTCCGTGACGACATCTACGGCTACGATGCTCCCGGCGCGCCGCCGGTGCGCGTGGTCCGCGCCGCCGACCGACCGCCGGCCGAGCCGGCGCAGATCGCGCCGCAGGTGCAGCAGCAACCGGCGCCGCCGCCGAACATCCTGGAGAGCCTGTTCGGCGGGCGCCAGCCGCAGCGGCGCGATCCCTCGGCCGATCTGAGGTACTGAAGCGCCATGGCCCTGAGGAACCGCGTCGATCCCTTCGGGGGCATCCAGGCGGTTCCGGAGCGCGGCCTGATGTTTGGCAATCGCGGCGGCCGGTTCCATCGCGACGACCGGACGCTGCTGCCCCGGCCCTGGGCCTCCCGGCAATGGCTCTGCTGCGTGCTGTCGTTCAAGAACCGCCGCCGCGCGGTGATGGGCCGCGGCTATACCGAGTTGTTCTTTCTCGACGAGCCAACCGCTTTTGCCGCCGGCCATCGGCCCTGTTTCGAATGCCGCCGCGCCGCTGCCCTCCGCTTCGCCGGCGCCTGGGCGACAGCCAAGGGGCTGGCCGCGCCTCCGCGCGCACCGGCGATGGACCTGGTGCTGCAGACCGAGCGCCTGGACGGCCGGGTCAAGCGAACCCGGCGCGCGGCCATCGACGGCCTGCCCGACGGCGCCATGATCGCCCTGGGCGGCGAAGCCTTCGCCATCAAGGGTGGCGCATTGCTGCCCTGGTCATTCGCCGGCTACGGCCGGCCCAGGTCAAAACCGCGGGGCGAGGCCGAGTTGCTGACGCCGCCGTCGATCGTGGCGGTGCTCGCCACGGATTATGATCCGCTCTGGCACCCGAGCGCCTGACGATCAGAACAGGCCTTCGATCTCGCCGTCGCGGTTGACGTGGATCGCTTCCGCCGCCGGCAGCCGGGGCAGGCCGGGCATGGTCATGATGTCGCCGCAGATCGCCACGACGAAGCCGGCCCCGGCCGAAAGCCTGACCTCGCGCACGGGCACGACATGGCCGCTCGGCGCACCGAGCAAGGTCGGATCGGCCGAGAAGGAATATTGCGTCTTGGCCATGCAGACCGGCAGGTTGCCGAAGCCGGCCGCCTCGAAGGCCGCGAGATCGGACGCCGCCTTGGCCGAAATCGCCACGTCGGCGGCGCCATAGATGCGCGTCGCCACCGTGCGGATCTTGTCGGCGAGGCCGAGATCGTCGGGATAGATCGGGGCGAAGCGGGCCGTGCCGGCCTCGCACAGCGCCACCACCTTCTCAGCCAGTTGCTCGGCGCCCTTGCCGCCCTCGGCCCAGTGCCGGCACTGGATCGCCTCGACGCCGAACTCCGCCGCGCAGACCCGGGCGATCAATTCGTGCTCGGCATGGCTGTCGGAGGTGAAATGGTTGATCGCCACCACCACGGGAACCCCGAAGGAGCGGACATTGGCGACATGGCGGCCGAGATTGACCAGGCCGCTCCTGAGCGCCTCCAGGTTCTCGCGCCCGAGATCCGCCTTGGCCACGCCGCCATTCATCTTCAGCGCACGGACGGTGGCCACGATCACCGAGGCCGATGGCTTCAGGCCGGCCTTGCGGCACTTGATGTCGAAAAACTTCTCGGCCCCGAGATCGGCGCCGAAACCAGCCTCGGTCACCACATAGTCGCCGAGCTTGAGCGCCGCCTTGGTGGCGATCACCGAATTGCAGCCATGGGCGATATTGGCGAAGGGACCGCCATGGATGAGCGCCGGCGAACCTTCGATGGTCTGCACGATATTCGGCTTGATGGCATCCTTCAGCAGCGCGGTCATCGCCCCGGCGGCGTTGAGATCGCCGGCGGTCACCGGCTTCTTGGCGCGGGTATAGGCGACCACGATGCGCGACAGCCGTGCCTCCAGATCGGCGAGATCATCGGCGAGGCAGAAGCAGGCCATCACCTCGGAGGCGACCGTGATGTCGAAGCCGTCCTCGCGGGCGAAACCGTTGGTGACGCCGCCGAGCCCGACGGTGGTTGCACGCAGCGCCCGGTCGTTCATGTCGAGCACCCGGCGCCAGACGATCCGGCGGACGTCGATGCCCAGGCTGTTGCCCCAATAGACGTGATTGTCGATCAGCGCGGAGAGCAGATTGTGCGCCGAGGTGATGGCGTGGAAATCGCCGGTGAAATGGAGATTGATCGCCTCCATCGGCAGGACCTGGGCATGGCCGCCGCCGGTAGCGCCGCCCTTGACGCCGAAGACCGGCCCGAGCGAAGGCTCGCGCAGGGCGATGACGGCCCGCTTGCCGATCCGGTTCAGCCCGTCGCCGAGCCCGACCGTCGTCGTGGTCTTGCCTTCGCCTGCCGGTGTCGGATTGATCGCCGTCACCAGCACCAGCTTGCCGTCGGGACGCCCCTTCAGCCCGGCAAGGAAATCGCCGTCGAATTTGGCGATATATTTGCCGTAGGGCTCGAGAGCGTCCGCGGGAATTCCAATCTTCTCGGCGATCGCGGCGATCGGCTGCAGGGTCGCGGCGCGGGCGACGGCAAGATCATGGGACATGGGCTATCGGATCTGCGCTTCACGTGACGGGATGAGGCTCTATAGGGTCCCTACCCTAGGGCGCTCAAGGCCTAAGTCCACGAAAGGCCGCCATGCAGGCCGGGCCTGCAGGCGCCCGGCGGCGGATCGGATAGAAGAAGCGGGAGCAACGGGGATGACAGCGTCATGGCCGACGGCAAGCTGATCGGGATCGACTGGGGCACCAGCACGTTTCGCGCGGTGCTGATGGACGATACGGGCGCGGTGCTCGCGCGGACCGCCAGCGCCGACGGGCTGCTGTCGGTCAAGGACGGCGCTTTCGAGGCCGTTCTGGCGCGGTCGATAGCCCCCTGGGAGACCGCCGGACAATTGCCGATCATCGCCTCCGGCATGGTGACCAGCCGCACCGGATGGGTGGAGACGCCTTATTTGCCCTGCCCGGCCGGCCCGGCGGATCTCGCCCGCGCGCTGAAACATCTGGAGACGCCGGCCGGCCGGCGCCTCGCCTTCGTCACCGGCCTGTCGTTTCGCGATGTCCAGGGCGAGCCGGACGTGATGCGCGGCGAAGAGACTGAGATCGCCGGCCTCGGGCTCGACGGCTCGCGGCTTGCGGTCATGCCCGGCACGCATTCGAAGTGGGTGCATGTGATCGACGGCCGCATCGCCGGCTTCCGGACCGCCATGACCGGCGACGTCTTCGCGGCGGTGAAGGACCACAGCGTGCTGCGATTGACCACGGCGGAAGCGGCCGGCGCGCCGGAAGCCTTCGCCGCGGCGGTGAGAGCCGGCGCGGCCAATGCCGGCGCCGGCCTGCTCGGCAAGCTGTTCCGGCTGCGCGCCGGCAGCCTGTTGGGTGATTTTCCCGCCATCGAAACCGTCGAGCGCCTGTCCGGCCTGCTGATCGGCGCCGAAATCGCCGAGGCCAGAAGCTTCGTGCCGGACATCTCGTCCAAGATCCTGATCGTCGGCGGCGAAGCCCTGGCGGCGCGCTACGCCGCCGCCTTCGCGGCTCTGGGCATGGCCGCCGAACCGGCCCCCGCCGACGCGGCCTTTGCCGGCCAGTTCAGCATCGCCCGGGCCGCCGGCCTGGTCTGAGCCTCAGTCCATTCCCGGCTTGGTATTGCGCATCTTCTTGACGCCCGAGCGCAGCGACTTGCCCACCAGCCGGCGCTCCTTGGAGGCGCGCGTCGGCCGGGTGGCGATGCGCCGCTTCGGCCGGACCGCGGCGCGCCGGACGAGCTCGACGAGGCGCGCCACCGCGTCTTCGCGGTTCATCTCCTGGGAACGGAAGCGATCGGCCTGGATCACCACCACGCCGTCCTTGGTCAGCCGCGAGCCGACCAGCGGCACCAGCCGCGCCTTGACGTCGGGCGGCAGGTCGGCGCCGGCGAGGTTGAAACGCAGCTCGCAGGCGGTCGAGACCTTGTTGACGTTCTGCCCGCCGGGCCCGGAGGCCCGGACATAGGTCACCGTGATGTCGTCGGGATGCAGCGACAGCGAGGACGTGACTTCGATCATGTCGACCATGCCACGCCCTCCCCCCGGCTCGCGGATCCCGAAGCGATCAGGCCGCCTTGGCGCGCGCGTCGTGGCGGGCCAGGCGCTCGAACAGATAGTCGACCTCGGCGCGTGCCTTGGCCGACAGGCCGGCACCCGGCTTGCGCTGGGCGTCGGAGGCGATCACGCCGCGCTTTTTCATCAGGTATTTGCGCACGGCCAGGCCCGCGCCCGGCTGCTGCTCGTAGCGGACCATCGGCAGGTGGGCGTCGAACAGGTCGTGGGCGGCGTCGCGCTTGCCGGCCTGCTGCAGCTTGACCACGTCGACCAGCATGTCCGGGAAGGCGTAGCCGGTCATCGCGCCGTCGGCGCCGCGCTCGCATTCGAAATCGAGGAACAGGCCGCCATTGCCGCACAGGATCGAGACGTGGCGCATCGAGCCGTCGGCCTCGAAGCCGCGCAGCGTCGAGATCTTTTCCAGGCCCGGCCAGTCCTCATGCTTCAGCATGACGCAGGACGGCAGTTCCTGGATGATCGACCGGATCACCTTGGGCGCCATGACCACCGAGAAGGTGATCGGGAAATCCTGAATGACGAAAGGCACGTCGTCGCCGATCGCATCCACCGCCTGCTTGTAATAGGTGATGATCTGGTCGTCGGTGCGCAGCGTGTTGGGCGGCGCGATCATGACGCCGGCGGCGCCGGCATCCATGACGGTGCGGGCGAGCGAGCGCATATTGGCGAAGCCGGGCGCCGAGACGCCGACGATGACCGGCATGGACGGGCCGGCGCGCTTGATGATGTGCTTGGACAAGGAGACCGATTCCTCCTGGTCGAGCTTCGGGGCCTCGCCCATGACGCCCAGGATGGTCATGCCGGTGGCGCCGCAGGCGCGATAGAAATCGACCATGCTGTCGGTCGATTTCAGATCGATCCGGCCGTCGTCATGGAACGGGGTGGCGGCAATCACATAGACGCCGTTGGCCTTGGTGAGGTCGATGCCGTTCGCCTGCATGGGAATTCCTCTCGTCACGATCTTCGCCGGGGCGATGCCATGAAAAAGCATGCGGGTCAAAGGCGCCCGCCGCAAGGCTTCCATCCCGGCCGGCGTTCAGGCCCGCCTGACCCGCATGGCTGGACGCCGGCCGATGGTCAAGGCGCGCAGCAACCATTCCAGCGGACCATAAGCGAAACGGCGCAGCCACCAGGCGCTGGCGATCACCTGAACGGCGAAGACGGCGAAGGCCAGAAGCAGGACCAGCCAGGACGGCAGCCGGCCGATCAGGCCGAGACCATAACCGTGGAAGATGAAAGCCGAGATCAGCGACTGCAGGAGATAGTTCGACAGGGCCATGCGGCCGGCCGGCGCCAGCACCTGCGCAAGCCGCTGCCCGGGACCGGTCCGGAACAGCAGCATGGCCGCGCCAATATAGCCGCCGGTCAGGAACGGCGCGGTCAGGATGCCCAGCACGAGACCGGGCAGCTCCCATGGCGTGCCGATCCAATAGATCGAGGCCGTGGCATAGAGGGCCGCGGCCGGCAGGCCGATGACAAGGCCGAAAGTGACCAGATGGCCGGCGAGCGAGCGATGGCGGTCGATGTGACGCAACAACTCGTTCCGGCCGGCCACCATGCCGAGGCAGAACATGGCGAGCGCGCAAGGCCCCTGCAGCAGCAGGATCGCCACCCAGGCGCTGGCGAGCTGCCGCAGGTTCTGGCCGATCACCGCCGTGAACGAGCTGCGATAGGCCGTCTCCGCGGCGCGCGCCGCGGCCGCCAGCGCGGTCTTGTCGGCGGTATCGCCGAACACGGCGAGCAGCAGCGCGAGGGCCCCCCAGGCGAGTGTCGTGGCCAGTACCAGCGCCTTCGCGATGGCGAACAGGCGCTCGTCGGGCTGGTGGCGCAGCGCCAGCAGAATGAGGCCGAGCACGGCATAGGTGGTCAGGATATCGCCGTAGAACAGCAGCACGGCATGGACGGCGCCGATCAGCCAGAGGCCGGCCTGCCGGCGC
Source organism: Phreatobacter sp. GW821-FHT04C01 (assembly GCF_059420385.1). Taxonomy (NCBI): domain Bacteria; kingdom Pseudomonadati; phylum Pseudomonadota; class Alphaproteobacteria; order Hyphomicrobiales; family Phreatobacteraceae; genus Phreatobacter; species Phreatobacter sp. GW821-FHT04C01. Next base: position 699,930 of record NZ_JBWKTP010000003.1, on the reverse strand, counting down.
AGAATGCGCGGAATGAAGGCCGCTCCGGCCTGTTCGGCCGACTGCATCTGCAAGGTGAAGCTGTAGCCGAACAGGAACGAGAACATCAGATAGAACTTGGTCTCGAACAGCCAGGAGACCAGCCATTGCACGGCCCGGTCGAAATCCGACGCCAGGGCCGGATCGGCGATGCCGGTGCCATAATAGGCCGAGGCGAAGGCCTTCATGTTGACGACCAGGATGCCGGCGAGCGCAAAGCCTCGGAGGGCATCGACATCGACGATCCGTTGCGTGATTGCGGCGGCCATGGCGTCAGCGTTCGCGCGGCGCGAGAAAGCGGCTGATCAGCAGCCGCAGCGTTGCCGCCTGCTGTTTCGGCCGGAACGTGGGATCGACCGCGACCCGCCCGAAAATGCCGTCGATGAGTGCCCCGATCCAGGTCGCCGCCGCGGCCGGATCGAGGGTCGGGTCGACCTGCCCGCGGGATGCGGCGGACGCCAGCAGCGCGCGCAGCGCCACCTGGATCTCGGCGTCGTTGCGCGCCACCCGCTCGCCGATATCGGCGTCGCGCATGGCCTCGCCGGAAATATCGAGCGCCAGCCGCGCATAGGCCGGGTCTGCCGCCAAGGCCAGGACGATGTCCATGAAGCCGAGCAGCTCGGCGAACAAGTCGTCGGCCTTGATCGCATCCTCGAAATAGGCCGCGGTATCCTGCCGCTCGGCATCGACGATGGCCGCGATGATCGCCTGCTTGTTCGGAAAATAATGGAACAGGTTGCCGGGGCTCATGCCCGCCTCGGCGCAGATTTCCGCAGTGCTGGTGCGGTGGAATCCCTTGGCGCTGAAACAGGCGATCGCCGCCTTGAGGATCTGCTGGCGTTTCGCTTCGTGCTTGCCGGGATCGACCTTGCGCATCGCATCCTCTTCGGACCGGTGACGAATCATTAATAGATAGACTAGTCAGTCTAATAATGACTCAACCACACGGAAGCAAGCCGCGGTTCGCCGCGGTGGCATCGGCGCGTGCAAACCGGCCGGGCGAAGGCACAATCGACCATGGGCCCCAAGGCGTGTCGGCACGGGCAGTCCCGGATCGGCGGCGCGTGGCAGCGCGGGTGCCGGGCGGCATGCGACCCATTCCACGGTCACGAGCCGGCTTTCGATCGATCGATGCCCGCACGTCGCGACTTGTCTCCGCTTCCGTCGGCGCCCTAGAATCGGCTTCGAGCGAGCGCCGCCGAGGGGAGCGCTCCCGCCATCCAGGAGCCGCCATGTCCCGCATCCTCACCGTCGCCGCCGCCCAGCTCGGGCCGATCTCGAAGGCCGAGGGACGGCAAAGCGTGGTCGCGCGGATGATCGCCCTGATGGAGGAGGCGCATGCCAGGGGCGCGCGCTTCATCGTCTATCCGGAACTGGCGCTGACCACATTCTTCCCGCGCTGGTATCACGAGGACCGGGCCGAGGCCGACGGCTGGTTCGAGGCGGCGATGCCGAATGCCGCGACCGAGCCACTGTTCGCCAGGGCCAAGGCCTTAGGGATGGCGATGAGCTTCGGCTACGCCGAGCTGACGCCCGAGGGCCGGCACTTCAACACCTCGATCCTGGTCGATCACACCGGCGGGATCACCGGCAAATACCGCAAGGTGCACCTGCCGGGCCATGTCGACTATGACCAGACGCGCTCGCACCAGCACCTGGAGAAGCGCTATTTCGAGCCGGGTGATCTCGGCTGGCCGGTATGGAATTTCGAAGGCGGCCTGGTCGGCATGGCCATCTGCAACGACCGCCGCTGGCCGGAGACCTACCGGGTGATGGGGCTCCAGGGCGTCGAGATGGTGGTGCTCGGCTTCAACACTCCGTCGGTCAACTCGCAGCGCGGCGGCGAGGGGCTCGAGGACCGGCTGTTCCACCACCGCCTGTCGGTGCAGGCCGGCGCCTACCAGAACTCGACCTTCGTGGTGGCGGTGGCCAAGGCTGGCGACGAGGATGGCAATCACCTGATGGGCGGCACGCTGGTGGTCGATCCCAACGGCAAGATCCTCGGCGAACTCGACCACGAGCAGGACGGCGTGCTGGTGGTCGCCTGCGACCTCGACGAAACCCGCTTCGGCAAGGACACGATCTTCGACTTCGCCAGGCATCGCCGGGTCGAGCATTACGGCCTGATCGTCGAACGCACCGGGGTCGGGGCGCCGCTCGGAACCTAGGACGGACGGCGCGTGGCCGGGCGCTTCCGGCCGGCCGTCTGCGACATTGAGTCCCGGCCCCTGTCGCTCCGTCCCGCCCGCGCCATCTAGCTTGCCTCAGGAGGGGTCACCGACCGGGGTCGCGCATGGTGCTCAAGCCGATCGTCAAGGACTTGAACACGTCGATCGAAAACCTGCGCCTGGCCTGGCGGAAGCCGTGGGTGCGGGTGGCGACCGTGCTGACGGTGATCGGCTACGTCCTTTATGCCTGGGTGCTGTTCCCGACCTATACGGCGCGCGTGCGCATCGGCATGGACGTCACGGTCAACGGCGTGACCCGTTCGACGTCCAACGTGATCGAACTCAAGGCCCGTGTCGGCCCGAGCTTTGCAAGTTCCGGCCGCGCCGCCGACACCGCGATACGGGGCGAGGCGGCGGTCCTGACACTGGGGGCCCGGGCCGCGGTGGTCATGCTGGTCACGCCCCTGCGCAACGGCGCATCCGACTGGATCATCCGCCAGGTCATCGCGGCGATGGGCGGCGACCTGCGCGAGCCGGTCGAGGCCGGTCTCCAGCATGTCGCGGCCCAGTCGCGGCGCTTCGAGTTCAGCTCCGCCACGACCGAAGTCGACGGGCGCGAAGAGCACCCGCTGCAACCGGACGTGATCTTCCTGGCCGACCGGTACAATTTCCAGCCGGACCGCAACGGCGCGGCGGACTGGGCCGAGGTGCCGATCCATCACCCCGACGCGGTGCTCGGGACATCCGGCGCCACCATCGTGCTGTGGGCCGAGACGGTGTCGCGGCTCAGGCCGCTGACCCGCGGCGAGGTGACCGCCAAACTGCCCTTCTTCAATAGCTTCTGGGCCCGCAATCACGTCACGCCGCCGCTGCCTCCGGCGCTCCGGCCGACCAATTTCAAGGTCGATTGAGGCGCCTGCGCGCCGCCGCATCTGCCCGCCGAACGCAGGTCGCTGCCTTGAATCAAGGCAACTCTCCGTCATTGCATGCATGCGGCGAACCGGCTGGCCGACTGAATATCCGCTATTTCCCGGTACCTTAAGCCGCCACGCTGGACTGGCACGGAACTTGGAACGCCTTCGGCAGAGCCACCCGGAGGTCTGCCATGCCCCGCCTCGCCCTTAGCCGCCGCAGCGTCCTAAAGAGCGCGGCGGTTCTTGCCGGCGCGACCGCGCTCACCGGACCGGTCGAAGCCCAGGCCGGCATGCAGCCCCTGCGCATCGGCATTTCGCTTTCGGATGTACCGCGCATGTGGGGCGGTCCGGAGGGCGGTTTCGAAGGCGTCCGCTTCGGTGGCTACATGGTCTTCGATGCCTTGATCAACTGGGATATGACCAGGGCCGACGTGCCGTCGCGGCTGACGCCGGGCCTGGCCGAAAGCTGGCGCGTCGACCCGGCCGACAAGAAGCGCTGGATCCTGACACTGCGCCAGGGCGTGACATTCCATGACGGCACGCCGTTCGATGTCGCCGCCGCGATCTGGAATCTCGACTCGGTGTTCAAGCCGGATGCGCCCCATTACAATGCGCCGCGCTCCGGACTGATCCGGTCGCGGCTGTCATCGCTGGCGAGCTATGAAAAGGTCGATGACCGGACCATCGCCATATCGACGCTGTTCGTCGACGGCGCTTTCCCGTTCCAGCTCGCCTATCTCTGGTTCGCCAGTCCGTCCCGGCTGAAGGAACTCAACGGAGACTGGCAGAAATTCGCGGTGTCGCCGGCCGGCACCGGCCCCTACAAAGTGGTCTCGGTGACGCCGCGCGAGCGGACCGAGCTCGAGGCCAATACCGCCTATTGGGAGCCTGGACGCGTGCCCAGGACGGCGCGCACGGTGCTGATCCCGATCCCCGACGGCAATGCCCGGATCGCGGCGCTGCGCGCCGGCACGATCGACATCGCCGAGACCCTGCCGCCCGACGCCATTCCCTCGCTCAAGGCCGCCGGCATGGCGATCGTGCAGAACTCTTATCCGCATGTCTGGGCCTGGCGCCTCAACGTCAATCCGGGCACGCCCTTTGCCGATGTCCGGGTGCGCAAGGCAGCCAATCTCGCCATCGACCGCGAGGCGATGGTGCAATTGCTGTCGGGCACCGCCGAGCCGGCCAAGGGCAAGGTGCTGCCCGGGGATCCGTGGTTCGGCAAGCCGGGCTTCGACATCCGCTACGACGTCGCGGCCGCCAGGACGCTGATGATCGAAGCCGGCTACGGACCGACAAAGCGTCTGCCGGTGAAGGTCGTCATCGCCTCCGGCGGCGGCGGCCAGATGGTGCCCATGCCGATGAACGAGATGATGCAGGAGAACCTGAAGGACATCTTCATCGATGTCGGCTTCGAGGTGGTCGATTTCACCACCATCATCAACATGCTGCGCGGCGGCACGCGGAGTGACGCGCAGCGCGGCTTTCACGCCCTCAATATCGCGATCCCCTCGATCGAGCCGACCGCCGGCTGGACCATCTATGACAGCGCGCTGACCGCGCCACGCGGCAACAATTGGGGCTGGTACGGCAATCCGGCGGTGGACCAGCAGATCAAGGTGATGCGCGAGGCAGTCGACCAGCCGGCGCAGGACGCCGCCATGGCGCGGCTGCATGAATTGCTGGTCGACGATGCCGCCGCGCTGTTCGTCGTGCATGACCTGAACCCGCGCGGGCTCAGCCCGCGCGTCAAGGGTTTCGTGCAGGCCCGCAACTGGTTCCAGGACTATACGCCGGTGACCGTCGGTCCGGCGGCCTGACCGGTCTCAGAGGCGCAGGCGCCGGAGCGCGGCGACCAGGCCGGAGGTCGAGCCGTCGAGCCCGTCGATCGCGTGAACGCGCCCGGCCACCACCGGCTCCAGTTCGGTCGCCAGTTCCTTGCCGAGCTCGACCCCCCATTGGTCGAAGGCATTGATACCCGATATCGCCGCCATGACGAAGACCTTGTGCTCGTAGAGCGCGATCAGCATGCCGAGCGTCGCGGGATCGAGCTTGCGGTAGAGGAAGGTGGTCGACGGGCGATCGCCGGCAAAGACCCGGTGCGGCGCGAGAGCGGCCGCCTCCTTGGCGCTCAGCCCCTTGTCGAGCGCCTGCGCGGTCGCCTCCTCGAGCGTGCGGCCGCGCATCAGCGCCTGGCTCTGGGCCAGGCAATTGGCGATCAGCAGGTCGTGGTGCTTGCGGCCGCGCTCGTGCGGGCTGGCGGCGATCAGGAAGTCGCAGGGCACGACATCGGTGCCCTGGTGCAGCAGCTGGAAAAAGGCGTGCTGGCCATTGGTGCCGGGCTCGCCCCAGATCACCGGGCCGGTGGCGCGCTCGACCGGGGCGCCGGCCAGCGTCACCGACTTTCCGAGGCTCTCCATGTCGAGCTGCTGCAAATGCGCGGGAAAACGCGCGAGGCGCTGGTCATAGGGCAGCACCGCATGGCTGGCGTAACCCCAGACATTGCGGTGCCAGAGGCCGATGAGCGCCATGATGACCGGCATGTTGCGGGTCAGCGGCGCCGTGCGGAAATGCTGGTCGACCCGCTCGGCGCCGGCCAGGAAGCCCTGGAAGTTGCGCGGCCCGATGGCGATCATCAAGGACAGGCCGATCGCCGACCAGACCGAATAGCGGCCGCCGACCCAGTCCCAGAAACGGAACATGCTCTGTTCGGGAATGCCGAAGGCGTTGACGGCCGCCAGATTGGTCGACACCGCCGCGAAATGATGGCCGACCGCCGCCTCACCCAGCGCCTGGGCGACAAAGGCCCGGGCCGTGGTGGCATTGGTCATGGTCTCGACCGTGGTGAAGGTCTTGGACGAGATGATGAACAGGGTGCGTGCCGGGTCCAGCCCCTTCAGCGTATCGGCCATATGGGCGCCGTCGACATTGGAGACGAAACGCACGCCGAGCCCGCGCTTGGCATAAGGCGAGAGCGCCAGCGTCGCCATGGCCGGGCCGAGGTCGGAGCCGCCGATGCCGATATTGACGACGGTCGAGAAGCGCTTGCCGGTGGCGCCGCGCAGCGCGCCCGAGCGCACCGCGTCGGCGAAGGCGGCGCAACGCTCGCGTTCGGCGGCGACCGCCGGCATGACGTCGCGGCCGTCGACCGGCATGGGCGTGCCGGAGAGGTTGCGCAGCGCCACATGCAGCACCGCGCGGTTCTCGCTGACATTGATCCGTTCGCCGGCGAACATCGCGTCCCGCTTGGCCTCGACCTCGCCGGCGCGGGCAAGCTCGGTCAGGAGCCGCATCGTCTTGGCCGTCACCCGGGTCTTGGAATAATCCATCAGGATCGGCCCGAGCTTCATCGACAGGCGCTCGAAGCGCTTCGGTTCGGCCTCGAACAGGGTCCGGAGCGACGTCGGTTCGAGCGAGCGCTTGTGGTTGTCGAGAACGGCGAAGGCGGCGGCAACGGCGTCGGTCATGGAAGCGAGATTCCGATCTTGGATGCGATTCGCGCGGGGACCATCGTGGCGCATCATGACCTTAAGATGATGAATTGCGGCATGACGCCGTGGCCGCCGCGGCCGCGGCATCCGACGCGAAGACCGCGAAGGCGGCCGCCACCTCGACATAGACGGCGCGCTTGTAGGCAATGACCAAATCCGGCAGGCGCTCGAGCCGTTCCCAGCGCCAGCGATCGAATTCCGGGGGTTCACCTGGCGCGGCGTGCGAGAGATCGATCTCGTCGTCCGATCCGGTGAAGCGGAAGGCGAGCCAGGTCTGCCGCTGGCCGCGCCAGCGGGCGAGCCGGTGCGGCGGGCCGTGATAGGGCGGCCAGTCGTAACTGAGAGCCTGCGGCAGAATGTCCAGCAGGTCGGCGCCGACGACGCCGGTTTCCTCGGCCAATTCCCGCCGCGCCGCCGCCTCGATGTCCTCGTCAGGCTCGATCCCGCCTTGCGGCATCTGCCATTCGAAACCCGGCGCGATGGTTTCGGGTCCGTCATCGCCGGTGCGGCGCGCGATCAGAACCCACCCGCAGCGGTTGAAGAGAGCAATCCCAACATTCGATCGGTAGGTTGCGTCAGCTGCGCACATGAGTAGAACTCCGGATGCGACGATCACGCGTCCGTGATCGTCTCCGCATTCCCTCGTTTTGCATAACTGGGTTGCGCTTGCTATGGCCAGACCGCTTGCCGTGAACCGTCATGACCGCATCAGAGAGCGGGTCGAGCTCTCCGGATCGGCAACGGTGGGCGAGCTCGCCGACGCGCTCTGCGTCTCCCGCGAAACCATCCGGCGTGACCTGAAGATGCTGGCCGATCGCGGCGAGCTGGACATCGTCCATGGCGGCGCGACCCGCAGGCTGACGACCGAGCCGGTCGTCCTGCATCGCCAGGCCGACAATGCGACGGGCAATGCCGCCATCGCCCGGGCCGCCGCGGCGCTGGTCGAGGACGGCATGGTGGTGCTGCTCGATTCCGGCGCCACCGCCCTGCTCGTCGCCGAGGCCCTCACCGTCAAGAGCCAGCTGACGGTGGTCACCAACGGCTTGGCCAATGCGCTGCTTCTGTCGCGTGTGCCCGGTTTCCGGGTGGTGGTGCTGGGCGGCGAGATCGATACCGCCGATCAGGGCTCGGTCGGCATCGACACCATGGACATGCTGAAGAACTACCATGTCGACATCGCCTTCGTGACCGCCGGCGGGCTGACCGCGGATGGCCAGCCGACCGATTTCTGCCGGGTCTGGGCCGAGCAGCGCAAGCAAATGATCGGCGCGGCGAAACGTGCCTATTTCATTGTCGACTCGTCGAAATTCGACCGGCAGATGCCGGTGCGCATCGACGGCCACGACCTGGCCACGGGCATTATCGTCGATACCGCGCCCGCCCGCCACCTGAGCCAGGCCGTGTCGGCCCGCGGGCTCGACATGCTGGTCGCCTGATCCACCGCTCTCAGCCGGCGAGGCGGTGGCCGTAGTCGGTCGGATTGACCGAGACGAGTTCGGCGGTCGCATAGAAAATCAGGATGCCGAGCAGGATTTGCCGGCCGAGCGAGCGGCGCAGACCGGAGGCCGCCAGCACGTCGCCGCGCATCATCAGCCTGGCGTGGTGGAAACGGGCGCTGAAAGCCGAAACCAGCAGCAGTCCGACGAGGGCGAGCTTGGCGATCAGCGCCCAGCCGAACCACGAGCCCGTCAGGTTCCGGACCGAGCCGACGAGATACCAGCTGATCAGCATGCCGCTCGCCAGAAGCAGGATGACCAAGACCGTGGCATAACGCGACCAGACCGCCACCGCCTCGGCCGCCGAATGCGGGTCGCGCCGCAGCGCGACATTGCGCAAGGGGAACAGACTGCCGAACCAGAAGGCGACGGCCGTCAGATGCAGCACGGTGAGCGCCGCCAGCTCCTGGCGCGGCCGATATTGCGTCGTGTGGCCGATGGCGACATAGCTGGCGGCGATCGTCACTGCGCCGATGGCGGCGATGCCGGTGCCCCAGGTCCGGCGCACCAGCGCGAACAGCACCAGGACCAGGCCCCCCATGCGCAGCAGGGCGGCATCGCCGAAACGCGAGCGGACGATGCCGGCATAGATCTCGAAGCGGAATGCCGCCTCGGGCATGCGGGCGAGCGTCAATGCCCGCATCGGCCAGGCGGCAAGCGTCGCGAGCAGGCCGACCAGGACCAGCACGGCCAGCCAGCGCCGCGCCGCGGTCGCCTCCTCGGCGGTCAGCTCGCCGCTCATGAACAGCAGGAACAAGGCGACGCCGGCGCCGCCGAACGTGCCGACATAGCCGGCGGCACGCAGGATCACGGCAAGACCGTTCCAGAGGTCGCCCGAGCCTTGCCATATCTCCAGGATCATTCGGTCTCTCGCCGCGAATCCATTCGTCGCGCCTCAGCTAGCCCGAAATTCGCGCAAGCGGCTACGGTCATGGCCGATCATGGCAGCGGCGGACGGGCGCCGGCACGAAACCGCCAGGCCAGCGCCGATGTCGCGGCAAAGGAGGCGAGCGCGATGCCGAACAGGATGACGAAACCCCAGCGGGGCCCGATGCTGTCGAGAATGAAGGCATAAGCGGTCGGCGCCACGGCGGTGACCACCAGGCCGGGGGTGGCGATGGTCGCGAGCACGCTCGCATAGCCGTGCTTGCCGAACAGCACCAGAGGCACCGCGCCGCGCACGATGGTGACCAGCCCGATGGAAACGCCGAACAGGACCGAGAAGGCCAGCAGCGCCGGAGTGGACGCACCGCCGCCGGCCAGCGGCACGAAGGCCAGCACCAGGATGCCGGTCGCCAGCATGGCGAAAGCGAAGGGATCGAGATTTCGCCCGAAGATCATTTCGGCGAGGCGGCCGAGCGTCTGAAACACGCCGCGGATCGAGGCGATCCAGACGGCGGTGGCGGTGGAGGCGCCGAGCATCACCACGGCGGGAATGAAATGGGCGTTGAGCGCGACGGTGATGAAGGAATTGCAGGCCAGCGCAATGGCCAGAAGCAGGATCGCCGACGACCGGCGCGAGGCCGGCACCAGCGGCTCGGGATCGCCGCCATTGCCGTTCAGGCCGTTGGCCGTGGCCGAAACCGCGCCCTTCTTCGGCAAGGCGAGATGCAGCGGCGTGCACAGGACCAGGACCGCGAGGGCACAGACCAGCCAGGCGGCGCGCCAGCCATGGGCCTCGTTGACATAGTGGCAGATCGGCCAGAACACCGTCGAGGCAAGCCCGCCGAACAGCGCCAGCACGGTGATCGGCCGGCGCGCGGCGGTGCCATGGATCTCGACCAGGGTGGCGAAGGCGGTGTCGTAGAGGGTGAGGCGCGAGGCGAGGCCGAGCACGACCCAGGCGGCGATATAAACGGTCGCCTCGGTCACCTGCGACAGCATGGCGAGGCCCAGCGCCGCCACCACCGACCCCATGGTCATGGTGACGCGGCCGCCACGCTTTTCCAGGAACAGCGCCGCCGGCTTGGCGACGAGGCCGCCGACCAGCAGCGACGCCGAAAACCCCATGAAGATGAAGGTCTGGTTCCAGCCGAGTTCGGCCGCCATCGGTTTCGCCAGCACCGAAATGGCGTAAACGATGGTGCCCCAGGAAATGATCTGGGTGATGCCGAGGGCAACGATGATGAAGGCGGGGGATGCGAACATGGCGAGGTGGCGACAACCTAGCCGAGCCGGCCCGGCTTAGACATCGCCGTTTCGGCAGAGGCCGGCTGCACCGCGCGCTCGGCGCGGCCGGACCGGCGGCTGCACTCAGGACGGCGGCACGAAGGGTTGCACGATCGCCCGGAACGGCTCCAGCGCCTCGCAGCGGGCGGCATGGGCCGCGAGCGCCGGCCAGCGCCGCGCATCGAACAGGCCGGGATTGGCCTCATCGGCGATCCTCAGGACACAGGCGACCGCGATATCGGCATGGCCGATCGCGGTACCGAACCAGAACGGCGTGGCCAGGGCCGCCCGTTCGGCCTCCAGAGCGTCGAGGACGCCGTGGATCTGGGCATACAGGCGATCGACCCAGGGCTGCGACGTCTCGGGATGCAGGATGCGCTCATAGATCAGGCTCACCACCTTGTCGCCGAGACCGGTGGCGAGCGCGCAGATCTTCAGGGCGCGACGCCGTTCGCCGCCGTTATCGGCGATCAGGGCCCTGGACGGGCCGACTTGCTCGTCGAGATGGTCGAGAATGGCCGTGCTCTCGATCAGCACCTCGCCATCGTCGAGAACCAGCGTCGGCACCCGGATGACCGGATTGTAGCGGGCCACCGTGTCGGCATCGCCGAATACCGACCAGGGCCGATGCTCATAGGCCAGGCCATAGAGACGCAGCGCAATGGCGACACGCCGGACGAAGGGTGAATCATATTGACCGATCAGCATCATCGCGGTCGTCTCCGATCGAGGTGTCGGCGAGGCCTGGTTCTCAGCCGGACGATTGCCGGAACCGGATCGCGTTTTCGTCGCGATCAGCGCCGGCCCGCACCCGCGCCGCCGCAGCGGGCATAGACCATCATGCCGTAGCGGCCATGGGCCTCGTCATTGGTGTAGCGGGTAATGAAGGTGTTGGCATCGACGACAATGAGCTCGCGGTTGGCGCGATTGCCGGGTTCGGGATTGCCGGGAGGCACCAGATAGGTCTTGCCGCTGGCCGAAGCGACGCGCAACTCGCTCGGCGCCGCGGCATCGGCGGCATGCATCATGACGCCGCCATTCGGTCCGCGGGCGATGACATAGGGATGGCCGCAGGAGCCGCGCGCGCCGGCGATCGACTTCGCCCGGTCGGCGTCGTTCCAATAGGACACGAAGCCCCAGCGGCCGACGAATTGCTCGGCGTTCTGGGCAAGCGCCGGCGCGGCGGAAAAGACAGCAAGGAGGGCAAGGGCGAGACGGCGCATGACGGGCTTCCGGACGAGACATTCGATGGTCGAGAATTAGGCGAGGTCCGGGGTCCGGCCAAGGCTCCACGCGGCGCAGGACGCATATCGCGGCCGGGCGTGGCCGGGAAACAACGTCGCTTCGCCATGGCGACGGCGACAGTTGCCTTCGCCGGCAAAGCCACTAGGGTCCGACGTCAAAGGCAACGGGCGCACCAGTCGCCCGGGCGCATGATCACGGGAGGTCCGCATGACTGAGGAATTGGGCAAGGCACGGATGTTCGGAGCCCGGGCATTCGCCAGGTCACTGGCGCTGATCGGCGCCCTGGCGATACCGGGCGCAATGATCGCCGCCGGCCCCGCGGCCGCGCAGAATTATCCGAACCGGCCGATCCGCGCGATCGTGCCGTTCGCCGCCGGCAGCGCCACCGACATCGTGGCGCGCGCCTTCGGCGACCGGATGAGCCAGACGCTCGGGCAGTCCCTGGTGATCGAGAACCGGCCCGGCGCCAATGGCATGATCGGCGCCAGCGCCGTCGCCAAGGCCGATGCCGACGGCTACACGATCCTGATCGGCACCAATTCGACCAATGCGGCCGCCCCCGCACTGTTCAACAACGTGCCCTTCGACATGCACCGCGACTTCCAGCCGGTGTCGTTCCTGTGCTCGGTGCCGTTGATCGTCGCGGTATCCAACGACGTGCCGGCCAAGACGCTGGCGGAACTGATCGCGCTCGCCAAGACCCGCACGGACCTGACCTTCGCCTCGGCCTCGGCCTCGCAGCGCGTCTCCACCGAAATGCTGCTGGCCATGACCGGCATCAAGATGACCCACGTGCCCTATCGCCAGGGCCCGGCCGCGATGCAGGACCTGATCGCCAACCGCGTGACGCTGTTCACCGCTGATCTCGGCGTGATGCTGCCGCAGGTGCGCGCCAATACGGTGCGGGCGCTGGCGGTGACATCGACGACCCGTTCACCGCAATTTCCCGACCTGCCGACCGTCGACGAGGCAGCGGGCATCAAGGGTTACGAATTGATCGCCTGGTTCGCCATGTTCACCCCGGCGGGCGTGCCGCCCGACGTCGTCGCCAAGCTCAATGCCGCGGTCCGCGCGGCGGCGACCTCGCCCGAACTGCAGAACGCTCTGACGGCTTCGCTCGGCATGCAGATCGCGCCGTCGTCACCGGAAGAGCTCGCCGAGCGGGTTCGGGTCGAGGCGGTGAAATGGATGGAAGCGGCCGCCGTCGCCGGCATCGAGAAGCAGTGATCCGCGTCGCCACCCGGGCGGATCTCGCGCGCATCGGCGAGATCCGCATGGCGGTTCGCGAAAACCGCCTGAGCAATCCCGACAAGATCGTCGATCAGGTCGCCTGGCTGATCGACCGCGACGGTTTCTGGGTCTGGGATGAGGCCCATACGGTCCTGGGATTTGCGTCGGCCGACCCGCGCGACGGCTCGATCTTCGCCTTGTTCGTCGATCCGGAGTGCGAGGGACGCGGCATCGGCCAGGCCCTGCTCGCCGAAGCCTGCGCCGCGCTGCAGGCCGCCGGCCATGCCAAGGCCTGGCTGACCACGGGCCACGGCACCCGCGCCGAACGTTTCTATCGCCGCAACGGCTGGGCCGAAACCGGCCTGACCGACAATGGCCAGATCATTTTCGAACGGCCCCTCGCCACCTGATCCGGCCGCGCCCGCCATGCCCGGCGCCGTGGCAACGGGGGGGATCATTGGCCGTGATGCCGGTCTCCCCGTCCCCGGCGAACTGCGGTAGAATCGCGACGTCATGACCCGCCATACCGACGACCTCGCCAATGCGATCACTCCGGAGGTGCTGCTCAGGGCTTATGCCTGCGGCATTTTCCCGATGTCGGAAGGCGCCGACGATCCCGGCCTCTACTGGGTCGAGCCGGACCGGCGCGGCGTCATCCCGCTCGACGGTTTCGACGTGCCGTCGCGGCTTGCCCGCACGGTCAAGGGCGAGCGCTTCGAAATCCGCATGGACCACGACTTCGAGGCCGTCATCGACGCCTGCGCCGCACCGGCGGAAGGACGCACGACCACCTGGATCAACGGCCGCATCCGGGCCCTTTACGGCGCCCTGTTCCGCATGGGCCATTGCCACACGGTCGAGGCCTATCAGGACGGACGGCTGGTCGGCGGTCTCTATGGCGTCCGGCTGGGCGCCGCCTTTTTCGGCGAGAGCATGTTCCACACCGAACGCGACGCTTCCAAAGTGGCGCTGGTCCACCTGGTCGCGCGGCTGATCGCCGGTGGCTTCATGCTGCTCGACACCCAGTTCGTCACCGACCATCTGCGCTCGCTCGGCGCGGTCGAGCTGCCACGGCGGCAATATCAGAAGCGGCTCGACGAGGCCGTCGCGACCCAGGCGACCTGGACGCCGGCGCCGCTCGCCCCGCTCGACGCCCTCGCTCTCATTCAGGCGACAAGGACCATCCTGTCATGATCATCCGCCCCGCGACCGATGCCGACGGCGCCAGTCTTGCGCGCCTCATCGCCCGGATCTTCGCGGAATATCCCGGCTGCCAGTTCATCGACGCCGAATTTCCCGAACTCGAGGCGCCCGCCAGCCACTATCGGAACAAGGGCGGCCAATTGTTCGTCGCCGAAAACGACAACGGCCTGGTCGGCTCGCTCGCCGCCGTGATGACCACGGCGCCCGGCGTGGCCGAACTGTTCAAGGTCTATGTCGCCGCCGATGCCCGTGGTTCGGGCCTGGCCCAGCGGCTGTTCGCCGCGGGCGAGGCGCTGGTCCGCGACAAGGGCGCGCGCGACATCGTGCTCTGGTCGGACACCCGCTTCGCCCGCGGTCACGGCTTCTATGAGAAGCTCGGCTTCAGCCGCGAACCGGTGGCGCGCTATCTCGCCGATGTCAGCGAGAGCTGGGAGTTCTGCTTTCGCAAGGCGCTCGCGGGCTGAACCCGAAGGCTCGGCCCGCGTGATCTTGTCTTCGATCGGTGATCAGGCGGCGCGCTTGAGCACCTGGGCGTCCTGGTTGCGCAGCCGGGTGAGATAGAGCGAGGGATAATCGGCAGGCGCCGCCGCCTTGACGCTCGGCCGCGCGGCGAGCGCCGCCCGCCAGGCCGAGACCTTCGGGAACTCCTTGGTCAGGTCGACCCCCGTGGCCGCTTGCAGCGCGTCGATCTGCCGGAAAGCCGGTGCGAAGACGGCGTCGACATAGCTGAAGGCGGGGCCGGCGAAATAGGGGCCGTCGCCCAGCGTGATTTCCAGACGCTGGAACTTGGCGATCGCCGCATCCCTGGCCGCGGCGAGATCGGCCTCGGTCTTGGCGGTGGCGAAGCGAAACAGGTCGCCGAGCACCGTCGAGCCATATTCCATCCAGGCGCGATGCTGCGCGCGCTCCAGCGGATCGGCCGGATGCAGCTTCGGGCCAGAGGCGGTGTCCTCGATATATTCGACGATCACCGAGCTCTCGAACAGGATCGCTTCCTTTTCACCTGGCCGCTCGATCCTCAGCACCGGCACCTTGCCGAGCGGCGAGATGGCCAGGAACCAGTCGGGCTTGTTGGCGAGGTCGATATAGACGACGTCGAAATCGACGTTCTTTTCCTTCAGCGCGATGATCGCGCGCTGGACATAGGGGCAGGTCGGGAAGCTGATCAGCGTGAGCTTGGCCATGGGATCGCTCTCTCGGGGGTCCGTTGTCTCGGGATCGTTCTCCGCGGCTGGCCGAGCGGGCCGGCGCGGATGAGCCTGAAAGCCGGCAGGCGCCGGCGACGACCTAAGGTGGGCACCGGCCGCTCACGAACCAAGCGGGCAAAAGGAGAAAATTCCGGCAAATTCGCGCCGCCGCGGAGATGGATCTGCGCCGCGGACAAACCGCGGCGCAGCCAGCCAAATGCGGCTCAGCCGAGCGACATGGTCAGCGGCGGCTTCACCGCATCCGGAATCGGGCTGACATAGGGCGTCTTGCGCGTCCGCTCGGCGAGATCCGCCTTGGCCGCGGCGCGCAAGGCCGGGTCGGTCAGCACCGCCGCACCCGTCGCCACCATGGCCTTGGCCACCTGCACCATGGCCTTGTGGGCGGCCGGCGCCTTGCCCTGGGCCACCACCTGCCAGGTGTGGAAGGGCGTGCCGATGGCCACCGTCGGCGCATGGGCCTGCACGGTCGGCACCACCCAGCTGACGTCGCCGACATCGGTCGAGCCGATCATCGGGTTGCGCGGCGCGTCGAGCGGCACCAGGAAGTCGGCGAGCGGCGCATCGGTCTCCGGCATGCCGATCGAGCGATAGACCGCGGCGATGTCCTGGGCCGACAGGGTTGAGCGGATCTGGCTGGCGAAAGCCCGGTCCTGCTCGTCGAAATGCGGCGGCCCGAGATCTTCCAGGATCGAATGCATGGCCTTTTCCAGGGGACCATTGCCGAGCACGTTGGAGACCGCGCTGACGATGCGCATCTCGACCTCGGTCTCGGTCATCATGGCCGCGCCCTTGGCGACCTTGTGGACCCGCTCGACCAGTTCGAGCATGCCCGGGAGATCGCGGGCGCGAATGGAATAGCGCACCCGGGCGGTCGCCTGCACGACGTTCGGCGCGATGCCGCCGGTATCCAGCACCGCATAGTGGATGCGCGCGTCGCTCGGCATGTGCTCGCGCATATAGTTGACGCCGACGCTCATCAGCTCGACCGCGTCGAGCGCGCTGCGCCCGAGATGCGGTGCCGCGGCGGCGTGCGCGGTCCGACCGGTGAACAGGAAGTCGGCACGGGTATTGGCCAGCGACAAAGGCGGCGTAACCTCCCAAAAGCTCGACGGATGCCAGGAAATGGCGACGTCGGCATCGGCGAAGGCGCCGGCGCGCACCATGAAGGCCTTGGCGGCGCCGCCCTCTTCGGCCGGGCAGCCGTAATAGCGCACGCGGCCCGGGATCTTGTTCTCGGCCAGCCAGTTCTTCATGGCGGTGGCGGCGAGCAGCGCCGCCGAGCCGAGCAGGTTGTGGCCGCAGCCGTGACCATGGCCGCCGGTCTCGACCGGACGGTGCTCGGCGACGCCGGCCTCCTGGCTCAAGCCCGGCAAGGCGTCATATTCGCCGAGGAAGGCGATGACCGGTCCGCCCTCGCCGGCCTCGCCGATCACCGCCGTGGGAATACCCGCGACGTTCTCGGTGACACGGAACCCCTGGTGCTTGAGCTCCGCGACATGTTCGGCGACGGAGCGCGCCTCGGTGTAGCAGACCTCGGGCATGCCCCAGACGCGGTCGCTGAGCGCGATCAGCCGGTCCTTCGAGGCGTCGACGTGGCGCCACAACTCGTTACGATTGTCCATCTCGACCTCACTCGATTTCGATCCGCCATTGTCCCGATGCGGCCCTCCGGTGTCCAGCTTCACGAGGGGTCGAAGAGGACCTGCGCGCGTCGCGCATGGCGGACCGGCCGGGCGCATGCGATGGCCACGGGCACGGCGGCCCGGGATTGCCGGCCGGCACAATCTGACCGATTGAGGGAGCGGCGGCGCCGGATCGGGCGACGCCGAAGGCATCGAGCATGAAGGGGCAGTCCATGACGCGTGCGACCGCAGCCGAGGAAGTGGTCCGGATCCTTCGCGACCGGATTCTCTCCGGCGTGCTCGAAGAGGGCATGGCGCTTCGGCAAGAAAAGATCGCGAGCGAGCTCGGCGTCAGCCGGATCCCCGTGCGCGAGGCGCTGAAGCAGCTCGAGGTCGAAGGCCTCGTCAAGATCGTCTCGCATTCCGGCGCGGTGGTCGCCGAGCTCTCGCTCGACGAGATCCGTCAGACCTTCGAACTGCGCGCGGTGGTCGAAAGCTGGCTGCTGTCGGCCGCCATCCCCTTCATGTCCGGCGAGGACCTGGCGGACGCCGAGGCCATCATCGCCGAGATGGACCATTCCGGCATCGAGACCTGGGGCGAAATGAACTGGCGCTTTCACGAGAGGCTCTATCGGCCCGCCAGGCGCGACCATATCACCGCGATGATCCGCAAGATCCACGAAGGCACCGACCGCTACATCTACATGCATATGAAAGTCACCGATGGCCGGCGGAAGGCCCAGGCGGACCACCGGCATATTCTCGAGCTTTGCCGCGCCAAGGACCTTCATCGCGCGGTCGCGGTTCTGGAGGCGCACATTCTCGACGTCGCGGACCGGCTGGCCGAGAGCGTCGAAGCCGCGCGACAGTCGGCCATGGCGCGGCGCCCCAGGCGCCGCCGGCGAAGCGGCCCGGCGCAATGATCGCCTGCGGGCGGCCAGGCCTGCCGGCCGGCCGCGCGATGGCGGACCCGGCATCGCCGGCGGCCCGAACCGCCATCGCCCGAAGGCGCGCCTGAAGATCAGGCGCTTGCCGGTCGAAGCTTACGCCACGCCGGCGCCGCCGGCGGAAACACCCTCATTTTTCGCCTGGCCTGCCCTGCAGGCGTCCGGCCCATCGGACGAGCGGTCTTGGTGGACCGCGGCGCGCAGCGGCCATTATTGTATCCAATAATGGCCCGCCACGCAGGCTCTATTGCCATTCGGCGATTGCATGCCGGCGCCCGTTCCGCCCAGCTGGTGACAAGACAGCCATAATCCCTCGTGCTTCATCGACGATTGCGGACATGGCGAATGACTCTTGACGTCATCCGTAAACTTGACAAAATTGGATCCAATTTGGCGCATATTTGCGCATCGCGGTGATGCGGGTGCCAAAGCCCTTCAGGAGATCCTCATGGCCCCTTGGTCCGGCGTATTCCCCGCGGTGACGACAAAACTGAAACAGGACGGCGCGATCGATCTGAGCGCGACGCAAGCCAGCATCGAACGCCTGATCAACAACGGTGTTTCCGGGGTCATCGTGCTGCCCATGCTCGGCGAGAACGCCTCGATGCGCATGGAGGAAAAGGAAACCGTCATCCGCGCCGCGAAGGAGGTGGTCGCCGGCCGGGTGCCGCTGCTCTCAGGGCTTGCCGAGATCTCGACCGAGGCCGCGACGACCTCGGCGCGGCTGTTCGAGCGTTATGGCGCCGAGGGCCTGATGGCCTTCCCGAGTCTCGGCTACAAGACCGATCCGCGCGAGACCGCCGCCTGGTACAAGTCGCTCGCCGGCGCCTGCGGCCTGCCGATCATGATCTACAACAACCCGATCGCCTATGGCGTCGACGTCACGCCGGCGATCCTCGCCGATCTCGCCGAGACCCCTGAAATCGTGGCGATCAAGGAAGAGACCGGCGACATCCGGCGCGTCACCGATCTCTACAATGCCCATGGCGACCGCTTCCGCATCTTCTGCGGCGTCGACGACCTGATCCTGGAGAGCATGGCGCTCGGCGTCGTCGGCTGGGTCTCGGGCATGACCAATGCCTGGCCGAAGGAATGCGTCGAGATCTTCGATCTCTGCGCCGCCGGCCGCTTTGCCGACGCGCTCGGCCTCTACCGCCTGATGACGCCGGCCTTCCATCTCGACACCCATGTCAAGCTCGTCCAGTACATCAAGATGGCCGAGCACCTGGCCTATGGCGCGCCGGAATGGACGCGCGCACCGCGCCTGCCGCTCGCCGGCGCCGAGCGCGAGGGCGTCATCGCCGTGATCAGGCAAACGATCGCCGATCTGGCGGCGCGCGAGAAGCGCGCGGCCTGATCACAGAGCCTTCGACCAGGGTGGGACCGCCGGCGATGCGGTCCCGCCGGCATCATCCACCGACAATGAACCCGAACGTCCGGCCGATGCGGCCGTCGCGACCAGGGGACCGCGCATGACGTCCGGCTGGCGCCGGCCGAGCACCATCCAACGAACAGAATGAGGGGATCATGTTCAACGACAATACTTCCGTCCTGCCTGCGGCCGGCGCGGCCGGCCCGACCGCCGCCGCGCCGGCCACAGCTGCCACTGCCGGCGTCGAACGCCGCGTCCTGATCGCCAGCCTCACCGGCAGCGCGATCGAATGGTTCGACTATTTCCTCTACGGCACCATTGCCGCGCTCGCCTTCAACCGGCTGTTCTTCCCGAATTTCGACCCGGTGGTCGGCCTGATGCTGTCCTACCTGTCGTTTTCGCTGACCTTCTTCATCCGGCCGTTCGGCGGCTTCCTGTTTTCCCATATCGGCGACCGCATCGGCCGCAAGCGCACACTGGTGCTGACGCTGTCGCTGATGGGCGGCTCGACCGTGCTGATCGGACTTTTGCCGAGCTATGACAGCATCGGCGTCTGGGCGCCGATCCTGCTGGTCACGCTGCGCGCCATCCAGGGTCTCGGCATCGCCGGCGAATGGGGCGGTGCGCTGCTGCTCGCTTATGAATATGCCCCGGCCAACCGCCGCGGCTTTTTCGGCGCCATTCCGCAGATGGGCATCCCGCTCGGCCTCGTCATGGCGACCCTGTCGCTGTCGCTCATGGGTCTTTTGCCGGATGACCAATTCCTCGCCTGGGGCTGGCGCGTGCCCTTCGTCGCCAGCGCCGTGCTGGTGTTCCTCGGCCTGTGGATCCGCAACGGCATCGACGAGACGCCGGCCTTCGAGAAGGCCAAGCGCGACGGCGACGTCGCCAAGGTGCCGTTGTTCGAGACGCTGCGCTACCACTGGCGCGAGGTGCTGATCGCCACCGGCGCCAAGGTGGTCGAGACCGCGCCCTTTTATGTCTTCACCACCTTCGCGGTCAGCTATGCGACGACCAACCTGAAGATCGAGCGCTTCACCATCCTCAACTCGATCACGGTGGCGACCATCATCACCACCATGATGATCCCGGTGATGGGCCGCCTGTCCGACCGCTACGGCCGGCCGGCGGTGTTCCTCACCGGCACCGTGCTGATGGCGCTGTTCGCCTTCCCCTATTTCATGCTGCTCGATCTCAAGCACTACTGGGCAGTGGCGCTCGCCACCATCGTCGCCGTCGGCCTGATCTGGGCGCCGATCAATGCCACCTTGGGCACGCTGATGTCGGAGATCTTCGCCACCCGGGTCCGCTATACCGGCATCACGCTCGGCTCGCAGATCGGCGCGGCGCTCGCCGGCGGCACCGCGCCGCTGATCGCCACCTGGCTCCTGGTGACGTTCAACGGCAACTGGTCGGCGGTGGCGATCTACATCATCGGCTGCTCGCTGGTGTCACTGATCGCGGTCCTGAGCATCCGGCGCCTCGGCCGCTGAGCTTCGGGCCCGCCGGCGCGATCGCGGGGGCTCGCAAGCCTCCGCTGTCCGACATCCGCGAAAAACGCCCGTCGCCCTTGCAGTTTTCCGCCTGGACGAAGGCGGTACGAGGCGGCATGGCTCGCGGTCATGCCGACCTCGTCCTCATCCTCTCCCATCAGCGCGCCCGCCGGCTTCAGCCTGGCCGGCATGGCCGAGGGCGTCCGGCTGTCGCTGCCCATGCTGCCGGGCATCCTGATGGCGGCGGGCGCGGTCGGCGCCGCCTCCGCCGAGAAGGGCCTGTCGCTCGGCGAGGCGACGCTGATGAGCTTTCTCGTCTATGCCGGCGCCTCGCAGCTGCTCGCCCTGCAGCTCTGGCCGTCGACCTGGACCGGACCGGCGCTGGCCGCCCTGGTCCTGGTGGTCTTCGCGGTCAATCTCCGGCTCGTCCTGATGGGGGCGGCGCTGCAGCCGTTTCTCTCCCGCGGCATGCCACGCGGCACGCCCTATCTGGCGCTGGTGACGCTCACCGACGCCAATTTCATCATCGGCTCGCGCTACAGCGCCGAAGGCGGCCGCGACACCGGCGTGTTTCTGGGCGCCGGCCTGTTCATGTGGCTGATCTGGGTGGCCGCGACCATTCCCGGCCATATGCTCGGCTACATGCTGACCGATCCCCGGCGCTACGGCCTCGACCTGGTCATGCCGCTGCTGTTCACCATCATGGCGGTCGGACTGTTCCGCCTGAAACGCGACCGCATGGTCTGGCCGATCGCGGCCGGCGTCGCCGTCGTCACCGCGCAGCTGGTCTCCGGCTACTGGTTCATCATCGTCGGCGCCATCGCGGGTTCGGTCGCCGCCGGACTGTTCCGCCGTCATGACTGAGTGGCTCGGCCAGGGCCTGGTCGGGCCGATCAGCGCCATCCTGGCGATGGCGGCCGCGACCTATTTCATCCGCATCCTCGGCTACTGGATCATGGGCCGGGTGCCGTTGACGCCCTTCGTGCGGGCGGCGCTCGAGGCTCTCCCCGGCGCCATCGTGGTCGCGACCATCGTGCCGCTCGTCGTGCGCGGCGGACCCAGCGCCTGGGTCGGCATGGCCTGCGCCGCCGGCACGATGATCCTGGTGCGTCGCGACGTCGTCGGACTCGCCGCCGGCCTTGCCGGTGCTATCCTGGTGCGGGCGCTCGGCCTGCCTTGACGATATCGGGGCGACGCCCCACGTCTTGAAGATGCATCGCATCGTTGATCACGGCGGACGTCGCGCACGAGGGCCTGACCGCATGACCATGCTTCCGCAAGGCTTTCACCGGATCCGCCTGAACCTCGCCCGCTCCAGGGATTTTCCGGAGGGCTCGAACCGCCACGGCTACGAGTTCGTCGCGCCGCTCGATGCCGACGGCCATATCGACGTGGCGGCCTGGAAGACCCACAAGGGCCTGTGCAAGGTCAGGCGCTTCTGGGCGGGCGAAGCGGACGAGCACGGCCTGCTCACCCACCGCCAGGGCGGCACCCGCGGCGCCACCTGGATTTTCGACTATGACGGCGCCGCCGCCGATGACGACGAAGCCGGCTATCGCTTCGGCGAGCATCCCTTCGAGATCGGTGAATATGTCTCGATCAAGGACGAGGACGGATCGCTGCGCACCTTCATCGTGACCAGCGTCAACGCGGTCTGAATAGGCGCCGGGCGCTCGCTGATCAGAGGGGCTGGCGGCGTGATCTCGCTCTACGTCACCCCCGGCCGAGGCGAAGCCGAGGGGAAGGGGGTCCAGGAGCCAACAGGCCGCGCGCTCGACGCATGCGTTGATGTGATTTCGCCGTGCCAACCGTCGTGCTCTGTAACCGATGGATCCCCTTCCCCTCGCCTCCGCAGAAGCAAGAGCTTCTGCTCCGGCTCGGCCCCCGGCAAAGCAATTGCTTTGCCTTGGGGATGACGTCTTGACCATCCGGCAGCCGGCTTCACTTCGGCTCGCGCTCGCGCTCGCGGCGCAAAGGCGAAGGCTTTTGCTTGGAACGGCCGCAGCGTCAGCCGGCACCGGGTCCTGAGATCGCGGCGGGATTCTTGCCCCGCCCCCGCTCAAGCCAGCGCCGCGGCGAGCTTCTCGTAGAGCGGATTCTCGGCCGAGAAGACATAATCGAGCTCGCTGACCGAGACGCTTTCCGCGCCCTTGTCGCGCAGGTAGCGCGACAGGCCGAACAGGGCGGCGGGCGGGCAGTGCAGGGTCAGCATGCCCGACGAGGTCGGCCCGCCGAAGGGTGCGGCGACGCCGAAGCGGGCCTTGGCCTCCTCCACCAGCTTGTCGTCGGCGGCCTTGAAGCGGGTGCGCACCTCGCGCACCTTGCGGGCGCGCGCTTCCGAGGCGATGCGGTCCAGCATGTCGCGGGCGCTGGCGCGCGCCGGCTCGCTCCAGGCGGCCGTGCGCGAGGCGACCAGATGCGCCTCCGATTTCAGGATCACGCCGTCGTCGAGCACTTTCAGCGCATTGGCGGCGAGCGTCGCGCCCGTGGTGGTGATGTCGACGATCAGTTCGGCGGCACCCGAGGCCGGCGCGCCCTCGGTCGCCCCGGCCGATTCGACGATGCGGTAATCGGCGATGCCGTGGCGGTCGAAGAAGCCGCGGGTCAGGTTGAGATATTTGGTCGCGACCCGCATGCGCGTGCGGTTGCGGCTGCGGAACTGGCTGGCGACATCGTCGAGATCGGCCATGCAGCGCACGTCGATCCAGGCCTGCGGCACGGCGACGATGACATCGGCGCGCGAAAAGCCGAGCGCCGACAGCGAGATCATCTTGGCGTCGGGATCGGTGGTCGCCTCATGCATCAGGTCGAGCCCGGTGAGCCCCAGGTGGACCGAGCCGGCGACCAGCTCGCGGGCGATCTCGGAGGCCGAGAGGAAAGCGACCTCGACCCCGTCGAGGCCGGGAATGGTGCCGCGATAGTCGCGCGCGCCGCGGCCCTGCACCGGCTTGAGGCCGGAGCGCTCGAGAAAGCCCTGGGCGCTTTCCAGGATGCGGCCCTTGGACGGAATGGCGAAGACGAGCGTCGATGGCTGGCTCATGCGCGGCCTCCGGCAACGGCGAGCCGCTCGACCCAGAAGGCGCAGCCGACCGCCGGCACCTTGATGTCGAGGCCGAGCCGCGCGGTCATCATCTCGGTCAGCCGGTCGTAGCGGCCGCCGCCGACCAAGGGCTTGGCGGTCCGGCCCGCGCCGTCGTGAATCTCGAAGACCAGGCCGGTGTAATAATCGACGTCGCGGCCGAAATGGGTGGAGAAGCGCACGGTGGACAGGTCGACGCCGCGCTCGGAGAGCAGCGTGTTGCGCCGCGCCAGCGCGTCGAGGGCCACCGACAGGTCGAGCCCGGCCGCGGCCGCGATCGCCCGCAATTGCTGCTCGGCGGAGACCGGATCGCCGGCGACGCTCAGTACCTGCTGCACCACGGCGACCTTGTCCGGCCAGAGGCCGCCGGAGCCGAGCGCCGCCTGTTCGAGGAACCGCTCGGCGATATCGGCCGCGGACCGGCCGCCAACGGTGGCGATGCCGGCGATCGACAGGAGGTCGGTGACCAGCGCATGGGCCGCCTTCGGGTCGGCGCCTTCGAGGGCGGCGAGGAGGCCGGCATGGGGCGGCGCATGGGTCGATGGATCGGCCAGCCGCTTCAGGTCGTCGGCCAGCATGTCGTTGCGGCGAAAATCCTTGATCAGGCGGCGGCGCCAGGCCGGCGACACGTCGAGGGCGCGCAACAGCGCCAGGAAAATGCCGATATCGCCCATGGCGACATCGAGCGGGCCGTCGGCATAGAGCCTCGCGCCCTCGAGCCCGAGCGCCACCACCTCGGCATCGGCCGCCTCGCGGTCGGCGCGGCCGAGCAGCTCGATGCCGGCCTGGCTGAATTCGCCGGGCAGGCCGGGGCGGTGACGGAACACCGGGCCGAGATAGGAATAGGCCGCTTCCGAACCGGCGGCGGGGCTCTCCAGATGGGCCTGGACCACCGGGATCGTGTAGTCGGGACGCAGGCACATCTCGGTGCCGTCGGCGTCCGAGGTCAGGAACAGCCGGCGCGCCATGGTCTCGCCCACCAGATCGCGCACCAGGTCGGCGGCGATCAGCAAGGGCGGCTCGGCGCGCGCGAAGCCGGCCCCGGCCAGGAGGGCAGCGAGCTTGTCGTCCAGGTCAGAGACGGGCGCAGTCATCGTGGGTCCGAACAGAGGTAAGGGCTCCGGTCATCGTCGCCTCGCAGATCGGTCGGCCGAAATGCAGGGCTCCTTCCGGCCGGAGCTGCAAACTGCACGTCCCTCTAGCCTTCTCAGGCCGGAAGGTCGAGCCCTTCGTCCCAATAGGGCACCGGCCCGTAGAGCGTGGCGAGCCAGTCGATGAACACCCTGACCTTCTGCGGCAGGAACCGGCGGGTGGGATAGACGGCGTGCACGCCGACCCGGCGCGAGGCGCGCCATTGCGGCAGCACCACCTGCAGCCGGCCGTCCTTCAGCTCCGGTCCGACATCCCAGGTCGAGCGCAGGGAGATGCCGATGCCGGCCAGCGTCGCCTCGCGGATCACCTCCGACGAATTGGTCTTGAGCGGTCCGTGCAAACGAACGGTCTGGGCGCCGTCGGGGCCCTCCAGCCGCCAGGTATCGGTATTGTGCGAGAGCAGTGCGTGGCCGGACAGGGCGGCGATGGTCGCCGGCGCGCCGCGTTCGGCGAGATAGCCGGGGGCCGCCACCAGCAGGCGATGATTGGGCGCCAGCCGGCGCGCGACGAAGGAGGAATCGTCGAGCTCGCCGATGCGGATGGCGAGATCGTAACCCTCGCCGACAATGTCGACGAAACTGTCGGACAGTTCCAGATGGACCACCAGATCCGGATTGGCCGTCAGGAACGACCTCAGATGCGGCGCGATGTGGAGCCGGCCGAACGAGGTCGGCGCCGAGACCCGGAGCGTGCCGCGGGCGAGCGACGAGCGCCGGGTGACGAAGGCCTCGGCCTCGTCGATGGAGGCGAGGATCGCCACCACCCGCTCGTAATAGCCCTGCCCCGCCTCGGTCAGCGACAATTGCCGCGTCGTGCGTTGCAAGAGCCGGGTGCCGAGGCGATCCTCCAGCCGCTTGATGCGCTTCGAAATGACCGCGGGCGACAGGCCCATTTCGCGGCCGGCGGCCGACATGCTGCCGGCCGTGACGACGCGGGCAAAGACTTCGAGATCGGCAAGGGGTGTCACGAAAGGCTGACCATCTTTTCCGTTGAGGAAATAATCTTGACCCTTTCAATCACATTCCGCCAGTCTCGAACCGCGCTATAATTGGAAGAGATCAAAGGTGCCAAGACGCCGCAGCCCGGGGTCCGGACCCTTGTGGAGGAACCGATGACCATCGCCTTTCCAGAACCGCGACCGGATGTTCTCGCCAAACTCGACCTGGTGATCGCCCGGCTGAAGGAGATCGTGCCCGGTGAGGGCGTGATCACGGCGGAAAACGAGCGCCGGGCCTTCGAGACCGACGCCCTGACCTCCTACCGGCGCGTGCCCATGGTGGTGGTGCTGCCGGAGACCACCGAGCAGGTCGCGGCCATCCTCCGCTTCTGCCACCAGGAGGGCGTGCCGGTGGTGGCGCGCGGCGCCGGAACTTCGCTGGCCGGCGGCGCCATTCCGCAGGAAGACGCCGTCGTGCTCGGCGTCGCCAAGATGAACCAGGTGCTGGAGACCAATTTCGCCGACCGCACCATGCGGGTGCAGGCCGGTATCACCAATCTCGCCATTTCCGGCGAAGTCGCCCATGCCGGCTTCTTCTACGCGCCGGATCCCTCGAGCCAGCTCGCCTGCACCATAGCCGGCAATGTGGCGATGAATTCCGGCGGCGCCCATTGCCTGAAATATGGCGTCACGGCCAACAATATCCTCGGCCTGAGGCTGGTGACGGTCGAGGGCGAGGTGGTCGAGATCGGCGGCGATGCGCTCGATTCCGGCGGCTACGACCTGATCGGCCTGATCGTCGGCTCGGAGGGCCAGCTCGGCGTGGTGACCGAGGTCACCGTGCGCATCCTGCGCGCGGCGGAAGGCGCGAGGCCGGTGCTGTTCGGCTTCGAGGAAATCGGCCAGGCCGGCCAGACCGTCGCCGACATCATCGGGGCCGGCATCATTCCGGTGGCGATCGAATATATGGACCGCCAGGCGATCGAGATCTGCGAGGCCTTCGCCCATGCCGGCTATCCCCTCGACGTCGAGGCCATGCTGATCATCGAGGTCGAGGGATCGGATGCCGAGATGGACGCGACGCTCGCCCGCATCGTCGCCATCGCCAGGGCCCATGACGTCAAGGTGATCAAGGAATCCAAATCCGCCATGGAGACGGCGGCGATCTGGAAGGGCCGGAAGTCGGCCTTCGGCGCCACCGGCCGCGTCGCCGACTATATCTGCATGGACGGCACCATTCCGACCGGCCGGCTGCCCGAGGTGCTCGACGGCATCGACCGGATCGTCAAGGGCTACGGGCTGCGCGTCGCCAATGTCTTTCATGCCGGCGACGGCAACCTGCACCCGCTCGTCATGTTCAACGTCAACGACCCCGACGAGCAGGTGAAGGCCGAACATGCGGGCGAAGATATCCTCAGGCTCTGCGTCCAGGTCGGTGGCTGCCTGACCGGCGAGCACGGCGTCGGCATCGAGAAGCGCGACCTGATGCGCGAGCAGTTCAACGACACCGACCTGTTGCAGCAGACGCGGATCAAGTCGGCGCTCGATCCGAAATGGATCCTCAATCCGGCCAAGGTGTTCCCGCTCGACGCGCCGCGGGACCCCGCCGTCGCGACCTACCCGCAAACGCCCCGGCAGGCGGCGTGAAAAGCCAGAGATCATGACACTTCACAGCCCCGCCACTTCGGCAGAACTCGCCGCCCTCGTCGCCGAGGCGCGCGCCGCCGGCACGCCGCTCGCCATTGGCGGCGGCCAGACCCGCAGCGGCCTCGGCCGGCCGGTCCAGGCGGCGGCCGAGATCTCGACCAAGGGTCTCACCGGCATCACGCTCTATGAACCGGCCGAGCTGGTCATCGCCGCCCGCGCCGGCACGCCGCTCAGCGAGGTCACCGAAGCGCTGGCAGCCCGTGGGCAGCGGCTGCCGTTCGAGCCGATGGATCACCGCGGGCTCTACGGCACGAGCGGCGAGCCGACGGTCGGCGGGGTCGCCGCCGGCAATGTCTCCGGCCCGGCCCGGATCAATCTCGGTGCGGCGCGCGATGCGATGATCGGGCTGAAATTCATCAATGGCCGGGGCGAGGACATCAAATCGGGCGGCCGGGTGATGAAGAACGTCACCGGGCTCGACCTGGTCAAGGCTCTGGCCGGATCCTACGGCACGCTCGGCATCTTTCACGAGGTCTGCTTCAAGGTGCTGCCGATGGCCGAGCAGGAGACAACCTTGCAATTGAGAGGCCTCGCCGACGGGCCGGCGATCGAGGCCCTGTCGGCGGCGCTCGGCTCGCCCTTCGAACCGACCGGGGCGGCCCACCTGCCGGCCGGCGACGGCGAGACCGCGCGCACGCTGATCCGGATCGAGGGTTTCGGTCCGTCGATCGGCTATCGCAGCGGCGAGCTTAGCCGGCTCCTGAAGCGCTTCGGCGGGCTCGACACCCTCGCTCCCGCGGAGGCGGGCCGGCTGTGGCGCGCCATTCGCGACGCCGCCTTCGTCGCCGAGGCGGACCGCGCGGTCTGGCGCATCTCGGTGGCGCCGAGCAAGGCCGCGGCGCTCGGCGCCAGGCTCCGGGAGCGCGGTGCGCGCCTGTTCTACGATTGGGGCGGTGGCCTGATCTGGGCGGCCCGCGAGGCCGCCGGCGATGCCGGGGCACGCGAGGTGCACGCGCTCGCCAAGGCTTCCGGCGGTCACGCGACCCTGATGCGCGCGCCCGATGCCATCCGGCTCGCCGTCGATGTCTTCGATCCGCCGGCGGCCCCCCTGATGACCATGCAGAAGAAGCTCAAGGCGAGCCTCGATCCCGATGGCATCCTCAATCCCGGCCGCATGTACGCAGGCGTGTGACATCAGATGCAGACCAATTTCAGCGCCGAACAGCTCAGCGACCCGAAGCTTGCCAGCTCGGAAAAGATTCTGCGCAGCTGCGTGCATTGCGGCTTCTGCACCGCCACGTGCCCGACCTATCAGCTGCTCGGCGACGAACTCGATTCGCCGCGCGGCCGCATCTACCTGATGAAGGAGATGTTCGAGACCGGACAGCCGGCGACGGAAGAGGTGGTCAAACATGTCGACCGCTGCCTGTCCTGCCTCTCCTGCATGACCACCTGCCCCTCCGGCGTCAATTACATGCACCTGGTCGACCACGCCCGCGCGCATATCGAGGAGACCTATGCGCGGCCCTGGCAGGACCGGCTGATCCGCGGCCTGCTCGCCCGGGTGCTGCCCTATCCGAACCGGTTCCGCCTGGCGCTCGCCGGCGCCTTCCTCGCCAACAAGGCGCTCAGGATCGCCTCGGTCCTGACCTGGAAGGGCCGGGTGCCGGTGGCGCTGACGCGCCGTGCGCTCGGACCCATTTCGGAAAAGGTCGGCCTGATCAAGCGCACCCGCGCCATGCTGGCGCTGGCGCCCGAGCGGCTGCCGACCCGCTCGCCGATCGACCGGCCGGCGGTTCACGCGGCCGAAGGCGCGCGCAAGGGCCGGGTGGCGATCCTGCAGGGCTGCGCCCAGCCGGTGCTGCAGCCTTCCATCAACGAGGCGGCGCTCAGGCTTCTGACCCGCAACGGCGTCGAGGTGGTGTTCGCCGCCGGCGAGGGCTGCTGCGGCTCGCTGGTCCATCACATGGGGCGCGAGCAGCAAAGCCTCGTCCAGGCCCGGCAGGCGATCGATGCCTGGATCAGGGAAATGGACGGCGCGGGCCTCGACGCCATCGTGATCACCGCCTCGG
Source organism: Phreatobacter sp. GW821-FHT04C01 (assembly GCF_059420385.1). NCBI lineage: Bacteria > Pseudomonadati > Pseudomonadota > Alphaproteobacteria > Hyphomicrobiales > Phreatobacteraceae > Phreatobacter > Phreatobacter sp. GW821-FHT04C01. Next base: position 670,464 of record NZ_JBWKTP010000003.1, on the reverse strand, counting down.
GCTGCGGCACGACCATCAAGGATTACGGCTTCATGCTGCGCGACGATCCCGCCTATGCCGACAAGGCGCGGCGGGTCTCGGCGATCGCCAAGGACATCACCGAATATGTCGCCGGACTGACGCTCGAGGCGCCGGTGCGCCAGGTCGACCTGGTGGCGGCCTATCATTCGGCCTGCTCGATGCAGCACGGCCAGCAGATCAGGGAGCAGCCGAAGACCTTGCTGAAGGCCGCCGGTTTCACCGTCAAGGAGCCGCCCGAGGGCCACCTGTGCTGCGGCTCGGCCGGCATCTACAACATCATGCAGCCGGAGATCGCCGAGCGGCTGCGCGACCGCAAGATCGGCAATCTGGAGAAGGTTCGTCCCGACCTGATCGCGACGGGCAATATCGGCTGCATCACCCAGATCGCCAAAGGTTTCGCCGAACGGGAGAAATCCATCCCGATCGTTCACACCGTCGAACTGCTCGACTGGGTCACCGGCGGACCCTTGCCGCAGGCGCTGGCCGAGGCCGGCCTCGGCGAAAGACCGGCGGCCACGCTGCGAGCCGCGGAATGATGGGGAGCTAGGCGTTCTCCGCCACGGCCTCGCGGGACGCCGCGTCGAGCGCCTCGCGCAAGGCCGCCAGCTCGTCCTTCAGCCGCGCGACCTCGGGCAGGCTGCGGCCCATGGCGCAGGCCATGGCGATGGGCAGGCCGCGCGCCTTGTCGCGCAATTGCCGGCCCTGGTCGGTCAGCGACACCCTGACCGAACGCTCGTCGGCCGGATTGCGTTGACGCCGGACCATCCCGGCGGCCTCCAGGCGCTTCAGCAGGGGGGTCAGGGTTCCCGAATCGAGCGCCAGATGCTCGCCGATCGCCTTGACCGGCCGATCGTCATTTTCCCACAGCACCAGCATGACCAGATATTGCGGGTAGGTCAGGCCGAGCCGCTCCAGATGCGGCTTGTAGACACGGTTGAAGGCATGCGCCGCGGAATAGACCGCGAAGCACAGCTGGTCGGACAGGTTCAGCCCATCGTTGCGGTCAGCCATGGGCGTCTCCTCGATCAATCGCATCCGGCGAGCTTCATGCGCCACGCCGTTGAATTGCACAAAATCGAATTGCGCATCCCTGTTATCTCAAATTTCAATTGCGCACAATTTAATTGTCTGCAATGAATGTCATCGCCACGGGGCACCGTTCGGCCCAAGACGTCAACAAGGATGGATCGCCATGAAGGTTCTCTATACGACCAAAGCCACCGCCACCGGCGGCCGCGAGGGCATCGCAGCCAGCGAAGACAATCATCTGTCGGTCAAGCTGAACACCCCGAAAGAACTCGGCGGCGGCGGCGGCGACGGCACCAATCCCGAGCAATTGTTCGCGGCCGGCTATTCCGCCTGCTTCCTTGGCGCGCTGAAATTCGTCGCCGGCAAGGCCAAGGTTGCGATCTCGGACAGCACGACGGTGACCGGCACGGTCGGCATCGGTCCGCGCGACGACGGCCAGGGTTTCGGCCTCGACGTGGCGCTGGCGATCAGCCTGCCGGGCGTCGAGCGCGCTGTGGCCGAGGATCTGGTCGCCAAGGCCCATGTGGTCTGCCCCTATTCGGAAGCGACCCGCGGCAACCTGAACGTTCGCCTGTCGGTGGTCTGATCGACACCGCGGTCGATCCCGGGCCCTGGCGCGGTCGCTGCCGTGCCGGGGCTTTCGTCACGCCGAAACCGGCTCGCCGAGCTGATAGCGCATGACGAATTCGGCGAGATCGGCATCGGTGACGTGCTCCTTGGCCATCGCCCGGGCGCGGTTGCCGATCAAAGCCCATTTGTCGAAGGGGATGCGGCTCATCACCGCCGCGCGCATGGTCGGCATGGCCTCGGCCACCTCGGCGACGGTGATCACCTCGCGGCGCGAATGGAAATCCTTTTCCTTGCGGGCGAAGCGCCGGTTGCGGCCCTTCTGGATTTCGTAATTGGCGAAGCCGAGGCCGGATTTCAGATATTTCATGTGCCAATAGGCAAAGCCGGCGAAGACCCGGTCGAAATAATATTTGCGGAAATCCTCGAAGCGCCGGTCGTGGACGAAATAGGCGTCCGGCGTCATGGCGAAGAAGCCGATATCGCCATTGCCCGAAAACGGTGTCCCGGCATGCACGCCGACACGGCCGTCGGCATCGCGCGCCAGATTGAGGCCGGAGAAGCAGTTCATCCGGCCGGGCTTCAGGCCGTCGCGGCGCAGATCGGCGATCATCGGCTGCAGCAGGCGATCGAAGGCGATGTGATCGTCGTCGAGCTTGACCACGATCTGGTGCGCGGTCTGCGCCAGCGCGAAGTTCGAATAATTGACCACGCTGTGCGGCGAGTTCCCGGGCTCCGCCGCATGTTCCTTCGAACCCGGCGGATGAACCCGCGGCAGATATTCGAACAGCTTCAGCTTGCCGGGACCGAGTTCGTCCTGCAGGCGCCGCAGGATAGCTTCAGTCGCATCGGTACACTGGTTGTAGACGGCGATGATCTCGTCGACATAGGGCGCGTGGCTGAGAATGGTCGGCGCGATGAAATCGGCACCGTTCCTGGTCCGCACGAAAGCCGAAATGCCCGGCAGCCGGCTGTCGACTTTCAGGTCGGTCGGATTGAACGAATAGGTCTCGATCGAAGTGACGTGCGCCATGGGCTCGACGTTTGCGGCGGGCGCGCTGACATAGACGGGCGGCGGACGAAAAGCCAGCCACGCCCCTGGGCGGCCGGAACGATTGCGTGGTCCAGACGGCCGAACAGCCGTTGCGCCGGCGCCGTGCCGCCCTATTCCCGCAAAAAACGCCAGCCGGGCGGCGGCGTCACCAGCGCTTGCCCGGGAGGTGTTCGGCCGCGTCCAGGCGGCGCGAATCGGCGCTCAGTCGGGCAAGGGGACGGGAATGGCGAGATAGCGCCGGTCCGGTTCTTCCCAGGTGCGGGGATAATAGGCGACCAGCGCAACCAGACGCGGCGCGGCATTGGCGGCCTTGTAGAAATGCAGCGCGGCCAGTCCGTAGCGGGCCGGGCAATTGCGTTCGCTGCCATTGGCGCGGTCGCTATGGACGGTCGACCGCGCCCCCGTCGGCGAGACCCGGGCCAGCGCGAAACCGTGGACGTCGTCGCGGCCGAGCGCCGCGCAGGCCGCATCCGCCAGGACAGAGGACTCGATCTCGACAGCCAGGCGTCCCGTGGGCAGAACCCCTTCGATCTCCAGGCGGCTCGCCTGCGCGCGCATGGCCTCATAGGCGCGATCGGGGGTGACGCCCTCGGCCAGTTCACCGCGTGGATCGGTGACGCTGATCGTCGGCCTGGCGCCGATGTCGAGCCCGGCCAGGGTGGCCTGGGCCTTTGCCAAGGCCTGTGCCCGGGCCATGTCCTCGGAGGCCTCTTCATTGCCGATCTCCACCACGAAGGGGGAGCCCGGCGCCGGCCGGCCGCTGTCGAGATCGACAATGTGAACCGTCGCATAGGGATGGACCGATGCGTCCCGCGTGCCGGATTCCCGGAAGGCGAAATAGCGGCCGTCCCGCGAAAAGCCGAGGCTCTCGACGATCGCGAAGTCGCCGGCCAAGGCCGTGCCGGCGGCCGCGAGTTTCAGGCAAATGGCGATGAGAATGGCGGGTAACCAACGCAATTGGCAGTCCTCGCATTGTCGCTTCGTCCGATCCGGCAGGTTGGATATCGCCTCCGGCGGCCGGAAATGAGGCGCCGCTGAAACAACCCGTACGGCGCGGCCGAACTTCGATGGCGTCGCCGATCTTTTCCCTCACGGAACAAGTGCTCGTCGCTCTCATCCATTCTTGCACAGGCGGCGATCGGCTAGATTGCGGGAACAGAAACGGGCGGAGGCCCGCGGACAACGGAGGACCAGCGTCATGACCACGGCCAAGACAATCGAGAACGCCCTGCCCGGTGTCGTGCTCAAGGCCCCGATGGGCCCGCGCTTCGACGAAATCCTGACGCCCGAGGCGGTCGGTTTCGTCGTCGAGCTGCAGCGTAAATTCAACGAGACGCGCAAGCGGCTGTTGAAGCTGCGCGCCGAGCGCCAGAAGCAGTTCGATGCCGGCGCCCTGCCGGATTTCCTGCCCGAGACCAAGCATATCCGCGACGGTGCCTGGACGGTCGCGCCAATCCCCGCCGACCTGCAGGATCGCCGCGTCGAGATCACCGGTCCGGTCGACCGCAAGATGGTGATCAACGCGCTGAACTCAGGCGCCAAGTGCTATATGGCCGATTTCGAGGACGCCAACTCGCCGACCTGGGTCAACCAGATCGACGGCCAGATCAATCTCAGGGATCGCTGGGCCGGCACGCTGGCCTTCACCGATCCGAAGAGCGGCAAGTCCTACGCCGTCAACGACAAGGTGGCGGTGATCATTCCCCGGCCGCGCGGCTGGCACCTGCCCGAGGTCCATGTCGAGGTCGATGGCGAGGCCATGTCCGGTGCGCTGTTCGATTTCGGCCTCTACATGTTCCACAACGCCAAGAATGCCCTGGCCCAGGGGTCGGGCCCCTATTTCTACCTGCCCAAGATGGAGAGCCATCTGGAGGCCCGGCTGTGGAACGACGTGTTCGTCCATGCCCAGGACAAGCTCGGCATCGCCAAGGGCACGATCAAGGCGACCGTGCTGATCGAGACCTTGCCGGCCGCCTTCGAGATGGACGAGATCCTGTTCGAACTGCGCGACCACATGGCCGGCCTCAATGCCGGCCGGTGGGACTACATCTTCTCGTTCATCAAGAAGCTCGCCAAGAACCAGAACTATGTGCTGCCCGACCGCAGCCAGGTGGTGATGAGCAAGGCCTTCCTGAAGGCCTATGCCGAGCTCCTGGTGAAGACCTGCCACAAGCGCAACGCCTTCGCGATGGGCGGCATGGCGGCGCAGATCCCGATCAAGAACAATCCGGAAGCCAATGCGGCGGCTTTCGCCAAGGTGAAGGCGGACAAGGAGCGTGAAGCGACCATCGGCCATGACGGCACCTGGGTCGCCCATCCCGACCTGGTGCCGGTCGCCATGGAAGCCTTCGACCGCCTGATGCCCACCCCGAACCAGGTGGCCAAGCAGCGCGACGACGTCGTCGCGGGCCAGAAGGAGCTCCTGACCATCCATGAGGGCGCGAAGACGGAAGCCGGCTACCGCGAAAACATCCGCGTCGGCGTGCAATATATCGAAGCCTGGCTGCGCGGCCGCGGCGCGGTGCCGATCTACAACCTGATGGAAGACGCCGCGACCGCCGAGATCTCGCGGGCGCAAATCTGGCAGTGGACCAAATATGGCGTGACACTGGAGGGCGGCATGGCCTGCACCCCGGCCTATTTCGAAAAGGCCCTGCCCGAGGAAATGGACAAGGTGAAGAGCGAAGTCGGCGCCGAGGCCTTTGCCAATGGCCGTTTCCCGGAAGCCATCTCGCTGTTCAAGACCCTGTCGCTGGCCGCCGAGTTCGAGGAGTTCCTGACCTTGCCGGCCTACAAGATGCTGGTCTGAGCCGCGGCCCAAGCTGACGGCCGGCTGACAACAGCCTGACATCCACCTGACATCGAACGGCTGTGGCGGATCCGCCACAGCCGTTTTTGTTTCGCCCAAATTGCACCACATTTGGGCAAAGTTACCAGGAGATGCCAACTTTATAATCTTGCTGGAAACGCTCGAAACGTGTGCTCTCAACTGGTGTTTCAAGGTGAATCCGACAAATTCGAAGTTCTGTCGGATCCTTTCGAGAATGCCGATGGGAGAACAATACATGGCGCGCATGACCATCCTGGCCGGCCTGATGGCCGTGACCTTCGCGGGCCCGGCCCTCGCGGCCGACGCCGCTGCCCCGGCCGTGCCCGCGGCTCCGGCTGCGACCTCGCCCTGGGATTTCGCCTTCGGCGGCAAAGTGATGACCGACGACAATTTCCGCGGCATCTCGCAATCGGCGCGCGGGCCCTCGTTCAACGCCTATGGCGAGCTGCGCTACAACTGGCTCTATGCCGGCGCGTCCTACTGGTACACCAAGCTGCCGACGGCTCCGATCGGCGAGATCGATCTTTATGGCGGCATCCGGCCGGTCTTCGGCAACCTGACCCTCGACCTCGGCTTCATGTACTATCTCTACACGCCCCAGACCCAGTTCCGCACCGATATCGTCACCCCGCCGGGCGCGCTTTCCGGGGTCTGGTCGCCGCGCAATTTCAGCTTCTGGGAATTCTACGGCAAGGCCGGCTATGACTTCACGCCGCAGCTCAATGTCGGCGCGGCACTCTATTACGCGCCGAGCTGGCTCGGCACCGGCGCCTCCGGCACCTATGGCGAGCTGAACGCCAAGTACAAGCTGCCGAACGATTTCGCGATTTCCGGCGCCCTCGGCCACTACTGGTTCGGCACGACCAGCGTGTTCGGCCCGGGCAACGACTTCAAGATCAAGGACTATCTCTACTGGAATGCCGGCGTGTCCTGGACCTACAACGAGACCGTCACGCTCGACCTGCGCTATCACGGCACCAATCTGAGCCCCGGCAATTGCTTCGTGACGACGGGCGACCCGCGCGGCGTCTTCACCGGCACGCCGAAATCCAGTTGGTGCGGACATTCCATCGTCGCCACGCTGTCGGTCGACCTGCAGTGGTCGAAGCTGCCGATGCGCTGACGCGCCGCAGCGCCCGAAAGACCAAGAGAGGCCGGGTCTTGCCCCGGCCTTTTCTTATGGCGCAGCCGGACGCCGGCCCCGCCGGCGCGATGCGACTTCACGCCGCGCCCATGGAGCCCCTGGCAGATCGCCCCGGCCTGACCCATGTTCAGCGGGCAGTGGGTCCGCCTTGGTCTTGTCACGACTGAATGATGTGGTGACATCACCCGGCAATGTGACGGTGCGAAACCGGCTGCCGATGCGGGGACGCCCCCGCCACGAATGGTCTTCCGGAGGATCTTTCCCCATGAATGAACAAGAGCGCGACATTCTCGCCGGCCTGTTCGACCGTTTGCGGTCGGCCGAGGGCCAGCAGCGCGACCCACAGGTCGACGCCTTCATCAGAGAGCGTCTGGCCCAGCAACCCGGCGCCGTCTACGCCATGCTCCAGTCGATCTACGTCTCCGACCAGACCATCGCCGAGATCTCGCGACAGAACGAAGACCTGCAGGGCCAGCTGCGCCAGGCGCAGGTCCAGGTGCAGCAGTTGCAGCACCAGGCCCAGCAGGCCCAGGCCGCGCCGCAGCAAGGCTCCGGCGGCGGTTTCCTGTCGGGCATTTTCGGCTCCAAGCCATCGGTTCCCCCCTCGCCGCCGCGTCCGATGGGCGCGCCGCAGGGCGGCCCCTGGGGCCAGCCGCAACCGGGGCCGCAGGGTGGCGGCTATGGCGCGCCGCCCCCCGGAGCCTTCGGCGCACCGCCTCCCGGCGCTTATGGCGCCCCGCCGCCCCAGGCCATGGGCCAGCAGCCCGGCGGTTGGGGTGGGCAACAGCAGCCCGGCCCGTGGGGCGGCCAGCAGCAGCCGCAACAGGCGCCCCAGCGCCAGGGCGGCGGCTTCCTCGCCACGGCCGCGACCGCGGCGGTGGGCGTGGCCGGCGGCATGCTGGCGGCCAATGCCATTTCCAGCATGATGGGCGGCGGTTCGCGCGCGGCCCAGGCGCTTGGCGGCACGCCGGCGACGCCGGCGGCCGGTGCGACGCCGGCATCGACCCCGGCAGCCGGCTCGACCCAGGCTTCCGCCGACGACAAGGCGACCAGCTCGCAGGACAGCATGACCGGCAGCGATGGCGGCTATGACAAGAGCGGCAACCAGAATGCCGATTATGGCGCCGACAGGAATTACGACAACGCCGCCTATGACAACGGCTCTTACGACAACGCCTCCTATGACGACGGCGACGATTACGGCGGCGACAGCGAAGACGTCTGACGTTCAGTGCCGGGTCTCGCCGGCGTTCAAGCCATGCAACGGCCGCCCATCGGGCGGCCGTTTGCCTGTCCGGGGCTCGTCATGCTGGACAAGGCCCCTGACGGGTGGCATGAACCAGCGCGAATGACGAACCAAAAGCGGACGGGCGATGAAGACCTTCTTCCTCAAGTTCTTCACCTGGTGGAACAGCCAGACCTTCGGCACGCAATACACCGTCTGGCGCTATGGCGTGTTTGTCGGGGAAGACGAGACCGGCAATAAATATTACCGCTCGCGCTATGCCAAGGATCCGGCGCTCGGGCACGAACGGCGTTGGGTCGTCTACAAGGACCAGGCCGAAGCTTCCGCGATCCCGCCGGGATGGTGGGGCTGGATGCATCACAAGAGCGAAAAGCCGCCGACCGAAGAGGCCTATGAGGCGCGGTCGTGGCAGAAGCCGCACCTGCAGAACATGACCGGCACCGCGCTGGCCTATCGGCCGCCGGGCTCGACGCTGGCCGGCGGCAAGCGGCCGCATGCGACCGGTGACTACGAGGCCTGGACCCCAGGCCGCTGACGCGGCGAGGGTGCAGTGACCGGCGGGCGACGGCTCAATCCACGGCCGAAATCCATGGCTTGGGCTTGGTTCCGCCACGATCGACGTGATAGTTCCAGGCCCACACCGGGCGTCAGCGCCCTTGTTTTCATGCCGCGTCCCGGGGCCCCGACAGGGCCCGCTGTCCGCGCGGCGTAGCAGAGACGGTAGTCCCGCTTGGCGATGCCCCTTGTCCCGCGCTTCGCGCTCCTGACCGCCGGTCTTGCCGCCCTGCCTTTGCTCGCGACGAGCGCCCTGGCGCAATTGCAGCTCGGGCCGCCGCCTCAGCAGCAGCAACAGCGCCCGGCGCAGCCCGGCCAGCCCGGCCAGCCCGGCCAGCCGCAACAATTGAACCCGCAGGCGCCACGTCCGCCGCAGCAGGCACGCCCCGCGAGGCCGGCGACGCCCTCCGATACGCCGCCGTCCAGCCAGCCCGATGCGTCGCGCGACCAGCGCCGGCGCGCGCTGCCGGGCGAGACCGTGGCGCCGGCGCCGGACGAAACCGTGATCGCGCCGCCGCGCCAGCGGATCGCCAATCCGACCGCGGTGTTCTCCGGCCTCGACAAGATCACCGGCCGCATCATCGCTTTCGACGTCGCGATCGACGAGACCGTGCAATTCGGCGCGCTGCAGGTGACGCCACGGGTCTGCTACACCCGGCCGCCGACCGAAACGCCGCAGACCACGACCTTTGTCGAGGTCGACGAGGTGACGCTCGGCGGCGAGGTGCGGCGGATCTATTCCGGCTGGATGTTCGCCGCCAGCCCCGGCCTGTCGGGCGTCGAGCACGCCGTCTATGACGTCTGGCTGACCGACTGCAAGCAGAGCGCGCCGCTGATCCCGGGCCAGGCGCAGAACCGGCCCCCGGCGACACGCTGAGCACCGCCGCGACCGGCCGCGTGCCGGTCGTCGCAATCTCCGCGGATCCCGGAATGCCATGCGGGACCGTCGGCGAGACGCGGTCCTGCATCGCGGCAGGGGCGCCGAATTATGGGTTGAAACCACCGAAGATGCAGGGTGAATAGGGGACCCCACGCCCGGGGCCGGATGACCAGGTGCCGCCTGCATGACCATGCGCTCGATTGCCCTCGATACGCTGCCCGACGACCGCGTCTACAAAATCCTCTGTTCCCTGGTGATTCCGCGGCCGATCGCGCTGGTGTCGTCGATCAGCGCCAAGGGCGAGGTCAATGCCGCGCCCTTCTCGTTTTTCAACGTCTTCTCCGAAGCCCCGCCGCTGGTGGTGCTCGGCCTGCAGCACAAGCCGGATCATTCGGCCAAGGACACGACGCTCAACATCCAGGCGACCGGCGAGTTCGTGGTCAACCTGGTCGACGAGGCGCTGGCCGAGGCGATGAATATCTGCGCGACCGACTTCCCGGCCGAGGTGTCGGAGATCGCCGCCGCCGGCCTGACCACCGCGGCCTCGACCCTGGTCAAACCGCCGCGCATCGCCGAAGCCCCGGCGGCGCTCGAATGCCGGCGCGAGGTCTCGCTGTGCTTCGGGCCGCAGCGCGAGCTGCTGATCGGCCGGGTGCTCCATGTACATGTCCGCGAGGACGTGATGAACGAGCGCTTCGATGTCGATATCGAAGCCTATAGGCCGATCGGCCGCCTCTACGGCAATCTTTACACCCGCCAGCAAGATGTCTTCGCGCTGAACCGCGTCAGCCATGCCGACTGGCAGGCTGGCCAGGCCGGCAGGAAGACCGGCTGAGCCCGGCCGGGCGCCGCGCCAGACCTCGCCGGTCAGGGCACGTCGTCATCGGCGGCGCGGCCACCCTCGCCTTCCCAGCGGCCGATCTGGCGTGTCTCGAGTCGGGTGAATTTCAGCCTGACGCCGGCCCCCAGGCCGTCCTCCGGGATGAACACGGCGCCGGCCTGCTCGAGCGCCGCCCGTACCGCCGCGATCGCCTCGGCGGGGCCGACAGCCGCGCCACTGGCCGATTCGATCTGGCGCAGCGTCTCCACGGCAATCCCGGCCTCGGTTGCCAGTTCGGCCTTGCTCAGGCCGACAAGGGTACGGGCGGCCGCGATCTGGCGCCCCAATATGTGATCCTCAGCCTGTGCCGTGGGATATCCGTCGCTCCGGTTCGTCTCGGTCGACCGAGAGCATAGCGTCGAACCAGCGTGGTTGCGACCTGACCGCGCGGGTTGCGCGGCAGTGACGCGGGTCAGATCAGCGGCGCACGACGGGTCAGGCGAATCCTGAGCACGGTGCGGCGCAGGCCATGTTCCAGCAACAGGGCGAACAAGGCGAAGCCGCAGCCGAGCGCGGTATCGGCAATGCGCGCCTCCAGCAGCGGCAGGGCCTGGCCCGAGGAAATCGCGGTTATCTCGATGGTCAGCATGACGAAAGCGGTCATCGAGGCGACGCCGAGGACGCCATGCTGCTGCTGCGCCGGCCAGCGCAGCAGCGCGACCAGGATCAGGGCCGGCATCATGGCGTGATGGGATGGGGCGACATAGGCGAGCAGGCCCGCTGCCAGCACACCCAGCAAGGTGCCGATGAAGCGATCCAGCATTTGCCGGCGGCTCGACAGGAAATCGACACGCAGCACCAGGACCAGGGTGAGCATGGTCCAGTAGGGCTTGTGCAGGCCGAGAGCCGTGCTGGCCAGAAAGGCAAGGGGGATGGCGACGGCGGTCGCTACCGCGAAGGTGATCCGCTTCAGCTCGCGGGCATGCAGCGCGCGCAGCACCTCGGTCCAGTGCGGCACGGTGGAAGCGCGCCAATGGCCCGCGGCGAGGTCCCAGGCAACCGATATGACCCAGGCGAGCAGTGTCACGCCGGCGAGAATCGCCAGATCGAACAGGCCGAGCGGCGCCTGCAGCGCACTGAGCGCCAGGGCGAAACAGGCGAAGCGCGACATGGTGAGCGCAATGGCATGGGCGCTTTCGGTCAGGGCGTAGAGAATGCCTGCCAGCGCGAAGGCCAGACAGAGCAACAGCGGCGAGCCCTGAACCCAGGTGCCGATGGCACCGCCGACGGCCAGCGCGCCGACGGCGGCGGTCATCCAGGCCAGGCGCGGCCACGGCCGGCCGCCGGTGTCGCCGCTGAAGGCGACGATCGCCGTCAGCATGCCATAGGGCAGCCACGCGCCGCCGCCGGGCGACAGACCGACCAGCACCGGCACCAGAACGGTCGCGGTGAAGCGCAGCGACCGCGCCCAAAGCGGATCGCCGGACGCCGGCGGCGCAGCCGGCCGCGTGGCCGCGTCGTCCTGCGCGGTCATTCCGATAGATCCGGTTTCGGCCCGTCCACGTCGAAATCGCCCTTCTGTGGCCGGGCCAGCGGCGTGAACAGCCCGCGATCGGGTTTCAGGTCGATCAGCGGCGTGCCGTCGAGGCAGTCGAGGCCGCGCACCGACAGGATCGCTCCCTCGATGGCGACAAGCGTGACGATCGCGGTGCCGATCGGGTTGGGCCGGGCCGGCGAGCGCAGCGCGAAAGTGCCGCGCGTGACACCATCATCGGCCGGACTCTGGCGCACCAGGTCGCGGCGCGACAGATGCATCCAGTAGAGCACCTCCAGTCGCTCGAAAGCGGCGACGCCGTCGAGCGCCCCGGTCCATGGTTCGAAGAGCTCGATACGGCAGACCGGGCCGTCGGGACGGCCGAGCCGCGGACATTCGAGCCGCGAGGTCCAGGGCGTGCGGATGCGGCCGATAAAGACCAGCCCGGCATCGGTCGGCGGCGGCGCCTCGACGGTGATCTCGCCGGAGCGGATTTCATTGAGCCTGACCATGATGCCGCGGGTCCTTCCGATGCGATGCGCCGTTTCCGCCGCTCACCCGACCGGTCCCAGCAGGGACAACCGGTCCGGCGAGCGCGCCAGGGCCAGACTAATCCAAAACGCCGGCCGCGAAACATGGTGTCGCGCCGGGCCGGCGTGGCGGCGGAAATGGCACGGGACGAACCATGAGCGTCCAGGCCCGCGCGGGCCGACCGATGGCGACCGGCCAGACATGGTCCTGGCCGCCGGTCCGGCCATCCCGTTGATGGCATCAGGCGGCGGCCCGGGCCCGCGGCCGAAACCGCGAGGCCTGGGATCGGGCCCGAACGCTTACGCGCCGCGCCTGGCAATGACGGACGCCGCCGCTCCGGTCAGACCTTGAAGCCGTTCATCACGCCGCTGGCCGCGAGCCTGTCGACCGCCGACGCAACCGTCTGGATCCGCGTCTTGTATTTCGGCCAGCCGAGGCGCCTGAGGCCCCCTTCCGGATCCCCCGCGGCGAGCGCGGCGGTCATTTCACGAAAGCTGCCGCGCCCCTGGTGCATGATGTCCATGATCCAGAGGGCAATGCGCCAGTCATCGCCGTCGAAGCCCCGCACCTCGGTCTTCGCCAGCTTGAACCTGGCCTGGGCGTGGCCGATGAAGACGCTGATCTGAAGCTCCTTGGCCTTGGGATCGGTCCGCAGCCAGTTCATCAGCCGCGCCGACGCCGAGAGTTCGGCGGCGTCGATGGCGGTCGGCGACGGATTGAGATAGGCCATCAGCAGAGCAAGCTGGCGTTCCCGCCTGCCGTTCGGACGCTCCACGACGACGACCTGTTCCAGGTCCTCGAAACCGCCGGCGGTGGCCCGATGGACCGTCGTCCTGCCCGCCGCATTCCTGCGCAGCGAAAGCTCCGGGAAATGCTTGTCGGCATCGGCGAGGCCGAGCAATCCCTTCAGATAGACGATGAAATTCTCGCCTGGCGTATGCGCGGCGAGCTGGGGCGCGCCGAAGGTGAAGGCCGCCCGGTCATAGGTGTTGAGCGTCGCAAAGCGACCGCCGCCCTCCGCCGTCAAGGTCGGCTCGATGAAATGCGCCCATTGCCCGAAGACAGCGGCGTAGTCGGCGGTCTTGTAGACGCCGAATTTCAAGCTGTCCTCGATCGCCGTCTGGCCCTGGAACAGGCCGACGCGGTTCATGTCGTCGGTGAACTGGGTCGTGGAGGCGATGATGAAGCTGAAGCCCGATGCCGCCTTCGCCTTGAAGCTCCTGCCGGCCTGAACGATGTCGACGATCGCATCGAGCGTTGCGGTCGCCGGCGGGAACGTGACGGAGCCCGGCCCCCTGGGCGTTCGCGCGTCCCGGTAGATCTGCTCATCCTCGGCGCTCGGCACGACGGGAAAGACGAGCCCGAGGGCGCCCGCCGTGTTGGGGCCGACCACGCCATCGACCTCCAGCCCCTTCACCACCTGGAACGAAATGATCGCGGAATTCGTCATGGGCCCGTATTCGCCGTCGATCGGGCCAGGATCGATGGCCTTCGCCTTCAGCGCCCGCTGCAGCGCGACGATGGCCGCCCCCTTGAAATTGGGCGTTTTCAGCCAGAAATAGCCAGGCGGCAGAGCGGGCGACTTGTCGCCGGGCGGCACCAGCACCGGCGGCCTGGCCCCGTTCGCATAGTCCACCCCGGGCAGCAGGCAACCGATGCTCCAGGAGCGGCTGGCCGCTCCCTTGAAAATGCCGACCCCGAAGGCCGCGCCCCTGGCCTCCAGCGTCCGGTCCCCATCGCCGAGGGCGAAAGCGACATGGCCGATCTTGCCGGGCGCGGGCGCCCTGATCAACGCGGCGCCCGGGATCTTGAGCGCTTCCTTCGCGCTGATGACCAGGCCCTTCTTCCTGGCGTCGGAATACCAGTGGCCGGAATAGGGCTCGGCCTTCGCCACCTTGGTGACATTGCCCGCGCCGAAGATCGTTCCATAGGCCTGATAGGCGCACCAGGAGGTGAATTCGGCGCAATCCCAGGGCCCACGCCAATTGGGATTGTCGAGCGGCACCCGCGCGCCCAGCACATATTTCTGGCTCAGCCGTGTCGACCCGATATCGATGACGTCCTGACCAAGCAATGCCATGTTCGCCTCCTCCACCTGCGGCACCGCGACAACCGGTGCCGGAACGACCTCATCGCCTCGCTGGGGGAACCTGGAGGTCCCGACCGGCCGCGTCGCCGGCTTGCTCGCCGACGCGCTGCGGCGGAGCATGGAAGGGAGAGCGTGATCCGAGCGTGAAAGTCGTCCATGCGCGCAATCCGGGTGTCGTGAACCCGCGGCCGCGCGACCGGATGGCTCGGGTCCGCCGCGTGTTCACCGGCATGCTGGCGGCTTCGATGCGCGTCTCGTCTGGGAACGGCGGCCCGTTGCGATGCCTGCCCGGCTGAACGCCGCCCGGCCTTACCGGACGACAGGTCCTTCCAGCACGCCGAGCCTGCGCCCGACCCGCAATGTCAACGTCGTCCCGGCCATCAGTGCGGCGAGATAGAGCCAGCCGGAGACAGCGCCGGCCATGACGCCGGAGAGCAGCGTGCCGACGGTGCAGCCGAGCCCGATCATGGCACCGAAGCCGAGCAGCACTCCCCCCAGCAATCCCCGGGCGATATCCCCCGGTCGCGGACGGGCCGGCCGGAAGGCGCCGGACAGGAGTGCTGCGACGAAAGATGCCGCGACCAGACCGGCGATGAACAGGCCATTCGGCGTCCAGATCGCGTCGCGCACCACAGTGGCGCAGCCGCGCAGGGTATCGAGACCTTCCAGCCGCGACGGCAGCAGTCCCACCACATCGGCCGCCTGGCGCATGCGCGAGCCGATCTCGGCGGTGACGCCCAGCGGGCTGAGCCGGAGATAGGCGGCGACCGCGATGGCGCCGACGGCAAGGCCGCCGATCCAGGCCGGCCAGCGCTGGACGAAGACGGCCTTGATCGGATCGATCGCCGCCAGCGGCGCCGTCCTCGGCGGCAGCCGCCGGATCAGGAAAATCGCCGCGCCCGCCACGACGCCCAGGCTCAGCGTGAGAGCGCCGGCATAACCGAGGTGGCGCGGCAGCCAGAGCACCGGCGCCTCCGCGATGGTTTCGAGATAGAGCCAGTTCCAGCTGAGAAATCCGAGAATGAAGCCGAAGCCGGACCCGATCAGGGCGAAAGGCGCGGTCGGCGCCCCCTCGCCGAGACGGTAGAGATGAGCGCTGATGCAGGAGCCGGAAATGGCCATGCCGGCGCCGAAAATCAGGCCGCCGAGAATGAGCGCCGGCCCGACCGGTCCGATATGGGCCGTGGGCGGCAAGCGAGTTCCCGTCGGATCCGGCAGCCAGGCGCCAAAGACCAGCGTGTAGCCGGCAAGCCCGACGCCGAGCGCGGCGATCACGCCGAGCAGGCCGCGTGGATCACGCCGGTCGAGCCAGTCGCGCCAGATGCAGAGGAAGCAGAAGCGCGATCGCTGCAGGACGAAGCCGAAGGCGACGCCCAGAATGAGCGAGAGCTGCAATTGCGGCCCCGGGCCCGGTTGCTCGCCGAGCCAATGGGCGGCCGCGATCAGGGCCAGGCCGGCGATCGCCGCCGCGCCGTAACGCAGGGCGGCGGACGGCGCTTGCGCGCCACCCGCCAATGTCGTCTGAACCGTCGATGTCATGCCTGTGCGGTCCGGTGCCCGAAAAGATCGACGCCGCTCACTTGCCGCCCCAGACGGTGCCGGCCGGATTGGCGATGGGAACGCCGACCAGGTTGCCATATTCGGTCCAGGAGCCGTCGTAATTCGCCACCTGATAGCCGAGCAGCCGGGACAGAATGAACCAGGTGTGGCTGGAGCGCTCGCCGATCCGGCAGGTCGTGATGATCGGTTTGCTGCCGTCGATGCCGACCTCGGCATAGAGCTTGCGCAACTCTTCGATCGGCTTGATCGTACCGTCCGCGGCGTTCACCGCCCGCGCCCAGGGCACGTTCACCGCGCCCGGGATATGGCCGGCGCGGATCGCCAGTTCCGGCACGCCCGACGGCGCGATGATCTTGCCGCTGAACTCATCCGGCGAGCGGATGTCGAGGATGCGGGCCTCCGAGCGTTTCTCCACCACGTTCAGCACGTCGGTGATGCGCGCGCGGAGCGACCGGTTGGGCTCGGCGAGCGTGATCGTGCTCGCGGCGACCGGCGCGACATTGGTCGCATAGGGCCGGCGCTCCAGCTCCCATTTCCGGCGGCCGCCATCCAGCAGCTTCACATTGTCGCGCAGGCCGTAGATGTCGAACACCCAGGCGCCCCAGGCGGCAAACCAATTGTTGTTGTCGCCATAGAGGACGACGGTCGTGTCCTTGTCGATGCCGAGGCGGCGCAGCAGCGCCTGGAACTTCTCGCGGCTGGCGATGTCGCGATTGACCGTCTCGACCAGGTCGGTATGCCAGACCACGTTCTGGGCGCCCGGAACATGGCCGCGCTCGAACAAGCCGGGCTCGACGCTGACCTCGATCACCCGCACCTTCGGATTGGCGAGGTTCTGCTCGAGCCAATCGGTGGTGACGAGCGGGCCTGAATTCGCACGCGCGATCGTCGCGCTGGCGACGACAAGGGTCGTACTGGCGATGACGACGGCCAGCGCCGGCATGAGGCGCCTGAGCTGCTGAATGATAGACATGATCGACCCTCCAATCTTCACCCCGGCAGGTGGGCTTCACCTTGCCGGGGGGTGGAGGCTTATCTTCGCGGGTGTCCCATTCTTGCCAAGGCGATCAATTGTTTTTTGTTCACGACTTGGCTGGTTCGGATCTATCGCCACGGCTGGCGCAAGGAGAATACGCTCTCACCTTGCGGTTATTTTTGGAATGACGTGCGAAATCGCGGTGCGCTCGACAGCAGGGCGATCCGCGATGCGCATCATCCAGCATCGCCGACGGCCGCTCGGCGCCTGTCGTCTTCCGCCGCCGGCGGATCGGCGAGACCGCGCCGGCATGGTCCGCGCAGGCGGCCCATCTTGGTGGAGGCGCCTCCAGGCGCAGATCCGGTTCGGCCGCGATCGGCACCAACGACCAAGGCGCGAGCGCCTTCGTCTCCACGGGGCCGGACCGGTCACGGCGGTCAGGCTGCCGACACCGCCTTCATCATCGCGATAGCCAATTGCGTAAGCCCCGCGTCAACCGGCAAAGCCTGCGACGACAACCGGACGGCGACCGTTTCCGACCGCCGGTCGATCCACACGCACTGTCCGAAGATGCCCAGGCCGGCCAGCGCACCGGTGCCGGTTTCGTACCAGTAGGCGCGATAGCTTCCGCCCGGATAGAGCAGTTTCTGGCTCCCCTCGGCCCAGACGCCGCGGTCGCCGCCACTCCAGAGCCGCTCGACGAATTCCGCCGGCACGATTCCCTTGCCGCCCAGCCGGACCAGCTCTCCGAGACGGGCGAGGTCGCGTGCGGTGACGGAAATGCCACCGGAGGAGCGCGGAGAGCCGGCGCGATCGAGGGTGATGAAGGCGTCGCTATGGGCGCCCATGGGCTGCCACAGGAGCTCACTCAGCAGATCGGCGTAGCGTTTGCCCGAGGCGGCCTCGAGCACGAGGCCGGCCATGTCCGAATTGGGCGAGCGATAGGCATGCGCCGTGCCGTGCGGATGGGCCGCCTTGGGCAGCGAGCACAAAAACTGTCGCATTGTCGGCGTCGGCTCGTCGGCGCGATCGGGTTTCCACAGCATGGCCCGGCGATAGCGATCGAAACCGCCCGTGGTGTCGAGATAGCTTTCCTCGAAATCGAGGCTCACGGTCATATTGAGCAGGTCACCCACCGTGACATCGCCATAGGCCGAGCCCAGGGCGTCGGGGATATAGGCGGACACCAGCCGGTCGAGCGAGAGCACCCCCTTGGCTTCGAGCATGCCGGCGAGCAGCCCGGTGACCGATTTGGAGATCGAGAAAATCAGGTGCGGCCTGAATGGATCGCAATGCGGGGCATACCATTCCGCAACGACCTCGCCGCGGCGCATGATGACGAGGGCGTCACTGTCCATGCCACGCAGGAAATCGGCGAGCGCGACCTCGTTATCGGCCTGATCCTTGACCATGACGGCAGCAAACCGGCCGAGCTCCAGCGGAGCCGCCTCCGGCTTGCGCGCGCCGCGCACCTGCGCCGAGGGCACGAATTCGGCGACATTCTGGAATGCCCAGGTCGAGTATGGCCGGTCGCGCCAATTGCCGAGATTGATATCGGACCGTTTGAAGGACTCAGACGTCATTTGTTCCCGCCTCACATAACCGAGCGTCATGGCGGAAAGCCGCCGCCAGAGGCCCAGGCCTCTCATCGACGCGCTTCACGCCTCCCGACAGACCTCGCTCTCCCTCGTTCGGAGACGATCACCGCGGCTGTCGATTGCGTCTATAGAGTGCGATCGCCGATCGCACAATTGCCATCTCGTATTTTTGTTGCCGCGAAATTCAAAGCACGTCGAACATCCAATAAATACATGCTCTTGTGAACCATAAGAGCGACATTATTGAGCCACCGAAGCCTCCAGGGAGCGCCAAAAACTGGTCCATCAATAACTCTTTGGTCGATCCCGTGCAACCATTGGCCAAGTCGCGCGAGCGTGCGGAAAAGGCGAAAACCGCAGATGAACCTGTGCGCCGGGGATCGGCCAGACGCTTCACCACCATGGCGCCACCCATTGGTGGCCTGGCACTCCGCTGCCCCGCCTGATTGCCGCGCAGGGCGGCAGGGCCATGCGGGTCGCCCCGGAAATCCAGTCAGCGCTCGCAGCGCTTCAGGCGGAGCGTGCGAAGCCGCTGGAAAAAGTGACTATCGGATAATCGCGCGAGATTTATCGACGCCAGTATCTCGGCATGAGCCGGCAGCCGGATGGCCGTGCCGTTTTCGGCATCCAGGCTGCGCAGATCCGCCCCCGATGCCCCACTGAAGGCTCCGCGATCATTTTTCCGCGCAGTTTTCGCCCGAGGATTTGTCGCTTCGTCACCCGAGGCGACAGCATGACAATGCTCGACTTCAAAAAATATCCTATAATAAACAAATGGATAGATCGACTACCCCGACGCGTCCGCGGTCCACCAAAAAACATCCGTCGTCATTATTGTGCGATCGTCGATCGCAAGTTAGAGTTCCGACAAGGCTCGCCTTGTCGACGAAACCCAACAGGAAGATCTGGGTCGGCGCTCGCGACGCAACCGTTTCGCGGGGCGCCCAGGAAAGCGTATCGGCGACACACTATAAATAAGACAATCGAGAGGGGCTTTGGATCAAAATGCGGATAAAATTCTTCCTGGCGACGTTATTCGCCATCACCTTTTTACTAAACCCTGTCTCTGCCGAAGAACCACGCCGCGGCGGCACGTTGCGCATCACTTTGACCGCGGATATCCGCAGCATCGATGGGAGCCGCAACGATGCGAATACCGATACGGTTCTCCACCATATCTTCGAGACGCTGATCGCGCTGAAGAGCGATATGACCATCGGGCCGGCACTCGCGGACAGCTGGCAGGTGCCCGCGGACGGCAAATCCTACAGCTTCAGACTGAGGGAGGGCGCGACCTATCACAATGGCGACAGAGTGCTGGCCGCCGACATCAAATGGCTTTGGGAGCGCCGCATGGGCGGCGCCGCGGGTCCGTGGCTCTGCAAGGCGTCGTTCGACGGCTCCCGCGGGCTGAAGGTCGAGGCGGTCGAGGCGCCGGACGAGCGCACCGTCGTGTTCAGGATCGATGCCCCCAACACGCTGTTCCTGACCCGGCTCGCCGACCCCATCTGCAATTTCTGGGCGGCAAGCCCGAAGAATGTCGGCCCGGACGGCAACTGGATCGCCAATTCGGCGATCGGCAGCGGCCCGTTCAAACTCAAGGAGTGGCGCAAGGAGCAATATATCGCGCTGGAGCGCTTCGCCGGATATGTCCCCTCCCGGGAAAAGCGGGACGGCTATAGCGGCGACCGCACGGCTTATGTCGACGAAGTGCGCTTCGTGATCATTCCGGACAAGACGGCCGCCGAGACAGCGCTCATCGCCGGCCAGATCGATGTGGTGTCCACGCTGCAGGCTTCGCGCATGGAGGATATCAGGAAGCGTGGCGTCAGCATCCTCTCCGCACCCGGCCTGTCGCTGTCCGCGATCCTGATCCAGACCAACGATCCGCTGCTCTCCAATGTCAAATTGCGGCTGGCCATGGCGCATGCGCTCGATCTTGCCCTGATCGCGGAGGTCAAGACGGATGCGATGACGCAGCACAACCCCTCCGGCGTGCCCCAGGCGAGCGCCTATTTCGACCCCTCCTTCCAGGCCAGCTGGCCCGCCTACGATCCAGAAGCCGCCAAGCGGCTGGTGGCCGAATCCGAATACCGGGGCCAGGTGATCAAGCTGCAGACCAATAAGCGCTATATCGGCATGTACGAGAATGCCGTGCTGGTGCAGTCGATGCTCACCGCCGTGGGGATCAAGGTGGAACTGGATGTGATCGACTGGGCCGCGCAGCTGGAGAACTACTTCAGCGGCAAGTTCCAGCTGCAATCATTCGGCTATGGCTCGCGCGCCGACCCCATGGTCATCTACGGAATGCTGATCGGCCAGAAGGCCACGACGCCGAATGCCCAGTGGGACAACCCGGACGTCTATGCGCTCTATCTCAGGGCCTTGGCCGTCACTGAATTCGACGAGCGCCGGGCGCTGCTTCGCCAGCTCCAGACCATGATGGCGGAACAGGTGCCGATCCTCGGCCTGTATTACTACCCGGTCATCGAGGCGGTTTCGCCCAAGCTCGTCGGTTATGAATCCTGGGCCCTCGACAAGCCGCGCGCCTGGGGCGTGTGGCGGAGGCCTTAGTCTCTCGTCAGTTTCTTTTCTGCGGCGGGCGCCGGGCGCATCGGTTGTACGGGTCCGGCGCCAGCCTGGTCATGCGGAAGACGATGGTCGCGGCCGGAGCCTGCTCACGTCGTGGCTCGCGGGTGAGCAGCCGTTAGAATGCCGGCTAATGATACGCCGACCCAGGCTGAATTTCTTTTCGATATATGGATGGTGACGTGAAAACATCGGAATTGGAAACACGACTTCAGGACCTGTCGAGCGACCGAGGCTTCGAGGTTTACTGGCATGTTCGGCTGGCGGCGACCGGCGAAGAACTGACACGCGGCGGCGATGCGGTTTTGCCCTCCGCAAGCGTTCGCAAGATATCGGTCATGATGGCGGCGCTTCATGCCGCCGCCGAGGGCCGCCTCGACCTCGATCGGCCCGTCACGATCGAGAAGGAATTGCAGGAAGGGATCCTCTCCGGCGTCTGTCAATACATGACCCCCGGCCTGACTTTCCCGATGCGGGACGCGATCCTGCAAATGATCATCACCAGCGACAATATCTGCACTCATGAAGTGATGAAGGGTTTCGAGATCCCCGAGTTCACCGACTATTGCCGCCGCATTGGAATGGACCGGACGACGCACCGCACCCGATTGCCGCCGGTTGGACTGTCGGCGGGCCATTCGCTCGATATGGTCACGACGACGACGGCACGCGACCAGGTGTTGCTGCTGCAGCTGATCCTTGCCGCCGCGAAGGGGGACCCGGCCGCAATCGAACGTCTGGGCGTCGATGCCGCGATGTGCGCCACCGCTCTGCGCTTCCTCACCTGGCAGCGCTTTCGCAGCATGATCCCCGGGCATCTGCCGACGATGACCACGGTCGCCAACAAGACCGGTTGGGGCGAGCGCGGATGGATGGACGCCGGGATCGTTTTCAAGGGGGAGGCGCCGCTCTACATCATGAGCGTGACGACCGACGAAGTGCCGAAGACCATGCCCGACGGCATGCCGGGCCGTGTCGCCGCGACCGGGCTGATCGCGGAACTTTCGCGCGCCTGCTGGGATGCCCTGAGCTGAGCGCCGGCGATCGGCCGGCGGCTCGAGCTGACGTCACGTGGCTCATGGCCACTTGTCCGCGCCCAAAAGGATTTCGCTCCCGGGGCTGCCGAGATCATGGCCTGCTGGCCTCGGCTGTGGGCCTGCAGAACTTCCACGGCATGCCAGCGGCGGGCGGTGGGTTGCCCATCGCGATTTCGGAGCTCGCTGATCGTCACGCTCACAACCGCGTGACCGCCGGGGTGCCGAGACAGGCGCGGCAATTGAGGCGGCGAACGCCTCTGCTCGACCTCCCGCATCCTCGACCAGCGCGGCCAGGGCCGGGTTCGCCGGCGAAACGCCGCCAGGTCGGCGGCATCGGCCTGCGCGGCGATCAAATGTGCGGCGCCGCGCCCCAGCAATGCGCGCGGGAACAGCGTCCAGGTCCGTGTGTCGCCGGGCGTTGCCACCCGGAGGCCGACATTGGCGACGACGGCGCGACCGTAGCACGGCCACGACCTCTGGCACGAGATCGGCCTGGTTCCGGATCGCGGCGTTCCGTCGCTCTCGCACCATCTCAATTCCGACACGGAACGACGGCGTGATGGCGCCACCTTTCTGTCCCGGAAGACCATGACGACAATCGACGGCAGTTCCCTTCCCCGGCCGCTCCTTTCCCGCCTGACGAGGCGGCTCGGCCTGGCTTTCCTGATCCTGTTCCTGGCGCCCATCGGCGTCTCCGCCGGCCTCTATCTGGCGAGTGATGCGACGCGCGACTGGCGCAGCGCCGACCGGTCCAGCGCCGGCCTGCTGCCGGCAGCCGACGGCAACCGGAAGGCCGTCATTCGCGTTTTCGCGGCGCGCACCGTGCGATGGCGCGGGATCTTCGCCACCCATTGCTGGATCGTGGTGAAGGAAGAAGGCGCCTCGACTTACGAGCGCTACGACTACACGGCATGGGGCGGCCCGATCCGCGTCAACGGCTTTCCACCCGACGGCCGCTGGTTCGGCCGCGCGCCGGAGATCGTGCTGGCGGTGGACGGCGCTGACGCCGCCGCGGCCATCCCGCGGATCAAGGCGGCCATCGCCAATTACCGCTACCGCGGCACGGGCGATTATCAGGCGTGGCCGGGGCCGAACAGCAACACCTTCGTCGCCCATGTGATGGCGGCCGCACCGGAACTCGGCCTGAAGCTGCCGACCACGGCGATCGGCAAGGACTATCCCGCCGACGGCCGCTGGCTGGCGCTGACGCCGTCGGGCACCGGCATCCGGCTCAATCTCGGTGGTTATGGCGGGTTCACCTTTGGGTGGCTGGAAGGGATCGAGGTCAACCTGTTCGGCGCGGTGGCGGGCATGGAGTTCCGCCGTCCGGCGATCAACCTGCCGGGTCTGGGCCGGTTTGGAATGAAGGCGGACTAGTATCGCCGCACTGTGGTCATGACGGGTTGATTGCCGAGAGCGCAAGAAGTGCGTGGATGCCCGGGCCAAGCCCGGGCAAGACGACATGATGCGAACATGAGGAAGCGCGGCCAAGCCGCCGTTACTGCACTGCCTTCCATCAGCGCTGCGCCCATCCGGCCAAAGGGTCATAATCACCGTGCAGCCGTACGAGGCCTGGGCCCGCTTGCGAATGGAACGCGCAAAGGAGGCTTGCCGATCGACAGGCCTCACCTTTGATCAGCCGGAGGTCGGGTCCAGGCGCCGGATGACGGCCGTGCTCGCGGTATCGAGCCGCAGGCACGACCGCCGGAATGCGCGTCAGGTTGTTCGTGTCATGGCGGCCACCTGGCGCGGCGCGGACGGCGTGGGCGCCGGCGCGGTTTCCTCGGCGAAGCTTTTCGGCATGCGGCCGTGCAGGATGGCGACCGAAACGATGCTCAGCACCGCCATGCCGGCAATGTACCAGCCGATCGAATGCGAGCCATAGCGGGCGGCCATGTCGGTGGCGATGATCGGCGCGAGGGCACCGCCAAAGATGCCACCGAGGCTATAGGCCAGCGCGGCGCCGGTATAGCGCACGTTCGGCCTGAACAGTTCCGGCAGATAGGCGCCCATGGGGCCATAGACGCCGCCCATGATGGCCAAGGTCGTCGACATCGCCAGGGCGATGATCACGGGATTGCGGGTATCGAGCAGCGGGAAGAAGAACATGGCCCAGATCGCGGCGATGGCGGCCGAAATCATGATCACCCGCGATCGTCCGTACCGGTCGCTGAGCATGCCGCAGAGCAGCGTCGAGACCCCCATGGCGATCACGGCGACCATTGTCAGCGCCAGCATATGCGGCCTGGAGAGCCCCAGCGTGTCGACGCCATAGCTCAGGCCGAAAGTGCCGGTCGTGAAGAACAGCACATAGGTAATGGCGGTCGACAGGCCACCGAGCACGACCTGGAGGAAGTCGGACCTGAGAACGTCGACCATCGGCGCCTTGGACTGCTGCTCCTTCTCGATGACCTTCTGGAAGACGGGCGTCTCGGCGATGGTCAGGCGGATATAGAGGCCGAAGATGATCAGGACGGCGCTCAGCAGGAAGGGAATTCGCCAGCCCCAGTCCAGGAACTGAGCTTCCGACAACATCATGCTGAGGAACAGGAAAATGCCGTTGGACAGCAGGAAGCCCGGCGCGCTGCCGAGCTGCGGGAGCGCGCCGAACAGGCCGCGCCGTCCCGGGGGAGCATATTCGGTGGCCAGCAGCGCAGCGCCGCCCCATTCGCCGCCGAGACCGAACCCTTGGGCGAAGCGCAGGACGCACAGAGCAATCGGAGCGGCGATCCCGATGGATGAATAGGTCGGCAACAGCCCGATGAAGACGGTGGCGACACCCATGGTCAGCAGCGAAGCGACCAGCATGGCCTTGCGACCGATCCGGTCGCCGAAATGACCGAAGACAACGGCGCCGAGCGGCCGCGAAACGAAGCCGACGGCGAAGGTGGCAAAGGCCGCGATCGTGCCGGTCACCGGATCGAGGGTCGGGAAGAAAACGGTCTTGAATACCAGCGCCGCGGCAATGCCATAGATATAGAAATCATAAAATTCGATCGTCGTGCCGACCAGGCTCGCGACAGCGACCTTCGTTCTCGATACGTCATTTGAATTCGTGCTCATCACTTTGTCCTCTCGGTTCCCGTCTGGATTTTCTGCATTTTTTGCAGAGCGCCGATCTTTTCGACCGAACGTTATTCATCTCGTTGCAATGCCCGGGCACCCGGGATTTGCCTGCTTGTTCAATGCGAACGGCTCCGACGCCCTTGCCGCCCGGGCCGCGAGGCCCGCCGGCCGGGATCAGAACGTGACGACGGAGCGGATCGATTGTCCGTCCCGCATCAGGTCGAAGGCGGTGTTGATGTCGTCGAGCGGCATGGTGTGGGTAATCAGGTCGTCGATGTTGATCTTGCCCTCCATGTACCAATCGACGATCTTGGGGACATCGCTCCGCCCCCTCGCTCCACCGAATGCCGTGCCCTTCCAGGTGCGCCCGGTGACGAGCTGGAACGGCCGCGTGGAAATCTCGGCGCCGGCCGGCGCGACGCCGATCACGATGCTGGTGCCCCAGCCGCGATGGCACGCTTCCAGGGCCTGCCGCATCACCGCGACATTGCCCGTGCAATCGAAGGTGAAATCGGCGCCGCCATCGGTCAGGTCCTGGATGGCCGCGACAATCCGGTCGTTGCCGACCTCGCGCGGGTTGACGAAATCGGTCATGCCGAACCTTTCCGCCACGGCGCGCTTGTCCGGATTGAGGTCGACGCCGATGATCCTGTCGGCCCCGACCATGCGGGCGCCCTGGATGACGTTGAGGCCTATGCCGCCGAGGCCGAAGACCACGACATTGGCGCCGGGCCAGACCTTGGCCGTATGGATCACGGCGCCGATGCCGGTAGTGACGCCGCAGCCGACATAGCAGATCTTGTCGAATGGAGCGTCCGGCCGGACTTTGGCCAGCGCGATTTCGGGCAATACCGTGAAATTCGAAAAGGTGGAGCAGCCCATATAGTGAAAGATCTCGCCGGCATCGCAGGAGAAGCGGCTGGTGCCATCGGGCATCACGCCTTGTCCCTGGCTGGCGCGGATCGCGGTGCAGAGGTTCGAGCGCTGCGACAGGCAGGTTTTGCAGGCGCGACACTCGGGCGTGTAGAGCGGAATGACGTGATCGCCGGCCGCCAGCCCGGCCACACCGGCCCCGACCTCACGGACGATGCCGGCGCCTTCATGGCCGAGGATCGCCGGGAACCGGCCTTCGGCGTCGAGGCCGGACAGCGTATAGGCATCGGTGTGGCAGACGCCGGTCGCCATGATCTCGACCAGCACTTCGCCGGCCCTCGGGCCGCCGACGTCGATGGTCTCGATGGTCAAGGGGCTATCCGCCTTCCAGGCGATGGCCGCGCGCGATTTCATGGATGTCCCCTCAGAGGTCGAGCACGAGAAGTTCGGATTCGGCACGCGAGACGCAGGTCAGGATCACCGTCCCCGAGGCACGTTCGGCATCGCTGAGGACGTCGTCGTTATGCTCGGGAGTGCCGGCGAGAACCTTGACGAGGCAGGTGCCGCATATGCCCGCCCTGCAGGAATTGGTGACTTTCTGGCCCGCATCTTCCAGCACCGCGAGCAGGCTGCGCCGGGCGGGCACGGTGAGCCTTTGTCCGGAGCGTGCGAGATGGACCTCGAAAGATCCCGGTTCGCGCGCCGGCCTGGCGCCGGGCGCGAACCGCTCGCGATGCAAGGCCCCGGCGCGCCAGGTCCGACAGATGTCTTCCACCGCATCGATCAGCGGCCCGGGACCGCAGCAATAGACCACCGTGTCGGCCCCGGGGGCGCCGAGAAAACCCTGGAGATCGAGAAGGCCGCGTTCGTCCTGCGGGACAATATGGACCTCGCCACCGGCCAGGCCGTCGATCTCCGCCAGGAAGGCCATGGAGCCACGCGTGCGGCCACCGTAGAGCAGTGCCCATGGCCTGCCCGCCAAAGCCACCTGCCGGAGCATCGGCAGGATCGGTGTCACTCCGATGCCACCGGCGACGAAGAGATAGCGGCCGGCTCCGGCCAATTCGAAATTGTTCCGGGGTCCGGCGACCTGAAGGATGTCTCCCGGCCGAACCTCGTCATGGATGAACCGGGATCCGCCGCGGCTGCCCGGCTCGCGCAGCACGCCGATACGCCATCTGTCGGCATGCCCGGGATCGCCGCACAACGAGTACTGCCGGATCAATCCGCCCGGCAGGACCACGTCGATATGCGCCCCCGGCGTCCAGGCCGGCAGCGGCCCGCCCGTAGCGGCGGCCATGTCCAGGGACAGGACCCCGTCCGCCTCGACGTTCACCGACATCACCTTGACGTCGAAGACGGCATTGGCCTGCCCCGTCCGGGGTGATCGGCCTGGCGCCATGTCGTTCATCACCTTGAACCTTTCCGAGCGGGTCATCGAAAGCGTGGGACCTCGCCATGGCGAAGCCCCGGCGCGTCAGCCGGCGGCGCGCCGGGCTCCGGCCACGGATTCGGGCGTGAAGGTCTTCCAGGCGATGTCGCGCATGCCTCTCATCGCCCGCAGGATTTCGTCGCGGTCGTGGTCGGTCCTGGCATAGGCGGACAGGATCTGGCGGCCGAGGCCGACGTGGAACTTCTCATCGATCTCGATCTGCTTGTAGATCCGGACGACCTCGTCAAATCCGTGCCGCTCGCCGGCCAGGAATGTCGGCTCGAAACTGCCCGACGCGGAGGTCTCGGAGGTGTTCCAGGCGGCGATCGCCGCCAGCGGGTGACGCTCGAGGCAGTCCCACAGGAACTCGCTCCAGGGCCGGGCCTCCGGCGGCACGGAGGTCGGTACGGTCCCGCCCAGCGATTCAATCGCCTTGCCGACCGCCTCGTAGTGCTCGGCCTCCTGAAACGACTGCTTGGCGAGGAGCGTGATATGGCTGCGCGAGAAGCCCATGCCATAACGGCGGATCTGCTCGTTCAGCAGAAAGACATAGTCTATTTCTCGCCACGCGCGCGGCTCCAGCCACGACGCCAAGATCTTGGGGTCCGGATTCTTGTCATAGGAGGCGAAGAACGATTCCGTCGCTCGCCGGGTTGACTGGAAGACTGAATCCAGAATCTGGTCGACCTCGTCGCTGATTCCATCGAGCCCGTTTCCACCCCGAACTCTTCTGACATCCACCATGTTTCCCTCCAGAATTCGCCG
Organism: Phreatobacter sp. GW821-FHT04C01; assembly: GCF_059420385.1. Lineage (NCBI taxonomy): Bacteria > Pseudomonadati > Pseudomonadota > Alphaproteobacteria > Hyphomicrobiales > Phreatobacteraceae > Phreatobacter > Phreatobacter sp. GW821-FHT04C01. Next base: position 642,268 of record NZ_JBWKTP010000003.1, on the reverse strand, counting down.
ATACGTGCTCGGCGCTTGATCTCTACTTGGAGCATGATGGTAGGTCGGGCATTGCGACGGACACAGCGTTTAGAATTGTCTTCTGTTTTAGAAATACTAAAATGAGGACATGCCGCGCGGGAGGACAGGTTGGTCAAGCTGCCACCACTAAAGGCCCTGCAGGCCTTTGAGGCCTTCGGCCGGCTGGGCAGCGTCACCGACGCCGCCGCCGAGCTCGGCGTCACCCCCGGCGCCGTCAGCCAGCAATTGCGCAAGGCCGAGGAAGCGCTCGATCTGCATTTGCTCGAGCGGCGCGGAAAGAGTGTCGAACTGACCGCGTGGGGCCGGCATTATCACGGCCAGATCGCCGCCGGGTTCGACAAGCTCCGCAGTGCTCAGGACGACCTGTTTCGCCTGCGGGCCAAGGGCGGCCTGGTGTTGAGCTGCCTGCCGTCACTGGCGAACAAGTGGGTGGGGCCTCGCCTGGTCGATTGGCAATTGTCCCATCCCGACGCGAATGTCCGGCTGCTGGGTACGGGATCCGAACCGCTTCTCGGCGACGGCTCGATCGACTTCCGCATATCCTATGGCAACCGGATCCGGGCCTTCGACCACTATGTCGTGCTGTTCACCGATTGGGTGGTCCCGGCCTGTTCGCCGGCCTTCCTTGACCGGCATCCGCTCGCCGGCCCCCTGGACATCCTGGAGCTGCCGCTTCTGGGCATCGAATGGGACGCCGATCACAAGGCCGCACCCAACTGGTCCGACTGGGCGGAAAGCATCGGAGCGAAACCGCGCGGCCCCCACGGCGAATTGACCTTTTCCCTGTCCAGTTCGGCCATCGACGCGGCCATGAACGGGCGCGGCTTTGTCCTGGCGCAGCTCTCGATGATCGCCGACGATCTCGACGCCGGCCGTCTCGTCGTCCCCTTCGACCGCCGCCTGAAACTGTCCGAACCCTATTTCCTGGCCTGGGATCGCTCCGCCCTGGCCAAGCCGTTCGGACCCGACCTGCGGGCCTGGATCGTTTCGATCGCCAGGGAACAGAGCTCCCTGTCGGCGGGCCTGCGGCATGGGGGTGGTGCGCGGCAGGTTGTGCAAGATCGCTGAGAGAGGGGCGGCCGCGGCAAGCCGGCGGCGTGCAGCGCCCCAGTCCGGCTATTCGCGCCGGAGCGCGCCGAGGAGCTTCCGAGCGATTTCCGCCGGCGTTTCGCCATCGGGGCGATACCAGGTGATCGCCCAGTTCAACGCGCCGAGCAGGCCCAGCCTGAAGATGCGCCGGTCGACTTCGGCCGGCAGCGGCAATTCCGCGACCAGGTTCTTGAACACGGCCTCGTAGCTGTCGCGCAGAACGACCGTCTGCTCGCGCCGCGGCAGGCTGTCGGTCGACAGGTGTGAGATCAGGACCACGGCAAAGCGGTTCTTCTCCAGGAGGCTGCGCAGGTGCGCGATGCACGCGGCCTCCAGCCGCGCCCAGGGATCGTCATAGCCCGCCATGGCCCTGGTGACCGTGTCGAGCGTCTGCGCGACGGCAAATGCATAGACGGCGACGAACAGATCCTCCTTGGACGGGAAATGGTGGTACAGCGAGCCGGGCAGGATGCCGACGGCCGCCGCTATGTCGCGCATCGAGGTGTGCTCATAGCCCTTGCTGGCAAACAGCCGCGCCGCCTGGTTGATCAGGACCTGCCGGCGGGCCCCCGTCGAGCCCTGCCGTTCATCGCCCCCCGACCACGCCGCCGCCTTCGCGGGACGAGACCGGCGAGGCGATGGGGAACGGGCACGCTTGGGCTCTGTCGAGGTCATCTGCTTGGCTCCGGCCACGTGCGGCACCGAGCGAACCTATTACCGTGCGGGGCACGCCTCGTCGATAACGCCGGTTGACTCAAAAAACAAATGATTGTTTGGTTTGCGCCGACGCGCAGAGCCATGTCGCTAACGCCCGCTTCCATGTCGGGCGACGTCGTGTCTAGGGAAAGGGAAGAGAAGTCATGGGTGCCTGGGACGTGAGAGGGCCTGCCAGCGGCAGGGGCAAATCCTGGCGCGACGCCTATCCGGAGCTCGCCGAGACCGTCACCCGGATCAAAGCGCCGATGGGACGCGGCATCGTCTGGGAGGGCACCGAGATCTGGGCCTATCGCGACCGGCCGCGCAACATCGTCGCCTGCCTGGCGGCCAATGTCGCCCGCCTGCCGGACCGCGAAGCCTATGTCTTCCATCCCGGCGGCCAGAGAATGACCTGGCGCGAGGTCGGAGTGCAGGTCGACCTTGTCGCGGCCCGGCTCAAGCGCGACCATGGTTTCGCCAAGCGCGACCGCCTGTGCCTGCTGACCGCGGGCTGTCCCGAATACGTCATCGGCTACCTCGCCATCCTGAAGCTCGGCGGGATCGCGGTGCCGGTCAATCTGGGCCTCACCGCGGAAGGGCTGGCGGCCCAGATCAACAAGGTCGGAGCCAAGGCGCTGATCGTCTCGCCTGATATCTGGGGTGACAAGCTGCAGGCAGTGCGGGCCCAACTCGATAGCGTCCAGGTCGTCTTCGCCACCGGCGAGGCCGCGCCGGCCGGAACCCTCCCCTTCTCCCTCCTGACCCAGCCGGGCGTCGAACCTGTGCCGGAAGAGACGATCGATGAATGGGATCCCTGCGCGATCTCCTTCACCTCGGGCACGACCGGCGCGCCCAAGGGCACGACGGCGATGCATATCAACGCGCTCGGCTGCGCGCAGAACATCGTGGTCGTCGCCAAGGGCCTCGACGCGAACGACATCAACCTGTGCATGCCGCCGCTCTATCACAACACGGCCGTCTACGCCGACTTCATGCCGGCACTGCTCACCGGCGGCACATGCGTGGTCATGGCCGCATTCACACCCTTGGACGCGATCAGGCTCATCGAGAAGGAGCGGGCGACCTGGGCGGTGGCGGCGCCGATCATGCTCTGGATGATGATGAATCACCCGGAATTCCGCAGCCACGATTGCTCGACGCTGAAGAAGATCATCTTCGGCGGGCACGCCGCCTCGGAAACCTATATCAACCAGTTGAACGAGGAATTCTCACCCGTTGCCATGGTCAATGCCGGCTCGGTTTCCGAAAGCACCGCGCTCGGCTTCGCCTTGCCCACCGAGGATGCGATCCGCAAGATCACCAGTTGCGGCCTGGCGACACCGAACACCGACATCGCGATCTTCGACGATGCCGGCAACGAGATTGTCGAACCCAATGTGATCGGCGAAGTCGCCTATCGCGGCCAGCAGACGAACGCCGGCTACTGGGAAGAGCCGGGCAAGACCGCCGAGGTCTTCCGACGCGATGGTTTCGTGTTGTCGGGCGACTGGGCCAAGATCGACGACGAGGGTTATCTCTGGCTGCTCGACCGCAAGAAGGACATGGTCGTGCGCGGCGGCCAGAACGTCTATTGCATCGAGGTCGAGAACAAGCTGTTCCTGCACCCGAAAGTGCTGAGGGTGGCGGTGGTCGGAGTGCCCGATCACGTTTTTTCGGAGCGCCTCAAGGCGGTGATCGTGCTCAAGCCGGGGCAGAGCGCCACCGAGCAGGAGATGCGCGACCATTGCGCTGAGCATCTCGCACGCTACGAGACCCCCGAATATATCGTCTTCGCCAAGGCCTTGCCGACCAACCCCGCGGGCAAGACGCTCAAGCGACCCCTCGTCGATTTCTGGGGCGACACGGACGACGAGGTTTCGTCGCGTTTCGGTGCGTTCTGCGGGAGCATGCCGCCTGCCCTGATGGACATGCCGCATTTGAAGATCGACGGCGAAGCGATGACCCCGCGCGCGGCCCTGTCGGAGCTGGCCCAGCGCAGCACGACGGGACGGAGCATCGCCGGAATTGTCGAGACGCACGGCGTCACGGCGCTGACCACGCCGAGCGAAGCCCGGTTCCGCCGGGACCGCTGAGCCGGGCCGTGGCCTGCGCTGACGGCAACGACCCGAGACACATGCGCATGAAGAGGACACTTCTTCCGATGCCGAGTTTTGACTTCGCCGACCCTGCGATCAACGCGGATCCATTTCCTCAGTTCGCGCATTTGCGCGCGACGGATCCAATCCATTGGTCGCCTTCCATGAAGGCCTGGATCATCACCCGCTATGACGATGTGAAGCGCCTGGCGGTCGCCAATTCCGACATTTCCGCGAACCGCCTGGCGCCGTTCTTCGCGGCCACCTCGGCCAATGGTCCCGGGACCTATGCCAACCTGATGACCTATCTCGGACATTGGATGGTCTTCCGCGATCCGCCCGAACACACGCGGTTGCGCCGGCTGTTCACCAAGGCGTTCACGCCCCGCTCGGTGAAGGCGCTTGCGACCACCATCGAGCAGATCGTCGGATTGCTCCTCGACGACATGGAAGCGAAGGCGCGCCGGACCGGTGCCGTCGACTGGATCGCGGATTTCGCCTATCCGCTGCCCGCGACGGTCATGATGGACCTGATCGGCGTGCCTCGAAACGACCTTTACGACGTCAAGCGGTGGTCCGACGATATCGCGCTCTTCATCGGCACGTCCCGAGCCTCTGCCGACAAATACGCGCGTGCCGAAGCCGGAGCCAAGGCGATGGCGGACTACTTTCGCGGCATCCTCGTGGAACGCGCAGCCACCCCTCGGGACGACATCATCAGCCAGCTCGTCGCGCCGCAGGACGACCAGGACAGGCTGAGCGCGGACGAGGTGATCGCGACCTGCATCCTGCTGCTGTTCGCGGGCCACGAGACGACGACCAACCTGCTCGGCAACGGCTTGTATTATACCCTGACATTTCCCGACCAATGGGCGCGCCTGAAGTCCGATCGGGCGCTGATCGAGCCCGCCGTCGAGGAGTGGCTTCGCTACGACGGTCCGAGCGGTGCCCTGGCACGCGTCGTGACCGCCGATGTCGAGTTCGGCGGCAAACGCCTGCTGCAAGGACAGCGCGTCTTCGCCTTCGTGAACGCGGCGAACCGGGATCCCGAACAATTCGCCGATGCCGACCGTTTCGATATCGGCCGCACGCCCAACGCCCACCTGACATTCGGGCACGGCATTCACTTCTGCCTGGGAGCCGCGCTCGCCAGGCTGGAAGCGCAGATCGCGCTGTTGCGACTGATCGAACGCTTTCCCGGTATCGCCATGGTCAACGCCGAGCCGTTGGAGTGGCGCGATTCGCTCATTTTGCGCGGGCTGAAATCGATGCCGGTGCGCCTGTGGTGAGGCCCCATCTCCACCTCGTGCCATGACGCGCCAAGCCACGGCAGCGCTCCGATTTCACCGTGGCCGGCGTACCGGCACGTTCGATCAACGCCCGGACATGGAGGGCAACGATGCGCGACGCCTATGTGATCGCGACCGCCTGCAGCGCTTTCGGGAAAAAGCCTGAGACGGGCTTCAAGGCGCTGACGCGCGAGATCTATCTCGCCGTCCTGAACGACGCCGGATTGGACGATGGCCGGGACATTGCGATGGCCTGGTTCGGCAATTGCGGAATGGGCTCGTTCGGGCAACGCAACATCCGCGGACAGGTCTGCTTCGCGCCGCTGGTGCGGGATCGCCTGTTTCCGGAACGTGTTCCCATGATGAACGTCGAAGGGGGTTGCGCCACCGGATCGCAGGCCCTCCACGGCGCCTGGAAAGACATCGTCTCGGGCGATGCCGAACTGTCGCTGGCGATTGGCGTCGAGAAAACGTTCGTCCCGGACGATCCGGGCCGCACCCGGGAGCTCTTCGCGGGCGGCATCGATTGCCTCGATGCGGACGAATGGCGGACCTATTACCAACAGGCCGGAGCCGCTTGCGGCAAGCCCTTCGCGCCGGAAGAAAAGGGCGGCACGATCTTCATGGATACCTATGCCATGCAGGCCGCCTATCACATGAAGCGCCATGGGACGACGCAACGCCAGATCGCGGCGGGCGCATCGAAGAATCATGCCCATGGCAGCCTCAACCCGCTGGCGCAGTACCGTTTCAAGGTCACGACCGACGAAGTCCTGGCCGATCGTGACGTGAGCCATCCGTTGACGCGCAGCATGTGTGCCCCGATCGGCGACGGCGCGGCGGCCGCGCTCGTCTGCTCGGAAGACTATCTGGCCGGATTGCCGGCGCGGGTCAGGCAGCGCGCGGTCAAGATCCGGGCCAGCGCCATGGCGGGAGGCAAGTATCGCTTGCTCGACGAGCCCGGCCTTTCGCGTGTCGCCGCGGCCAAGGCCTATCGCATGGCGGGGCTGACCGCCGCGGATATCGACATCGCCGAGGTCCATGACGCGACATCGTTCTGCGAGATCTATCAGGTGGAGATGCTCGGGTTCTGCGCGGAGGGGCAAGGTGGCGCCTATGTGGCCTCCGGCGCCACCACGCTGGGCGGGGAACGTCCAGTCAACCTCTCCGGCGGCCTCGTCTCCAAGGGGCATCCGATCGGAGCCACCGGCCTGTCGATGATCCATGAACTCGTGCTGCAGCTGCGTGGCGAAGCGGGCGCGCGACAGGCCAGGAACGCGCGGATCGGACTTGCCGAGAACGGCGGAGGCGTCGTCGGCTTCGACGAAGCCGCCTGCGCGGTCACGATCCTCGAAGGTCCTGCCGCCGGTTGATGCGGCGGGACCGCGTCGTGGCCCAATCCGGCCGCCGGCATTCCGGCGCGGGAAACCGCCGTCGGGTTCATCGCCCGGACATGCGCCGACGGCCGCATCCGATCTCGTCATTCCCGATCGAGGTTTCCATGTCGCCCCATTCGCGGCCCGTGACTTTCGCGGGGATCGAAGACAACAGGCTCGAAGGCGATGTCTATGGCCATGGCGAGCGGGTCGCGCTGCTGCTGCATAGCGGCGGCCAGACCCGTCAAGCCTGGCAGGGCACGGCGCGCAGACTGGCCGAGCGTGGCTTGACCGCCATTGCCGTGGACCAGCGCGGTCACGGCGACAGCGCCTGGGTCGACAGCGGCGCCTACGGTTGCCGCGAGTATGGGACGGAAGCGGCGTCTCTCGGGCAACAGATCGAACGGCGTTTCGGCGCCAGGCCAGTCGCCATCGGCGCCTCTCTCGGCGCGATCCCCGGCAAGGCGGCCGACCGGCTGGCCTGAACGGCGGGTCTGCGGCCGGACAGCTCACAGCCCCGGCAAATCCAGCCGGCGCCGGAAGCCTTTGACCCCATCATCCATGCCATGAGCATGGAGAAAGCCACGAGAGTTCGATGGCCTTTTGCGCCAGCACGAGGGCGGGGTTGTCCTTGCCAGCCTCGGTCTAAGCCGCGGCGGCGGCCGGCCTCGCTTCGCGACGCGATAGCCGCGCGCCGAACCGGATCAGCGGTTGCTCGAAATATCGAAACGACAGCCAGCACCAGACGAGGCAGACGGCCATGGTGAGCAAATAAAAGCCCGTGCCAGCGCCGGCATATGGACCCGTCGCCAATTGCTGCCAGAGATATATGCCGTAGGACCTGCGACCGATCTCGACCAATGGCCGCCAGGAGAGCGCGACGCCGAGCCACTGAACCGGCCGAAGCCACCCTATCAGCCAGCGCAGAGGCGTCTCCAAGACGGCAGCCAGCACGCCGATCGATATGAAAACAAACCCGCGCAAGGGGTAGAGGATCTCGCCCTCGATTGCGTAGACCCAAGCAAGTCCGGCAATGACGAGCCCCACGACGACGATACGCCCCAGCCACCTTCCTTTGAAACCGAAAACGAATATCAAGGGGAATAACAGGTAGAACTGCTCCTCGAACGCGAGAGACCAGGTGTGAACGACCCACCAGTCGCACCACGTCAGATTGCAGGTAAAGAGCGCGGCCCGCATCACGTCCTGGTTGCTCAACTCTATGGCGCCCAGGCCGGCCATGGCCTTGGCCACCAGCAGATACAGGGCCAGCGGAGGCAAGATGCGGCATGCGCGGCGGATGAAAAAGCCCGCGATCGAGATCCTGCCTTCCCGTGCGTCCTCGGCGATCATGTTCCGGGCGATGACGAAGCCGGAGATGACAAAAAATATGTAAACCCCAACGCGCCCCAGAACGACCCATGGATGGTTGAAGTAATCGTCGGGTAGCGGCACGGCGATGGATGAGTGGGTCGCCAGATGGTGGGCGATCACCATGCCCACGGCGATCGCACGCAGGCCGTCGAGGGCACCGATACGTTCATGCCCTGCCATTCCCGCCCCGCGTCGTCGCGTCTGATTGTCAGCCCGGCCGCATTGATAGAGCCCGACGATCATCGCGCGCAAGCTGCGCCGGCGCCAAAAAGGCCGTCGCGTGCCCCGAGCGACACGCCGCGCCAATCGAAGACGGAGACGCCCGCAGGGTCATGCACCGCACCGAACCTCACGACAGCCGACAGGTCGCGCGCTCCAAGATCCGTCTGACGAGCAGGATATCTACCCTGATGGCGGCGTCGTCCTCAGTGGTGCAATCGAGCCTCGCCGCGACGGCATAGAGTGGCGCGTGACCCGACTTTCGCGGTCGCGGATATGGGTCATCATCTGAGCGTCGAGGGCCTCTGGATCGTGGACATCGGATCTTCACCGAGGCGCGATAGCCGAAGAAGAGGACGGTACCGCCGAAAATCAGGCCGCGACAATGCCGCGGACGATCGGCGAGATGCTTACAGATATTGCCGGTTTTGGGCGCCCCTATCGCCGACTTGGTCACCCTGGGCCTCGATCCGCTCTATGTTGAGCTGTGGGACGATGCCAAGGCCGCGAGCAAGATCCGCTTCACCTGCCCCGGCTGCGACCAGCACGCATGGGCAAAGCCCGGCGCCAAGCTGATCTGCGGCGAGTGTGAAATGCCAATGGTGGCGGACGAACAGCCCGAGGGCGAGAACGAGGCGTGATCAAAAGTCTTACGTAAGACTTTTTCGAAGTCTTACGTTCTCACATCGTTCTTTTGGGAAAACCCGAATTCGCCAGCAGCGACAAGGGGTTAAGTGGTGGGTGATGAAGGACTCGAACCTTCGACCCGCTGATTAAGAGTCAGCTGCTCTACCAACTGAGCTAATCACCCATCCGTCCCGCCGCGACCGAGACCGTTGCGGGAGCGCGGTGACTAGCAGAGACGAATACGCATGTCCAGAACACCACCGCAGGATTTTTCACAAGATGTGTGGATCACCCTGGACAGGGTTAAACGCGATGGCCGTCGCCGGCGCCCGACCGGGCCTCACGAGGCCGGCGGCCAGAGCCAGGCGGCGCCACGCACGCCGGAGGAATCGCCGTGGAGCGGCTTGGCGACCGGCGTGTCCACCGCATCCGAAAAGACATGGGCGCGCATCGCCTCGCCCAGGTCGGCATAGAGCCGGTCGACATTGCCCATGCCGCCGCCGAGGAGAATGACATCCGGATCGAGAATGTTGATGACATGGGCCAGTGCCCGGCCGAGCCGGTCGACATAACGCCAATAGGCCTCGGCCGCGGCCGCCTCGCCCCGCTCCGCCGCGGCGACGATCTCGGGGGCGGCCAGCCGGCGGCCGGAGGCGCGGCCGAAATCGGCCGCAAGCCCGGGCCCCGAGAGCCAGGTCTCGATGCAGCCGCGCTTGCCGCAATAGCAGCCGGGCGCGTTGACCACCTCCTCGACCGAGGGCCAGGGCAAGGGGTTGTGGCCCCATTCCCCGGCGATCAGGTGGCGCCCGCGCAGGATCCGCCGGCCGATCGCGATGCCGGCGCCGACGCCGGTGCCGAGAATGACGCCGAACACCACATGGGCCTCGCGGCCGGCGCCGTCGACCGCCTCGGACAGCGCGAAGCAATTGGCGTCGTTTTCCAGCCGCACCGCGCGGCCCAGCAGCAAGCCTAAGTCCTTGTCGAGCGGCTTGCCGATCAGCGCGACCGAATTGGCGTTCTTGACCAGGCCGGTCGCCGGCGAGACGGCGCCGGGAATGCCGACGCCCACCGTGCCCCTCTCGCCGAGCTCGGCCTCCACGCCGTCGACCAGGCCGCCAATGGCGCGCAGGATCGCGGGATAATCGCCCTGGGGCGTCGCCACGCGGCGGCGCACGAGCTCCCGGCCCCCATCGTCAAGGGCCAGGATCTCGATCTTGGTGCCGCCGAGATCGATGCCGATACGCATCGGGGACGGCTACTCCGCCGCCTCGATGGCGCGCTGGGGGTGCAGCCGTTCCTGCTTGGCGATCATCTTGTTGAGCGCCGAGAGATAGGCCTTGGCCGAGGAGACCAGGGTATCCGGGTCGGCGCCCTTGCCGGTGAAGCTCTGGCCCTCGGCCTGCAGGCGCACCGAGACCTCCGCCTGGGCATCGGTGCCGGCGGTGACCGCGTGGACCTGGTAGAGCTCGAGGGTCGCGTCATGCGGCACGATCGCCTTGATGGCGTTGAACACCGCGTCGACCGGGCCGTTGCCGGTCGCCTGCACCGTGCGATGCGTACCGTCGAGGTCGAGCGTCAGGGTCGCCGCCTGCGGGCCCATGGTGCCGGCCACGACCAACAACGACATGACCTTCATGCGGTCATGGGAGTTGGCCAGCTTCTCGTCGACCAGCGCCTCGATATCCTCGTCGTAGATCACCTTCTTGCGGTCGGCGAGATCCTTGAAGCGGACGAAGGCGTCCTCCAGCTGGTTGTCGGACAGGGTGTAGCCGAGGTGCTTCAGCTTGTCCTTGAAGGCGTTGCGGCCGGAATGCTTGCCCATCACCAGCGAGGTCGATTTCACGCCGACCGAGTCGGGCGTCATGATCTCGTAGGTCTGGGTGTTCTTCAGCATGCCGTCCTGGTGGATGCCGCTCTCATGGGCGAAGGCGTTCCGGCCGACGATCGCCTTGTTGTACTGGACCGGGAAGGAGGTGACGGCGGCGACCAGCTTGGAGGCGCGGGTGAGCATCTTGGTCTCGATGCCGCAGTCGTAGCGGAAGATGTCGTTGCGCGTCTTGATCGCCATGACGATCTCTTCGAGCGCGGCATTGCCGGCCCGCTCGCCGATGCCGTTGATGGTGCATTCGATCTGGCGGGCACCACCCTCGACGCCGGCCAGCGAATTGGCGACCGCCATGCCCAGGTCGTTGTGGCAATGCACCGAGAAGATCGCCTTGTCCGAATTGGGCACGCGGGCGCGCACCATCTCGAACAGCGCCTTATATTCGTGCGGCGCGGTGTAGCCGACCGTGTCGGGGATGTTGATGGTGGTGGCGCCGGCCTTGATCGCCGCCTCGACGCAGCGGCAGAGGAAGTCGTGCTCGGTGCGGGTGCCGTCCTCGGCCGACCATTCGACGTCGGGAACCAGGTTGCGGGCGCGCGCCACCGAGGCGATGACCATGTCCAGGACCTGGTCGGGCTCCTTCTGCAGCTTGTGCTTCATATGCACCGGCGAGGTCGACAGGAAGGTATGGATGCGCGGCTTGACGGCATGGCGTACCGCTTCGCCCGCCCGGTCGATATCGGCCATGCCGGCGCGGGCAAGGCCGGTGACGGTGGCCTGCTTGATCCGCCCGGCGATCGCCTGGACGGCCTCGAAATCGCCGTTCGAGGCAATCGGGAAACCGGCCTCGATGATGTCGACGCCCATTTCGTCGAGCAGGTCGGCGACCTGCAATTTCTCTTCCAGCGTCATGGTCGCGCCGGGGCACTGCTCGCCGTCGCGCAGCGTGGTGTCGAAGATCAGAACGCGGTCCTTGGACGAGGTGGTCATGGCTTGGTCCTTCCTAGAGGCGGGCCGGCGGCTGCGCTCTCAGGCGCAGGACATCGCGAGCCCGAGGATTCGGGTGCGTGGCATTTCCCCTGAGCGCCAAGGCCGGACGGCCCTGTCGGTGCTCAGGGGCCAATAAGCAGAAGGAGCGAAAGCGAGGGGGTGGCGCAGAATGCGCGAATGCGGACCGGTGCTGGAGCACGCGCGATCGGCACGAAAACCATCCTCGACAGATGCGGGCAAGGCCGCAGTTGGCTTCCTGCCTAACCGATCCAGGGGGACCGGCGCAAGAGGCAAGACGGCCGGGCGGCGCGATCGGCCCGCCAAGAACCCGCGCGCCCACGGCCTCACGCGCGGGCGCGCGCCTCGGCATAGATATTGATCAGCACGCCGGAAATGACGATGGCCGCGCCGATCAGCACGGCCAGCTCCGGCTGCTCGGCATAGACGAGCCAGCCGATCAGGCCGATCAGCGGCACGCGCAGGAAGTCGATCGGGATCACCACGATGGCGTCGCCATGGCGGAAGGCGTTGGTCAGGCAGTAATGCGCGGTGAGGCCGCAGATGCAGATGCCGGCCACCGGCAGCCAGAGCGACGCATCGAGCTTGGCCAGGAAGAACAGCGGCTGGCCGATCGCGACATCGGCGGCAAGGTTCAGCGGCAATTGCATCAGGTTCATCCAGAACAGGATGGTCCAGGTCGAATTCGAGCTGGTGAGGAATTTGGTGGTGGCGATCTGGATGCCGAAACAGACCGCGGCAAGCGCCACCAGCAGCGCCTCGGGGCGGAAGCTGTCCATGCCCGGCCGCAGGATGACCAAGACCCCGGCAAAGCCGAGGATGAGCGCGATCAGCCGCGAGACATTCATCCGTTCGCCCAGGAACAGCACGGCAAACAGCGCCACCCAGGCCGGCGTGGTGAATTCGATGGCGAAGACGGTGGTCAGCGGCAGCACCGTCAGGCCATAGGCCCAGAGCCCCTGGCCGGCGAAATGCGGCACGTTGCGCAGGACATGGATCCACGGCTTGGCGGGCCTCAGCCGCATGCCCGGCTCGCGCGCGATCAGCACCATGGCGCCGAGAATGACCAGGCCGCCGATATTGCGCAGCGCCAGGATCTCGAACACGGTCAGCCGGACACTGAGCGCGCGGACCGACACGGCGACGGCACAGAAGGACAGGAGCGATCCGGCCATCCAGAAGGCGACCAGGCCGAAATTGCGGGAGGACGATAAAGCCATCGGATCTCGAGATGCGCCTGTGCGGCCGAACGCGCCGGGTTCCCCCTTCTAGATGGGCCGCCACCGGCGGTCCTCCGCGATTTTCGCAGGGCCGGCCCGTTTGCTGTTGACGACCGGGGGCCTGTTGCGTATAGACCGCCCTCCGTGGCGGCCTCGTGCCGCCGCTCTCATTTTCTTCGGGCGGCGACTCCGTCGACGCCAGCCACCGGGACAGGAAACCCATGGCCAACACCGCTTCTGCCAAGAAGGCTACCCGCGTCATCGCGCGGCGCACCGCAGTCAATCAGTCGCGCCGTTCGCGCATGCGCACCTTCCTGCGCAAGCTCGACGAGGCGATCGCCAGCGGCGACAAGACCGCGGCAGCCGCCGCGCTCAAGGTCGCGGAGCCGGAAATCATGCGCGCTGCCCAGAAGGGTGTTCTTCATAAGAATACGGCTTCGCGCAAGGTCTCGCGCCTGGCTCACCAGGTCGCCAAGATCGGCGCCTGACGCCTCGATCACTGCAACCATTGCAGGACTACCGAACCCGGCCTCGCGGCCGGGTTTTTGTTGTCCGACAGGCGCCGGAACGACCTGCCGTAAGGGCTTCCCCAAGGGAGCCGTTGCGGCCTTGCCACAGGGCGAAGAGAAGCAATGCAACCTAAATTTTTCGTTTCACACAGGACCGGCCGACCGTGACCCGGCTCATAATCTCTCAGAAAAACGCAAGCAATATCAAATGACTACAATGGGGACAGTTCGTATCGCATCCGCAACGAACGATCTGGAGGTACCCCAAAACCTCTGTTCGGGGCGAAATTTTGTCCCGTCCGCACCCAGGAAAGCCCGATCGGGATTCGGATTTCAACGATTCGTCAGTGGGTTGAAAGCCGGCTTATCGCGTGCCGAAAACGCGTAGCCTGTCAAGGCCGCGCCGTTTACCATTTCTTAATTGAAATCCGTTGCCCAGGCCGGGGCCGCTGTGTATCGTTCAAAGCACTCGGGGGGGCCACTTCGAGTTTCACGAAACATCTGAAGTAACAGCCCGTCGCGAGGCGGGAACGGAAAGCTTGTCCCTGTATCCGGGACAATTAATCCAGGTAAAACTTTAGAAGAATTGTTGGAACTTCGTGGTTCGATCGCTGCAGCGGCACCAAGACTAAGCGGCAATCGGACCCTTGAGCAAGAACGTACCATTGGAATTGAGGCGTGCGGGCGCAACGACGTTCGCATGGGGGTCATATGTCGTCTTTGAATGATGCCGGTTATGCCGGCGATGCTGGACCGCGAACCTGCCTGGAAGCGCTGATGCAGGATGCATCGGCCCAGCTGGTCGACGTGCGCACGACTGCCGAGTGGGCCTATGTCGGCTTGCCCGACCTGAAGGCGGCGGGCAAGGAGCCGATCCGGGCCGAATGGCAGGTGTTTCCCGCCATGAAGATCGATGCCGATTTCGTCGCCAAGCTGGACGCCGCGCTCGCCGGGCGCGGGATCGGCAAGGAGGCGCCCCTCTATTTTCTGTGCCGTTCGGGCGTTCGCTCGAAGGCCGCGGCCATCGCCATGACCGCAGCCGGGCATGCCAGATGTTTCAACGTCGCCGGAGGCTTTGAAGGCCCTCCCGACCCCGACGGCCACCGTGGCCGGGTGGCGGGGTGGAAGGTCGACGGGCTCCCTTGGACCCAGACCTGATTTCCACTGCGCCCGCCTCATAAGCCGTTTCGATCCGCCGCCCGGATCACCTGCGTTTCGCCCCGTTAATTGCCGCATACCGACGATGGAGAATCTCGTGTTCGCCACCCCCGAACTTGTCCGTGACCTGACCGAAGACAAGACCGAGACGATGAACGATGCCATGCGGGCGGGCGCTGTCTGGGAGAGGGTGCGCCGTCGCTTGCGCGCCGAGTTCGGCGAGGACGTGTTCAACAGCTGGTTCAAGAGCATCGAGATCGATCAGGCCGCCGACGATGCCGTGCGCCTGTCGGTGCCCACGCGCTTCCTGAAGAGCTGGATCGACAATCACTATCGCGACCGCATCATCGCCCGCTGGAGCGAGGAGGCCGCGCAGCCGGTCCGCATCGACATGACGGTGCGCACCGCGGTCACCAATCGCGCGCCGCTGAAGCCGAAGACGCTGCCGGAAGCGGTCCGCCCGATCATCCAGTCGAGCGCACCGCGGACGCCCGACCAGGCACCCGTCGCCCATGGCCACAGCGATGCGCTGGGCGGCTCGCCGCTCGACCCGCGCCTGACCTTCGACAGCTTCGTGCAAGGCCGCTCCAACACGCTGGCCCGCGCCGCCGCGCTGCAGGTCGCCCAGTCGCGCGCCACCGACAGCGTGCTGTTCAATCCGCTCTACATCCATGCCGGCGTCGGCCTCGGCAAGACCCACCTGCTGCAGGCCATTGCCGGCACCGCCCAGGCCGCCGGCCGGCGCATTCTCTATCTCACCGCCGAGAAGTTCACCTTCGGCTTCGTCGCGTCGCTGAAGAACCAGACGGCGATCGCCTTCAAGGAGGCGCTGCGCAATATCGACCTCTTGATCATCGACGACCTGCAATTCCTCCAGGGCAAGCAGACCCAGGCCGAGTTCTGCCACACGCTGAATGCCCTGATCGATGCCGGCAGGCAGGTCGTGGTCGCCGGCGACCGGCCGCCGTCGGACCTGGAGAACCTCGATGAGCGCGTTCGTTCGCGGCTCGCCGGCGGCCTGACCGTCGAGATCGGCGCGCTGGACGAGAATCTCCGACTCGACATCCTCAAGCAGAAGCTCACCCAGGCCCGGACCCAGCACCAGGGCTTCGACGTGCCGCTGGCGGTGCTCGGCTACGTCGCCAAACATGTGACGCAGAACGGCCGCGACCTCGACGGCGCCTTCAATCGCCTGCTGGCGTCCAACCGCCTGACCAATCAGCCCGTCACGGTCGAGATGGCGGAACGGTCGATCCGCGATCTCGTCCGGGTCGCCGAGCCGAAGCGCGTCAAGATCGAGGAGATCCAGAAGATCGTCGCGCAGCACTACAATGTCAGCCGCTCGGACATCCTGTCATCACGGCGCACCGCCACCGTGGTCCGGCCGCGCCAGATCGCCATGTACCTGGCCAAGACCATGACGCTCCGGTCGCTGCCGGAGATCGGTCGCCGCTTCGGCGGTCGGGATCACACGACCGTGCTGCATGCGGTGCGCAAGATCGAAGGCCTCGTCGGCCAGGACCCGGCCCTGAACGAAGAAGTGGAAGTGCTGAAGCGCCGGCTGAACGACTGAAGCCCGCGGCATGCGGCGTCGCGGGGAGATCGCCCCGCGACATCAGCCGATGGCAAGCGACGGACCCGGTCGTCTCGCGGTGAAACGCCCGGCCGTTTCGCGCTCAGCCTCCTGGACGTTCAGAGGCAGTCGGCAGGGCTGCGCCGGAAGGGCGCGGCATCGCGCTGCGCATATTCCAGTCCGTGCAGGGCATCCTGCTCGGTGCGGGCGCTGGCCAGGGCATTTTCATAGGCCGTCACGCCGAGACTGGCCATGACACCGGAATTGAAGCGCACCCGATAGAGCCGCTGGTTGAGCCTGGGGTCGTAGCCGACCGCCTCGACCGCCCGGACGCAGAAGGCGCCGACCGGCACAGTGCGGACCGATACGGTGACGCGATTGCGCGGATCATCGGTCTGCAGGCGATCCCCGCCCGGGCCGCCGAAGCGGTTGGCGGAGGCGGGCAGCGCCAGCAGCAGCGGAGCCATCGCTGCCGCAACCACCAGCGCCAGCAGGCTGCCGCGCAGCAAGGGCGAATGCCGTTCAAGCCGTTCCTTGGACATCACGAACTCCTTCCGCCATTCGGCGGCATGCAAAATATCCTGGCGATTCTTCCTCCCTTTCAATGGCCAATTCAAGGCCCATCGCCACCCGACATCGGACACAAGCTGCTGATTTCAGTCAAAAAAGCGCCGAGAATCCGGACTCCCGCCAACGCGAGCTTGCGCAATCGGTCAAACCGGGCTTGAAAGCTGTTCGCAGTGCAGCGTGCGCCCTTGAAACATGTGCGCGCGCAGGCTTGACTGTCGTCCCTTGTTTTTCGGCGGCGGCTTGATCGCACGCCCCGGCCATGTCTTGGAGCAGCGTTGATGAAGGTGACCGTCGAGCGGGCCCAGCTCCTGAAATCCCTCGGACACGTGCATCGCGTCGTCGAGCGGCGCAACACGATTCCGGTTCTGTCCAATGTGCTGATGCGCGCCGACGGCGCCTCGCTGCGCCTGAAGGCCACCGATCTGGACATCGAGGTGGTCGAGAGCCTGGCGGCCGAAGTCGGCCAGTCCGGCGGCACCACCGTTCCCGCCCACATGATCTATGACATCGTGCGCAAGCTGCCCGACGGCTCGCAGGTGGTGATCGAAACGGTCGGCGACAAAGGCACGCTGGCAGTCAGGGCCGGCCGCTCGCGTTTCACCCTGCAGACCATCCCGGAAAGCGATTTCCCCGATATCGCGGCCGGCGAAATGAGCCACAGCTTCGAGGTCGCGGCGAAGAACCTGAAGCGGCTGATCGACAAGACGCAGTTCGCCATCTCGACCGAAGAGACGCGCTATTATCTGAACGGCATCTATATCCACACGGTCGAAAAGGCCGGTGTCAGCCTGCTCCGGGCGGTCGCGACCGACGGCCACCGGCTTGCCCAGGTCGAGTTCGAGGCGCCCCAGGGCGCCGTCGGCATGCCCGGCGTCATCGTACCGCGCAAGACGGTCGCCGAGGTGCAGCGCCTCGCCGATGATCCAGACGCCGCGGTCACCGTCGAGCTCTCGACGGCGAAGATCCGCTTCCGCTTCGGCGAGACCGTGCTGACCTCCAAGCTGATCGACGGCACCTTCCCCGACTATGCGCGGGTCATCCCACTCGGCAACGACAAGATCCTGACCGTCGAGAAGTCCGAATTCGCCGCCGCGGTCGACCGCGTGTCGACGGTTTCGTCGGAGCGCGGCCGGGCGGTCAAGCTGTCGGCGGCCGACGGCAAGCTGACGCTGTCGGTGACCAACCCGGATTCGGGGAGCGCGACCGAGGAGGTCGAGGTGTCCTACGAGGCGGACGCCATCGATATCGGCTTCAACTCACGCTACCTGCTCGACATCACCGGCCAGGTCGACGGCGATACGGTCGAGCTGAAACTCGCCGACCCCGGCTCGCCGACGCTGATCCAGGATCCGACCGGCCCGGGCGCGCTCTACGTGCTCATGCCGATGCGGGTCTAGACCCCGATGACCGCCAGCATCATCGACGGCAAGGCCGTCGCCCAGACCGTGCTGGCCAAGGCGCGCGCCGCCGCCGGCACGTTCAGCGCCAAGGCCGGACGCCCGCCGGGGCTGGCGGTCGTGCTGGTCGGCGAAGATCCGGCAAGCCAGGTCTATGTCCGCAACAAGGGCCGCGAGGCCGATGCCGCGGGCTTCCGCTCCGAGCAGCACAACCTGCCCGTCACCACCACCGAGGCCGAACTCCTGGCCCTGGTGGCCAAGCTCAATGCCGATGCCGGCATTGACGGCATCCTGGTGCAATTGCCCTTGCCCAAGACGATCGATACCGATCGGGTGCTGATGGCGATCGATCCGGCCAAGGATGTCGACGGCTTCCATCCGGTCAATGTCGGATTGCTCGGCAGCGGCGCCACCGCGCGCGCCCTGGTGCCCTGCACCCCGGCCGGCTCACTGATCCTGATCGAGAGCGTGCTGGGCGCCTCGCTCGCCGGCAAGACCGCGGTGGTCGTCGGCCGGTCGAACATCGTCGGCAAGCCGATCGCCCAATTGCTGCTGCAGCGCGACGCAACCGTCACCATTGCCCATTCCCGGACCGCCGATCTCGCCGCCGTCTGCCGCGGTGCCGATGTGCTGGTGGCCGCCGTCGGCCGACCCGAAATGATCCGCGGCTCCTGGGTCAAGCCCGGTGCCGTGGTCATCGATGTCGGCATCAACCGGATCCCGGCGCCCGAGCGCGGCGAAGGCAAGACCCGCCTGGTCGGCGACGTCGCGACCGCCGAGGCCGCGGACGTCGCGCGCGCGATCACGCCGGTGCCAGGCGGGGTCGGGCCCATGACCATCGCGCTGCTGATGGCCAATACGGTGACCGCCGCGCATCTGCGCGAGGGCCTGCCACGGCCCGCTTTCGGGGCGACCTGACCGGAGCAACCGACAATGGCAGCCGGGTTCGTCATTGTCGGTGCCGGCGCCATCGGCTGCCATGTCGGCGGCCGGCTCGCGGCGGCCGGCGAAGACGTCGTGTTCGTCGCGCGGCCGCAGATTGCCCGGTCCCTGGACAGCCAGGGCCTCATCGTCAGCGATCTCGACGGCTTTCGCACCGAACTCACGCCCAGATCCCTCGTCGTGGTCGACAGCGTCGCCGAGGCGGCCATGGGCCGGCGGCCCGGCCTCGTGCTGCTGTGCACCAAGGGCGGCGCCACGGCCGCAGCCGCGGCGGAGATCGCCCGGGCCTTTCCGGCCGGCACACCGGTGCTGTCGCTGCAGAACGGCGTCGACAATATCGCGCGTATCAAGGCGGCGGCGCCCGGCCTGCTGGCTCTCGCCGGCATGGTGCCGTTCAATGTGGTGCTGACACCGGACGGCACGGGACGCCTGACCGCCCATCGCGCGACCTCGGGCGACCTGCGGGTCGAGGATCATGCCGCCAGCCGCTCGGCGGAAGCCGCCTTCGCGCGTGCCGGGCTGCCGCTGCGCTTTGCCGCCGACATGGCCGCGGTGCAATGGGGCAAGCTCCTGTTCAATCTCAACAATCCCGTCAACGCCCTGGCCGGCCTGCCCTTGCGCGACGAACTGCTCGAAACCGGTTACCGGCGGGTCCTGGCGGCGCTTCAGGAGGAGGCGCTGGAGGTGATGGCCAAGGCCGGCATCACGCCCGCCCGGATCGGCCCTGCCCCGCCACGCCTCGTCCCAGCCATCCTGCGGCTGCCGACCTGGGTGTTCCGGCGCATTGCCGCCGGCATGCTGAAGATCGACCCGCAAGCCCGGTCGTCGATGTGGGACGACCTGCGGGCCGGGCGTCCGACCGAGATCGACGATCTCTGCGGCGCGATCGTGGCGCTGGCCGCGACGCGCGGCATGGCGGCGCCAAAAAATGCCGCGACGACCGAACTGGTGAAACAGGACGGAGGATCCCGGCGTTATTCGGGTGCGGAGCTGCTACAGCGGCTCGGCATCAGGTGATCGGGGCCTGCTCCGCGCGTCGCCAACCTTGATTTCCGGCGCGCAAGGCTCGATATCGGGCCCAACCCCTTTGTCCGCAGCCAGCGAGTTTCCATGAACAACCCGAACAAAGCGCATGAGTTCGCGCCCCGCGACGATGCCCCCGCCCACGAGAACCCGCCCGGCGCCGACCCGGCCCAGGACGTGCCCAAGCACGAGGAGCCCGAGGGCGAGACCGGCGATGCGCGCGAGGCGGAGCTTGCCGCCGCACGCGCCGAGGCCCGCGAGATGAAGGACCGCCTGCTGCGCACGCTCGCCGAGATGGAAAACCTGCGCAAGCGCACGGAGCGCGAGGTTGCCGACGCCAAGGTCTATGGCGTGACCTCGTTTGCCCGCGACATGCTGAGCGTCGCCGACAACATGCGCCGCGCCTTCGAAAGTGCGCCCGCCGAGGCCCAGGCCGAGGACGGGCCGCTCAAGGCCTTTGTCGACGGCATCAGCCTGACCGAACGTGAATTGCTCAAGACGCTGGAGAAACACGGCGTCAGGAAGATCGAGCCGAACGGCCAGAAATTCGACCCGAACCTGCATCAGGCCATGTTCGAACTGCCCAATCCGGAGCTGCCCAACGGCACGGTGGTGCAAACCGTGCAGGCCGGTTTCGTGATCGGCGAGCGGGTGCTGAGGCCGGCACTGGTCGGCGTTTCCAAGGGCGGGCCGAAGGCCGCCGCGGCTACGGCGCCCTCCGAAGGCGCATGAGGCCGTGCTGGGGGTCCAGCAGGCCATCGAACTGATGGGTGTGGGCGTCTTCGCCCTCACCGGCGCGCTGGTCGCGGCACGCAAGTCCATGGACCCCTTCGGCTTCATCATGCTCGGCACCGTCACCGGGATCGGCGGCGGCACGCTGCGCGACCTGCTGATCGGCGCCACGCCGATCAGCTGGATCTTCGATCCGACGGCGGTGCTGGTCTGCGCCGCCGTCTCGATCGCCGCCTTCTTCACCGCGCATCTGTTCGAGACGGCGAGCCGCACCCGCATCCTGCTGTGGGCCGACGCGCTGGGCCTCGCCCTGTTCGCGGTGAGCGGCACGGCACGCGGCTTCGCCGCCGGCGCTCCCGCGGTCTCGGCGGTGCTGCTCGGCGTGGTCACGGCGACCTTCGGCGGCATCATCCGCGACATCATGGCCGGCGACGTGCCGCTGGTGCTCAAGCGCGACATCTATGTCACCGCGGCCTTGGCCGGCGCCACCGTCTTCGCGCTGACCTCCGCCGTCGTGCCGCCGCCGCTGCCGACGCTGTTCGGTTTCGCAGTCGCCTTCGCGGCGCGCGGGCTGGCGATCAGCCATGGCCTGTCGATGCCGCAATATGGCGTCAGGCGCGACGAGTAGGTCCGATCGGGCAGCCGATCCTATTCGACCCGTTCGAGCATGCGGCGCGGAGCGCAGCGCAGCCCGGCTTCGCCGGCGCAGCTGGCGAACGAATAGAGGATCGCGTCGGCCCGCCCGATCAGGTTTTCCACCGGCACGAACCCCATGGACGAGAAGCGGCTGTCGGCGGAATTGTCCCGGTTATCGCCGAGCATGAACAGCCGGCCTTCGGGCACGATCGCCTCGGCCATGTCGCTCATCGGGCTGCGCCGGTCGCGCAGCAGGATGGTGTGCGGCTCTGCGCCCGGCAGCGTTTCGCGATAGGCCGTGACCGCGACGATCGCGCCAGACGGATCGCGATAGGTCCAATGCGCGGATTCGGCCAGCGGCACCGCGACGCCGTTCAGCCAGACGCGGCCCTCGCGGATCGCCACCCGGTCGCCCGGCAGGCCGACCACCCGCTTGATGAAATCCTCGCCCGAGGTCGGATGGCGGAACACGGTGACGTCGCCACGCGCCGGCATGGCGGCGGGAATCCGGCCGGTCTCGCCAGGGAAGCGCGGCAGATACTCACCGCCGACCAGCGAGAAACGGCTGTAGCCGAAGGGGAACTTGACCGCCGCGACCCGGTCGCCGACCTCCAGCGTCGGCACCATGCTTTCGCTCGGAATATGATAGGTGGCGAAAGCAAAGGAGCGCAGCACCAGGACAATGGCCAGCGCGCCGATGATGGTGCTGGCGAGGTCGCGAATCTTCGACATGAGATGAGGTCCGAACGGGGGCGGCCGGACCATCCGTGTCGAATGCGGCCAGGATGCGGCGATTTTCAGCCCTGGCTCAACAGGGTCCGGATCGCCTCGACCAGGCCGGCGCGCGGCGCCGCGAACTGGGCCGGCCGCGCCGCCCGCCATTCGGCATTGTCGGTGATGGACTTCGCCGCCTCGGCGCCGGCGACCAGGTCCTTGATCATCACCTCGCCGGCGGCGAGCTCGTTCGAGCCCTGGATGATCACCGCCGGCGCACCGCGCCGGTCGGCATATTTCATCTGCGCCTTCATGCCCGACGACCCGAGATAGATCTCGGCGCGGATGCCGGCCCGGCGCAGCTCGGCGACCATGGCCTGGTAGTCGGCCACCCGGTCCTTGTCCATGACCAGCACGACAACCGGGCCGGCGACCGCCGTGGCACCGAGCTTGCCGAGCGATTTCAGGGCGGCGGCAAGCCTCGACACGCCGATCGAGAAGCCGGTCGCCGGCACCTCTTCGCCGCGGAAACGCGCCACCAGGCCGTCATAACGGCCGCCACCGGCGACCGAGCCGAAGCGGACCACCTGGCCCTCGTCATTGGTCACCGGGAAGGTGAGTTCGACCTCGAAGACCGGGCCGGTATAATATTCGAGGCCGCGCACCACGGAGGGATCGATGGCGATGCGGTCCTCGGCATAGCCACCGGCGGCGAACAGGCCGGCCATGACGTTCAGCTCGGCGACACCAGCCTGCGCCCGCTCGGAACCGGCCACCACCACATCGAGATTGGCGAGCGTTGCCCGCGCATCGGCGCCCTTGGCGGCGGTGAAGGCCAGCACCCGGCCGATCGCCGCCTCGTCCAGGCCGGCGCCCTTGGTGAAGTCGCCGCTCTCGTCCTTGCGGCCGGGCCCGAGCAGCAGCCTGACGCCCTCCGGGCCGAATTTGTCGAGCTTGTCGATGGCACGCAGCACGGTCAGCCGCTTGCCGGCATTGTCCTCGCCCGCGAGACCGATCGCATCGAGCACGCCGTCGAGCACCTTGCGGTTGTTGATCTTGACCACATAGTCGCCGCGCTGGATGCCGAGCGCTTCCATGGTGTCGGCCGCCATCATGCAGATCTCGGCATCCGCCGCCGGCGTCGCCGCGCCGACCGTGTCGGCGTCGAACTGCATGAACTGGCGGAAGCGGCCGGGGCCGGGCTTCTCGTTGCGGAAAACATAACCGACACGGTAGCTGCGATAGGGTTTCGGCAGCGCGTCGAAATTCTCGGCGACATAGCGCGCCAGCGGCGCGGTGAGGTCATAACGCAGCGACAGCCATTGCTCGTCGTCGTCCTGCAACGAGAAGACGCCTTCGTTCGGCCGGTCCTGGTCGGGCAGAAACTTGCCGAGCGCATCGGTGAATTCGAAGGCGGGCGTTTCCACGGCCTCGAAGCCATAGAGCTCGAAGACCCGGCGAATGGTCTCGATCATGGCATTGGTGGCGGCGATCTCGGTCGCCCCCCGATCGGCGAAGCCACGCGGCAGGCGGGCCAGCGGGCCGGATTTCTTTTTCGGATTCTCGGACATGGAGCGGCCTTTTGGCGCGAAACTTCAGGCCCGCTTGCTAGCGCACCCTCGGATCGATGTCGACCTGAAGGCCTGATCCGGGGAGGCCCGCTACGGTTTCACCGGAGCTGACCGCAGGGCCGGCGGGATTAGGTCTTGACGGCTAGTGTTCGCACACATCTCAGAAATCTGCGTCGTTTCAGCGCCTTATGTGGGCTCCTTCCGACCTTGAAGGCGCACCGGAACCACCACTCTTTACCTCTACCCGGCGGGGAGAGGTCGACCGCGAGCGTAGCGAGCGGTCAAGAGAGGGGGCGAGGCACGAGACGGATGTCACCATGCGAAGCGCGTAAAGCGTTGTCCTGAAGCTACAACTCTCCCTCTCCCGGCGCTACGCGCCGACCTCTCCCCGCCGGGGAGAGGTGAACAGTGGTGGTTCCGGCGCGAAATTTCGAAGAGCGGCGCATTCGGGCTCATCTGAAAGATGTGTGCGAACGCTAGGGCTTGACCGTGAACGACAGGTCGAACGAGGTCTGCTTGCTGCCGGCCCGGTCGCGCACCGTGGTGCGCACCACATAATCGCCGGGTTCGACGCCCGAGAACGAATAGGTGACGTAGACGAAGAACTCGCGATTGCGCCGCCGGCTGGCGGTGGCGATGGTGTTGAAGGCCTGCTGGGCGACCAGCGCCTGGCCGTCCTTGGTGCGCAACTCGAAATCGAGCACCAGGTCGGTGCGGAACAGGTCGCCGGACCGGCGCCAGCCCTGGCCATTGAGCTCGACATAGACCAGCAGCGGCTGGCCGGCCTCGAAGCTCGAGGAATCGCGCGGATTGAACACGCCGTAGCCCTGCGGCTCCTCGGCGACGAAGGTCGCGCGGCGCACCGTCAGCGGCATGCGCTCCCAGATCGTCACCGCCGCCTCGTCGAGGGCGTCCAGCGCTTCCGTCGAGCGGCCGGCGCTGGCGGCCTCCTGGGCGCGCTTGATGGCCGCGGAAATATCGACGGCGGCCGGGCCGATGGGCGCCGGCAGCACGGTGTCGGGGGCCTGCTGGACCGGCGGTACCGCCTGCTGAACCGGGGCCGGAGTGGCCGCCGGGGCCGGGGCCTGGGCGTCGGCGGCGGACGCCAAGACGGCGAGGCTCGCGGCAAGGCCTGCCGTCAGCGCATTGCGGATCAGAGCGGTCGAATGCATTGGCGAGACTGGCCTCCGGTCGAATCGCTGGGGTGACGATACCATGGCCGGCCGTCCGACGAGATGACGGCGGCCGGGCAAGGCAGGGCCGGCCATCCAGCCGCTTCGCGGGGCTGCATTGTGTTTGCCGGATGGCAGCACTATGACCGACACCCCTTTCGAAATGGTCGCGTCATCGTTATCTCCCCGGACTATCCCGCCTCCGCGGTGCCGTGGTTTGTTGCCCGGCCCGTAATCGCCTCCCGCTCAGGACATGCCGATGGCTCGTGATACCGTCGACCTCACGCCGATCGAATCTCGCGACGAACTGGTCGCATGGATCGAGAAGGGCGTGAAACCCAGGGATCGCTTCCGGGTCGGGACCGAACACGAGAAATTCGGCTTCTACCGGGCCGATCATCAGCCGGTGCCCTATGGCGGCCCGCGCGGCATCGCCAAGATCCTCCAGGGCATGGAGGGATTGCTCGGCTGGGAGCCGATCCTCGACGACGACAACATCATCGGGCTCGCCGACGTCACCGGCGGCGGCGCGATCTCGCTCGAGCCGGGCGGCCAGTTCGAGCTGTCGGGTGCGCCGCTCGAGACGCTGCACCAGACCTGGATGGAGGCGCATGCCCATTTCGCCCAGGTGCGCGAGATCGCCGATCCGCTCGGCATCGGCTTCCTGGGGCTCGGCATGAGCCCGAAATGGTCGCGCGCCGAGACGCCGGTCATGCCGAAATCGCGCTATCAGATCATGACGCGCTACATGCCGCAGGTCGGCAGCCTCGGCCTCGACATGATGTACCGGACCTCGACGGTGCAGGCCAATCTCGACTTCGGCTCGGAAGCCGACATGGTCAAGAAGCTCAGGGTATCGCTTGCCTGGCAGCCGGTCGCCACCGCCATCTTCGCCAATTCGCCGTTCACCGAAGGCAAGCTCAACGGCTATCTGTCGTTCCGCTCGGCGGTCTGGCTCGATACCGACAACAACCGGGCGGGAATGCTGCCTTTCGCCTTCGAGGACGGCATGAGCTTCGAGCGCTATGTCGACTATGCGCTCGACGTTCCCATGTATTTCGTCAAGCGCGGCGACACCTATCACGACGTCGCCGGCGCCTCGTTCCGCGACCTGATGGCCGGCCGGCTGAATTCGCTGCCCGGCGAGCGCGCGGTGCTGTCGGACTGGGTCAATCACCTCGGGACGATCTTCCCCGAGGTCCGGCTCAAACGTTACCTGGAAATGCGCGGCGCCGATTCCGGTCCCCTGTCGCGCATCGTGGCCATGCCGGCGCTGTTCGTCGGCCTGCTCTATGACGATGGCGCGCTAGACGCGGCCTGGGACATCGTCAAGCACTGGACGGCGGAAGAGCGCCAGAAGCTGCGCGAAGATGTGCCGAAGCTCGGCTTCAAGGCCGAAATCCGCGGCATCACCGTGCAGGAACTGGCCAGGCAGATGCTGACGCTGGCGCGCGCCGGCCTGCGCCGCCGCGACCGGCTCGACATCAACGGCTGCGACGAGACCCGTTATCTCGAGCCGATCCAGATGATCGTCGACGACGGGCGCACCGCCGCCGAGGCACTGATCGAGAAATATCTCGGTCCCTGGCAGGGCCAGATCGACCCGGTTTTCGACGAACTCGCCTATTGACCGGGCTTGGCGGATCGCAGCGCCGGGCGTCGAAACCGTCGGCCGGCGGTCAGGCCAAGGGCTCGCGCGGCCCCGGCCATTGGTCGCGGGCGGCGGGATCGACCACGGACATGCCGATCCCCTCGGTGGCGCGTACCGGCAGGCCGGACGCGTCGAAATCATCCAGGCAAAAGATGTTGACGCCGTAGTGGTCGGGCGCCGCACGCTTGCGATGAAAGGTGTAGATGCCGCATCGGGCGCAGAAATAATGCCTGGCGCGGCGCGTATTCCATTCGTAGAGCGTCAGCAGGTCCGCGCCGGTCAGGATGGTCAGTTCGCTCTCATGGACCTTGGTCATGAGCGCGTTGCGCTTGACGCACAGCGAGCAGTCGCAGGTCGTCAGCTCGACGATGTCGGCGTCGAGCCGGAAGGTCACCGCGCCGCAATGGCATGAGCCGAAATGGCGCCTCATCGGACTATTCGGCGGCCTGCGCGTGTTCACTCAGGTTGTCGAGGCCCGAGACCACGTGGTCGGCCAGCGCATCGGCCAGCGCCGACATTTCGTGCGGGTTGCGCAGCAGCGCGATGCGCACGCTGGGCAGGGCCGGGAAGCCGTCCGCCGCCTGCAGGACGCGCATGCCGGGCCTCAGCGCCGATTCCGGCAAGACCGATACGGCGAGCCCGGCCATGACGGCGGCGCCGACCGCCGTCGAGTTCCAGCTGGCATAGAGGATGCGATAGGCGCGCCCGGCGCTTTCCAGCCGTTCGGTCGCGGCGCGACGCCAGTCGCAGGTCGGCCGCCCGACGGCCAGCGGGATCGGATCGTCGCAGTGGACCGACGAACGCGCCGACGCCACCCACAGAAGCTGCTCGCGCCGGAACACCAGCGCGGGCCCCTTTTCCGGCCGGTGGGTGATGATGGCGATGTCGAGATCATTGGCCTGAATGCGTTCGGCCAGCATGGACGAGGGTTCGCACACCACCGTCACCTCGGCGCGCGGGTTCGAGCGCGAGAAGCGCGCCAGGATTTCCGGCAAATAGCGATCGGCGTAATCGTCGGGCACGCCGAGTCGGACGCGGCCGGTCAATTCGGCGCCGGAAAAGGCCGAGACGGCCTCCATGTTCAATTTGACGATGCGCCTGGCGTAGTCGAGCAGCCGCTCGCCGTCCTCGGTCAGCCGCGACGCGCGGCCGTCGCGCTCGAACAACGGCTTGCCGACCCGCTCCTCCAGCCGCTTCATCTGCATCGACACGGCCGACTGGGTCTTGAACACCACGTCGGCTGCGCGCGTGAAGCTGCCGGTATCGGCGATCGCCATGAAAGTTCGCAATTGATCGATGTCGAGAAGAACGGCCATCGGAGTGCCCACAAGGTTCGCATCAGCGTCTCTGATGAGACACATTAAAAACATTCGCTTCAATGATCAATCTGAATATGAGATCGTCTGCCCATCGGAAAGCGACCAACCGCACGGGTGATTCCCGGCCGCGCGTGCCACCCGGCACGGGCGTCAGGTACTGCTTGTCCGCATGATGTCTGAAAGGAGACACCTCATGGCCATGATCACCGCTACCCTCGCCTCCGCCTTCTTCTCGGTGGTCGCCGTTGCGCGTCGTCAGGTCCAGGCTGTCAATTCCTGGCGTCAGGCGCGACAGGACTATGCAGCCCTGTGCGAGATGGACGACAAAACGCTGGCCGATCTCGGCTTGTCGCGGGGCGATCTTCGAGACGCCACGGCTGCCGGATATTTCGGCGATCCGACTGTGATCGTGGCGACGCGTGCCGCCGAACGCGGCCATGGCCGCCGGCCGCAGGCAAGCGTCACCGGCCCGTCGATCGTTCCCGACGTCGCCGCCCATCTGCCGCGCGCCGCGGCCTACAATTGATCCGCCTGCTCCGTCCCACGGGACGGAGCGCGCCGGTCCGCCACAGCCGATCGGCCTGATGCCGATTTTCTTCAAGCCTGCCGACGCCGTCTGGCTTGAGCCTGCTCTTGCGCGGAGAGCCCTTCCCCGCGCTCCGCACAGCCTGTCCCGAGGGCCGGTCGTCCCCTCGCCCGCCGCTCGGGACAACCTCAAGCCGTCGTGGTCCGCCACGGCGGCTTTTTTCTTGCCGACCGAATGTCGCGGCGCGCCGCAGGCCCTGGGTGATCACAACGATGGATGCCGCATGGTTGCATCGCTCCCGCTGATCTATCGCGCCGCGCATAGCCCGGATAGCAATCGCTGATGACGCTCGCGGCCCTGCCCACCGATCCGATGTTCTATGCCGTGGGCATCACGGCGACCTTCCTGATGGGGCTCGGCAAGGGCGCTTTCGGCGGCGGCCTGGCGATCCTCGGCATCCCCTTGCTGGCGCTCGTCATGGATCCGATCCAGGCGTCGATCGTCACTGCGCTGCTCGTCGCCTTCATGGATATTTTCGCGCTCGGCAGCTTTCCGCGCAGCGCCTGGTCGAAACCCGACCTCGTCTGGCTGCTGCCGGGCCTGGTGGCCGGCACCTTTGTCGGCTTCCTGGTGTTCGAATTCGTCGACCGGCGCATCGTGGCGCTGATCATCGCGCTGATCACGCTCGCCTTCACCGGCCGCTATTTCCTGAAGGCCGCCTCGACCGAACCCGGCATGCCGGTATCGCCGGGACTGGCGCTGGCCGCCAGCGCGGGCGCCGGCTTCACCACCTATGTGGCCCATGCCGGCGGCCCGCCGCTCGCCATGTATCTGTTGCGCCGGGACCTGACCAAGTCGGCCTATGCCGCGACGACGATCGTGGTGTTCACGCTCGGCAATCTGATCAAGCTGCCGGGCTATGTCTATTCCGGGCTCGACCAGCCAGCGGTCTTCGCCAAGGCCCTCGCGCTCGCGCCGATCGTCCCGGTCGGCGTGCTGATCGGCCGGCGCCTGCATGACAGTTTGTCGCGCGAAAAACTCTACGGCCTCTGCTATGGGCTGGTCGGAATCGCCGGTGCCAAGCTGCTGTGGGACGCGGTCAGGGCATTGTGGCCGGCATGACGACGGAAATCTCCGACAAGAGCAGGACCAGCAAGGCCCGGCCCCGCCATGCCCTGCGCATGCCGTTCCTGGTCGCCGCCTTCGGCATTTTCCTGCTGTCGCTGATGGACGGCCTGATCAAGGGCGCGGCCTCCTATCCGACCGCGCAGATCGTGTTCATGCGTTTCGCCTGCGGCATGCCCTGGGCGCTGCTGGCGCTCGCCGTGCTCAGGCCGGCGCCGCCGAGCGCCGCCATGGTTCGGGCCCATCTTTTGCGCGGCGCCCTGGTGGTGGTGACCGCATCGCTGTTCTTCTACGCGCTCGCCCACCTGGAACTCGCCGAAGCGATCACGCTCGCCTTTCTGTCGCCGCTGTTCCTGGCGGTTCTGGCCGCCCTGATCCTCAAGGAGCCGATCCCGCCGGCCGTGCTGATCGCCATTGCCGTCGGCTTCATCGGCATGACCGTGATCGTCGCCGGCAAGGTCGGCGGCGGCGAGTTCGACCTCACCCGCATGCTCGGCATCGCGGCGGCGATCCTCAGCGCCTTGTTCTACGCGGCCAACCTGGTGCTGCTCAGGAAGCGCGCCCAGACCGACGCGCTCGGCCTGATCGTGCTGTTCCAGAACCTGTTCCCGATGCTCATGATCGCGCCCTTCGCCTTCATGGTCTGGCAAACGCCCGAGCCGTCTTCCTGGCTTCTGTTCATCGGCATCGGGCTGCTCGGCCTGGTCGGCCACCTCTGCATGGCCTGGGCCTTCGCCCGCGCCAATGCCGGGCCGCTCGGCGTACTCGAATATACCGCGCTGGTCTGGAGTTCGGCGCTCGGCTATTTCGCCTTCGGCGAGGTGCCGAGCTGGACGACCTGGGCCGGCGCCGCGCTGATCGTCGCGGCCTGCCTGGCGGTGACCCGGCGCTGACCGGGCCGGCCGGCCTCAGGCCGCCGGCGGGCGCGCCTCGAAGATCATGCAGGTCTCGGTGCCATGGGCGATCAGCCGGCCCTTGGCGTCGATGAGGCGGGCTTCCGACGTGGCGATCCGGCTGCCGGCGTGAATGACCTTGCCCTCGCAGCGCAGCAGCCCGGCGTCGGGTTGCAGGGCGCGGACATAGTTCACCTTCATCTCGACGGTGGTGTAGCCCTGCCCCGCCTTGATCAGCGTATGGACCGAGCAGCCGAGCGCCGAATCCAGGATCGTGGCGTGCCAGCCGCCGTGAATGGTGCCGAGCGGATTGTAGAAATCCGCCGTCGGCGTGCCTTCGAACACCGCCCTGCCCGGTTCGACTTCGGTCAGGATGAAACCCATGGTCCTGGCGATCGGCGGCGCCGGATGGCGCCCGGCCAGCATGTCCCGGAGGAAGTCGATGCCATCCTGGGCGGTGGCCTGGGCGGGCGGAACAACACCGTAGTGAATCGTCATCTGTCACCTATCGTGTAATAGCACGTTACGGAGAGTGGGAGCACCGGTCAAGCGCTGTGGCTTTGGGCAAGGCCCACTAAGCCTCGCGCGCCTTCAGCGTCTTGCGGATGGCGCGCAAGCCCTCGCGAGTGTCGTGCCACAGCGCCACGCCGACCGCGCCTTCCATGCGCGCATGTTCGGCCTCCCAGAGTGGGATGGCGGTCGACAGGAGACCGATGCCCGTCTCGGTCAGTTCCGGCTTGACCGCCCGGCCGGGGCCGTTGGAGACGCTGACCAGGCCGGAGCTCTCGAGCCGCTTCAGGTTGCGTGTCATGGTGGTGCGGTCGAGCGCCAGTGCGTCGGACAGCTGGGTCACCGACGCCGTCTGCCCCGCGGCCAGCGCCGCCAGGATGTTGAACTGGGTGACCTCCAGGCCGAGGGGCGCGAGCACCCGGTTATAGGCGCGGGTCACCGCGTGGGCGGTCATCCGGGTCTGGAAACAGATGCAGGAACGCGCGATCCGCGTCAGGGTGGCGTGATCAGGGGCCGTCTTCATGTTGTCACGATCCGGCGGGACAAGACCCACGTCAAGCTTCTGTTGTTGTCCGGCCCGGGCAGAGACACCCCGGGACGCGGCGGCATCGGAGGCCGGCGGAGACTATTTCGACTGTCCCGCAGGCTTCCGGCATTAACCGTATTTCGGCCCGTTCTTGACTCTTCCCGGGCATGCGCCTATCTCCCCGACCAGCTGTTAGCAGTCACCTGATGTGAGTGCCAACAG
Source organism: Phreatobacter sp. GW821-FHT04C01 (assembly GCF_059420385.1). Classification (NCBI taxonomy): domain Bacteria; kingdom Pseudomonadati; phylum Pseudomonadota; class Alphaproteobacteria; order Hyphomicrobiales; family Phreatobacteraceae; genus Phreatobacter; species Phreatobacter sp. GW821-FHT04C01. The sequence continues at coordinate 610,659 of NZ_JBWKTP010000003.1, read as the reverse complement.
CTCGGCCGGTCTCGGCCGCCACGACATTTCGCGGCCGTCGCGCCGCTCATTTCAGGGACCATCAACCCATGAAGTTCCGTCCGCTGCACGATCGCGTGGTCGTCCGTCGCCTGGAGTCCGAGGAAAAGACCAAGGGTGGCATCATCATCCCGGACACCGCCAAGGAAAAGCCGCAGGAAGGCGAAGTCATCGCCGTCGGCGCCGGCGCCCGTGACGAGGCTGGCAAGCTGGTTCCGCTCGACGTGAAGAAGGGCGACAAAGTGCTCTTCGGCAAGTGGTCGGGCACGGAAGTGAAGATCGACGGTGTCGACCTCCTGATCATGAAGGAGAGCGACATCATGGGTGTGATCGCGAAGTAATTTCGCTCCACCCGCTATCCCCCTTTAGTTTTTGCCGACAGGAGTAAGCCAGATGGCTGCCAAGGACGTGAAATTCGCCCAGGACGCGCGCGAGAAAATGCTGCGCGGCGTCGACATCCTCGCCGAAGCCGTGAAGGTCACGCTGGGCCCGAAGGGCCGCAACGTCGTGATCGAGAAGTCGTTCGGCGCCCCGCGCATCACCAAGGACGGCGTCACCGTCGCCAAGGAGATCGAGCTCGCCGACAAGTTCGAGAACATGGGCGCCCAGATGGTGCGCGAAGTGGCCTCGAAGACCAACGACCTCGGCGGCGACGGCACCACCACCGCCACCGTTCTCGCCCAGGCCATCGTCCGTGAAGGCGCCAAGTTCGTCGCCGCCGGCATGAACCCGATGGATCTGAAGCGCGGCGTCGACCAGGCCGTTCTCGAAGTCGTCAAGACGCTCGAGAAGTCGGCCAAGAAGGTCAAGTCCTCGGCTGAAGTCGCCCAGGTCGGCACCATCTCGGCGAACGGCGACAAGCTGATCGGCGACATGATCGCCAACGCCATGCAGAAGGTCGGCAACGAGGGCGTCATCACGGTCGAAGAGGCCAAGAGCCTCGACACCGAAGTCGACATCGTCGAAGGCATGCAGTTCGACCGCGGCTACCTGTCGCCCTACTTCATCACCAATGCCGACAAGATGATCGCGGACCTCGAGGATGCCTATATCCTCATCCACGAGAAGAAGCTGACCGGCCTGCAGGCCATGCTGCCGGTGCTCGAGTCGGTCGTCCAGACCGGCAAGCCGCTGATCATCGTCGCCGAAGACGTCGAGGGCGAGGCCCTGGCCACCCTCGTGGTCAACAAGCTGCGCGGCGGCCTGAAGGTCGCAGCCGTGAAGGCTCCGGGCTTCGGCGATCGCCGCAAGGCGATGCTCGAGGACATCGCGATCCTCACCGGCGGCCAGGTCATCTCCGAAGACCTGGGCATCAAGCTCGAGAACGTCACGCTCCAGATGCTCGGCCGCGCCAAGAAGGTGCTGATCGAGAAGGAAAAGACGACGGTCGTCGACGGCGCCGGCAAGAAGAAGGACATCGAGGCCCGCATCGGCCAGATCAAGGCGCAGATCGAGGAAACCACCTCGGACTACGACCGCGAGAAGCTGCAGGAGCGCCTGGCCAAGCTCGCCGGCGGTGTTGCGGTGATCAAGGTCGGCGGCGCCACCGAAGTCGAGGTCAAGGAAAAGAAGGACCGCGTTGACGACGCGCTCAACGCCACCCGCGCGGCCGTGCTGGAAGGCATCGTCCCCGGCGGCGGCGTCGCTCTGCTCCGCGCCAAGGCCAATGTCCAGAAGCTGAAGTCCGAGAATGCCGACGTCCAGGCCGGCATCAACATCGTGCTGAAGGCCATCGAAGCGCCGATCCGTCAGATCGTCGAGAACGCCGGCGTCGAAGGTTCGATCGTGGTCAACAAGATCATGGAGAACAAGTCGGCGACCTACGGCTTCAACGCCCAGACGGAAGAATATGTCGACATGTTCGATGCCGGCATCGTCGATCCGGTGAAGGTGGTCCGTACCGCCCTTCAGAACGCCGCCTCGGTTTCCTCGCTGCTCATCACCACGGGCGCGATGATTGCCGAAGCGCCGAAGAAGGAAAGCGCTGCTCCGGCCATGCCGGGCGGCGGCGGCATGGGCGGCATGGATTTCTGATCCAGCCACCTGTCGTCACGCATACGGAAGGGGCGCCTCGCGGCGCCCCTTTTCGTTTGAGCGGCGGGCCCGGTGATCGCGCAAGGCTGTTCAGCCATTGGCAGCGGCTTTGCGTCATGGGAGGTTGCCGGCCAATCGGCGCCCTCCCCCCGGGGCCGCCGGACCGTCGTCCGAAGACGCATTGAAATGGAGATCGACATGCGACGCCGTAGCTTCCTGACCGGCGCCCTCGCCGCGGCCGCCCTGCCGCGATCGACGCTCGCCCAGACCACCGCCCGCGCCAGCGTGCTGAAATATGTGCCGCAGGCCGACCTGACCATGCTCGATCCGATCGGCACCACGGCCTATGTCACCCGCCACCATGCCTTGCTGGTCTATGATCAGCTCTACGGCCTCGACAGCCAGCTGAAGCCCCAGCCGCAAATGGTCGAAGGCCATACGGTGGACGACGACGGCAAGCGCTGGACCTTCAAGCTGCGCGACGGCCTGCGTTTCCACGACGGCGAGCCGGTACGCGGCCGCGACTGCGTCGCCTCGATCAAGCGCTGGGCGGCGCGCGACGCGCTTGGCCAGGCGCTGATGCTCAGGGTGACCGAAATGTCGGCGCCCGACGACAAGAGCTTCGTCATCCGCCTCACCAAGCCGTTCGGGGCGCTGCTCGACGCACTCGCCAAGGTCGGGCCGCCGGCCCTGGTCATCCTGCCCGAGCGTTTCGCCAATACCGACCCGTTCAAGCCGATCACCGAGGCCATCGGCTCCGGGCCGTTCAAATGGGTGCCCGGCGAACGCCTGGTCGGCGCCCGTGCGGTCTATGAGCGTTTCGACGGCTATCGCCCACGCGAGGGCGGCACGCCCGACTGGCTGTCCGGGCCGAAGGTCGCCCATTTCGACCGGGTCGAGTGGCTGGTCATGCCGGATCCGGCCACCGCCTCGGCCGCGTTGCAGAGCGGCGAAGCGGATTGGTGGGAGAACCCGCCGAACGATCTGCTGGCGCCCTTGGAGCGCAACCGCAACGTGGTGACCGAGCAGCTCAATCCGCTCGGCATCATGGGCACCGGCATCTTCAACTGCCTGCACCCGCCCTTCGACAAGCCGGCGGTGCGCCGGGTCGTGCTGGAGGCCATGTCGCAGGCCGATTTCATGACCTCGGTCGCCGGCACGGACCAGACCATGTGGCGCGAAGGCGTCGGCATCTTCCCGCCGGGGACGCCAATGGCCAGCGATGCCGGCCTCGACGTGATCACGCGCAAGCGCGACATGCCGGCGCTGCGCGAGAAATTGAAACAGGCCGGCTATCAGGGCGAGCGCGTCGTGCTGATGTCGGCGAGCGACCAGTCGTCGCTCGCGGCCATCGGCGAGGTCGGCAACGATCTGCTGCGCCAGCTCGGCATGAATGTCGATTTCGCCGTGTCCGACTGGGGCACGGTGGTGCAGCGCCGCGGCAAGAAGGAGCCGCCGGCCCAGGGCGGCTGGAACATGTTCCACACCACCTGGATCGGCCTCGACGTGGTCAACCCGGCCGTGATGCAGCCGCTCAGGGCCAATGGCGCGAAAGCCTGGTTCGGCTGGCCCGACCTGCCCGACCTGCAGCGGCTGCAGGACGCCTGGCTGGACGCGCCGGATACCGAGACCCAGAAGCGCGTCGCCGCCGATATCCAGAAGGTGGCGCTCGAACAGGTGCCGTTCCTGCCGACCGGCCAGTATTTCTCGAAATCGGCCTACCGGCGTAATATCGCCGGCATTCTGAAGGGCCAGATCGTGTTCTGGAACGCCCGGCGCGTCTGACGACCGGACGAGACCGCGCGCCGGTGTCGCCGGCGCGCGGCGCGCAGATCAGCCGCAGCCGGCGCTGCGCACGATGGCGCGGCCGTCGAGCCCGAAGGTCAGGCGGTTCGGCCGGTAGTCGCGCGTGCACATCTGGCAATACCGCACGATGACGCCGGCCGGCGGGCGAAAGCGGGCGCGCACCAGCCGCTCCGGCCGGCCGACGAAGCGGCGCGCGACCGGCAAGGCCCGGCGGCAGGCCGCCTCGCCTTGGGCGAAACCCGGCATGGCGGGCTGGGCCTCGGCCGGCGACGCCGCCGGCGCCGCGACCAGGGCGGTCAGTATCAGCATGGCGCCCAAGACTTTCATCACAGTCTCCTCAGTCTGTGGCGCGTCCGTGCCCAACGCGCCGATCGGTTTCAGGCACAGCCTATCCGATCACGACGATGTGATGAACAGGGCCACCTTTTAGGTGCGCCGGGCCGCCGCGACAGGCTGCCGCGGCTAGCTGCGACAATTTGTCCAACCTACGGTGTAACAAGCGAATCCAGCATCGGCGTCGAGCCGGGTCGGACCCGATCTCGACACTGCGCCAGGGCTCAGCTGCGGAGCAGCCGCCGCCACGGGAGCACTCCGACACCGACAAGAACCGAACCGTGGCGGAGCAAACGCGGCGGGGAGGTCTCACGCCATGTGGAACCAAGTCTACAATCCCTTCGACAACGTGGTGCTGTCGACGATCGTCGCGGCCATCCCCGTGGTGACGCTGCTGGTGCTGATCGCCAGCGGCAAGGTCAAGGCCCATATCGCGGCGATCATCGCGTTGGTGCTCGCCAATCTGGTGGCGATCTTCCTGTTCACCATGCCGGCCAACATGTCGATCCGGGCCTCGATCCTGGGGGTCGTCACCGGCTTCTTCCCGATCGGCTGGATCGTGCTCAACGTCATCTTCCTCTACCAGGTGACGGTGAAGACCGGCCGGTTCGAGCTGCTGCAACGGGCGATCGGCAACGTCACGCCGGATCGCCGCCTGCAATTGCTGCTCATCGCCTTCTCGTTCGGCGCCTTCTTCGAGGGCGCCTCGGGCTTCGGCACGCCGGTCGCGGTGACCGGCGCCATCCTGATCGGCCTCGGCTTCTCGCCGCTGGCGGCGTCCGGCCTGTCGCTGATCGCCAATACCGCGCCGGTCGCCTATGGCGCGCTCGGCACGCCGATCGCCGGCCTCGCCCAGGTCACCGGCTTCGATCCCTATATCCTGGGCGCCATGGTCGGCCGGCAATTGCCGTTCTTTTCGCTGATCGTGCCGTTCTGGCTGATCTGGGCCTTCGCCGGCTGGCGTGGCATGAAGGAAATCTGGCCGGCCATCCTGGTCACCGGCGTGTCGTTCGCCGTGCCGCAATTCCTGATCTCGAACTACATCAACCCCTGGATCGTCGACATCGGCGCCTCGCTGATCTCGATGGCCTGCCTGATCGGCTTCCTGCGGGTCTGGCAGCCCCGGCAATTGTGGCTGTCGCCGGCGCTGCGCAGCCGCGACGATTCCGCCGGCACCATGGCCGCCGCGCCGGCGCTCGACAAGACGCCGCTCACCCAGCAGCAGCTGTGGAGCGCGCTGATGCCGTGGATCATCGTCTGCATCGTCATGCTGATCTGGGGCACAGGCTGGTTCAAGAACGCGGTCAACCCGATCTTCACCTGGAACTATCCGGTTCCCGAACTGCACAACATGATCAACAAGGTGGCGCCGGTGGCGGCCCGGCCGACCCCGGAGGGCGCGGTCTTCGCCTTCACCTACCTGTCGTTCACCGGCTCCGGCATGCTCATCGCCGCGATCATCTCCGGTTTCATCATGGGCTTCTCACCGGCCCGGATGATCCTGGAATATGGCCGGACCATCCGGCTCTGCGCCTATTCGCTGATCACCATCTCGGCGATGCTGGCCATCGGCACCCTGACCCGGCTGTCGGGCCTCGACGCGACGCTCGGCCTCGCCTTCGCCGCCACCGGCATCCTCTATCCGTTCTTCGGCACGCTGCTCGGCTGGCTGGGCGTGGCGCTGACCGGCTCGGACACGGCCTCCAACGTGCTGTTCGGCAATCTGCAGAAGATCACGTCGGAGCAGTTGGGCATCTCACCGATCCTGATGAGCGCGGCGAACTCGTCCGGCGGCGTCATGGGCAAGATGATCGACGCCCAGTCGATCGTCGTCGCCTCCACCGTGACCAACTGGGTCGGGCATGAGGGCTCGATCCTGCGCTACGTGTTCTGGCACTCGATCGTGCTGGCCTGCCTGGTCGGCGGCCTGGTCATGCTGCAGGCCTATGTCTGGCCGTTCAGCGCCATGGTGCTGCAATAGGCCCGCCGCCGCGGGGTCCGGCTCGCCGGCTCCGCGGCGACATTCTGCCGCAGGCCCCGGCTCTCCGCGCGGCTGCGTCGACTCACCCGGTTCATGACAGAGTTTTACAGACGGGGTGCGCGAAACCGCTCACAGGCCATGGGGATCAGCATGTTCGACAATCTCTTCGACAATCCGGCGCTCAACAACGCCGCCAAGCTCGCCGCCCGCATTCTGCTCGCGGCGATCTTCATCCAGGCCGGCTTCGGCAAGATCACCGGCTATGCCGGGGCGACCGCCTATATGGCGTCCGCGGGCGTGCCCGGCATCCTCCTGCCGCTGGTCATCATCGTCGAATTGATCGGCGGCATCATGATCCTGGTCGGCTACCAGGCCCGGCTCGCGGCCCTGCTGCTGGCCGGCTTCACCTTGTTGGCGGCGCTGTTTTTCCACCTGCAACCGGGCAATGCCGCGCAGATGGGCCAGTTCATGAAGAACCTGGCGATCGCCGGCGGCTTCCTGCAGCTGTTCGCCACCGGCCCCGGCCTGTGGTCGCTGGATGCGCGCAACCGCGGCCGATGACCGAAGGGGGTCAGCGGACCCCCATCTCCTCGCGGATGCGGGCACGCAGCGCGTCGATCGGCGAGAGCCGGCCATTGTCGTTGACGTGCCAGAAGGTCCAGCCGTTGCACGCCTGGGCGCCCTGCACCAGGGCGCCGATCTTGTGGATCGAGCCGACCTGCGGGCCGCTCATCAGCGACCCGTCGGGACGGACGGTGGCGACATAGCGGCGCTTGTCGTCGGTCAGCACGGTGCCTGGTATCACCAGGCCACGCTCGACCAGCGACGAAAAGGCGACCCGCGGCGCTTCGCGCGCCGTGGTGAAGCTCGCCAGCGATGCCTCTGGCAAGGGTTCGATCGAGGCAATGCGCGCCTCGGCCGCTGCGGCATAGGCGGGATCGCGTTCGATCCCGATGAACCGCCGGCCGAGGCGCTTTGCGACGGCACCGGTCGTACCGGAGCCGAAGAATGGGTCGAGGACGACATCGCCTGATTTCGACGATGACAGCAGCACCCGGGCGATCAGCGCCTCGGGCTTCTGGGTCGGATGCAGCTTGCGGCCGGCGCCGTCCTTCAGGCGCTCGTCGCCGGTGCACAGCGGGATGAACCAGTCGGAACGGACCTGGACATCCTCGTTGCCGGCCTTCAGGGCCTCATAATTGAAGGTGTAGCGCGCCTTGGCGTCGCGCGAGGCCCAGATCAGGGTCTCATGGGCATTGGTGAACCGGCGGCCGCGGAAATTCGGCATCGGGTTCGCCTTGCGCCAGATCACGTCGTTGAGAACCCAGAATCCGAGGTCCTGCAGCGCCGTGCCGACACGGAAGATATTGTGATAGGAGCCGATGACCCACAGGGCGCCGTCCGGCTTCAGCACACGTTTGGCGGCCTTCAGCCAGGAGCGGGTGAAGGCGTCATAGGCGGCGAAGCTCTCGAACTGGTCCCAGTCGTCGTCGACGGCATCGACGAGACTATCGTCCGGGCGATGCAACGCTCCCTGCAGCTGCAGGTTATAGGGAGGATCGGCGAAGATCAGATCGACGGAGGCCGCCGGCAGGGCATTCAGGGCCTCGACGCAATCGCCGAGCATGATCCGGCTGCCGAGGCCGAGGCCGGAGCTGTCGCTCGGCACAAGGGAAGGTGAACGGACCGCCCGTACGCGGTCACCTGATCGGGCGGTTCCGTTCAAACTCAAACGCATGAAGGCGACACTCGGTACGCTGAACAAATGTGACGCTGCACACGAGGGGAGATTGGCCCGACAGGGTAAAAGGATACTTAAGTCGACCAAGGAATTTGGTTTTTATTCTGTCACCAAAAGGTAAACCTGAATTATTTGTAAAACTTAAGGCGCAGTAAATCCTTGTTTCATCCTGGGAGTTGCGCGCGCCGGCCTCCAGCGTCATGATCCAGTCGACCCAAGGGGAAGTACCATGCGTTACGATGATTTCCGGCGCTCGGAGAATGTCGAAGACAGGCGCGGCGGCGGCGGTGGCGGCGGCGGCATTCCAGGCGGCCCCGCCGGCCTCGGCATCGGCGGCATGATCGTCATCGGCCTGATCTCCTATATGACCGGCATCAATCCCGCGATCCTGATCGGCGGCTATGATGCGGTGACCGGCGGCGGCCAGCGTCAGGTGCAGCAGCAACAGCAACCGGGCCAGCAGGGCCGCCCCGGCGACCAGATGGGCGATTTCGTCGCCGCGGTCCTCGGCTCGACCGAAGATGCCTGGACCAAGATCTTCCAGGAGGCCGGCCGCCGCTACGAGGCGCCGGGGCTGGTGATGTTCACCCGGGCGACCCGCTCGGGCTGCGGCGCGGCGCAGTCGGCCATGGGTCCGTTCTATTGCCCCAACGACCGCAAGGTCTATCTCGACACGGCCTTCTTCCAGGAGCTGACGACGCGCTTCCGCGGCTGCACCGGCGAGGCGCAGGCCTGCCAGTTCTCCTATGCCTATGTCGTCGCGCATGAGGTCGGCCATCACGTGCAGAACCTGATGGGCCTGCTCGACCGGGTGCATCAAGCCCAGCAGAGCGCCGGCAACGAGGCCCAGAGCAATGCGCTGCAGGTGCGCGTCGAACTGCAGGCCGATTGTTTCGCCGGCGTCTGGGCGTTCCACACCCAGCAGCGTGCCCGCTTCATGGACGAAAACGACGTGCGCGCGGCCATGCAGACGGCGGCCGCCATCGGCGACGACATGCTGCAGAAGCGCGCCCAGGGTTATGCCGTGCCCGACAGCTTCACCCACGGCTCGTCCGAGCAGCGCCAGCGCTGGTTCATGACCGGCCTGAGAAGCGGTCAGATCAGCGCCTGCAATACGTTCCAGGCACAGCAGCTCTGAGCCGGCCCGGGACAGGCCCGCGAACCGCATGCGCGGCGCGGGTCGGCCGGGCGCGCGCCGCCGCCGTTCACGGCCGGAGCTTCAAGACCTGACAATTGCATGACAGCCGGCCCCGCGGGCCGGGACGACAGGGCGACCACGACTTGATATCTGGGGGGTCCCAGGCCGTCGAGGCCGCAATGGACCGAGCATGAAGCGCCCCTTCACCGTCGCTCTCGCCGATGACCACGCGATCGTGCGCGAAGGACTGAAGCTGCTGCTGTCGACGCTCGATGACGTGGTCGTGGTCGGCGAGGCCGCCGACGGCGAAAGCCTTCGCGGCTTGCTCCGGCAAGATCCCGCCGACCTCGTCGTGCTCGATCTCGGCATGCCCGGCGTGACCGGGCTGCAATTCATCCGTTCGCTGCGCGACAGCTTCCCGCGCCTGAAGATCCTGGTTCTGACCGCCAATCTCGAACCGCGCACGGTCCGCGCCGCGCTCGACGCCGGCGTCGACGGCTATCTCACCAAGCAGGACGACCCGGCCGAACTCGCCATCGCCGTCGAGGCGATCCGTCAGGGCAAGTCCTATCTCGCCGCCGCGCTGCGCTTTGCGGCGGACGGCCGCGCCGTGGCCGAGCCCACAGCCGACACGATCTCGCCGATCCCGCTCACCCGCCGCGAGCTGCAGATCCTGGCGCTGGTCGCCCATGGCGCAACCGCGCGCGACATGGCCGAACGGCTCGGCATCAGCCCGCTCACGGCGCGCAAGCACCGCGAGAACCTGATGCGCAAACTCGACCTGCACAGCGCCGCGGAACTGACGGCCTATGCGGTTCGCCTGGGGCTTCCAGCCGGTTGAGGCGCTCGCCCGGCCCCCTTCCGCAAAGGCTGCTTGCCGCGTCAGCTTTCCGCTAACCCTGACACCATGGCCGGCACCCGGCCGGCGCGGAAATACGCCAGCGGGCGTATACGCCCCGGCTCCCCCTTGGGCTTAGTCCTGCTCCCGAACGACGACCGCGACTTCGAATCGCCGGGCGCCGTGTCCCATCGATTCCGCCCGGGACCCGGGCGGCGCGTTCGCGTCGGGAGACAAAGCGAAAATGCCGTCGCCGGACTATTGGATTCCGTTCGCCCTGGCGACGCTGGCTTTCGCCGTGATGCCCGGCCCCGCCATGCTCTACATGACCGCCCAGACCCTGGCGCACGGCCCCAGGGCCGGGCTCAAGGCGGCGCTCGGGGTTCATGTCGGCTGCGCCGTCCATATCGCCGCGACCGCATTCGGGCTTGCCGCGATCCTGCATCACGCGCCGCTCGCTTATGCCGCCGTCAAGCTCGCCGGCGCGGCCTATCTGGTCTGGCTGGGCGCCGCGATGATCCTGAACCGTCCCGGCCCGAGCGAAAGCCCCGCCGCGGCCGCTGCCGGCACATTCCGCGACAGCGTCGTGGTCGAGGCCCTCAATCCGAAGACGGCCCTGTTCTTCCTGACCTTCCTGCCGCAATTCGTCGATCCCGCGGCGCCCTGGCCGGCCTGGCTGCAGCTCCTCACCCTCGGCGTGATCGTCAACATCGCCCTGTCCGCAGCCGACGTCGCGGCGGTCGCCATCGCCTGGACGACGCTCGGCCGGTTCGCCCGGACCATGCCCTGGGCACTGACGGCCAGGGTCTGCGGCTCGCTGCTGATCGGACTCGGCGCCGTGCTGGCCCACCAGACCTGACCAGACCAACCGGAGGCGACATGACGGCTTCGCGATATCTCGTGCTGATGGCGGCGGCGGCGCTGGCCCTTGCCGCCGGACGTTCGGAAGCGGAAACCCTCGCCGGGCGCGGCCGCTACCTCGTCGAGGGCATTGCCGCCTGCGGCAATTGCCACACGGCACGGGGACCGGAGGGGCCGCTGCCCGGCATGGAGCTCGCCGGCGGCGCGGTCATGGCCGAACCGGGCTTTACCGCGCGCGTGCCGAACATCACGCCGGACAGGGAGACCGGGATCGGCAACTGGAGCGATGACCAGATCATCGCGGCGATCCGCGAAGGTCGTCGGCCGGACGGCACGATCATCGGCCCGCCCATGCCGGTCGAGCCCTATCGCGCCATCTCCGACACGGACGCCAAGGCCATCGTCGCCTATCTCAGGACCGTCAGGCCGGTCCGGAATGCGGTCGGCCGATCGGATTATCGGATCGCCCTGCCGGTGTCCTACGGCCCGCCGGTCGGGTCCGTGCCGGATGTCCCGCCGTCGGACCGGCTGGGCTACGGCCGCTACCTCGCGACCGCGCTCGGCCACTGCATCGAGTGCCACACGCCGATGGTCGACGGGCGCCGCGACATCCTGCGTCAAGGTTTCGCGGGCGGCTCGGCCTTCGCGGGCCCGTGGGGCGTCTCGACCGCGCGCAACCTGACCCCGCACGCAACCGAAGGCCTCGGCGGCTGGACCGACGCGGGGCTCAAGCGCGCGATCCGCGAGGGCATCGGCGCCGATGGCGGGCCGCTGCTGCCGCCCATGGGCTTTGCCTATTACCGCACCATGACCGAGGCCGATCTCGACGCCCTCGTCGCCTATCTCAGGACGCTCCCGCCATTGCCGATGGGCCGCGACGTCATGCCTGCCGCGCCCCGTTCCCCCTGACCTGTTCCAAGCCAATCCCAAAAATGGAGATCCCGATGAAGAAGCTCTTGTCCGCCATCGCCATCACCAGCGCATTGACCGCGCCGGCGCTCGCCGCCGACCGGCCGCTCGCCGCCCCGGCGGCCTTTGCCGAGGTCATGTCGGCCTACCGCTGGACCGGCATCTATGCCGGCATCAGCGGCGGCTATGGCAAGGGCGCCTCGCACCAGGGCATGACGACCTCGGCCTATCGGAACCTCGGCCTGTATTACGGCGACATGAACGAGAGCCTGGCGGCCAATGGCGGGCTGATCGGCGCGACGCTCGGCTACAATCACCAGTTCGACCGGCTGGTGCTCGGCCTCGAAGCCGACTTCTCCTATAGCGGCATGCGGAGCCACGGCCGGCAACTCGACGGCAATATCTGGCTGCCCGGCGACAGCGCGGTCCAGACCTGGACGAACTCGCTGACCTGGCTCGCCACCCTGCGCGGCCGGGTCGGCTTCACCTTCGATCGCTTCCTGGTCTATGCAACCGGTGGCTTGGCGCTCGGCAGCATCACCGACCGTACCCGCTACGACTATCAGGACGGCGCCGGCGGCGGCGGCACGAGCATCGACAGCTCGAGCAAGACCCATATCGGCTGGACGCTCGGCGCCGGCGTCGAGGCCGCGATCAACCGGTCCCTGACGGCCAAGATCGAATATCTCCATGTCGATCTCGGCACGCAGACCTACCGCACCGATCTTGGCCCGATCCTGATCCACGCCGATGGCAAAATGACCGCCGAGATCTTTCGCGCGGGCCTGAACTACCGCTTCTGATGCGATGGCGATCGCCGGGCGGCCGCGGTCGTCCGGCGATCGCATCAACGCGGCGGATGCCGTCGATCAGCGAAATCCGTTTGGCCGGGCGCGCGCGCGGCGGCAGTGTTGCGGCATGAAACCGCTCGACGTCGCGCTCGCCCTGGTCGTCACGCTCGTCTGGGGCCTCGCCTTCGTCCTGACCAAGGTCGCGCTCGACAGCCTGTCGCCGCCGCTCCTGATGGCCCTGCGCTTTCTGGTCGCGGCGCTGCCGGTGCTGTTCGTGCCCCGGCCGGCCCTGCCCTGGCGCTGGCTGGCCGGCCTCGGACTGACCCTGTTCGTCGGCCAGTTCCTGTTCCAGTTCATCGGCATTTCACAAGGCGTACCGCCGGGGCTCGCCGCGGTCATCGTGCAAAGCCAGGCTCTGTTCACGGTTGCTTTCGCGGCCGCTCTGCTCGGCCAGGTCCCGACATCCCGCCAGATCGCCGCCCTGGTCATCGCGACGGCCGGCCTCGTTTGCATCGCCGGCACCGTCGGCCAGGATTTCGATCTGCGCGCGTTCGCCCTGATCCTGATCTCGCCGATCAGCTTCGCGCTGGGCAATATCCTGCTGAAACGCGTCGGCGACGTCGACATGTTCGGCCTGATCGCCTGGCTCAGCCTGGTGCCGCCGCTGCCCGGCCTGGCGCTTGCCGCGGCCATCGACGGCCCCGCCGCGGTCTGGCGCTCGGTGCTGGACACCCCCGCGCTCGGCTGGCTCTCGGCCATCTATCTCGGCATCGTCGCGACGACCTTCGGCTATGCCGTCTGGGGCCGGCTGATCCGGCGCTATTCGGCGGCAACCGCCGCGCCCTTCGCCCTGCTGGTGCCGTTTGTCGGCGCGGCCGCCTCCTCGCTCGCCTTCGGCGAGAGCTTCGGCCCGCTGCGCCTTGCCGGCATGGGGCTGGTGCTGGCGGGCCTCGCCCTTCTGCTGATGCCGGCCGCCGGGCGACCGGCGCCCTGACCGTTCGGACCTCAGCCGTTCAAGGCCTGGCCCGGCCAGCCTTCGGCGGCGATCTTCGAGGCGGCGATGACCGCCTGGGTCCGGCTGTCGACGCCGAGCTTGGTCAGGATCGCCGAGACATGCGCCTTCACCGTCGCTTCGGACACCGTCAGCTCATAGGCGATCTGCTTGTTGAGCAGCCCCTCCGACAGCATCATCAGCACGCGCACCTGCTGCGGCGTCAGGCTGGCGAGGCGGGCCACCAGCTTGGCGCTTTCGGAATCGCGGCCGCCGGCCAGATCGATATCGGGCGGCACATAGGTGCCGCCGTCCAGCACCATGCGCACGGCGTCACGCATCGCCTCGGTGCCCAATGTCTTGGGGATGAAACCGGAGGCGCCGAATTCGAAGCAGCGGCGGATGACGTCGGCATCCTCGGTGGCCGAGACGATCACGACCGGCACACCCGGATATTGCGCCCGCAGGTACATCAGGCCGGAAAAACCCTTCACGCCGGGCATGGCGAGGTCGAGCAGCACCAGGTCGACATCCGGATCCGTGCCGATCAGGTCCGACATCTCGGTGAAGGACCCGGCCTCGGTAATGACCAGCTTGACGCCGAGCCCGGTCACCGCCTCGCGCAGCGCGCCACGGAACAAGGGGTGGTCGTCAGCAATGACGATCCGATAGAGCGCGGTCGCCGCATCCAACATCTGCTACCCCCATGGCCGTCTCCCCGATGACCTTCTTACGGATCATTGGCCGCAATTTTCTCAATTCCGGCAAGGGAATACAAGTGCCGTCCGGAGAATGCCGGCATGGCCGCGCGGCAAGGCTGGCCGCGCCAGCGGCGCCGGGCTTTCGACGCGCGGCCGGCTGCTGAAGTACCCTTGGGGAAGCTCGCTACCGGCCAGATGACCTCATCAGACTGTCACAGAGTTATGGGACTGCCCGATTGACAGGCCGCCTCAAGGGAGGTCTGTTAACTCCTGTGAGGTCCGGGTTGGCGGCTCTGCCCGGCTCAGAGCGCGAGGTATCCCGTGGCGCGTCATATCGGTTGGATTGCTGCAGTGGTCGGCGTGCTGGCGGCGATGCCGTCGGCGGAAGCGGTGATGCGGGGCGAACCCGCCCGGGATCCCAACGGCACCAGACGGTCGACGGTTCTGATCGAGACGCCCGAAGGCGTCTGCACCGGCGCCCTGATCGGACCGGATCTGGTGCTGACCGCGGGCCACTGCGTCTCGGCGCGCGGCCGCTATCGGGTGCGCTATCTCGACCGTTCATTCCGGCGCGCCACCGCCGCCGTCGCCCGGGTCCAGGCCCATCCCGGGTTCGACGCCCGCCACGGCTTCGCCTCCGACGACGTCGGGCTGATCCAGCTCGCCCGCCCGATCGGCGCCGATGCCCGCGCCGCGGCGCTGCCCGGCGGCTGGGGCTCCGGCGGCCGCGGCGAAGAAATGATCATTGCCGGCTTCGGCTCGACCGAGCGGGCGCGTGCCCGCGACGGCGTGTTGCGCGAAGCCCTGATGAGGACCGCGCAGCCGAGCGTCCAGGGCCGCGGCTTCGCCGGCCTTTCGGGCGAGGATCGCGCCCATCGCTCCGGCATGTGCGTCGGCGATTCCGGCGGACCCGTCTATCGCCGCGCCGGCGGTACCTTCACCATTGTCGGCATCCTGAAGGGCGGCACCACCGATCCCGGCCGCGAATGCACCTCGACGCCGATCTATATCCCGGTGCGCGATTATGTCGGCTGGATCCGCGGCCAGGCCGCCCAGTGGAGTGCCTCGATCGGACCTGCGACCGGCGGCACGGTGGAGATGCGGCACTGAGACTGCCGCTCGGTCGGCCAAGGCCTGGTCGGCGTCGCGTTGGTCAATCCAGGTGGCATGCGGCAGCACGCCTCCTGAATGTGCGGTTGCCTGCAACAGGTCGGGTTGAAGTCGTGGATGGCCGGGACAAGCCCGGCCAAGACGAAGGGTGGCCCTGGAAGAAGCGCTCAATCGGCGCAACGCGCCTACGCGGCAGTCAGGCTCGCTGCGAGATCGACACGTCGTCTGGCTCGGGCCCGGGCATCCATGACTTTCTTGCGGAGAACTCAACCCGAAATGACAACGGCGCGGCGCCACCAAGACCGCATCCCGCCGTCACGATCATCCCGCCTTGGCGAGCCCACGCTTGACCAGCAGGGCCTGCGGGTCGGGCTCGCGGCCGCGGAAGGCGACATAGGCCTCCAGGGGATCGCGGATATTGCCGGCGGAATAGACGAAATCACCGAGCCGCCGCGCCAGGGCCTTGTCGAAGACGTCGCCCTTTTCCTCGAAGGCGGCAAAGCCGTCGGCATCGAGCACTTCCGACCACATGTAGCTGTAATAGCCGGCTGAATAACCGTCGCCCGCAAAGACATGGGCGAAATGCGGCGTGCGGTGGCGCATCACCATGCCCTCGGGCATGCCGATGCGGGCGAGCTCCTCGCGCTCGAAGGCGATCGGATCGAGGCCCGCCGCGTCCTCGAGCGAATGGAAGGCCATGTCGACCAGCGCCGAGGAGGTATATTCGACCGTGGCGAAACCCTGGTTGAAATTGCGCGCGGCGATCAGCCGGTCGATCAGTTCCAGCGGCATGGCGGCGCCGGTCTCGGCATGCACGGCGAAACGCGACAGCACTTCCGGCCGCGCCAGCCAGTGTTCGTAGAGCTGCGAGGGAAACTCGACGAAGTCGCGGGCCACCGAGGTGCCCGAGAGCAGTGGATAAGTCACGTCGGACAAGAGGCCGTGCAGGCCATGGCCGAATTCGTGAAACAGGGTGCGGGCATCGTCGAAGGACAGCAGCGCCGGCTTGCCCTCCGGCGGCTTGGCGAAATTCATCACGTTGACGATGATCGGATGGATGTCGCCGGACAGTTTCTCCTGGCTGCGGAAAGCGCTCATCCAGGCGCCCGAGCGCTTGGTCGGCCGCGCGAAATAATCGCCCAGGAACAGCCCGACCGGCTTGCCGCCGCGCGACACTTCATAGGCGCGCACATCCGGATGATAGACCGGCACGTCGAGCCGGCGCTCGAAGGTGACGCCGAACAGACGGGTGGCGACGTCGAAGGCCGCCTCGATCATCCGGTCGAGCTGGAAATAGGGCTTCAGCGCCGCCTCGTCGAGCGCATGGCGCTGCTGGCGCACCTTCTCGGCGTAGAAGCGCCAGTCCCAGGGTTCGATCCGCTCATTCATGCCCTCGGCGCGCGCGACCTCGGCGAGCGCCTCGCGCTCCTCGCCGGCGCGCAGCTTGGCGGGACCCCAGACCCGGTCGAGCAGCGCGCGCACCGAAGCCGGCGTCTTGGCCATGGTGTCGTCGAGCTTGAAGGCGGCGAAGGTCGGATAGCCGAGCAGCCTGGCGCGCTCGATGCGCAGCGCCACGGTTTCCGCGACGATCGCGGTATTGTCGGTCGCCCCACCCATCTCGCCGCGCCTGACCCAGGCCTTGAACACCGTCTCGCGCAGGTCGCGACGCGGCGAAACGGTGAGGAACGGCTCGACCATCGAGCGGCCGAGCGTCATCACCGCGCCGTCGAGGCCACGATCGCTGGCGGCCTGGTGCAAGGCGGAGACGAGATAATCCGGCAGGCCTTCAAGATCGGCCTCGCTGAGCTGCAAGGTCCAGGTCGCCTCGTCCTTCAGCACGTTCTGGGCGAACTGGGTGCCGAGCGTCGCGAGCCGCTCGGTGACCGCACGCATGCGTTCCTTGGCCGGGTCATCGAGCTCGGCACCGGAGCGGATGAAGTTCTTATAGGTTTTTTCCAGCACGCGCCGCTGTTCGGCGCTCAGATCGAGGCTGTCACGCGCATCGTAGAGCGCCTTGACCCGGGCAAACAGCCTGGTGTCGAGGCTGATGGCATTGCCGTGTTGCGCCAGGATCGGCGCCATGTCGCGCTGGATCGCCTGGATCGCCTCGTCGGCATCGGAAGAGGCGATGTTGAAGAACACGCCGCAGAGCCGGTCGAGCGCATGGCCGCCCTTTTCCAGGGCGTCGATCGTGTTGGCGAAACTCGGCGCCTCCGCCTGGATCGCGATCGCCTCGATCTCGGCGCGGTGCTCGGCGAGCGCGCGGTCGAAGGCCGGGCGATAATCCGCGATGGCGATCTCGCCGAAGGGGGCGATGCCGAAAGGCGTGGTCCAGGAACGGAAGAAGGGATTGGCGGAGGCAGGCTGGCTGGCTTGGGTCATGCCGCCAATGTGGCGGCCCGGGATTGATTGCTCAAGACCCCCGATCGCCCGGGGGTACGGCCGACGGAGGCCCCCGTGGCTTGGGGGCCGCCGCTCCGGCCCACGTGATCGGGCGACGGATCAGAGAATTTTCGCGCCGAAATTGGTCGCCGGATCCATGTCCGGGGTCAGCTTGCCGCTCGGCTCGGCGGCCCAGCCGCCGGTCCGCTTCAGCCATTTGCCCGAACCGGCTTTCGCCGTGAGCGCGCCGCCGGCCACCACGTCGCGGCCGCGCACCAGCACATGCTCCGGCCAGCCCTTCACGGTGCGGCCGGCAAAGGGCGTGAAGCCGGTCTTGTCGTGCATCAGCTCGTCGGTCATGGTCACCGACTTCTCGGGATCCCAGAGGACGATATCGGCATCCATGCCCGGGGCGATCGCCCCCTTGTTCGGCAGGTTGTAGATCGAGGCCGGCGCCGTGGCGGTCAGGTTGACGAAGGCCTCGAGCCCCTTGCCCTCGAATTCCGGCCGGCCTTTCGACACCATGGCGTCGAACATCAGCGGCAGGCGCACCTCCAGGCCCGGCAGGCCGTTGGCAATCTGCTTGAAATTGGGGTTCGGCCCGGCCGACAGCTTGCCCGTCTCGTCGAACCGGTAGGGCGCATGGTCGGAGGTGACCGTCTGGATGTCGCCAAGTGCCAGGGCCCGCCACAAGGCGTCCTGGTCGGACGCCTCGCGCGGCGGCGGCGAGCACATCCACTTGGCGCCTTCGAGGCCGGGCTTGTCGAGATCGTGCCTGGTCATGAACAGATATTGCGGACAGGTCTCGGCGAACACCTTCAGGCCCTGGCCGCGCGCCTGGCGAACGACCTCGGCGCCCTCGGCGGTGGACACGTGGAAGATCATGATCGGCTGGTCGATCAGGGCGGCGGCCGTGATCAGCCGGGTGAACGCCTCGGCCTCGGAGCCGCGCGGATGGCTGATCGCGTGGTATTTCGGCGCGGTATAGCCTCTGGCGACCAGCCGCTTGCCCATCCAGGAGATCATGCCGTGGTTCTCGGCATGGACGCAGACCATGGCGCGGTTCTCGCGTGCGGCCAGCAGCACGTCGAGCAGCGGCTCGTCATCGACCTTGATCAGGTCATAGGTCATGAACACCTTGACCGAGGCATGGCCCTCCCTGATCAGCGCCGGCAGATCGGTCTCGATGGTCTTCCGGTCCGGGTTCGCCACGATCATGTGGAAGGCGTAGTCGATCAGCGCGCCGCGTTCGGCGAGCACTGAATAGTCGTCGACCACTTTCCTCAGATCGAGCCCACGGTGCTGGGCCGCAAACGAGATCACCGTGGTGTTGCCACCGAAGGCCGCGGAGGTCGTGGCGCTCTCGAAGGTGTCGGCGTTGAGCAAACCGCCGGCCGAGACCTGTTCGATATGGGTGTGGGTGTCGATGCCGCCGGGCAGGACGAACTTGCCGGTGGCGTCGATCTCGCGGGCGCCGGCAGGCAGATCCAGGCCGAGCGCGACGATGGTTTCACCCTTGACCGCCACGTCGGCCTTGAAGCGGCCGGTCGCGGTGGCGACCGTGCCGCCGCGAATGACGAGGTCATAGAGGGAAGCGGGCATGTCTTTCTCCGACTGGACGGGGTTCCGGTTCGGCCCGACAATAGACACGCGATCAGCCCGAGCGGAACTCCATGACACGCAGACCCCGTATCCTCGTCATCAATCCCAATTCCAACGAGGCCGTCACCGAGGGCCTGCGCCAGGCGGTGAAGCCGCTGAGCTATGCCGAAGGGCCGGAGATCGTCTGCACGACGCTCGCCGAGGGGCCGTTCGGCATCGAGACCCAGGAACATGTCGACAGCCTGGCCATTCCGCTCCGCCGCAAGATCGAGGCGACCAACGACGCCGACGCCTTCGTCATCGCCTGCTATTCCGATCCGGGCATTCATGTGGCACGCGAGGGCACCAGCCGGCCGGTCTTCGGCATCGCCGAAAGCGGCGTGCTGGCGGCGCTGGCGCGGGCCGAGCGCTTCGGCGTGATCGCGATCAAGAGCCGGTCGATCCCGCGGCACCTGCGCTATCTCCGCCAGATGGCGCTGATGGACCGGCTCGCCGGCGAGCGGGCGCTCGAAATGTCGGTCGCCGAGACCGCCACCGGCGACAAGACCCTCGACCGGATGATCGAGATCGGCCGGCAGTTAAAGGACCTCGACGGCGCCGGCGTGATCGTCATGGGCTGCGCCGGCATGGCCCGGCACAGGAAACCGCTCGAAGACGCGCTCGGCGTTCCCGTGATCGATCCGACCCAGGCCGCCGTCGCCATGGCGATCGGTACGCTGGCGGTCGGCTGAGCCTGCGCTCAGGCGGCGAAATCGCTTGCCTTCAGGATGATGCCGCTGGTGCGCGCCGACGAGCGCACCGCGCGCTCGGTGACCAGGGTCTCGACAAAGGCCTGGTAGGATTTGTGGTCGGCCTCGCCGAGGTCGCGCCAGCCCTTGAGATAGGGCTGCGGCACAAGGCCGGCCTGGTTGGCAGTGACCGCCGTGCAGCTCGCCAGCAGCGGCCGGTATTTGTCGAAATCGGCCTCGACCAGGCGGGTTGCCTCATCCAGCACATCGACGACCCGGCGGGCGACCAGCGGCCGCTCGCGGACGAATTTGGTGTTGAGCAGCGACACGCCGGCAAAGAACGGATCGGCGATCGCGGTCGCGCAGAGATTGGTCATCACACGCTTGGCGGTGCCGCCGGCAACCGCGAGCGAGACGGTCGGCTCGACCGACAGGACCGCCTCCACCGTTCCCGAAACGAGCGCCTGGGCATGCAGGTTGGCCGCCAGTTCGACGAAACGGACGTCGCGATCCGGATCGAGCCCGGCCCGGCGGATCATGTGGCGGGCAATGGTGCGCCATGACGCGCCCGGCAAATGCCCGAACGAACGGTCGCGCATGTCCTTGAGCGCGGCGATCGGCGAATTGCCGAGGGTGATCAGACCGTCGGCGATGCGATTCAAGGCATTGCTGCCGCCTTGCAGGCCGGAGAGCTTGAGACTGCCGGGCGTATTGGCTTCGGCAATGGTCGAAAGCCCGGCGGAGGCCCCCGGTGCGCTGCAATCGGCGCGGCCGGCGACCAGCGTCTCGACCAGATGAGCCTGGGCCTGCAGACGGATCACTTCGATATCCAGGCCAGCCTTGTCGAACAGGCCTTCCTGGCGGGCCACGACAAAAGGCATGGACTGGAGAAGCGGCATCCAGGCCAGCGTCACCCGATCGCGCGCGACCTGGCCAAGCGCCGGTGCGGGCAAGCCGGCCGCGAGCGCCAGCAGGCCTGCGCCCTTCAGGAAATCGCGACGTCCGGACTGCTTGTTCAAGACCTTGTCCTCATACGCGGCCCATCAAGGCCGACATTGGCGGCCCGATATCAGACCAACCATTGCAGCAGCATGAATGAGCCAGCGGCGGAGCCCTGGCTTGACCGATCGGGATCTTAACAGACCCGCCTTGCAGAAGGCTGATAGGCCCGCGCCGGCCGGATCTCAGCCCGCCGGCAAATGATCCGCGATGGCGGCGCGCACGGCCCGCAGCACGTCCAGGGCATTCGGCGTATCGGAATGGATGCAGATCGTCTCGGCCCTGACCGGAATATCCTGGCCGCCCTGAGACGCGACCTTGCCCTCGGTGATTGCCCGCAACGACCGTGCCGCGGCGCGCGCCGGATCGATCGCGCCGCGCGAACGCACGATCACCAGCTGGCCGCCGTCGGCATAATCGAGGTCGGCGTAGAATTCCGAAACGAGCTGGTGCCCGCGGTCGCGGTAGACGGTTTCGTGCAGGGTTCCGGCCATGCCGTAGAGCGGCACCCGGAAAATGTCGGCGGCGTCCGCGATCGCATGGGCGACGTGGTCCTGCCGGGCCGCCATGCCGTAGAGCGCGCCATGCGGCTTGATGTGGTTGAGGCTCATGCCCTCGGCGTCGAGAAACCCTTTCAGCGCGCCGATCTGGTAGATGATGCAATTGGCCAGTTCTTCCCGGCTCATCGCCATCTCGCGCCGGCCGAAACCCTGCAGATCGGGCAAGGAAGGATGCGCGCCGACCCGGATGCCGTGCCGGCGCGCCAATTGCACCGTGCGGCGCATATGGTTGAAGTCCGAGGCATGGAAACCGCAGGCGACATTGGCGGCCGAAATCAGCGGCATCAGCGCTTCATCGTCACCCATGCCGTAGAGGCCGAAACCTTCGCCCATGTCGCAATTGATCTCGGTCATGCCTGCTCCACCGCCTGAATTCGGCCACCCGGCCGGCGCCGCCTGAAACAGCCCCGGGCCGGAACGAAATCCAGGATCGTGCGGCATGGCGTCGATGTGAAATGCTAAATTCCTCTCATTCCCGGCTATTTGCGGATATTGAGCAGATCCCGAACGATCGAAAATCACCCGGCCGTGTCGTTCGGCCACGGCCGGCCCCATTGACGCCAGACTCCGGGCGTCCGAGTCTCGCCCCATGCTGACCTACATCGTCCGCCGCATCCTCCTGATGATCCCGACCTTGCTCGGGATCATGCTCGTGTCCTTCCTGGTCATCCAGTTCGCGCCCGGCGGACCGGTCGAGCGGGTCATCGCCCAGCTCACCGGCAACGATGTCTCGGCGTCGCAGCGCATATCGGGGGGCGGGGCCGACGCCGCGCGGCAGGCGGCCTCGACCGCCGCGGAGGCCGCCGCGAGCCGCTATCGCGGCGCCCAGGGGCTCGATCCGCAATTCATCGCCCAGCTCGAGAAGCAGTTCGGCTTCGACAAGCCGGCGCATGAACGCTTCTTCCTGATGCTGAAGAACTACGCCACCTTCGACTTCGGCAAGAGCTATTTCCGCGACGTCTCGGTGATCAGCCTGATCAAGGAAAAGCTGCCGGTGTCGATCTCGCTCGGGCTCTGGCTGACCTTGCTGACCTATGCCATTTCCATTCCGCTCGGCATTCGCAAGGCCATCTCCGACGGTTCGCGCTTCGACGTCTGGACCTCGGCCGTCATCATCGTCGGTTATGCCATTCCCGGCTTCCTGTTCGCGATCCTGCTGATCGTGCTGTTCGCCGGCGGTTCGTTTCTCGACTGGTTCCCGCTGCGCGGCCTGCATTCCGACAATTACGCCGAGATGAGCCTGATCCAGAAAGCCGTCGATTATGCCTGGCACCTGACCCTGCCGCTGACCGCCATGGCGCTCGGCGCCTTCGCCACCATGACGCTGCTGACCAAAAACTCGTTCCTCGACGAGATCCGCAAGCAATATGTGATGACCGCCAGGGCCAAGGGGCTGGACGACCGGCAGGTGCTCTACGGTCACGTCTTCCGCAACGCCATGCTGATCATCATCGCCGGCTTTCCCGGCGCCTTCGTGCATGCCTTCTTCACCGGCTCGCTGCTGATCGAGACGATCTTCTCGCTCGACGGCCTGGGGCTGCTCGGCTTCGAGAGCGTGCTCAACCGCGACTATCCCGTGGTCTTCGCCACCCTGTTCATCTTCTCGCTGGTCGGACTGGTGGTGAACCTGATCTCCGATCTCATGTATACCTGGGTCGATCCGCGCATCGACTTCGAGGCGCGCGAGGTCTGATGATGGATGCGATCGCCAGGACCGCCGAAGCGCCCGTCGATGCCAGGCCGAAGCCCGGCCGGCTGTCGCCGCTGAACCAGCGCCGTCTCGCCAATTTCAAGGCCAATGGCCGTGGTTTCTGGAGCTTCCGGATCTTCATGGTGCTGTTCGTGGTGACGCTGTTCGCCGAACTCATCGCCAATGACCGGCCGATCTATGTGAACCTCGAAGGCCAGCATTTCTTCCCCGTGCTGTTCGACTATTCGGAAAAAGCCCTGGGCGGCGAATTCGAGACGCCCGCCGACTACAAGGACGCCTTCCTGCTCGACCATTTCGAGGAGAAGAAGGCTTTCCTGATCTGGCCGCTGGTGCGCAACAACGCCTCCTCGACGGTCAAGGATCCGGTCACCCCCTTCCCTTCGGCACCGACCTGGATGCAGCGCGACAAGCTGCCGGACTGCGCGGCGGCCGAACGCCTGCCGCGTGGCCAGCGACCGGCCGGCTCCAGCTATTGCGCGCTCGGCAACTGGAACTGGCTCGGCACCGACGACCAGGGCCGCGACGTGGTCGCCCGGGTCATCTACGGCTTCCGCATCTCCGTGCTGTTCGGCCTGACGCTGACCATCATCTCCTCGCTGGTCGGGGTCGCCGCCGGCGCCGTGCAGGGCTATTTCGGCGGCTGGACCGACCTCCTGTTCCAGCGCTTCATCGAAATATGGACGGCGATCCCCTCGCTCTACCTGCTGTTGATCATTTCCTCGGTGCTGGCGCCGAGCTTCTTCGTGCTGCTCGGCATCCTCCTCCTGTTCTCCTGGGTCGCGCTGGTCGGCGTGGTCCGGGCGGAATTCCTGCGCGCCCGCAATTTCGAATATGTCAACGCGGCCCGCGCGCTCGGCGTCTCCTCGCGCACCATCATGACGCGCCATCTCCTGCCCAACGCCATGGTCGCGACGGTCACCTTCCTGCCCTTCGTGCTGTCGGGCAGCGTGATGACCCTGACCGCCCTCGACTTCCTCGGCTTCGGCCTGCCGGTCGGCTCGCCCTCGCTCGGCGAATTGCTGCAGCAGGGCAAGTCCAACCTGCAGGCGCCCTGGCTGGCGCTGACCGCCTTCGTCACCGTCGCCGTCATGCTGTCGCTGTTGATCTTCGTCGGCGAAGCGGTGCGCGACGCCTTCGATCCGCGCAAGACCTTCACGTGAACCGGGAGCAGGACTGGGCCATGGACGCGCAGACCAGGAAGATCGTGTCGGTGCGGGACCTGCCGGAGGCGCTCCGCGACGGTTTCGATCCGCATCGGCCGGTCGAGTTCATCCAGCGCAAGGCGCCGGTCCAGTCCGCTTCCGAGCGATTGCGCGCCAGGATGGCCGGGCTCGACTTCAAGCGGCTGCGCTCGCCGGCCGAGGCGGTCGAACGGGTCAGGCGGATTCGTGACGGCGGGCCGATCTGACGTGGCGCCATCGATTTATCTCGACGCGAATTTCTTCATCCGGCTGTTCGAAAGCGCAGCGGAGGGCATCTCGGCCCATGACCGGCTGTGGGACATCATCGAAACCGGCCGCGTCCGGGCGGTGACCAGCTGGCTGACCTATGGCGAAGTGCTGGTTCAGCCTTTGCGCGACGCCAGCGAGGGCCTGGTGCTGGCCTATGAGGACCTTTTCGCCGGCCGCATGCTGCCGCTCGCCTGCGTCGGTGTGTCCGAACAAATCCTTCGCGCCGCGGCCGTCCTGCGGGCACGATGGCCGGCGCTGAAACTGCCCGACACGATCCATCTGGCCACGGCGGCGGCCGCCGGCTGCACCGCCTTCGTTTCCGGCGACCGAAAGCTTGGAGTGCTCGACCACGTGAGCTTCATCGACCCGGACTCCCGCCATGACCTCGACCGCTTCCTGACGGCGCTGCCATGATCAATAGAACGTCCGATCATCCGTCCGCCCCCATGTCCGACCTGCCGCTCCTGTCGGTCCGCGAGCTCTCGGTGGCGTTTCGCCAGATGGGCAAGGAAACGCTCGCCGTCGATCGCATTTCCTTCGATCTGCGCAAGGGCGAAACCGTCGCGCTGGTCGGTGAATCCGGTTCCGGCAAGTCGGTCTCGGCCCTGTCGGTGATGAAGCTGCTGCCCTATCCGGCGGCCTCGCATCCCTCGGGCGAGATCCTGTTCCGCGGCCGCGACCTGCTCAGCGCCGACGAGCCGACCATGCGGGCGGTGCGCGGCAACGACATCACCATCGTGTTCCAGGAACCGATGACCTCGCTCAACCCGCTGCACACGGTCGGCAAGCAGGTCGCCGAGGTGCTGATCCTGCACAAGGGTTACGCCGAGCGGGCGGCCCGCGCGCGCGCCGTCGAATTGCTGGCCAAGGTCGGCATTCCCGATCCGGAAGAGCGGCTCGAAAGCTATCCGCACCAGCTTTCCGGCGGCCAGCGCCAGCGCGTCATGATCGCCATGGCGCTCGCCAACGAACCCGACCTGCTGATCGCCGACGAGCCGACGACCGCGCTCGACGTGACCGTGCAGGCGCAGATCCTGGCCTTGCTGAAAGACCTGCAGCGCGAACAGGGCATGGCCATCCTGTTCATCACCCACGACCTCAGCATCGTCCGCAAGATCGCCGACCGGGTCTGCGTCATGCGCTACGGCAAGATCGTCGAGCAGGGGCCGGTCGCCGACATCTTCGAACGCGCGCAACATCCCTATACCCGCGACCTGATGGCCGCCGAGCCAAAGCCGATGGAGCGCATCGACAAGGGCGACGGGCAAGTGATGATGGAAGCCAATGACCTGAAGGTCTGGTTTCCGATCAAGCGCGGCCTGCTGCGCAGGACGGTCGGTCACGTCAAGGCGGTCGACGGCATCTCGATCGCGGTCCGGCAGGGCCGCACGCTCGGCATCGTCGGCGAATCCGGATCGGGCAAGACCACGCTCGGCCTGGCGCTGCTGCGGCTGATCTCGTCCGACGGGCCGATCATATTCATGGGCAAACCGTTGCAGGGGCTCGGCTTCAAGGCCATGCGGCCGAACCGCCGGCAGATGCAGGTGGTGTTCCAGGATCCCTATGGTTCGCTGTCGCCGCGCATGTCGGTCGGCGAGATCGTCGCCGAAGGCCTGACCGTGCACCACCCGCAGCTCTCCGAGGCGGAGCGCGAGCGGCGGGTGGTCGCGGCGCTGACCGATGTCGGGCTGGATGCCGAGACGCGCCATCGCTACCCCCACGAATTCTCCGGCGGCCAGCGCCAGCGCATCGCGATTGCCCGCGCCATGGTGCTGGAACCCTCCTTCGTGCTGCTCGACGAGCCGACCTCGGCGCTCGACCGCATCGTCCAGGCGCAGATCGTCGACCTGCTGCGCGACCTGCAGGCGCGGCGCAACCTGACCTATCTGTTCATCTCGCACGACCTGAAAGTGGTCGCGGCGCTGGCCGACGACATCATCGTCATGAAGAGCGGCAAGGTGGTGGAATCCGGCCCCGCCGCCCGGGTGTTCAAGACGCCCGAGAACGACTACACCAAGGCGCTTTTTGCCGCCGCCTTCGATCTCGAAACCGCCGGATATGGAAGTGTCGCACCGTGAATAACCTGCTGCTCGGCATCACCGCCTGGGACCCGGAACCCTGGCGCGCCCGTTTCCAGAAGGCCCTGCCGGGCTGGAACGTCGTCCTCCACAGCGAAAGCTACGATCCCGCGACGATCGCCTACAGCGCCGCCTGGAAACAGCCCGAAGGCGCCTTTGCCGGCTTGCCCAACCTGAAGGCGATCTTCTCGCTCGGCGCCGGCGTCGACCACCTGTTCAAGGACCGCAAGCTGCCCCCCGGCGTGCCGGTGGTGCGCGTCGTCGACCCCGACCTGACCACCCGCATGTCGGAATATGTCGTCATGCACTGCCTGATGGCGCTGCGCCGGGTGCGTGTCTATGACGGCTTCCAGCGCGAGCGCTCATGGACCGACCTGCGCGACCAGCCGCAAGCCAGCGACATTCGCGTCGGCCTGCTCGGCATGGGCAAGCTCGGCCAGGACGCGGCCCACAAGCTCGGCGTGATGGGCTTCAAGGTGGCCGGCTGGAGCCGCCGCCCCAAGGCGGTGACCGGTGTCGACATGTTCGACGGCGATGACGGCCTCGCCGCGATCACCGCATCGTCCGACATCCTGGTGGCGATCCTGCCGCTGACCCCCGATACCGCCGGCTTCCTCAATGCCCGGGTGTTCGCGCGCATGCCGAAGGCGGAGGCCCTCGGCGGCCCGGTGCTGATCAATGTCGGGCGCGGCGGATTGCAGGTGGAGGCGGATATCGTGTCGGCGCTCGACAAGGGCCAGCTCGGCTCCGCCGTGCTCGACGTGTTCGAGACCGAGCCGCTGCCGCAGGCGAGCCCGCTCTGGCTCCATCCGAAGGTCACGGTGACCCCGCACAACTCGGCGATTTCCTCGCCGCCGGCGATCGCGACCTATGTGGCGCAGCAGATCCTGGCCCATGAGAAGGGCGAGGCTCTGGTCAACCTGGTCGACCCGCAGCACGGCTATTGAGGACAGGGCTGTCCTGACGTTGCGGCAAGGCCGATTTACCATCTCGATCATGGCAAATCGCCACATTTCTTAGCTGTTCGTTTACGCACTCCCTAGAAATTGCGGCTCCAGGAAAGACCCGTCTCCTGGAGCCGCTGAATGTTGAATCGCCTGTCGGTGAATGCGCTGCTCAAGGCGGTGATATCGATCCTCGTCCTGGGCGTCGTCGGGCTCGTGGCCAATGGCGCCTGGACATCCTGGACCCAACTGCGCACCGCAAGCCGCATCGCCACCGTCAGCGAAGCGACCGCCCATCTGTTCACGGCGCTGCACAATCTGCGTGTCGATCGCTCGACCACCAATCGCGACCTCGTCGGCGAGGCGCGCCTGACCGCTCCGAACCCGCAGACCGTGCAAAACCGCGAAGCCGAGATGCCGGCCCTGAAGGCAGCCCTCGTGGCGCTGCGCAGGCTCGATTTTGCGGCCGGCGCGCCGCTCGTCGCCAATCTCGACCAGTCGGTGACCCGGCTTTCCGCCCTGCATGCCGAGGCCGCCCAGGCGGTGCAGCAGCCGAAGGCCGAGCGGCGGGCGGGCCTTGCCCAGGAGTTTTTCGCCCACGCGACCGGCATGATCGAACTGCTCGACAAGCTGTCGGGACAGATGACCAACCTGGTCAAGCTGGATGACGCCTTCATCGACCAGCTGATGCAATTGAAACAGCTCGCCTGGGTCGCGCGCGAGGCCGCCGGCGACGCTTCGGTGTTCATCTCCAATCCGCTGGCGGGCCAGGCCCTGCCGGCCGATCCGCTGGTGAAATATGCCGTCATCAACACCCGGCTCGAGACCGCCTGGGCCGAACTCGAAAAGCTCGCCGCCGGCCTGCCGCTGCCGCCGCAATTCGCCGAGGCGGTCGCGGCCGCCAAAAAGGGCTATCTCGATCCGGATTATGTCGCCTATCGCCTGAAGGTCCTGACCGCGCTTGCCGCCGGCCAGCCGCCCGGGGTGACGGCGGCGCAATGGACGCCGGCCGCGGTCGGCAAGCTCGCCACCTTGCTCGGCGTCGCCGATGCCGCGCTGAACGCGGCCAAGGACCACGCCGCCCGGCAGCAGGCCGCGGCGACCGCCAAGCTCTATTTCGAACTCGGCCTTCTGGCAGCGGTGATCGTCGCCGCCGCCGCCATGACCATGATGGTGTCGCGTCGCGTCACCGGCCCGCTCAAGGTCATGCAGGAGGCCATGCTGAAGCTTGCCGGCGGCGACCTGACCGTCGAAACCGCCTATGCCGGCCGGCGCGACGAGATCGGCGCGCTCGGCGGTGCCATGCAGACCTTCAAGGACAGCATGATCGAGGCCGACCGGCTGCGCGGCGAACAGAAGGCCCTCGAACTGCGCTCGGCCACCGAGCGCAAAACGCAAATGGCCCGGCTCGCCGACGAATTCCAGTCGGCGGTCGGCAATATCGTCGCAGCGGTTTCCAGGGCGTCGGGCGAACTCGAAACGGCGGCCGGCCAGTTGACCCGCACCGCCGAGAGCACCCAGCAGCTCGCCGGCGTGGTCGCCGGCGCCTCCGACGATGCGTCGAGCAACGTCCAGTCGGTGGCGAGCGCCGCCGAGGAGATGAGCAGCTCGGTCGCCGAGATCGGCCGGCAGGTCGAGGAATCCAGCAAGATCGCCTTCGAGGCGGTGAAGCAGGCCGAATTGACCGATACCCGCATCGCCGAGCTGTCGCTCGCCGCCAGCCGGATCGGCGACGTGGTGAAGCTGATCACCGCGATCGCCCAGCAGACCAACCTTCTGGCGCTCAACGCCACGATCGAGGCGGCGCGCGCCGGCGAATCCGGCCGCGGCTTCGCGGTCGTCGCCCAGGAGGTCAAGGCCTTGGCGACCCAGACCGCCAAGGCGACCGACGAGATCGGCGCGCAGATCGCCACCATGCAGACGGCGACGCAGGATTCGGTGCTCGCGATCAAGGAGATCGGCGGAACGATCGGCCGGCTGTCGGAGATCGCCGCGGCGATCGCCGCCGCCGTGGAGCAGCAGGGCGCGGCGACCGAGGAGATCTCCCGCAACGTCCAGGAGGCCGCCCAGGGCACGGCCCAGGTCGCGGCCAATATTTCCGATGTCAGCCGCGGCGCTGCCGAGACCGGATCGGCCTCGGCGCAGGTTCTGGGCTCTGCCCAGGACCTGTCGCGCGAAAGCAGTCACCTGCGCCACGAGGTCGAGAAATTCGTCACGACGGTGCGCGCGGCCTGACGCGACCGGCCATGCCGTCGTCACGCAGGCGTGACTTGCCTGGCGCGGCGCGGCGGCCATGGTGCCGCCACCTGGCCAGACAATGATGTTGCAATGATCCTGACCCGCCGCCGCCTGCTCGCCGCCGCCGCCCTGTCCGCCACGGCTCCCATGCTGCTCTCGTCGGCGGTCGCGGACGAGGCCTGGTTTCCGATCCGGGGACCGGACGGACGCGAGGTCTCGAATTTTCGCGTGCCGGTCGAGCTGGAGACCGAGATCGCCGAGCTCGACAACGGCTTCTCCATCGGCTCAGACAGCGCCGACATCACCTTGACCGAGATCTATGATTCCAATTGCGGCTATTGCCGGCGCGCGGCCGGTGACGTGAAGGCGATGGCCGAGGCCGATCCGGACCTGCGCATCCGTTTCGTCAACGCGCCGAGCCTCGGCTTGCCGTCGTTCCAGGCCGCGCGGGTCGAATATGCCGTGAAGCTGATCGGCGGCGACGCCAAGGTGCGGCAGTTCTTCGATATCTCGATGGCGGCGCGCGGCGTGTTCGACGGCCTGCGCGCGCTCGACGCCGCCAAGGACCTGGGGCTCAATGTCGACGAGGTCGAGGCTCTCGCCGACAAGCCCGAAACCGGCCAGATGCTGGCCCAGGCGGTTCGGCTGGCCAATGCCACCAATCTCGCCGCGACACCGTCCTGGCTGATCGCCGGCGTCGCCGTCATCGGCTGGCCCGGACGCGGCACGATCGAATCCGCGGTACGGGCGGTGCGCGAATGCGACAAGCCGGTCTGCAGCTGACGCGGCTTGCGCGCGGCGTGGCCGCACGGGACAAAGACCCCGGTGGGGCGATTCGCGGACGGAGAATCGGAATGAGGAAGACGGCTCTCGCGCTGGCATCGCTGCTGGCCCTGACCACCGCGGCGGCTGCCGCCGAACGCCTGCCCAACCTGACCCGGGGCACGCCCTATGCCAGCGTCCGCAACATCCTGCTGGCGGTCGGCTGGCGACCGGTGACCCTGCCCGGCGCGGATCGCTGCTCGGGCCGCGACTCACGCTGCAAGGACCGGCCGGAAATGCTGTCCTGCGCGGGCACCGGCATGGCCAACTGCCTGTTCACCTGGCAGCGCAACAATACCGTCATCGGGATCTCGACCATCGGCGAAGACGCCACCTTCGACGGCTCGGAATGCCGGTCCGGCTGCCGCTGAGACCAGCCGTCGCCAACGCCGGCGGGACGGTCAGTCCCTGACGCCGCCGGCCAGGCGCCGCACGCTGGTCACCGCACCAAAGGATTTGTCGGCGATGCGCCGGATGGCTTCGGCCACCGGCTCGCAGGCCACCGCCATGTGATAGCCGTTGGCATGGATGAGGTCGGCCGGGCTCGTCATGATGCCGACATGGCCCTTCCAGAACACGAGGTCGCCCCGCCGGAGGTTCGACAGGTCCGGCGCCAGGGCGAAGGCCTCGCCAAGCTGCTTTTCCTGCATGTCGGAATCGCGCGGCGCGGCAATGCCGGCGGCCTCCAGCGCGGTCTGCAGCAGGCCCGAACAATCGAGCCCGAGGCTGGTGCGCCCGCCCCACAGATAAGGCGTGCCGAGATAGCGCTCGGCGACGGCGACGAAATCCGGCTCATGCGTGTCGCGGCCGGCGAGATGGCGGGCAAAGACATGGGCGCCGCTGTCGGTGACCGCGAAATCGCCGCTCAAGCCCGTAACCGTGACCCGGGCATTCATCGGGATCAGGCCGAGCACCGGCAATTTGATGCTGGCGCCCGGATAGAGGAAGGTCCGCAGCACCGCCACCCGATGGGTCGCCGGGGCAGCCGCGCTCGCGAAAGCGCCGGCCGGCGCGTAGCCGACATAACCGTCGCGGGTGGACTGGAGATAGGCCCAGCCGTCGCGCTCGTCATAGATCGAGACCGGCTCGCCATAGGTCAGCTCGGTGTCGAGCATGGCGTCGGCGCGCGGCACGGCGCGCAGCGGCACGACCGGTTCGGCGACGCGCGCGGCACGGCCCTCGACGAAACGCTCAGCCTCGACCAGCCCCTTCAGGCTGGCGGCGGCGAGGTCGGAGCGGGCGGGGGTCAGGCGGCGATCCATGGCATTCATATCCGTCCTCTTAGCACGGCCGGCGTCAACGCCTCACGGCGGCAGGGTCTTCGCCTGCTCGACGACCAGGTCGCCGATCCGCTCGACCGCCAGCGCGCCTTTGACCGTGCGCTGAATGATGACGTCGCGCCGGTCGCGCTCGTCGCGGCGACGCGAGACCAGCTCGAGCTTGCCCATGCTGTCGAGCGCTCGGGTGATCACCGGCTTGGTGACCTTCAGCTTGGCGGCGAGGTCGCGCACATGATGCGGCGGCGGCTCAAGATAAATGGTCAGCAGGATGGCCAGCTGGCGCGCGCTCAGGTCCGGCTCGCCGTCGTGCACCAGGGCCAGCGACAGGTCGTGCATCAGCTTGATCGCCTGGGCGGGACGCAACTGAACGGCCATCGACACCCACCAACTCGTTACGGAGCCGTATTAAACGGCGGTGAAAGTCCCTGTGCAAGAGGGACCCGAAATGGCAAGAGAGCGCGCCGGCCGCTGGCCGGGCGGCCCGAGCCGCCGCCAGGCGGGCCCAGGTCATCCTCCCCGCCGCCCACGGAGCCCTGCTTGATCACCGATCTCGCCACCCTGTCCACCATGGCCTTCGCGGCCTTCTCGGCCGCGACCTTGCTGCCGGGTGGATCGGAACTGGTCTTCATCGGATTTCTCGCGGCCGGCTATCAGCACCCCCTGGCGCTGTTTCTGGTCGCGACCGCAGCCAATACCGCGGGTGGCCTTACCAATTGGTGGATCGGCACGCTGATTGCGCGCGGCGCCGACAGTCAGGCCGGCCACGCCTGGCTTGCCCGGTTCAAGCTGCCGCCCGACATGGTCGCCCGGGTCGAGCGGCTGTTCGGTCGCTTCGGCTGGGCCGCCCTGCTGCTCTGCTGGGTGCCGGTCGTCGGCGACCCGATCACCGTGGTTGCCGGCATGGCCCGCTATCCGCTGCTGCCGACGGCCGTGCTGACCGGCATCGCGCGGACCTTGCGTTATGCCGTCATCTGGCTCGGCGCCGCAGGGCTGCTCGGCGCCTTCGCCGGCTAGCCGCGGCTCGACACCCCGACGGCGGACGCGTAGACCCGGCGCCGTTCCCGGAAACCGCCAATGCCGTTGCGCCCCGATACCTTCGCCCTGACCGCCCTGCTGGCGGTGCTGATCGGGCTCGGGCCGATGTCGACCGACATGTATCTGCCGTCGCTGCCGGATATCGGCCGCCTGCTCGGCGCGAGCACCGCCCAGGTGCAGATGACCCTGTCGGCCTTTCTCGCCGGCTTCGCGGTCGGCCAGATCTTCTACGGCCCGATCTCCGACAAATATGGCCGCAAGCCCGTGCTGGTCGCGGCCCTGCTGCTCTACGGCATCGGCACCACGGTCTGCGCGGCCGCGACCTCGATCGAGATGCTGACCGCGGCGCGCTTCCTCCAGGCGCTCGGCGCCGGCGGGCCGATCGTCGTGGCGCGCGCCATCGTGCGCGACCTCTACGAAGGCCGCAGGGCGGCGCGGGAACTGGCCGTCATGGGCACGATCATGAGCGTGGTGCCGGCGCTGGCGCCGATCGCCGGCGGCCTGTTCCATGTCACCTTCGGCTGGCGCTCGACCTTTTTCGCGGCGCTCGCCTTCGGGCTGGCTGCGCTGATCCTGGTCGTGTTCAGCCTGCCGGAAACCCTGAAGCAGCGATCGGCCGCGCCGATTTCGCCGCTCGGCATTCTCAGGACCTTCGGCCAGATCATCGTCAACCGCACCTTCATCGCCAATACCGCGATCTTCGCGGCGGGCTATTCCGGGCTGTTCTCGTTCATTTCCGCATCGTCCTTCGTGCTGCAAGGCGTCTATGGCCTGAACCCGGTGGCGGCAGGCGCCGCCTTCGCCAGTAGCGTCATCGGTTTCGTCTCGGGCAGCCTCGGCGGCACCCGGCTGGTCATGCGCAAGGGCGAAGCCTGGACGATCCGCGCCGGCGTCTCGCTGCTCACTCTAGGCGGGCTGAGCATGGCGGCGGCGCTCGCCATCGGCCATCTCGGCCCGGCCGGCATCCTGGTGCCGATGGCGATCTATACCTGCGGTTTCGGCCTGACCATGCCGCAGGCGCTGGCCGGCGCCATGAAACCTTTTCCCGACAAGGCCGGCGCGGCATCGTCGCTGGCCGGCTTCATTCAAATGGCCTCGGGCGCGGCGACCGGCATCCTGGTCGGCCACGGCCTCGGCAACAGCGCCTGGCCGTTGGCCATCGCGATCAATGCCACCGCGCTGATCGCACTCGGGGTGTTTCTCGTGTCGGGCCGCGCCCGGCGCAGCCAGGACGTCTGAGCCAGGGGGTTGAGCCGATCGGCGTCCGGCCATGCCATGTCGCTCTGTACGGCTGTTTGGAAATGGACTAATCACCCGGCATTCGATGCGATTGCAAAGGGGCACGAGATGCAGACCTTCGACCGGCTCGTGACGGTTTACGGCGGTTCGGGTTTCATCGGACGACATGTGGTCAGGGCGCTCGCCCGGCGCGGCTTCCGCATCCGCGTCGCGGTGCGCCGGCCGGATCTCGCCGGCCATTTGCAGCCGCTCGGCGCGGTTGGCCAGATCAACGCGGTGCAGGCCAACCTGCGCTACCCCGACTCGGTGCGCCATGCCGCCGAAGGCGCCGAGGTGGTCGTCAACTGCGTCGGCATCATGCATGAATCCGGCCGGCAGAAGTTCGACGCCGTGCAGGCGCGCGGCGCCGAGACGGTGGCCCGCGCGGCGGCCGACGCCGGTGCGCGCATGGTCCATCTTTCGGCGATCGGCGCCGATGTCGAGGCGGAAGCACTCTATGCCCGCACCAAAGCCGCGGGCGAAGCCGGCGTGCTGCGCCAGCGCCCCGACGCGGTGATCCTGCGTCCCTCGGTCGTGTTCGGCCCCGAGGACGATTTCTTCAACCGCTTCGCCGCCATGGCGCGCATGCTGCCGGTGCTGCCGCTGATCGGCGGCGGCGAGACCCGGTTCCAGCCGGTCTTCGTCGGCGACGTCGCCGACGCGGTCATGGCGGCCATCGACGGCAAGACCAAGCCCGGCGCGGTCTACGAGCTCGGCGGCCCGGCGGTGAAGAGCTTCAAGGACCTGATCGAATTCATCCTGGAGACGACCGGACGCAAGCGGCTGCTGATGTCGCTGCCGTTCGGGCTCGCCGCGTTCCAGGCGAAGTTCCTGCAATATGTGCCGGGCGCGCCGCTGACCCCCGACCAGGTCAAATACCTGAAGTCGGACAATGTCGTGAGCACCGGCGCCAGCGCCGACGGCCGCACGCTCGAGGGCCTCGGCATCCGGCCGAAATCGGTGGAAGCGATCGTGCCGAGCTATCTCTGGCGCTTCCGCAAGCGCGGCCAGTTCACCGAGCAGGCCCAGTGAGGCGATTGCCCGCGCGCGCCTGCCCGGCCGCGCGGGCCGGCGCTCAGTGGAACACGAAGAGCCCGATCAGGCCGAGCGTGCCGACGATGATCCGCCACCAGGCGAACAACGCGAAGCCGTGGCGGCTGACATAGTCGAGCAGGACGCGGACGACGAACAGGCCGGCGATGAAGGCGGCGACGAAGCCGACTCCGATGGTCGTGACATCGGCGAAATCGAGCAGCTTGTAGTTCTTATAGAGGTCGTAGGCGAAGGCCCCGGCCATGGTCGGCATGGCGAGAAAGAACGAAAACTCGGCCGCCGCCCGCTTGGTGGCGCCGAACAGGAGCGCGCCGACAATGGTGGAGCCCGACCGGGAAACGCCGGGAAACAGCGCCGCGCACTGGCAAAGGCCGATCTTCAGCGCCAGCATCGGCGAAAAGCGGAAGGCATTGTCCTCGGTCGGCTCGAGCTTCAGCCGATCGACGAACAACAGCACCACGCCGCCGACGATCAGCGCCACGCAGACGAGATCCGGCCGCTCGAACAGCGACTTGATGGTGCCGTGCAGGGCTGCCCCCAGCACCGCCGCCGGCAGGAAGGCGACCAGCACCGAAATGACGAAGCGGCGCGCCCAGGCATCGGTCGGCAGGCACAGGACGACGCCCAGGAGCCGGGTGAAATAGACCAGCACGATGGCCAGGATGGCACCGAGCTGGATCAGCACCTCGAAGGTCTTGCCGGTCGACTGGAAGCCGAGGAAATGCCCCAGCAGGATCAGATGGCCGGTCGAGGAGACCGGAATGAACTCGGTTCCCCCCTCGACGACGCCGAGGACCAGCGCCTTGGCAAGATTGGCGATGTCCATGGTTCTCTCCGAATGAGCAAGGCCGGCATGGGCGGTGTCATAGCGCAACCACCTTCATGAACGGTTAAGCATGACACGGCGTTAAACTCGCCATGCAAATCCCGAGGTTGTTTCGCCGGCGCGGGGAGGTTATTCACGCCACTTCCGAACCACATGTCATCGAAAAACCACATCGGGTCCGTCGATTGCGGGCCGTCCAGGTTTGATCGTATGCAATTGCACCATCGATTCTTCTGTCCTCATTCTCGCTTCGTCAGATTGATTCTGGCCGAACGCGGGGTCGAGGTGGAACTCATCGAGGAACGGCCCTGGGAGCGGCGCGAAGAGTTCCTTCGGCTCAATCCCGAAGGCACCACGCCGATCCTCACGGTCGGGAGCGGGCTTGCGATCCCGGGCTCCGAGATCATTGCTGCCTATTTCGACGAGCTCGACCAATCCGAGACCGATCGCCGCCTGATGCCGCAGGGCGCCATCGCGCGGGTCGAGGTCCGTCGCCTGATGCATTGGTTCAACGTCAAATTCTTCGAGGAAGTGTCGGGCCCGCTGGTCGCCGAGAAGATCGACAAGCGGTTCATGAAGCCCGAGCACGGCGGTGGCGCCCCGGACACCAACGCCCTGCGCGCGGCGCGGGCCAATATCCGTTATCATATTCGTTATATCGGCTGGCTCGCCGCACGGAACGACTGGCTTGCCGGACCCGAATTGAGCTACGCCGATCTCGTCGCGGCCGCCCACCTGTCGGTCGTCGACTATCTGGGCGACGTGCCGTGGAACGACGACGAGACAGCCAAGGATTGGTATGCGCGGGTGAAGTCGCGCCCGTCCTTCCGCCCGCTCCTGGCCGACCGGGTGGTCGGAACACCCGCGAGCGCGACCTACGCCGATCTCGACTTCTGAGCGATCCGGCCGCCCTGCGCCAGGCGATCACCGACGAGGCGCGTGCCCAGGGCTTCACCGCCATCGGCTTCACCACGCCCGCGGCCATCCCCGAGGCCGCGCCGCGGCTGGCCGAGGCGATCGCCGACGGCTTTCACGGCGCCATGACCTGGATGGAAGAAACCGTCGCGCGACGCGCCGATCCGGGCGTGCTCTGGCCGGCGGCGCGCAGCGTCATCATGCTCGGCCTCAACTACGGACCCGACGAGAACCCCCTGGACGGGCTCGCCGACCGCTCGGCCGGGCTGCTCTCGGTCTATGCCCGCGGCGACGACTATCACGATCTCGTCAAGTCGCGGCTGAAGGCCCTCGGCCGCTGGCTCGCCGAGCAGACCGGCTGCGAGCTGAAAGTGTTCGTCGACACCGCACCGCTGATGGAAAAGCCGCTGGCGGCGGCCGCCGGCCTCGGCTGGCAGGGCAAGCACACCAACCTGGTGTCGCGCGAATTCGGCTCCTGGCTGTTTCTCGGCTCGATCATGACGACGCTCGAACTTGCCGCCGACCAGCCGGAGACCAACCGCTGCGGCTCCTGCCGGGCCTGTCTGGACGCCTGCCCGACCGCGGCCTTCCCCGCCCCCTATCGCCTCGATGCCCGGCGCTGCATCAGCTACCTGACCATCGAGCACAAGGGCCCGATCCCGCACGAATTCCGCGAGGCGATGGGCAACCGCATCTATGGCTGCGACGATTGCCTGGCGGTCTGCCCTTGGAACAAGTTCGCCAGGCAAGGCCAGGAGATGAAGCTCGCCGCGCGCGACGGCTTGCGCCGGCCGGCGCTCGCCGATCTCGCCAGGCTCGACGATCCGGGCTTCCGCCTGCTGTTCTCGAAAAGCCCGGTCAAGCGGATCGGCCGCGACCGCTTCATCCGCAATGTGCTGATCGCCATCGGCAATAGCGGCGACCTCCAGCTGGCGGCCGAAGCCGAGCGCCTGATGACCGATGCCTCGGCCCTGGTACGCGGCGCCGCCGTCTGGGCGCTGCGCCAGCTTGCCCCCGAAAGGCTCGCCGGTTTCGACCGGCGCGCCGAAACCGATCCCGACGTGCTGCAGGAATGGACTTCATGACGACGCTTCTGATCTTCGGACTGGGCTATTCCTCGCTGGCCACGGTGCGCGCCGCGAACGGGCGCTACCAGCGTATCGTCGCGACCGTGCGGTCGCCGGAGC
Source organism: Phreatobacter sp. GW821-FHT04C01 (assembly GCF_059420385.1). Classification (NCBI taxonomy): domain Bacteria; kingdom Pseudomonadati; phylum Pseudomonadota; class Alphaproteobacteria; order Hyphomicrobiales; family Phreatobacteraceae; genus Phreatobacter; species Phreatobacter sp. GW821-FHT04C01. The sequence goes on along the minus strand of NZ_JBWKTP010000003.1, from coordinate 572,318 downwards.
GCGCGGCGGCCCTCACCGCCCAGGGGGTCGAGGGTCAGCCGATGACGGTCCTGCCGTTCGACGGCACCGGCCTTTCGCCGGAACTCGCCGCGGCCATCGCGGAGGCCGGCCACGTCCTCGTGTCGGCCCCGCCGGATGAAACCGGTGACCCGGTGCTCAAGACGTGCCGGACGGCGCTCGCCGCGCGCAAGCCGGACGCGATCGCCTATCTCTCGACCGTCGGCGTCTATGGCGACCACCAGGGCGGCTGGGTCGACGAAACGACGCCACCCAAGCCGGTCAGCCCGCGCAGCGTCGAGCGGCTGGAGGCCGAAGCCGCCTGGACCGCGCTCGGCAGGGCGGCGGGCGTGCCGGTCGCCTTGCTGCGCCTTTCCGGCATTTACGGCCCGGGCAACAATGCCCTGGTCAATCTCCGGCGCGGCACCGCGCGGCGTATCATCAAGCCGGGCCAGGTGTTCAACCGGATCCATGTCGACGATATCGCAGCCGCTGTGCTCGCCGCCTTCGACAAGCGCTACGACGGCGTGATCAACGTCACCGACGACGAGCCCTCGCCGGCCCAGGATGTGGTGAGCTATGCGGCCGACATGCTCGGCCTGCCGGTGCCGCCGGATATCCCGATCGACCAGGCCGGGCTGTCGCCCATGGGCCTGAGCTTCTACGGCGAGTGCAAGAGGGTGTCGAACGCTCGCCTGAAAGGTGAACTGTCTGTTAAGCTGTTACATCCAAACTTCAGGATCGCGCTCCAGGCCTTGGCCGCCGGGGGCGACGGGCAGGCGCATCGGTAGGCATCGCAATGTTGCATTGCAGCACATCGAAAGCATCATTGCTGCAACGCACAAATCGCGAAACCATACCCCTGTCGTGAGCCGCAGGCGAAACCCCGACGGCCGAAGCCGCGGATGACGACCGTCACCCGAGCCTTTCAGGGGTTTGTCATGATCGAACTTGCCTTAGCCGATCTCGCCATCGTCGCCATCGGTCTTGCCGTCGGTGCGGCACTGGCCCTGTTCGTCGTCGACACGGCGAAGCAGCTGAACCTGCGCACGGATCCCTGACGGCCCGGCTAATCCGCGTCGCCGGTGACGGTCAGCCGTCCGTTCGGCACACGCAACGCGTCCCAGAGCAGGCGGGCCGCCGCCCGGCATGTCGGCGCCAGCGTGAACGGCGCATTGACGGTGACGAGACCGGCGCCCGACAGGCGCTCGCCGTCGACGGCGCGCCAGGTCGCCTCGATCGTCTGGCATTTCGGCAGGCCGAGATCTGCGATCATCCGGTGGAAGCGCCGGACCTCGGCGCCGTCCTTGACCGGATACCACAGGATGAACACGCCGCCGGCCCAGCGCTTGTGGCCGAGGCTCAGCGCCTCGACGAGCCGGTCATAGTCGGCGCGCTCCTCGAAAGGCGGATCGATCAGCACCAGCCCGCGCTTCTCCTTGGGCGGCAGGAAGGCCTTCGGCGCCAGCCAGCCGTCGAGATTGATCACCTTGATGCGCTTCTCACGGCCGTAGAGCGCGGCCAGCGACGCGCCATCCTCCGGATGCAGCTCGCAGCAGGTGATGCCGTCGGTCGGCCGGGTCATCAGCCGGGCGATCTCCGGACTGCCGGGATAAAACCGCAGGCGGCCGTCGGGATTGAGCCTTGCGACCAGGTCGAGATAGGGGCCGAGAAAGGCCTCCAGGTCATCAGGAATGGCCTGGCCCCAGAGCCGGCCAATGCCCTCGACCCACTCGCCGGTGCGCTCGGCGGCATCCGAGGTCAGGTCGTAGCGGCCGATGCCGGCATGGGTGTCGATCACCCGGATCGGCGCCGGCTTCTGCAGGAGATAGTCGATCACGAAGGCCAGGACGGCGTGCTTGATCACATCGGCCGGGTTTCCGGCATGGTAGGCGTGGCGATAGTTCATGCAGCGATGCTGTGGCCCCGCCGCGGTCCAGCGTCAATCGGGGACATAATGATCCGGACGCGGATCGCCCACGCTCACGCCGATCGCTCGGCCACGACGACCAGGCCGGGAACCGGCATCTTGCCCTCGCGCCGGGTCGAAACCTGCTGGCAGACGACGATATCGAGCGGCAGGCCGGTCATGGCCAGACGCAGGTAGGCCTCGGTATGGGCATAACGAAGGCCGGCGCCGAGCACGACGCCGTCACCGCCATGAGTCTCGACCGTGAAGGCGAGCAGCCCGCCCGACCGCAATGCCCGCGCGCTTTCCGCGAGGATGGTGCCAAGATCGGCGCAATAGACGAAGACGTCGGCGGCGACGACCAGATCGGCGCCCGCCTCCGGCTGGCGGCCGAGATAGGCCAGGAGATCGCCGGCCTCGACCTTGGCATAGAGGCCCTTGGCCGCGGCGATCTCGACCATCTTGCCCGAGAGGTCGACACCGTCGATGGCCGCGACATGCGAGCGGAAGGCCTCGGCGGCGAGCCCGGTGCCGCAGCCGAGATCGAGCATATGGGCGAACCCGGCCGGCCGGCCGCGCAGCCGGCAGGCCTCGGCGACGGCCTCGACCAGGATTTCCGGCCCGCGATAGCCGAGCCCCTCCCGCAAGGCCTGGTCAAAACGCGTCGCATATTGGTCGAACAGGGTCTCGACATAGGCTGAAGACATGGCGGTGGCGCTGTCGGCCGCGGCGAGGCGCGCCAACATGAGGCCGGCGCCGAGCGCATCGGCCGGATCGTGCTCGCGCGCGGCCCGGAATGCCGCGATCGCCTGATCGGTCAGCCCTTGCGCCTGCTCGACCTCGCCGAGCGCGAACCAGGCAGCGGCCCAGCCGGGCGCGATGTCGAGCACCTGGCGCAGCAGGTCGGCGCTGGCGACCCAATCGCCCTCGTCCTTCGACGCCATGGCGTAGTCGTAACGGCGGTCGGCAATGAGGTCGCCGGAGGAACGGAAGACGGGGCTGGCCATGGCGTCAGTCGTCGGCCGATAGCGGGCCGGTCGGCCGGGCCAGCGCATCGAAATGGCCGCGCGCCTGCAGCCACCAGAGCAAGAGGAAACTCGGAATGGCGGTCAGGCAGGACAGGACGAAGAACCAGAACCAGCCGGTCTGGCCGGCGAGCCAGCCGGCCGGCGCCGACAGATAGGTGCGCCCGACCGCGGCCAAGGCCGCCAGCAGCGCATATTGGGTCGCCGTGTGCAGCGGCGAATTGCACAGGGAGGAGAGATAGGCGACGAAGATCACCGTGCCGATGGCGCCGGTGAAATTCTCCACGACGATGACGAAAGCCAGCATGCCGTAGCTGACGCCGGCCTGGGCCTGCAGCGCGAAGACGAGATTCGAGGCCATCTGCAGGAAACCGGCGAGCCAGAGGCTGGTCCTGAGATCCAGCGCGCGCGCCACGAAGCCACCGGCGAAACCGCCGCCGAGGGTTGCCACCAGCCCGACCCCCTTGACGATCGCGGCATATTCCTCGCGGCTGTAACCCATGCCGCGGATGACGAAGGGGCCGGTCATGGCGCCGACAAAGGCGTCGCAGAACTTGAACAGCACGACGAAGGCCAGCACGACGAAGGCCATGTCGCGGGTCAGGAATTCGGAGAAGGCGCCAACAGCGGCGGAGGAGACCCGCGCCAGCGGATTGCCCTCGGCGCGCGCGCGCTCGACCGCCTCGGCCGAGCGCGCGGGTTCGCGGGCGATCAGCGTCGTGATCATGCCGACCAGGACGAAACCGGCCATGACGCAATAGCCGAGCGACCAGGAGGTCGCCTTGGAGAAGCCCTGGATCTTCTCGAAATAGGAGACGATCAACAGCGCGCCGGCCGTCGAGACCAGCATGCCGATGCGATAGGCCGCGACATAGGAGCCCATGCCGGCGGCCTGTTCGGAGGTGTCGAGCTTTTCGACGCGATAGGCGTCGATCACCGTGTCCTGGGTCGCGGACGCGGTCGCCACCAGCACGGCGCCGACCGCGATCATGAAAGGCGAGACGTCGGGGTTCTGGAAGCCGAGGAAGACGATCGCCGCCATCAGCAGGATCTGGCTGAAGATCAGCCAGCCGCGCCGGCGGCCGAGCCAGGCGGAGAGAATGGGGATGTCGAGCGCGTCGACGACCGGCGCCCAGAGGAACTTGATCGTGTAGGGCGTGCCGACCAGGGCGAACAGGCCAATGGTGGTCAGGTTGACCGAACTCTCGGCCATCCAGACCAGCAGCGTCGAGCCGGAGAGCGCCAGCGGCAGGCCGGCGGCGAAGCCCAGGAACAGCACCACCAGAACGTCGCGCCGGAAATAGACGGCGGCGGCCTCGCGCCAGCCGGCCTTGTCCGGGACCCTGACGGTCTCGCTGACGCTCATGAGGCCTCTCCTGGCTCGGGTCCGAATTCGAGGTGACCCCGTTATGGTTAAAGAAAATTGAAGACCGGGTCATCGGCGCCCCGCCTCAGCCGGGCGCCATTCATTCCCCAGCGTTATCTGCCCGAAATATCCGCAACACATACCGGTGCCGCATAATTATGCAGAATCTGCCGATGAATTATTAGGCAGCCGCTTTGCATTGCAGCAAGGAGGACCCCCGCATTTTCCCGTAAGCCGCCCCCGATCTCCAACCGATTCGATAGTTCCGTCAATGCCTTGGTCGCACCGGCCGGGGCTGGCACAGCGGTTGCGAGACAAACCCGCTGACCGGCGGTCCACAGGCCTTCCAGAGCCGACGGCAAACACGAGAAACGGGAAACCTCCATGTTGAACCTCAAGTCAAAAGTGCTCGGCCTGGCGGCCAGCGTAGCACTTGCGGCGGGCCTCTTCGCCGCGCCGGCCAAGGCGCAGGAAACGATCAAGGTCGGCATCCTGCATTCGCTCTCTGGAACCATGGCGATCAGCGAGTCGACGCTGAAGGACGTCATGCTCATGCTGATCGACGAGCAGAACAAGCGCGGCGGCCTGCTCGGCAAGAAGCTCGAAGCGGTGGTGGTCGACCCGGCCTCGAACTGGCCGCTGTTCGCCGAGAAGGCGCGCGAGCTGATCACCCGCAACCGCGTCGCGGTCACCTTCGGCTGCTGGACCTCGGTGTCGCGCAAATCCGTGCTGCCGGTGTTCGAGGAACTGAATTCGATCCTGTTCTACCCCGTGCAATATGAGGGCGAGGAATCCTCGCCGAACATCTTCTATACCGGTGCCGCGCCGAACCAGCAGGCCATTCCGGCGGTCGACTATCTGCTCGCCGAAGGCGTCCAGCGCTTCGTGCTCGAGGGCACTGACTACGTCTACCCGCGCACCACCAACAAGATCCTGGAAGCCTATCTCCTGTCCAAGGGCATCAAGCCCGAGGACATTTCGGTCAACTATACCCCGTTCGGCCATGCCGACTGGCAGACCCGGGTCGCCGCGATCAAGCGCTTCGGCGCGGCCGGCAAGAAGACCGCCGTCATTTCGACGGTGAATGGCGACGCCAACGTGCCGTTCTACAAGGAACTGGGCAACCAGGGCGTCAAGGCCACCGACATTCCGGTCATCGCCTTCTCGGTCGGCGAAGAGGAGCTCGCCGGTTTCGACACCAAGCCGCTGGTCGGCCATCTCGCCGCCTGGAACTATTTCCAGTCGGTGGACAATCCGGTCAATCGCGACTTCATCGCCCGCTGGCGCGCCTTCAAGAACAACCCGCGCGCGGTGACCAACGATCCGATGGAGGCCCATGTCATCGGTTTCGCCATGTGGGTAAAGGCGGTGGAAGCGGCCGGCACGACCGACCCGACCGCGGTGCGCGACGCCATGATCGGCATCGCCGTGCCCAACCTGTCCGGCGGCCTGTCGACCATGATGCCGAACCATCACATCACCAAGCCGGTGCTGATCGGCGAGATCCAGGAGAACGGCCAGTTCTCGACGGTCTGGCAGACCCCCGGCACGGTGGTCGCCCAGGAATGGTCGCCGCATCTGGAAGGCTCGCGCGACCTGATCGCCGATCACCGCGCGCCGATGCGCTGCGGCAATTTCAACGTCAGGACCGGACGCTGCGGCGGCGCGGCCCAGCGCTGACCGGCGGCATCTCGATCAAGACGGGGCGCGCCGGCCAGCGGCGCGCCCCTCATGCGCGGCAACCGCCCGCAGCAGACGGCGAGACCGGCTCTCGCCCCCTCATTCGGGATCGTTCATGCGACGCTTGTCATTCCTCGCGACCATCCTGGCGACCATCGTGACCCTGGCGGCCCTGGTCGTCGCCGGCCCCAGCACGGCCGCCGCCCAGGACAGCCAGACGCTCGTCCAGCGCTTCGCCACCGAGAATTTCAACGATATCGCCGGCGCCGTCGCAGCCCTTGCCGGCTCCGGTTCGCCGCAGGCCGCGTCCGTCATCGAGGCGCTGCGCGACGGCCGCCTGGTCTATCGCCCGGCCGATCGCAGCGTGTTCATCCGCCAGCCCGACGGCAGCTTCACGGCCGCCGCGACCGGCAATGCCGAACCCGCGCCCGCGGCGGCACGCCCGGTGCGGCTCAACAACAATGTCCGGCGCGCCATCGACGCCGCCATGGGTGCGCTCAGCCTGATGCATCCAGACCCCGCCCGCCGCATGGCGGCCGCCGAAGCCGTATTCAAATCGCGCGACGCGGCCGCCCTCGCAGCGCTCTCCCAGGCCCTGCCCGCCGAGCGCGACGCACGGGTGCGCAAGCTGATGGAGGAAGCGCGCGCGGCGATCCTGGTGGCCGACAGCTCAGCCCGGGATGCCGACCGCATCGAAGCCATCGGCGTCATCCAGCGGCGCGGCGACCAGGATGCGCTGGCGATGCTCGGCTCGCTGCCCGCCGATACCGCGCCGCTGGTCCGGCAAGCCGCCGACGGCGCCATCACCGCGGTGCGCCGCTCGCTGGCCATCTGGGAGGCCGGCCAGAACGTCTGGTACGGCCTCTCCCTCGGCTCGGTGCTGCTGCTGGCGGCCATCGGGCTCGCCATCACCTTCGGCGTCATGGGCATCATCAACATGGCCCATGGCGAGATGGTGATGATCGGTGCCTACACCACCTTCGTGGTGCAGCAGGTGATCCGCACCACGGCTCCCGCCCTGTTCGACGTCTCGCTGTTCATCGCCCTGCCGCTCGCCTTCCTGGTCGCCGGCGCGGTCGGCGTCCTGATCGAGCGGCTGATCATCCGCCACCTCTATGGCCGGCCGCTGGAGACCCTGCTCGCCACCTGGGGCGTCAGCCTGATCCTGCAGCAGGCGGTGCGCTCCTGGTTCGGCCCGACCAATCGCGAGGTCGGCACGCCGTCCTGGATGTCCGGCTCGTTCGAAATCGGCAATCTCGCCATCACCACCAACCGGCTGGCCATCATCATCTTCGCCGGACTGGTGTTCACCGCCCTGCTGCTGGTGCTGAAGCGCACACCCTTCGGCCTGCAGACCCGCGCCGTGACCCAGAACCGGCGCATGGCGGGCGCCATGGGCATCCGCACCAACTGGGTCGACGCCTTCACCTTCGGCCTCGGCTCCGGCATCGCCGGGCTTGCCGGCGTGGCGCTCAGCCAGATCGACAATGTCAGCCCCAATCTCGGCCAGGGTTATATCATCGACAGCTTCATGGTCGTGGTGTTCGGCGGCGTCGGCAATCTCTGGGGCACGCTGGTGGGCGCGCTGACGCTGGGCATCGCCAACAAATTCCTCGAGCCCTATGCCGGCGCGGTGCTCGGCAAGATCCTGCTGCTCGTCTTCATCATCCTGTTCATCCAGAAGCGACCACGAGGCCTGTTCGCCCTCAAGGGACGGGCGGTGGAATGATGTTCACGCGCTTCCTGTTCGAAAAGATCGACCGCGCCGGCTGGATCTTCCTGGGTCTCCTGGCGGTGACCGCCGTGCTGGTGCCGATCCTCAACCTGGCGGTGCCGCCGACATCGATGTTCCACGTGTCGAACACGGCCATGGGGCTGTGGGGCAAATACATGACCTATGCCCTGCTGGCGGTGGCGGTCGACCTGGTCTGGGGTTATTGCGGCATCCTGTCGCTCGGCCACGGCGCCTTCTTCGCGCTCGGCGGCTATGCCATGGGCATGTATCTGATGCGCCAGATCGGCCCGCGCGGCGTCTATGCCAATCCGGTCCTGCCCGACTTCATGGTGTTCCTGAACTGGAAGGAACTGCCGCTCACCTGGTGGGGCTTTTCCTCGCTGCCCTATGCCCTGCTGATGGTCTGCCTGGTGCCGGGCCTGCTCGCCTTCGTGTTCGGCTGGTTCGCCTTCCGCTCACGCGTCACCGGCGTCTATCTGTCGATCATCACGCAGGCGCTGACCTATGCGCTGCTGCTCGCCTTTTTCCGCAACGACATGGGTTTCGGCGGCAATAACGGCCTGACCGATTTCAAGGACATTCTCGGCTTCAACATCCAGGCCCAGCCGACCCGCGCGGTGCTGTTCTCGCTCTCCGTGACGGCGCTGATGCTCGGTTATCTCGCCGCGCGCGCCATCGTCACCTCCAAGGCCGGCAAGATCCTGATCGCGATCCGCGACGCCGAGGCCCGTACCCGCTTCCTCGGCTACCGGGTCGAGCATTTCAAGCTGTTCGTCTGGACCGTCTCGGCGGTCATGGCCGGCATTGCCGGGGCGCTCTACGTGCCGCAGGTCGGCATCATCAACCCGTCTGAATTCCAGCCGGCCAATTCGATCGAGACGATCATCTGGGTGGCGGTCGGCGGGCGCGGCACGCTGGTCGGCGCGGCGCTCGGCGCCGGCATCGTCAATTTCGCCAAGAGCTGGTTCACCGGCGCCTTTCCACAAGGCTGGCTGTTCGCCCTCGGCGGCCTGTTCGTGCTGGTCACCCTGTTCCTGCCCAAGGGCGTGCTCGGCACCTTCACCGAATGGTGGGCCGGCCGCCGGCCGGCGCCCAAACCGCCGGCGAGCGCCGCGCCCCAGGCCGCCGAATGAGGAGGATCGACATGTTGCTGGAGCCCGTGGCCGGCGCGCCGGAACTCGGGCCGGTTCAGGCGATGAACCGGCCACAGATGATCACCCAGTCGCTGCTCTATGTCGACGGCGTCTCGGTGACCTTCGACGGCTTCCGCGCGCTCAACAAGTTGAGCTTCATCATCGCGCCCGGCGAGATGCGTGCGATCATCGGCCCGAACGGCGCCGGCAAGACCACCATGATGGATGTCATCACCGGCAAGACCAGGCCCGACACCGGCGACGTGATCTTCGCCGGCGAGACCGACCTGACCGAACTCGACGAGACCGCCATCGCCAATCTCGGCATCGGCCGCAAGTTCCAAAAACCCACCGTGTTCGAGAGCCATACGGTGGAAGACAACGTGCTGATGGCGGTGAAGGCCGACCGCACCGTGTTCGGCACCCTGTTTTCGCGCCATTCCGGCACGATCATGGGACGCGTCGACGAGATCCTCGGCATCATCCGGCTCGGCGATCATCGCGCCCGCATGGCCTCCGAGCTGTCGCACGGCCAGAAGCAATGGCTGGAGATCGGCATGCTGCTCGCCCAGGACCCCAAGCTCCTGCTGGTCGACGAGCCCGCCGCCGGCATGACCGACGCGGAAACCGCGGCCACCGCCGAACTGCTCAAGGACATTGCCCGCAGCCATTCGGTGGTGGTGGTCGAACACGACATGGGCTTCATCCGCGAACTCGGCGTCAAGGTCACCTGCCTGCACGAAGGCTCGGTGCTGGCCGAAGGCACGCTCGACCAGGTCAGTTCCGACGAACGCGTCATCGAAGTCTATCTCGGACGGTAAGCGCCATGCTGGAAGTCAAGAACGTCGACCTGCATTACGGCGCCGCCCAGGCGCTGCGCGACGTCTCGCTGGAGGTGGTGCCGGGCGCGGTGACCTGCGTGCTCGGCCGCAACGGCGTCGGCAAGAGCTCGCTGATGCGCGCCATTATCGGTCACCAGCCGATCTCGGCCGGCGAGATCCTGTGGGAGGGCCGCGACATCACCCGCATGCCGCCGTTCGAGCGGGCACGGCGCGGCATCGCCTATGTGCCGCAAGGCCGGGAGATCTTCCCGCTGCTGTCGGTGAAGGAAAACCTCGAGACCGGCTTCGCCCCGCTCCGGCGCTCCGACCGAAGCATCCCCGACGACATCTTTTCGCTGTTTCCGGTCCTGAACGACATGCTGGGGCGGCGCGGCGGCGATCTCTCCGGCGGCCAGCAGCAGCAGCTCGCCATCGGCCGGGCGCTGGTCACCCGGCCACGCCTCCTGGTGCTCGACGAACCGACGGAGGGCATCCAGCCCTCGATCATCAAGGATATCGGCCGGGCCATCCTCTATCTCCGCCAGAAAGGCGACATCGCGATCCTGCTGGTCGAGCAATATCTGGACTTCGCCGAAGAGCTCGGCGACCGGTTCGCGGTCATGGAGCGCGGCCGCGTCGTGCTGGCGGGCCTCAAGGGCGAGGTTTCGCGCGAAGCGCTGGGCCGCTCGATGGCGCTTTGAGCCGGCCTGCGCGCGCCGCGCGGCGCACGCTTCGGACCGCGGGATTGCGTAAGGGTTTGCACTGGCGCTACGAGGGTTCGCCGAGGCGGCGTCACTCCGCTATCCTCGGTCAGCATTCGAGGGATCATTCCTGATGTCGCAAGGCCCATTCTCGTGCGGTGTCGTCGCTGCCCCTCATTCGGCGGCGGCCGAGGCCGGCCGCCAGATTCTCGCCGAAGGCGGCAATGCGATCGAAGCGATGATCGCGGCCGCGGCGACCATCGCGGCGGTCTATCCGCACATGACCCATGTCGGCGGCGACGGCTTCTGGCTGATCCACCAGCCCAACGGCCGGGTCCACGGCATCGAGGCCTGCGGCTTTGCCGGCGAAGGCGCGACCATGCGCTCCTACTGGGATCGCGGTCATTACGAGATCCCGACACGCGGCCCGCTGGCGGCGCTCACCGTGCCCGGCGCGATCGGCGGCTGGCGCATGGCCAATGCCATGGCCAAGGCGGCCGGCGGCCGGCTGCCGCGCGCCGTCCTGCTCGAACCGGCGATCCGCGCCGCGCGCGACGGCTACACGGTGACCCGATCGCAGGCGCGGCTGACCGTCGACAAGCTGTTCGAGCTGAAGGACTGCCCGGGCTTTGCCGACACCTTCCTGGTCGACGGCCGCCCGCCGGCCGAAGGCACCGTGATGAAGCAGCAGGCGCTGGCGGCATCCCTCGACCACATGGCGCGCGCCGGCTTCGAAGACACCTATCGCGGCGATATCGCGCGCGAGCTGGCAAGCGACCTGGACAAGATGGGCGCGCCGGTGACCCGCGCGGACCTGCAGGCCTATTACGCCGTCGAACGGACGCCACTGACGCTCGACCACTCGCTCGGCCAGGTCTTCAACATGCCGCCCCCGACCCAGGGGCTGGCCTCGCTGATGATCCTCGGCATCGTCGACCAGCTGGAAGCGATATACGGTCCGGTGACGCCGGAAACGGTCGGCTTCGTGCATCGCCTGGTCGAAGCGACCAAACGCGCCTTCATGGTGCGCGACCGCTTCGTCACCGATTTCGACCGGCTCGCCGGCGACCCGCAGGCCTTCCTGACCAGCGATGCGCTCGGCCGCGAGGCGCAGGCGATCAAGACCGGCCAGGCCTTGCCGTGGCCGCAGCGCGCCGCCCCGGGCGACACCATCTGGATGGGGGCCGCGGATGCCGACGGCCGCGTCGTCTCCTATATCCAGTCGATCTATTGGGAGTTCGGTTCCGGCTGCATCTCGGCCTCGACCGGCTTCCTGATGCAGAACCGTGGCGCCAGCTTCGCGCTCGACCTGAAGGCGCTGAACCCGCTGGAACCCGGTCGCCGGCCGTTCCACACGCTCAACCCGGCGCTGGCGAGGCTGCGCGACGGCCGGGTGTTCTCTTATGGAACCATGGGCGGCGAGGGCCAGCCGCAGACCCAGGCCATGGTGTTCGAGCGCCATGTCCGCCACGGCGTGCCGCTGGACGAGGCGCTCGACCGGCCACGCTGGCTGCTCGGCCGCACCTGGGGCTCGGCGGTCACAGGCCTGCGCCTGGAGAACCGCTTCGACGAAAGCCTGGTCAAGGCGCTGCAGCGCATGGGCCATGCCGCCGAGACCATCCCCGAGGCCTATTCCGACACCATGGGCCATGCCGGCGGCGTCACCTGGTTCCCGGACCGGTCGATGCTGGGCGCCCATGACCCGCGCGCCGACGGAGGAGCCGCGGGCCTGTAGACCGACCAATTTGGCGATATCGCGCGGCCCATGCGAAACGCGTATGGTTCCTGGCCTCGCACGCGACCGTGAGAACCGATGGATCAGACGACCCTCGAAGCCAGCCCGCGACGGCAACCCGCAGACCATGGGCCCCTGGTCGATCCCGCCGCTATCGCGCGGGACATCGGCACGGTGCAGGTCCATGCCGGCAACAGCCGGGAAGCCCGCGCCGAGGTCGTCCAGATCCTCAAGCGCTGGCTGGCCGAAGCCCGCCGGACCGCCGAGCAGCGGCTGATCGCCGACGCCGACGGGCGCAGCTGCGCGGAAGCCCTGTCGCGCTTCCAGGACGATGCGATCCGCGTCGTCTACGACTGGATCGTCACCCGGCTCTACCCCTCCGACAATCCCTCGTCGGGCGAACGCATGACCGTGGTGGCGACCGGCGGCTATGGCCGCGGCATGCTGGCGCCGGGCTCCGACATCGATCTCCTGTTCCTGCTGCCCTACAAGCAGACTGCCTGGGGAGAAAGCGTCGCCGAGGCCATCCTCTACTGCCTGTGGGACATGGGCCTGAAGGTCGGCCATGCCACCCGCTCGGTCGACGAATGCATCCGCCAGGCGCGCGCCGACCAGACCATTCGCACCGCCATCCTGGAAGCCCGCCATATCCTCGGCGACATGGCGCTGTTCCACGAGCTCGAGCAGCGCTTCGACGCGGAGGTGGTGCGCGGCACCGTGCCGCAATTCGTCGCCGCCAAGCTCGCCGAGCGCGACGAGCGGCACCGCAAGACCGGCCAGTCGCGCTATCTGGTCGAGCCCAATGTGAAGGACGGCAAGGGTGGGCTTCGCGACCTGCACACGCTGTTCTGGATCGCGCGCTACGCCTATCGGGTGAAGACCGACGAGGAGCTGGCCAAGAAGGGCGTGTTCACCCGGCGCGAAGCCCAGACCTTCCGGCGCTGCGAGAAGTTCCTCTGGACCGTCCGCTGCCACCTGCATTTCCTGACCGGCCGCGCCGAGGAGCGGCTGTCCTTCGACCTGCAGCGTGAGCTGGCGCCGCGGCTCGGCTATCGCGGCCATTCGGGCCTGGTCGATGTCGAGCGTTTCATGAAGCACTATTTCCTGGTCGCCAAGGATGTCGGCGATCTCACCGCCATCCTGTGCGCCGAGCTGGAAGAGCGCCACGAAAAGCCGGCCCCGGTGCTCGACCGGTTCATCGCCAGGCTCCGCCCCAAGTCGCACCGCGGCTTCAAGGAGAGCCCGGACTTCCAGATCGACCACGACCGCATCACCGTGTCGGACGATCAAGCCTTCGCGCGCGATCCGGTCAACCTGATCCGCATCTTCGCGCTCGCCGACCGCTACAACCTGGCGCTCCATCCCGACGCCATGCGGCTTTTGACACGCTCGTTGAAGCTGGTCGACGAGAAGCTGCGTCACGACCCGACCGCCAACCAGCTGTTCATCGCCATCCTGACCTCGGCCAACACCGCGGAAGTGGTGCTGCGGCGGATGAACGAAGCCGGCCTGCTCGGCCGCTTCGTGCCGGATTTCGGCCGCGTCGTGGCGATGATGCAGTTCAACATGTACCACCACTATACGGTGGACGAGCATCTCCTGCGCTGCATCGGCACGCTGCAGCAGATCGAGCGCGGCGGCGATCCGAACCTCGGGCTTGCCGCCGACCTGATCAAGACGATCCAGCCGCGCAACCGCGACCTGCTCTACATCACGCTGTTCCTGCACGACATCTCGAAAGGCCGGCCGGAGGATCATTCGATCGCCGGCGCCCGGGTGGCACGCCGGCTCGGGCCGCGGTTCGGACTGACCAAGGCCGAGACCGAAACCGTCGCCTGGCTGGTCGAGAACCACCTGGTCATGTCGACGATCGCCCAGTCGCGCGATCTCAGCGACCGCAAGACCATCGAGACCTTCGCCGGCGTGGTGCAGTCGCTCGAGCGCATGAAGATGCTGCTGATCCTGACCACCGCCGACATCATCGCGGTCGGGCCCGGCGTCTGGAACGGCTGGAAGAGCCAGCTCCTGCGCACGCTCTATTACGAAACCGAACCGGTGGTGACCGGCGGCTTCTCGGAGGTGAACCGCACGCGCCGCGTCGAGATCGCCCAGGAGGAGTTCCGCCGGACGGTTCCCGAGGCCTTGCCCGATCTCTCCGGCCCCGGGCTGGAGGCCTATATCGGCCGCCACTACGCGGCCTATTGGCTGAAGGTCGATCTCGCCACCAAGATCGAGCATGCCCGCTTCCTGCTGGCGGCCGAAGCCGCCGGCCAGTCACTGGCGACCCGCGTCGACCTGGTCGCCGGCCAGGGGGTCACCCATCTGACCGTGCTCGCACCCGACCATCCGAGGCTCCTGTCGATCATCGCCGGAGCCTGCGCCGCCGCCGGCGCCAATATCATCGGCGCGCAGATCTATACGACCACCGACGGCCTGGCTCTCGATACCATTTCGATCACCCGCGGCTTCGATCGCGACGAGGACGAGGAACGGCGCGCCAAGCGCATCGCCGACGGCATCGAGAAGGCGTTGCGCGGCGAGATCAAGGTCGGCGAGGCGGTCGCCGCGGCGCATCGCAAGTCGTCGGCCCGGCAGCGCTCGCGCACCTTCCGGATCGCGCCGGAGGTGGCGATCAACAACACCTGGTCGAACCGCTATACGGTGATCGAGGTCTCGGGGCTCGACCGCCCCGGCCTGCTGCACGACCTCACCGCGGCCCTGTCGCGCCACAGCCTGAACATCGGCTCGGCTTATGTCGCGACCTTCGGCGAGAAGGCGGTGGACGTGTTTTACGTCACCGACCTGATGGGCGCGAAGATCCAGACCGCCCAGCGCCAGGCGGCGATCCGCAAGGTGCTGACCAGCGTGCTGGAGGATGACGGCAGCCGCTAGCGGCGTACCGGCCGAGCCGACGCCGGGCGATGTCGATCGATCGACCTCGATTGGTGTCGCCGCGAGGCGATTTCGACCGGCTTCCACGACTTGAATATCGCCATCGGATGAATTCGTGGATGCCCGGGACAAGCCCGGGCAAGACGAGGTGGTGCAAGCGAAAAGGAAGGGGCGCGACGCTGCGGCGCCCCGTGAAGGACGCACCGGAACCACCTCGTCCTGGCCGGGCTTGTCCCGGCCATCCACGACTTCAACCCGATCGCTCATCAAGAACGGCCCACGGCAGGTCGTGGCAAGGAATGTCATGATTGATGGGACGACCATCGATCAAGATCGACAAGCAGGTCCACAGATCGGAACCGATCAGTCGAGATAAACGATGTCCACCGCATCGTCGTCGGGCGGCCGGCGGCGCGCCTCCAGCTCCGCCTCGATCCGTTCCAGCCGGCCATGCAGGAGGGCTGCTTCCGACGACGGGACGAGGCCGCCCTCCTCGGTCTCGAGCAGCACCCGCATGGTGCGCACGCGGGCGAGCAGTGCGGCCGACAATGCTTCCGCGACAATGGTCTCTGACAACCTGTCGCCGGCTTCGGGCGGCTCGCCGGCGGAACGTGACGACATCGACTTCGGGACTCCAGGGGAGACGGTGTAGCCGGGCGAATGTTTCATGTTTCCTGTCAAAGCCCCGGCAAAACGGTAAATCTCCCTTTACCTTGACCAATGATGAAGGCGTGACGCGATATCGCCTTAACGACCCCTTCATTGCGCCCCGATTATTGCGAAGAAGCAGGGAAAGGGTGAGGCCCGCTGGGGGCCCGGGTGGTGATTTCTCAGGCGATGGCAAGGGGACGCGGCGGCAACGATCGGATCGAGCCGAGCTTCGGAACGGCGCGCGGCGGCATGGACCTTCGCGCGATGCCCGAGGACCGTCCCTCCGTGCGCGTCGTCAGCCCGCAGAAACCACAGAAACGCCGCCCCGACCCGGCCGAAATCCAGGAGCCCGAACCGCGCCCCATGCCACGCAAGCAGCCGAAACGCCGGGCCTCCAAGGACGAGCCACCGAAGCGCCGCAAGCGGCGCGGCATTTTCGGCCGGCTGATGGTCTGGGGCCTGACCGCCGCGGTCTGGGGCCTGATCATCTGCGCCGGCGTCGTCGCCTGGTATGCCGCGCGCCTGCCGCCGACCCATACGCTGGAAGTGCCGAGGCGGCCGCCGAATATCGCGATCGTGGCGGCCGACGGCGCCGAACTCGCCAATCGTGGCGACACCGGCGGTGCCGCGGTGCAGCTGAAGAGCCTGCCGCGCCACGTGCCGCAGGCGCTGATCTCGATCGAGGACCGGCGCTTCTACTCGCATTTCGGCCTCGACATGATCGGGCTCGCCCGCGCCATCGTGACCAATATCACCAACCGGGGCGTGTCGCAGGGCGGCTCGACGCTCAGCCAGCAGCTGGCCAAGAACCTGTTCCTGACGCCGGACCGCACCATGGGGCGCAAGATCCAGGAGGCGATCCTGGCGCTCTGGCTGGAGACCAATTATTCCAAGGACCAGATCCTCGAGCTCTACCTGAACCGGGTCTATTTCGGCGCCGGCGCCTATGGCATCGAAGCCGCCGCCCGGCGCTATTACGACAAGCCGGCGACCGCGCTGACCCTGCAGGAGGCCGCCACCATCGCCGGCCTGGTCAAGGCACCCTCGCGGCTGGCGCCGACGCGCAACCCGGAGGCTGCGGAAGCCCGCGCCCAGCTCGTGCTGATGGCCATGGCCGACCAGGGCTACATCACCGAGGCGCAGGCCAAGGCGGCCATCGCCAACCCGGCCGAAACCAGCCGCACCGCCGCCAGTGGTTCGATCAACTATGTCGCCGACTGGGTGATGGACCTGCTCGACGACTATGTCGGCAAGGTCGAGACCGATCTGGTGATCGAGACCACCATCGTCGCGCCGCTGCAACTGGCGGCCGAGACCGCGCTGAACGACGTGCTGGCCCGCAGCGGCGCGCGCTACGACGTGCGCCAGGGCGCGGTGGTGGTGCTCGACACCGATGGCGCGGTGCGTGCGCTGGTCGGTGGCCGCGACTATGCCCAGAGCCAGTTCAACCGCGCCGTCGCGGCCAGGCGTCAGCCGGGTTCGGCGTTCAAGGCCTTCGTCTACCTGACCGCGCTGGAGCGCGGCCTGACGCCCGACACGATTCGCGCCGACGCGCCGGTCGCCATCGCCGGCTGGCGCCCGGAAAACTATACCCGCGATTATCGCGGCGACGTGACGTTGACGACGGCGCTATCCGCCTCGCTCAACACCGTCGCCGTCCGGCTCACCAACGAGGTCGGCCCGCGCGCGGTCGTGCGCACCGCCCAGAAGCTCGGCATCGGCTCGCCGCTGCAAGCCAATCCGTCGATCGCGCTCGGCACCTCGGAAGTGACCCTGCTGGAATTGACCGGCGCCTATGTGCCCTTCGCCAATGGCGGCAACGGCGTGATGCCGCATGTCATCACCCGCATTCGCACCACCAATGGCCGCGTGCTGTTCCGGCGCACCCCGGTCAATCCCGGCCGGGTCATCGAGCCGCAGCAATCGGCGATGATGAACGCGATGATGCACGAGACGACCGTATCGGGCTCGGCGCGCGCGCTGCGGCTGCCCGGCTGGACCGCCGCCGGCAAGACCGGCACAAGCCAGGATTTCCGCGACGCCTGGTTCCTCGGCTATACCGGCCGCTATGTCGCAGGCGTCTGGCTCGGCAATGACGACGGCCAGCCGACCAAGCGGCTGTCCGGCGGCACCCTGCCGGTGGAGATCTGGAACCGGGTCATGGCGGAGGCCCATCGCGGCCAGCAGGTCGTCGACCTGCCCGGCAACTGGCGCGCCTTCGGCGTGCCGGCCCGTGGCCTGCCGGGAGGCGAGGTGATCGACCAGCCGATGACCATGTCGCGCACCGACCAGGGACCGCGACGGGTCGCCGGCCGGCCTGGCGAACCCGACAATCGGGGCGACGTGATCCGGCCGCAGCCCGGCGCCGGCTTCTTCGACCGCTTCTTCCGCTAGGGCTTGCCGGCTCGCGACCTTGCGTCCGCCGGCCGGCGCCCCACATCGTATCTGGCCTGGACGTCTCGTAGGCGCCGGGAGGGCGAACCGGGAGGAAACTCCGCATATGCGCAAATTCATCTGGTGGGGCACCGGCATCGCGGTCGCGCTCTGGTCGATCGTCGCCTTCGTCGCCTATTCGCTGATCGACCTGTTCGGCTCGAGCGCGGCGGGATTGAGCAATGTGCCGGGCTTCACCCCGGACTCCTATTCGGTCGGCTGGTTCGCCGACGCCCTGCATAGCCTCGGCCTGTCGGTGGTGTTCCTGGTCTGGCTGGTCGGCACGCTCGGCCTCCTGGCCGGCGCCGGCATCGGCCATGCCTTGTCGGGTGGCCGGCGCGACAGGCTGCCGGAGCGGCGCAGCTGGGGATCGAGCATCCCCTCGGGCCCGCCGGCCACAGCTGGCCGGCAGGAGCGCGGCCAGCGCCGCTGAACGGTCATTCAGCGTCGGGCTGAGCCTCGGGACGCGCGTCGGCGAAGGCCGGCAGCTTCAGGCAGGCCTCGGTGATCGCGAGCAACCGCGGAAAGTCGTCGAGCGGCACCTTGAAGCGGCGGGCATTGAACACTTGCGGCACGATGCAGAGGTCGGCCACGGTCACCTCGGCGCCGAAGGCATAGGGCCCGGGCCGGACCATCTGCTCCAGCGGAGCGAAGCCGTCGCGCACGAAATGGCTGTACCACCGGCTGATCGCTTCCGGCGACTGGCCCATGACGGTCTTGAGATAGCCGGTCGCGCCCGGATTGTTCAAAGGATGGATGTCGCAGGCGATGAGCTGGGCGGCGGCACGCGTGCGGGCCCGGGCGATCGGATCCTGCGGCAAGAGCGGCGGCTCGGGCGCGATCTCGTCGAGATATTCGATGATGGCGAGCGATTGCGTCAGCACCGCGTCGCCGGACGGCCCGTCGACCACCAGGGCCGGCAGCCGGCCCTGCGGATTGATCGCGCGATAGCCCGGCTTTTTCTGCTCGCCGCCGTCGCGCAGCAGATGGATCGGGATCGATTGATATGTCAGCCCCTTCAGATTCAGGGCGATCCGGACGCGAAACGCGGCCGACGAGCGGAAATAGGTATAGAGTTTAATGGTGGCCTCCCGCCGCCAGCCTAGGCGCAGTCCGGCATTCCGTCACGGCTTGGGGCAAGCCGGCTCAGCCCACGTCGCTCGACCCGGCGGCATTTTCGCCGAGCAATTTCAGCCCGCGCCTGGTCAGCTTGGCGAGCAGGGCTTCCAGTTCGGCGCGTTCCGACCGGGACAGGCCCTCGGTCAGGTCGGCGGCGAAGCCGAGCGCCACCGGCACCAGGTCGTCATAGACGGCGCGGCCGGCGTCGGTCAGCGACAAGAAGGCCTCGCGCAGGTCCTGGCGATTGGCCCGGCGCTGCACCATCTGGCGCTTTTCCAGGATCGCCACGGCGCGCGACACCTTGGTCTTGTGCATGTGGCTGTGGCCGCCGATGTCCTTGGCGGTCATCGCGCCGAACTGGCCGAGCGTCGCCATGACCCGCCATTCCGGAACGCCGATGCCGTAACGCTTGGCATAGATGCCGGCGAGCCCCTGGCTGACAATGCTCGCCAGCACATTCAGCCGGTAGGGCAGGAAGGTCTCCAGCTCCAGCCTGGCGGCCGATCGTCCATCCCCTTCCGTTGCACGACCGTTCATCGGGTCCTTCCCGTCAGGGATTCATCTATCCGGCTCACCAAATCTAGGATGAGGTGGTCGCCTCCGCAACGCAGGCCCGGCTCGCCGCCGCGGTTGCCGGTTTCGATGCGAAGGCCCTGGCCAATCCGGCTCCGACAGGCTTTGATGGCTCCCCGGCCGATGACGTCCGGATCGTGCTTCGATAGCCGCCGAGGTTCGCCTACATGAAACTTGCTTCGCTCAAACACGGACGTGACGGACGCCTCGTGATCGTGTCCAGGGACCTCACCCGCGCGACCGATGCCTTTCCAGTGGTGGCGACGCTGCAGGCAGCCCTCGACGACTGGGCACGGCTGGGGCCGCGGCTGTCGGATCTCGCCGAACAGCTGGAGATCGGCTCGGTGCCGTCGTTCCGCTTCCACGAACATGATTGCGCCAGCCCCCTGCCGCGCGCCTATCAATGGGCCGACGGCTCGGCCTATGTGAATCACGTGGCGCTGGTTCGCCAGGCCCGCGGCGTCGAAATGCCGCCGTCGTTCTGGACCGACCCGCTGATGTATCAGGGCGGATCGGATGCGTTCCTCGGCCCGCGCGACCCGATCACCTTGCCGGACGAGGCCCATGGCATCGATTTCGAGGGCGAGATCGCGGTCATTACCGATGACGTGCCGATGGGCGCGACGCCGGCTGAGGCACGCGGGCTGATCCGGCTGGTGATGATCGTCAACGATGTCAGCTTGCGCAACCTGATCCCCGGCGAACTCGGCAAGGGTTTCGGTTTCTTCCAGTCGAAACCGTCGAGCGCCTTCTCGCCGGTCGCGGTGACGCCCGACGAACTGGGCCCGGCCTGGCAGGACGGCAAGCTGCATCGCCCGCTGCTCGCCTTCTTCAACGGCGAGCCCTTCGGCAAGCCGGATGCCGGCGTCGACATGACCTTCGACTTCGGCACGCTGATCGCCCATGCCGCCAGGACACGGCCGCTCGGCGCCGGCACCATCATCGGCTCCGGCACCGTGTCGAACCGCGATGCCGATGGCGGCCCCGGTAAGACGATCGCCGAGGAGGGGCTCGGTTATGCCTGCATCGCCGAACTGCGCACGGTGGAAACCATCCGCAACGGCGAGCCGAGGACGCCGTTCATGCGCTTCGGCGACGCGGTGCGCATCGAGATGAAGGATGCCAAGGGCCATTCGATCTTCGGCGCCATCGATCAGATCGTCCGGAAGCACCACCCGTGACGACAGGGCAAGCCGGTCCGGCATCGAGCCCGGCCGCCGAGGCCGCGGCGCGCTTCGACCTGCGCGCGCCGCCGGACGGGTTCATCGACGATCCCTTCCCGCTCTACCGGGCGCTGCGCGAACATGAGCCGGTCAAGCGCATGCCCGACGGCTCGATCTTCCTGACCCGCCATGCCGACCTTGAGGCGGTCTACAAGGACACCGCGACGTTCTCGTCCGACAAGCGGGTCGAATTCGCCCCGAAATACGGCGACAGCCCGCTGTTCCGCCATCACACCACCAGCCTGGTGTTCAATGATCCGCCGCTGCACACCCGGGTCCGCAAGATCCTGGCCGGCGCGCTCAACCCGCGCGCCGTCTCGGCGCTGGAGACCGATGTCGAGGCCCTGGTCGGCCGGCTCATCCAGGCCATGGCCGGACGCGGCCAGGTCGACCTGATCGAGGATTTCGCCGCGGCCATCCCGGTCGAGGTGATCGGCAACCTGCTCGCCATTCCCCATGACGAACGCGAACCTCTGCGCGACTGGTCGCTGGCCATCCTGGGCGCGCTGGAGCCGGTTCTCAGCCCCGAGCAGATGCAGCGCGGCAACCAGGCGGTGAGCGATTTCCTGGCTTTTCTGGAAACCCTGGTGGCGCGCCGGCGCCGGGTGCCCGGCGATCCCGACAAGGACGTCCTGACCCGGCTGATCCAGGGCGAAGCCGATGGCGACCGGCTGTCGGAAGCCGAGCTCCTGCAGAACTGCATCTTCATCCTCAATGCCGGCCACGAGACCACCACCAATCTGATCGGCAACGCGCTCTGGCTGATCGACCGCTGGCCGGCCGAGCGCGCCCGGCTGATCGCCGATCCGGGCCTCGCCCGGACGGCGGTGGAGGAGGCGCTGCGGGTCGAAAGCTCCAACCAGCTCGGCAACCGCATCACCACCACGGCGACCAGGATCGGCGATGTCGCGCTCGACCCGGGCACCCGCGTGACCCTGTGCATCGGCGCCGCCAACCGCGACCCGGCGGTGTTCGCCGATCCCGACCGCTTCGACGTCGGGCGCCAGCCGAACCGGCACCTGGGTTATGCCTCGGGGCCGCATCAATGCGTCGGCATGGCTGTCGCGCGCCTGGAAGGCCGCATCGCCTTGAGCCGTTTCCTCGCGCGCTTTCCGTGCTATCGGCTGACCGGAACCGCCATCCGAACCGGGCGCCTGCGCTTTCGCGGGTTCCAGTCGCTGCCCGCCATTCTGGAGTGACCTCTGTGAGCAAGGCCTTCGCCTCCACCGCCGATCTCGGCCCGAAAAAGATCTCGTTCGACCAGCTCGGCGAGGGGCTCTACGCCTATACCGCCGAGGGCGACCCGAATTCCGGCATCATCGTCGGCGACGACGGCTGCATGGTGATCGATGCCCAGGCGACGCCGGCCATGGCGGCGGATGTCATCGCCAAGGTCAGGACCGTCACCGACAAGCCGATCAAATATGTCGTGCTGTCGCATTATCACGCGGTGCGCGTGCTCGGCGCTTCCGCCTATGAGGGCGCCACGATCCTTGCCTCCGACGCGACGCGCGGACTGATCGTCGAGCGCGGCGAACAGGACAAGGCGAGCGAGATCGGCCGGTTTCCGCGGCTGTTTCCAGGTGCCGAATCGATCCCGGACGGGCTGACCTGGCCGCATGCCAGCTTCGCCCGCGAGATGACGGTGTGGCTCGGCAAGCGCGAAGTGAAGCTGATGCATCTCGGCCGCGGCCATACCGCCGGCGACATCGTCGCGCTGGTGCCCGATGCCCAGGTCGCCTTCACCGGCGACCTCGTCGAATATCACTCGGCCTGTTATTGCGGCGACGCGCATTTCAAGGATTGGCCTGCGACGCTCGATGCGATCTCGGCCCTGAACGCCAAGGCGGTCGTGCCCGGCCGTGGCGCAGCGCTGACCAACACCACCATGGTCAAGGACGGCATCGCGCTGACCCGCGACTTCCTGTCGACGCTTTATGCCTCGGTTGCCGACAGCGTCGCCCGGAAGCGCTCGCTGAAGGAGGCCTTCGACGCGGCACGCGTGTCGATGGATCCGAAATTCGCGTCCTTCGCGATCTACGAACATTGCCTGCCGTTCAACGTCTCGCGCGCCTATGACGAGGCGAGCGGCATCGACTGGCCGGTGATCTGGACCGATATCCGCGACCGCGAGCTCTGGGCCAAGCTGCAGGGCTGAGCCATCGGGCAGATCCCAGCCATCATGACCCGCTTCCGATGATTTCAGGCATTCTCGCGGGCCTGGCCGCCGGCGCCCTCTGGGGCGTGACTTTCGTCGCGCCGCTGATGGTGGCGCCGTTCAAGCCGATGGATCTGGTGATTCTGCGCACGCTGGTGTTCGGCCTGGTGTCCCTGGCGATCCTGGCCTGGCGCGGCTTTCGCGACTGGCGCGACCTGCCGGCCGGCATGGGCTGGACCCTGGTCCTGCTGGGTGCGGCCGGCTTCAACGTCTATTTCGGCCTGATCGCGCTCGCGGTTCCGCTGGTCGGCACGGCGATCGTCGCCCTGATCATCGGCGCCCTGCCGGTGGCCATGGCGCTCGGCGGCAATCGCGGGGCCGACCGGCTGCCGCTCGGACGCCTGCTGCCGCCACTCGGCGCCATCGGCCTCGGGCTGGTCATCGTCAACGGCGCGGCGCTCGGCGACGCACCCGAAGCCGGTAGGCTCGGCATTGTCGCGGGCATCGCGCTCACCGTCGGCGGCTTCGCCAGCTGGTACTGGTACGGCATGCGCAATGCCCAGGTGCTGCGCCGCGGCGGCATCAAGAGCGATGCCGTCGGCTGGACCGCGCTGACCGGCGTCGCGACGCTGGCCAGCCTGCCTCTGCTCGCGGCGCTCGCTTGGGCCGCCGGCCTTTCCGCCGTGCCGGCCATCGGCCTGCCCGCGGCCGAGCTCGGACCGCTCGCCGCCTGGGGCCTGGTGGTCGGGCTCGCCTCGTCCTTCGTCGCGACCTGGCTCTGGTCGATCGCCTCGAAGCGGCTGCCTGTGTCGCTGGCCGCCCAGTTGATCGTCTCGGAGACGCTGTTCGGCCTGGCCTATGGCTTCATCCATGCCGGGCGCTGGCCGAGCCTTGCCGAGGCCATCGCCACGATCTTCATGATCGGCGGCGTGGTTGGGGCGATCCGCGCGTTTACGCGCTGATTCGGCTCAGCGCGCGGCCCGTTCCCACAGGTTGCGGGTGACCTGGACGAAGGCGGTGGAGCGCAGCCCCGGATCCTTCATTTCCGCCGCGATCCGAGTCATCAGCACCGGATCGCCCGAAGCGATGGCGACATCCAGCATGATCGCCCATTCGTCGTCGGCCGGCTCCTCGCCCTTGTTGCCGGCGGCGATCTCGCGCATGCGCGCGGTCAACCGGTCGACGCGGCCGATATAGTCCTTGGCGCCGGCCGAGGTGATGCGTGCGGCCAGGGCGTCGACCGTCGCCTTCGGCCCATGGCCGACAATGGCGCGCCACAGCGTCTCGAACACCACGCCGATGCGCTCCTGGTCGAAGGTGACGCGGTTGAGTTCCTCGAGCCGGCCGGCATTGACGAAGAGGTCGCGGGCTTCGGCAATGGCACCGCGCCCGACCAGCATTTCCACCGCCGTGTCGACCACCGCGCCCCGCGCGGAGCCGGTCGCTTCCGCCGCGGCCGCGACGCCGACCAGCTTGTCGACCGGCAGGCCGCGCATCGGACCGATATCCTCGTCGACCGAGACGGTCTCGCCGGCGGGAAGCTTGAGCGCCGGACCGAGGACCCGGATCCATTCGGCGCGGCCCTCGCGCATCAGCACACGCAAGAGCTTGCTGGCGCCCTCGGCGTCGGCCGCGGTATCGAAAGCCGGCCGGCTGGCGATGCCGAGCCGGAAAGCGTCGAGATTGTTGGCGGCGACGGCGCCGCGCAGAAAGGTGTCCCAGCTCTCGCGGCGCGCCGTATCGGCGTCGTCGAACGGCGCGGTCTGGTTGGCGCGCACGCCGCGGACCCATTCATCGATCGAGCGGCCGATCGCCTGGTCGCCGCGGGCGCCCGCCTGCAAGGCCTGGGCGAGCCGGCGCGAGAACCGGTCCTTGATGCTGGCCGCGACCGCGTCGGCATCGGCCGGCGCCCGGGCAAGCGCGATCTCGAGGATCTCCAGGCGCAAGTCGTCGCGGCTGTCGCTCTCGACCAGCCGGTCGATACGCGACAGCGTGTCGCGGATCCGGCCGGCACGCGCTTCGTCGAGGATCAGCACGGAGGGCTCGGCCAGGGCGTCGGGCTGGGCCCGATCCAGGCCGAGCTCGCGATAGGCGCCGGCGAAATCGCCTTTGCGGGCCAGGTGCTCGGCACGCACCGGAATGATCCGCTCCTTGATGCCGTCGACGGTGGCGACCGCCGCCCAGGCCTCGTAGCGCTGCATCCAGCGATCGCGCGCGGCCAGATCCGGATCGGCCGAAATGAAGGCTTCGAAGGCCGCGGTCACGGCCCAGCCCTCGACCTCGTCGCGGGCCGCCAGCAAAGCCAGTTCGGCGGTGCAGGCCGGCTGCGGCTGGATGAGACAGGCCGCCCGATCGACGGTGACGTTGAGCGTGAGGCCCGGCGCCTGGGCAAGGACCGGCGCGGCCAGACCGAGGGCCGTCGAAGCGACGGCAGCGAACAGGACAGAGCGCAGGGCGCGGGTCATTTCAAAGCCTCGAGATCGTCGCTGGAAGCGCGTACAAGAGAGAACGGAAGAACGCAATGCGTGGTTCCCATGAGGAAACCCGGCATCGATCCCGACCACTCGCCGGAACCGCCGGGCTCGTGTATAAGCCGCGATCCTGATCGTGCCTTGTCCCGCGGGGCAGGGCAGCAATCACATTTTCGCGCCAAAGCGCTAAGGAGGATGTCATGGGCGAGCGTTGGAGCCCGTCGAGCTGGCGGTCGAAGCCGATCCTGCAGGTGCCGGTCTATAAGGACCAGGCAGCCCTCGAGGACGTCGAGAAGCGCCTTGCGGGCTTTCCTCCGCTCGTTTTTGCGGGTGAGGCGCGAAATCTCAAGAAGCACCTCGCGAAAGTCGCAAAAGGCGAGGCCTTCCTGCTCCAGGGTGGTGACTGCGCGGAGAGTTTCGCCGAGCACGGCGCCGACAATATTCGCGATTTCTTCCGCGCCTTCCTGCAGATGGCCGTGGTGCTGACCTATGCCGGCCGCATGCCGGTGGTGAAGGTCGGCCGCGTCGCCGGTCAGTTCGCCAAGCCGCGCTCGACCGATACCGAGACCATCGATGGCCTGACGCTGCCGTCCTATCGCGGCGACATCATCAACGACATCAACTTCACGCCGGAGGCGCGCGAGCCCGATCCGCAGCGCCAGGCCATGGCCTATCGCCAGTCGGCCGCCACCCTCAACCTGATCCGGGCCTTCGCTTATGGCGGCTACGCCAATCTCGACAACGCGATGAAATGGATGCTGGGCTTCGTCAAGGACAGCCCGGCGACCGACAAATACCTGCATCTGGCCGAGCGCATCCAGGAAGCGCTCGACTTCATGCGGGCTTGCGGCATCGATCCGGAAGCCCACCCGGAAATGCGCACGACCGAGGTGTTCACCAGCCACGAGGCATTGCTGCTCGGCTATGAGGAGGCGCTGACCCGCGTCGATTCGACCAGCGGCGACTGGTATGCGACGTCGGGCCACATGCTGTGGATCGGCGACCGCACGCGCCAGCCCGACCATGCCCATGTCGAGTATTTCCGCGGCGTGCAGAACCCGATCGCGTTCAAATGCGGGCCGAGCCTCGAGCCGGACAGCATGCTGCGCCTGCTCGACGTGCTGAACCCCGAGGACAAGGCCGGCCGGATCACGCTGATCTGCCGGTTCGGCGCCGACAAGGTGGAAAAACACCTGCCGGCGCTGATCCGCGCGGTGGCACGGGAAGGCCGCACCGTGGTCTGGTCCTGCGATCCCATGCACGGCAATACCATCAAGTCGGCGAACGGCTACAAGACCCGTCCGTTCGACCTGGTCATGGGTGAGATCGAACGGTTCTTCGCCATTCACGAGGCCGAGGGCACCTATGCCGGCGGCATCCATCTGGAAATGACCGGCAAGAACGTCACCGAATGCACCGGCGGCCGGGCGGCGATCACCGACACCGACCTGTCGGACCGCTACCACACCCATTGCGACCCGCGGCTCAATGCCGAACAGGCGCTGGAAGTGTCGTTCAAGGTGGCCGAGATGCTGAAGCGCCAGCGGATCAGCCGTGGCCCGGGCCTGCGCGAAGCCGCCGAATAATCGGGCGGCATCGACGCGATCAAAAAAAAGGCCCGCGCGGGGTGACCGGCGCGGGCCTTTTCATGTCGGTGGACAGGATCAGTATTTGAGGCCGATGCCGGCCCGGGCCGTCTGGAGCAGGATCGGAACGCCCGCCATGCTCGGAATATTGACGATCTGATATTCGGCGCGGACGAACAGGTTGTTGGTGATCAGCGCCTCGACGCCGATACCGGCGGTATAACCGAAAGCGGTCGTATTCGATCCGCCGCGCGACGTCGGCGCCACACCGCCCACGCAGATCGGAGAGGGATTGGTGGTCGGATCGGTAATGGTGCGCGTGCAGCTCGCCTGGTAGCCGAAGGCTGCAGAACCGCGCGCGAGCACGATGCCGGCCGTCGCATAAGGCATGATGCGGCCATAGGCCCAGCCCGCCCGACCGCGCAGGGTCCAGTAGTCCAGCAATTCGGCGGATGCGCCAACGGTCGGCGTGATCCGATCGACAAATCCGGTACCGTTGATGAGCAACGAAGCAGGCGGAGTGAAGGTGCTGGTGCCCCTGCTGCCGCCTCCGAGGCGGGTATAGTCGGCTTCGACACCGATCACCGCGTCCTCGAACTGCATCTGATAGCCGACAAAGCCGCCGAAGACAGTAGGCGACCGCTTGACCTGGTCCAAGTGCATGAGGCTGGTGATGGTTGACGCCTGTCCCGTACCATCGGCAAAAGCATAACCGCGCAACGCGTCCGTGACGTAGCTCTGAGCACCGCCGTTCAAATTCATGTTCATGGTGCCGACGCCGCCGAAACCGCCGACATAAAACCCGCCCCAGTCATTCGTGGGGGCGACCTCATAGCTCGGCAGGGAGCCCCGCAGCGGCATGTCGGCCGCCTGTGCGCCGCCACTGACGGCCAAGGCCAGCGCCATCGTTCCCAGGGCCGTTTTCATACGCCTCGCCATGACCCATCCCCCGTGCAGCATCGACTCGTGCTGCCGATGTCGAACGCGTCCATTCATGAATCATCAAGGTTACTGCCGCGTTAAGGAGCAATCCCCGGCAACCTCTTGGCATTTCTGTATCTTTACTTTTCGTTCAGAAAGATCGGCCGGTCGTGGAGAGCCGCGGCCAAGCCATGCATCGGCGCAAAGCCGGCCCGACATTGAGAAGCGGCCCGCGGCGCGTTACATCTTGGCCATGTCCCAGCCCCCCTCCTCGCTCCGCATCGCGATCGCCCAGCTCAACCCCGTCATGGGCGATGTCGCGGGCAATCTCGCCAAGGCCCGCGCCGCCCGCGCCGACGCCGCGGCCCGCGAAGCCGACCTCATCGTCTTTTCCGAACTGTTCCTGTCCGGTTATCCGCCCGAGGACCTGGTGCTGAAGCCGGCCTTCCAGGCGGCCTGCCGGCAGGCCGTGGAGGCGCTTGCGCGCGACACCGCCGACGGCGGCCCGGCCATGGTGGTGACCACGCCCTGGGCCGATGGCAGCAAGGTCTACAATGCCGCGGTCTATTGCGACGCGGGCCTGATCCAGGCGGTGCGCTACAAGGTCGACCTGCCGAACTATTCGGTGTTCGACGAGAAGCGGGTCTTCGCGCCCGGCCCGCTGCCCGGCCCGATCAACGTGCGCGGCGTGCGCATCGGCTTTCCCATCTGCGAGGACATCTGGGGCACCGAGGTGGTCGAGACCCTGTCGGAAACGGGCGCCGAATTCCTCCTCGTGCCCAACGGCTCGCCCTACCGGGAGACCGTCTATGACGAGCGCATGAACGCGATCATCGCCCGCATCACCGAAACCGGGCTGCCGATGGTCTATATCAACCAGGTCGGCGGCCAGGACGAACTGGTGTTCGACGGCGCGTCGCTGGCGGTCAATGCCGACCATCGGCTGGCCATGCAGTTGCCGGCCTTCGTCGAGACGCTCGCCTTCATCGAGGCCCGCAAGGCCCAGGGCACCTGGAGCTTCTCCGGCCCGGTCCATGCCCATGCCACCGGAGACGAGGCCGATTACGAGGCCTGCGTGCTGGGCCTGCGCGACTATGTCGAGAAGAACCGCTTTCCCGGCGTCGTCCTGGGGCTGTCCGGCGGCATCGATTCCGCCATCTGCGCCGCCATGGCGGTCGATGCGCTCGGGCCCGAGCGGGTCCATTGCGTCATGCTGCCTTATATCTTCACCTCCGAGGAATCGCTGAAGGACGCCCTCGCCTGCGCCCGCGCCCTCGGCGTGCGTTACGACGTGGTGCCGATCTCGGGTGCGGTGGAGGGGTTGGAATCGTCGCTTGCGCCGCTGTTCAAGGGCAGCAATCGCGATATCACCGAGGAAAACCTGCAGAGCCGGGCGCGCGGCACCATCCTGATGTCGATCTCCAACAAGTTCGGCGCGATGGTGGTGACGACGGGCAACAAGAGCGAGATGTCGGTCGGCTACGCCACGATCTATGGCGACATGAACGGCGGCTACAATCCGATCAAGGATATCTACAAGACCGAGGTGTTCCGCCTGTCGGCCTTGCGCAACCGCTGGAAGCCGCCCGGCGCGCTCGGCCCCGGCGGCGAGGTGATCCCGGCCAATATCATCACCAAGCCGCCTTCGGCGGAGCTGCGCGAGAACCAGAAGGACCAGGATTCGCTGCCGCCTTACGACGTGCTCGACGCCATTCTGGAGCGGCTGGTCGAACGCGAGGCCTCCGTCGCCTCGATCGTCGCCGAAGGTTATGACCGGGATACGGTCAAGAAGATCGAGCGCCTGCTGGCGATCGCCGAATATAAGCGGCGCCAGGCGGCTCCCGGCGTGAAGGTGACCGCGCGCAATTTCGGCCGCGACCGGCGCTATCCGATCGTCAACCGGTTCCGCGACAGCGGCGAGCCGCTGCCGGAGCCCGATCTCGAGGTGATCAGCCCCAGCGCCGTGCCGCGCATGGATGTCGTGGACTTCTAACGAGCGAGGCCGGACACGGTGG
Source organism: Phreatobacter sp. GW821-FHT04C01 (assembly GCF_059420385.1). Taxonomy (NCBI): domain Bacteria; kingdom Pseudomonadati; phylum Pseudomonadota; class Alphaproteobacteria; order Hyphomicrobiales; family Phreatobacteraceae; genus Phreatobacter; species Phreatobacter sp. GW821-FHT04C01. The sequence goes on along the minus strand of NZ_JBWKTP010000003.1, from coordinate 542,174 downwards.
TGCCGGCGCAAGGCCGGCCATGGCGGATCGGGCGGCGACGTCGCGCGCGGGGTGGATCCGGCGGAGGTGCGCGAAAATCTCCGCCCCGATGCCTGTCCTGCCCCCGTAAAAATCCCTAAAGCACTGGACCTCGTCGCCCGGCCGCGCTATCCGCCCTCCAGTTTCACGTTGGAACCCTTCGCATGAGCGATCCCGAGGCCCTCAAGCGCGATGCCGCCGCCAAGGCGCTGTCCTTTGTCGAGGACGGCATGCGGCTCGGGCTCGGCACCGGCTCGACCGCCAGGCATTTCGTCGATCTGCTCGCCGAGCGGGTCGCCGGCGGCCTCAAGGTGGTCGGCGTGCCGACCTCCGAGGTGACGCGGGCCCAGGCCGAGCGGCTGAACGTGCCGCTGACCACGCTCGACGAGACGCCGGAGCTGGATCTCACCATCGACGGCGCAGACGAGATCGACCCGGCGCTCAACCTGATCAAGGGCGGCGGCGGCGCGCTGCTCCGGGAAAAGATCGTGGCGGCCGCCTCGGCACGCATGATCGTCATCGCCGACGCCTCCAAACAGGTCCCGGTCCTCGGCCGCTTCCCCCTGCCGATCGAGGTCAACATGTTCGGCCTGGAGGCGACCCGGCGCGCCATCGCCAAGGTGCTCGACGCCGCCGGCTGCCCGGCCGCCCTGACTGTGCGCAACAAGCCGGACGGCCATGTTTTCGTCACGGACGGCGGTCACATGATCCTTGACGCAGCCTGCGAACGGATCCTCGATCCGGCCGCGCTTGCGGCCCGCCTCCACGCCGTGCCCGGTGTCGTTGAGCACGGATTGTTCATTGGCCTAGCCAGTTTCGCGATCATTGCTTCCCCTGGGGGCGCGGAGGTCGTAGGACGTGTTTGATATTGACGCCGCCGCGGGATTCTTCGGCCGCTCGCTGTCTCGAGGAGTTTCTCTGATGCTCGCCCGTTCGTTCGCCGCCGCCGCGCTGGCTGCCGCTGCTTTGGCCGTGCCCTACGCTGCCTTCGCGCAGAATGCACCCGCGCAGCGGCCCGGTTCCTCGCTGGCCCAGGCCGCTCCCGCGCCGCAGCCGGCCGCCCCCGCGGTCGCACCCGAGCAGATCGCGCTGGCCCGCCAGGTGGTCGAGCTGTCGGGCGCCTCCGCCTCGTTCGAAAACGTCATTCCGGCCTTCATCGAACAGGCCAAGGCGATGTTCCTGCCGACCAACCCGGATCTCGGGCGCCAGTTCAACGAGGTCGGCGAACTGCTCAAGACCGAGTTCCAGCCGCGCGTCAACGAGCTGATCCAGTCGATTTCGGTGGCCTATGCCCAGCGCTTCACCATGGACGAGCTGAAGCGCATCCAGGCGTTCTACCAGTCGGCCGAAGGCCAGAAACTGGTGCGCACGGTGCCGTCGATCATGGAAGAGACCTTCGCCCGCTCGCAGCAGTGGAGCCAGGTCGTGACCCGCGACCTCGTCCAGCGGTTCCGCGAAGAGTTCCAGAAGCGCGGCATCCGGCTCTGAACCGATCGCGGCCGGGCGACAAGCCGGCCGCGACCGCCATTGCTTTCCGAGCTTCAGTCCTCATCCGACTTCATCGACCAGCCGAGCCTTGCCCAGAGCATCGGCCCGAACAGCGCGAGCACGGCGACCACCAGCAGCGTCGCCGAAATCGGGCTGGTCAGCAGCACGGTGGCATCGCCGTTGGAAATCTGCAGCGCCCGGCGCAGCTGGGTTTCGGCCATCGGCCCGAGGATCATGCCGACAATGACCGGTGCGATCGGGTAATCGAAGCGGCGCATGCCGAAGGCGAGCAGGCCGAGCAGCAGAACCAGCGTCAGCTCGACCAGCGACGACTTGGCCGCCAGCACGCCGACCGTCGCGAACACCAGGATGCCGCCATAAAGCCAGGGCCTGGGGATCATCAGGAGCCGGACCCAGACGCCGACCAGCGGCAGGTTCAGCACGATCAGCATGAAATTGGCGATGAACAGCGACGCGATCAGGCCCCAGACCACGTCGGCCGAGGTGACGAACAGCAGCGGGCCGGGCTGAAGATTATATTGCTGGAAGCCGGCGAGCATGATGGCGGCCGTCGCCGAGGTCGGGATGCCGAGCGTCAGGAGCGGCACCAGCGTGCCGGCGGCGGAGGCGTTGTTGGCCGCCTCCGGGCCGGCAACCCCCTCGATGGCGCCGTGGCCGAACTCCTCCGGACGCTTGCTGATCCGCTTCTCGGTGGCATAAGACAGGAAGGTCGGAATTTCCGCGCCGCCGGCCGGCAGCGCCCCGATCGGGAAGCCGAAGGCGGTTCCGCGCAGCCACGGCCCCCAGGACCGGCGCCAGTCCTCCCGGGTCATCCAGAGCGAGCCCCTGATCGCCTCGATCACCTCGTCGCCGGCCCTTGCCCGCGCGGCGGCCACCGCCATGGCCTCGCCGACCGCGAACATGGCGACGGCAACCGTGGTCACCTCCAGGCCGTCGAGCAGGTCCGGAATGCCGAAGTCGAGCCGCGACTGGCCGGTGATCTTTTCGATGCCGACCAGGCCGAGCGTCAGGCCGACGGCGAGCGATGTCAGGCCGCGCAGGCGCGACGAGCCGAAGGTCGCCGATACCGTGACGAAAGCGACCAGCATCAGCGCGAAATAGTCTTCCGGCCCGAAGGCGATGGCGAGCTCGGCGAGCGTCGGCGCCAGCACGGTCAGCAATGCCGTGGCGATCGTGCCGGCAACGAAGGAGCCGATCGCGGCGGTGGCGAGCGCCGGGCCGCCGCGGCCGGCACGCGCCATCTTGTTGCCCTCCAGGGCGGTGACGATGGAGGCGCTTTCGCCCGGCGTATTGAGCAGGATCGAGGTGGTCGAGCCGCCATACATGGCGCCGTAATAGATGCCGGCGAACATGATCAGCGAGCCGCCGGGATCCATTTTGAAGGTGATCGGCAGAAGCAGCGCCACCGTCATCGCGGGCCCGATGCCGGGCAGCACGCCGACCGCGGTGCCGAGCGTGACGCCGACCAGCGCGAACAGGAGGTTGCCCGGCTGGATCGCGATGGTCAGGCCGTTCATCAGGGCGGAAAGGGTTTCCATCGGGGCCGCTCAGAACAGGGTTTCGAAAAAGCCCGAAGGCAGCGAGAGGCCGAGGACGCGCACGAAGAACAGATAGACCACCAGGGCGATGACGGCGCCGAGCGCGAGATCGACCAGCGAACGCGTCGAACCGAAGGCCCGCGCGGTGGCTGCGAACAGGATGGCGGTTGCCGGCACGAAACCCGCCCGCGGGATCAGGCAGATCATCACCGCGAGCCCACCGGCGATCCAGGCGATCGCCGACCAATCCTCGCTGTCGCGCGCCGGCGCCGCGCCGCGCAGCCCTTCCCGGATGGTCAGGACACCGAACAGGGCCAGCAGGCCGCTGACCAAGAGCGGCATCATCTGCGGGCCGATCGCCTGGTTGCCGAAGCTCGCCCTCAGGCCCCAGGACTGCCAGAACACGATCGCCGCGACCACCAGCAGGGCGGCGCCGATGGCCATGACCGGGCGATCGGCAACGGCACGGTTTTCCTCCGCCATTACGCCCTCACCAGGCCGAGATCGCGCAGCACGCCGTCGACCCGCTTGATCTCGTCGCTGACGAAACTCGCGAAGGCAGGGCCGTCGAGATAGGTGTCCTGCCAGCCCTTCTGGGCGATCTGCTCGATCCAGGGCTTGGACTTGACCATCTCATTGGCCAGCTTGGTGAGATTGGCGCGCTGCTCGTCGCTGATGCCGGCGGCGGCGAACAGGCCGCGCCAGTTCTGCAGCTCGAGGTCGAAGCCCTGGTCGGCGAGCGTCGGTCCCGGCAGGTCGGGCGTGCCCTTCGGCGCCGTGAAACCAAGCCAGCGCAGCCGTCGTCCCTTGACATGCTGCTCGAACTCGCTGCCGCCGCTGACCCCGACCGTCACGCGGCCCGACAGGATGGCGGCGAGCGCCTCGCCGCCGCCGGCATGGGCGATATAGTTGACCTTGGAACCGTCGGCCCCGGCCTTACCGGCAAACATCGCCGCGGTGATGTGATCGACGCCGCCGGCCGAGCCACCGCCCCAGCTCACCTTGGTGACGTCGGCCTTCAAGGCATTGATCAGGTCCTGCACCGACTTGATCGGTGAATTCTGGGCAACCACCAGCGCCTGCCATTCGCCGGTCAGCCTGGCGATCGGGGTGACCTCGGCGAGCGTCACCGGCGACTTGTTCATCAAGATGGCGCCGACCATGACGAACCCCGAGACCATCAGGCCCGAGGGATCGCCGCGGAAACCGTTGATGAACTGGGCGAGCCCGATCGTGCCGCCGGCGCCGGGCACATTGTTGACCTGCGCCGAGCGGACCAGGCGCTGGGTGGTCAGCACGCCCTGCATCACCCGCGCGGTCTGATCCCAGCCGCCGCCGGGGGCAGCGGGCACCATCAGCTTCAGTTCGGGCAGGGTCTGCGCAAGCGCGGGCGCGCCATAGAGGGTTGCCAGCGCGGCCGCCGTACAGGCGACGGCTTCACGGCGCGTCAAGACGCTCATCATGTCCTCCCCAAATCGTTTGACCGACTTTCGCCGCCCCGGACCATCCCGGCCATAGAGGGGAAATGCGGATTTCGGCAGATCTGCCCTGTGACCAATGTCACCTGTCGCTTCGAGCCGACAATCCTTATCTTGGCAATCGAAATTCGAGAGGAAGCGGGCATGGCCTACGACGTCGATCTGTTCGTCATTGGTGCCGGTTCGGGCGGTGTCAGAGCCGCCCGCATCGCGGCGACCCATGGCGCCAAGGTGAAAGTGGCCGAGGAATATCGGGTCGGCGGCACCTGCGTCATCCGCGGCTGCGTGCCCAAGAAGCTCATGGTCTATGCCTCGCAATATCACGAGCATATCGAGGATGCCCGGGGCTATGGCTGGACCGTCGGGCCGGCCACGTTCGACTGGGCGACGTTGATCGCCAACAAGGACAAGGAGATCGACCGGCTCGAGGCGGCCTATCGGGCCAATCTCGACCGCGCCGGCGTCGAGATCGTCCCCCAGCGCGCGGTCGTGACCGGCCCCAACAGCGTCAGGCTCGCCGACGGCTCGACCGTCACGGCGCGCTATATCCTGGTCGCCACCGGCGCCCACCCCACGACCGACCCGACCCTGCGCGGCGGCGAGCACATGATCTCGTCCAACGAGGTCTTCCATCTGGCCGCCCTGCCCAAGCGCATCGTCATTGCCGGCGGCGGCTATATCGCGGTCGAATTCGCCGGCGTCTTCGCCGGCCTCGGCTCCGAGGTCACCCTGGTCTATCGTGGCGAGAAGATCCTGCGCGGCTTCGACGAGGATCTGCGCGACCACCTGATGGCCGAATATGCCAAAAAGGGCATCAAGCTGGTCATGGGCGACGTGTTTGCCGGCATCGACAAGACGGCGAGCGGCCTGACCGTGCATTTCAAGAACGGCCATGCGCCCGTCGAGGCGGACCAGGTGCTGGCGGCGATCGGCCGCAAGCCGAACACGGCGGGCCTGGGCCTCGAGGCCGTGGGCGTCGCCATCGACGAGGTCGGCGCCGTCAAGGTCGACAGCCGCAGCCGCTCGTCGGTCCCCACCATCTATGCGGTGGGCGACGTCACCAACCGGGTCAACCTGACGCCCGTGGCGATCCGCGAGGGCCATGCCTTCGCCGATACGATCTTCGGCGGCAGGCCCTGGTCGGCCGATCATTCGACCATTCCGACCGCGGTGTTCTCCGAGCCGGAGATCGGCACGGTCGGCCTGACCGAACAGGAGGCCCGGGCGCGCGGCCATGCCGTCGATATTTACCGCGCCGTGTTCAAACCGATGAAGCACACCTTGAGCGGCCGCGACACCCGCACCCTGATGAAGCTGGTTGTCGACGGCGAGACCGACAAGGTGCTCGGCGTCCATATTTGCGGCGCAGATTCCGGCGAGATGATCCAGATGGCCGGGATCGCGGTGAAGATGGGCGCGACCAAGGCGGATTTCGACGCGACCATGGCGGTTCATCCGACCGCCGGGGAAGAGCTGGTGACGATGCGGACGCCGAGCGCGCGCTACGCCAAGGTGGCCTGAACCGGCGGCCTATCCGGCCGCCTTCAACGCCTCGATCATCGCCTTCAGCGCCCGCCCGAGCGGCTTGTCGCGCCGGATCACCACGACCAACTGGCGCGACAGCCTGGGGGCCAGCGAACGCACCACGAGACCGGCCGGCCGGCCGGCTTCGGGCACCGACATGGACGGCAGGATGGCGGCGCCGAGCCCGGCCGCCACCAGTTGCTTGATCGCCTCGACGCTGCCGAGCGACATCACCGGCTTGAGGCGGATATTGGCGCGGGCGAACCATTCATCGGCGATCCGCCGGGTATTGGCCCCGGGCTCGTAGAGCAGCAGCGGCAGGCCCGACAGCGCTTCGGCGCTGACGCGCTCCGGCAAGGCCGGACCATCGCTCGACTGGATCGCGACGAATTCGTCGTCCATGACCGGGATGATCTCGAGCATGCGCCCGGAAACCGGCATGGTGACCAGGCCGATATCCAGCGTGTTGTCCTCGACCGCTTTGACCACGTCGGCGCTGTTGCCGGTGCTGACCGTGATCTCGATCGACGGCAGCCGCTGGCGCAGGCCGCGCAGGATCGGTGGCAGCAAATAGATGCAGGCCGTGGCGCCGGTGCCCAGCCGGACCCGACCGACGGCACCGGAAGCGTGGCGTGCCATGCTGTCGAAAATCGCCGCCACGACATCGTCGAGCTGGGCGATGTGGATCAGCAGCTCGCTGCCCGCCGCGGTCGGCGTCGCACGCCGGCCGACCCGCTCGATCAGACGGCTGCCGAGCCGGTTCTCGAGCTGCCGGATCTGCAGGCTGACGGCGGGCTGGGTGAGGCCTGCCCGCTCGGCCGCAGCCGAAAAGCTGCCGAGCTCGACGACATCGGCAAAGGCCCGCAGATGATCGAGGTTGATGCCGCGCATCTCATAGATTTCCTTATGCTTTGCATAATTTACAGAAGCTTCCATTATGAATGATGCCGCCACAAGATCCAGGGGACCGGTGCATCGGCGCGGGTTCGGATCGGCTGGCAGGTCATGGTTTTGCGGGACATTTCGGCGCTGGCGCTGTTGAAGGAGATCTCGCGCTACCTCGTCGCCTCGCCGCACTCGCGGCTGGTGCAGCGGCGGGCGCTGCGTGAACTCGACGACCGGCTGCTGGCCGATATCGGGCTGACCCGCACGGTGATCGCCGCCGGCCGTCCGCGGGGCATCCGGGATATGATACGGAGCCAGAGCGGCGCGAAGGCCGGAGGAGCTTGGATGGGCAAGGTGGAGATGGCCGGCGGGAGCCGGGCGGCGCACGGCATCGTGGTGCGCGATGCGACCGCCGACGACATGGCGGCGGTGCAGGCGATCTATTCGCACCACGTGCTGCACGGACTGGCGACCTTCGAGGAAACGCCGCCTTCGGTCGACGAGATGCTGGCGCGCCGGGCCGCGGTTCTGGGCGCGGGTCTGCCCTATCTGGCCGCCGAACGGGACGGGTGCATCGTCGGCTACAGCTATGCCACCGCCTATCGGCCTCGCCCGGCCTATCGCCATGCGATCGAGGATTCCGTCTATGTCGCCGACGGCCTCGCCGGCCAGGGCATCGGCACGAGCCTGCTCGCCGACCTGATCGCGCGCTGCGAGCGCGGCCCCTGGCGGCAGATGCTGGCGGTGATCGGCGACAGCGGCAATCAGGGTTCGATCGCGCTGCACCGCAGGCTGGGCTTCGCGCCGGTGGGCACCTTGACATCGGTCGGCTTCAAGCTCGGCCGCTGGGTCGACACGGTGCTGATGCAGCGGCCCCTGGCCACCGGTGCCACGACGCTGCCGGACCTGGCCGAACGCCCGCGCTAAGGGCCGCCGCGGCGGAGACGCATCGGGCCTATCAGCGTGGCGGCAATCGTCACCACCAGCTGACGAAGCTCGCTCCAAACGACACTGAACGTCTTGCCATTTGTTAACACCGGCATGGGATCGTCGCCGCAATGGTCAGCCCATGCTGTTTGCGTCACGCCCTGTCTCGATGTCGATAAAGCGGCACCTGCCCGGCATCGCCGCCGCCTTCGTCGTGCTCGTCTGCGGCGCCATTCTGGCCATGGGGGCGCTGCGTGAATGGTCGGCGCGCGACGAGGATCTCCGATCGGCCGAAACCGATACCACCAATCTGGTGCGCTCGCTGCTGCAGCACGCCGAAGACAGCATCGAGCTGGTCGACAATGCCGCCGTCGGCGTCGTCCATCGCCTGGAGACGGAAGGCACCACGCCGGCCGCGCTGACGCGCCTGCAGAGCTTCCTGCATCTGCGCAAGGCGACCATGCCACGGCTGCGCGGCCTGTTCGTCTACGGTGCCGACGGGGCCTGGCTCGCCACCTCGGAGCCGGTCGATGTCGCCAATTTCAACAACAGCGACCGCGACTATTTCATCCACCATCGGACCTCCCCGGATCGCGGCGTGTTCATCGGCCGGCCGGTGATGAGCCGCTCCGGCGGCCAATGGATCATCCCCGTCTCCCGGCGCTTCCAGACGCCCGAGGGGGATTTCGCCGGCGTCGTGCTGGCGACCATCGACGTCGCCTATTTCGAGAAATTCTACGGCCAGTTCGCCATCGGCGCGCACGGATCGCTGGTGCTCGTCGGCACCAACGGCATCCTGATGGCCCGGTTCCCCGGTGACGAGAGTTTCGTCGGCCGCGATATCTCGACCTCGCCGGTGATCGCCCAGGCCCGTCGCGCGGCCTCGGGCACATTGGCATTCACCTCCGGGCTCGACGGTATCGAGCGGCTGAGCGCCTATCGGCGCAGCGACCGGTTTCCGCTGATCCTGCTCGCCTCCAAGGGACGCGACGACGTCCTGGCGGAGTGGCGCGGCGCCGCCATCGGCCGCATGAGCTTCGTCTCCGGCCTGACGCTGCTGATCGCCATGCTCGGCCTGTTCCTGGTGCGCCAGATGTTCGAGCGGCAGCGCATGGCCCATGTCGTCGAAGCGCGCGAGGCCGATTTTCGCCTGCTCGCGGAGGCCTCCAGCGACCTGGTCTCGCGCATCGGCCTCGACGGGCGCCTGATCTATGTTTCGCCGTCGGCGTCGCGGGTGGTCGGCTGGAGCGCCGCCGAGCTGACGGGAACCCAGGCGCTCAGCGGCATCAACCCCGAGGACAAGCCGACGGTCGACGCGACCGTCGAGGCGCTCAGGCGCGGCGAACGCGCCGAAGCCAAATTGACCTACCGCACGCGGCACCGCACGAAGGGCGAGATCTGGGTGGAGTCTTCGCTCAACGTCACCCGCGACCCCGAAACCGGCGAGATCGACGGCGTGGTCGCGGTATCGCGCGACATGACCGAGCGCAAGGAGCTGGAAACGCAGCTCGCCATGCTCGCGACCCGCGACGGCCTGACCGGCATCGCCAACCGGCGCTGCTTCGACGAGGCCTTCGAGACAGAATGGCTCCGATGCCAGCGCGAGGGGGAGCCGGTGTCCCTGCTCTTGATCGACGTCGATCATTTCAAGAAATTCAACGACGGCTACGGCCACCAGTCCGGGGACGAATGCCTGCGCCGGGTGGCGGCGGCAATCGCCCTGGTGGCGTGCCGCCCCGCCGACATCGCCGCCCGCTACGGCGGCGAGGAATTCGCCCTGCTCATGCCCAAGACCGATCCGGCGGGCTGCGCGCGCATCGGGGAGCGGGCGCGCCTGGCCATTCAGGACCTTGGGCTCGCCCATCGCGGTAATCCGCCGCGCAACGTGGTGACCGTCAGCATCGGCTGCGCGACCGTCTATCCGAGCCCGGCGACGCCGGACCGAAGCACACTGATCGAAGCCGCCGACATGGCGCTCTATGCCGCCAAGGGCGCCGGCCGAAACGCGGTCCGGCCAGCGCCGGTCATCCACCGGCTCCCGACCAGCCGAAGAAGCGCTTGAAGCCCCCTCGGGTCGGACGCCAGGGCGGCCCGGGCCGGGCCCTCGCCGCGCGAGCGCGCCATCGGCGGTTGCAACTTTACCTAGAACAATACTTGAGAAAAACCGTTCAAAGCTGAAGCCTCCTCAACAATATCGAGGAACATCGCGCTGGAATTCGCGCAACCAAGGGATATGGACGCAGTTTGACGCAAAAGGCAACATTCTCGAAAGATTTCAATTCGTATTATTGTACCACCAATTTGACCACGCCAACTCAGCACTACACAACCTTCAGAAGCCTCAATTCACATTCAAGAATGGAAGCAGAGAATGCCGTCGAGATGGGCTTTGTCTTTCGTAGCCAGTGCATTTCTCGGCCTGCCCCTCGGAAATGCCGCGGCCGGTCCGAAAGAGGAAGCCTCCGCGACCCTGCAACGTTGGGCAGCCGCCTTCAATTCGAGCGACATCAATGCCGTGGCACCGCTCTACCTGCCGGACGCGACGGTTCACGGGCTGGTCAGCTCGACCCTGATCGTCGGCGAGGCAGCCTTGCGGACCTACCTCACCGCCCCGCTCATGGCCCGGGCCCAGGTCCGTCTCGGCGATGCGACCGTCCAGCAGCTGTCCGACGAGACGATGCTGCTCACCGGCTATGACGAATATTCCGCCACCTTGCCCGACGGGCGATCGATCTCGATCCCCGGCCGCTACAGCTTCGTGATGGTGCGGCGGGACGGCCAATGGAAGATCGCCCATCAGCACTCGTCGTCGCGCTTCAGGCCGCAGTGAACCGCCGGCGATCCCGTCATCGCCTGTCTCGCCCGGCGTGATACACAACTCCTCCTCGGATCGGATTCGGGAGGAAGAACCACCATGACGAACGATACCATCACGCTGTTCCATTCGCCGCAGACGCGCTCCACGGGCGCGCGCATCCTGCTGGAGGAACTGGGGGCGCCCTACAAGCTGCACGCCATCAACATGAAGGCCGGCGAGCAGCGCGGCAGCGAGTATCTGGCGGTCAATCCGCTCGGCAAGGTGCCGGCCATCCGGCACGGCGAAGCCCTGGTGACCGAACAGGTGGCGATCTATCTCTATCTTGCCGACCTGTTCCCGGAGGCCGGCCTTACGCCCGCCCTCGGCGACCCCCGGCGCGGCCCCTACCTGCGCTGGCTGGCCTATTACGGCTCCTGCTACGAGCCGGCCATCGTCGACCGGGCGATGAAGCGTGATCCCGCACCGCCGGCCATGTCGCCCTATGGCGATTTCGACACGATGTTCGAAGCCCTGGTCGAGCAGTTGTCGCGGAACGCCTATATTCTCGGCCCCGACTTCTCCGCTGCCGACGTCCTGTGGGGCACGGCCCTGAAGTGGACGAGCGGCTTCAAGCTGATCCCCGAGCGGCCCGTGCTCGCCGACTATGTCAAGCGGGTCAACGCCCGGCCGGCCTTCGAAAAGGTCGACAGGCTGGACGCAGAACTCGCGGCCGAACATCAGGCCGCGGCGGAAGCGGCCAAGGCGGCCGCCGGCTGATCCCCGGCTAGCGCGGCCGGATCGTCAAGGTGCCGATGGCGCCGCGCTCGATGTCGGCGCGCCGGGTGCGCATGGGGATATAGTCCACGCGCGCCCAGCGCTCGGCGAAATTGCGGTAGAGCGGCGATGACGGCAGCCCGGACTGGCCGGTCGAGTGAATGAACAGCGAGCGCTCGGGATCGGCGAGATCATAGAGCGCCCTGAGGCTGGCCGCGTGGCGCGAGACGAAGGGCTCGTCCGCGTTGCGGATGGTGTGCCGGTTGACGTTGACCGTATAGGTGTCGCCGGGCACCGGCACCCGGATATCGAAGAAGCGCGCAAGCTGGGCCACCCGGGTGAAAGGCCGATGCTCGGAGCGGGCGTCGTGAGCCACGCCCCAGCGCCAGGCGTTGCGATCCGCACCGTAGCGTTTCTCGAGGTCGTCGAGCGCCAGCACCAGCGCCCGGGTGACGAGGCTCTCGCAGGTGGTCGGCTCGGCCGCGCCGCGCCGGTTGCACCAGGCACCCTGGCCGCCCTGGTCGGACAGCACCGCCAGCATGAAGACCTGCCGCTGGTCCCAGTAATCCTTGAACAGCGCCGGCCCCAGTTCGTCGGCATAAACGAGCCGGGTCAATTCGCGCATCCAGGCGGTGACGACAAGCGGCTCGACGCGATCGATCGCCATGGTGCCGTCGAAACTGCGCAGCCGATCGATCATCTGGCGCTCGCGCTCGCCGGCCGGCGGCGCGGCCAGCAGAAGCGGCAGGATCTCGCGCACCGCATTGGAGCGGTAATCGGCCTGAATCGCCTTGAAGCTGTCCAGCGTGTGCTTGTCGCGCGCCGCCAGCAATTCGCGGATCCGGTCGGCGCGGTACGGGGACGTCCATTCATAGGTGATGAAATGCGGATAGCCGGCATCGACGATCCGCTCGTTGGCGGTCGCCCGATAGCCGCGCGCGGGGTTGAATTCCTGCGGCAATTGCTCGAAGGGAATGAAGCCGGCCCAATCGTAGCGGGCATCCCAGCCAGGGGCCGGGAACAGGCCGCGCAGGTCGTTTTCCGGCTTGCGCACGGGCACCCGGCCGGCGGCGACGAAGCCGATATTGCCGTCGGTATCGGCATAAACGATGTTTTGCTGCGGCGAATGGAAATGCCGCGCGGCCGCCAGGAACTCGTCCCAGTTCTTCGCCGCATTGAGCCGGCGCGCGGCCTGAATGGTCAGATTGTCGGCGCTGAGCGCGGTCCATTGCAACGCCAGCGCATAGCCGCGCGGCGCGCCCGAGGTGGCGCTGCGCGAGGCTCCGTCCGAAATCACCGGCCCGTGCCGGGATATGCGCACGGTCACCACCTGGTCGGCGCCGCCACGGACCCGGATGCGTTCCTCGACCGTCTCGAAGCGGCGCCAGCCGTCGGGTGCCTGATAGACCGCCGGATCGCGCGGGTCGAGCCGCTCGATAAAGAGGTCCTGCACATCGGGCCCGGTATTGGTGAACCCCCAGGCGATACGCTCGTTGCGGCCGAGCACGACACCGGGCGCACCGGGCAAGGTGGCGCCGATCACGGTGCCCGACGGCGAGGTCATCCGCGCGAAATACCAGAGCGCCGGCGCCGACAGGCCAAGATGGGGATCATTGGCGAGCAGCGGCCGGCCTGTTTCGGTGCGGGCGCCCGAGACCACCCAATTGTTCGAGCCGACGCCCTCGAGGCCGAGCTCCAGGCCACGGATCGCTTCCGCCGCGCGCCGGGTCTCCGGGGCAAGGCCCTTGTAGAGCGCGGTATAGTCGGCAAGCTGCGGCCAGGCCTCGCCCGGATAAGGCGGCAGGATCTGGCCGATCCGCTCCATCGACATGCCGGCCTGGGCCAGCCTCAGCCGCATGATCTCGGATGACAGATTGCCGCCGAGATCGAGCGCCATCATCAGGGACCAGCCGATCGAATCGACCGGCGACCAGGGCTCGGGCGCCGGCGCGCGCAGGATGTAGAATTCCGGCGGCAAGGGCGCGCTGCTGGTTTCGATGAAGGCGTTGACGCCGCGCGAATAGGCCAGGAGCTGGGCGCGCGTCTCGGCGTCGACATTGCGATAGATCGCTTCCGCCGTGCGGCGAATGCCGATGGTGCGCAGGAAGCGATCGGTCTCGAGCCCCGGCTGGCCGACGATCTCGGACAGCCGCCCGGCGGCGATGCGACGGTTCATCTCGAGCTGCCACAGGCGATCCTGGGCGTGGACGAAACCGAGGGCTGCCGCGGCATCGGCATCGGTTTCGGCGAAGATGTGGGCGACGCCTTCCTTGTCCCTGACGATCTCGACCGGCTTGTCGAAGCCCGGCAAGGTGATCGTCCCGGCGACACGCGGCTCGACCGCGTACCAATACCAGAGCCCGGTGACGATCCCGGCGAGCAGAGCCAACGCAACGAGGAGCCCGGACCATTTGGCGACCCGAAAGGCGATGCGCATCATCTTGTCTCTCCGCAGGAAGCGGAGTTGATCATTGGCCTCAGGCCGGAGCAAGCCGGGCCGAGCTGCCCCGCCCGATCATTTTTGCATCGTCCGGTGACGTCCGCAGGGTCCAGTCACTTCTGCATCGTCAGCGTGACCCAGCCCTCGATCTCCTGGCGCGAGACGAGGCGCAGGCCGCGGGTGCGATAGGCCGAGATCACCAGATTGGCGTGCGGCGGGATGATGCCCGACAACACCACCGTGCCGCCGGGCGCGATCAGCCGGACCAGGTCGGTGGCAAGCCCGACCAGCGGACGCGGCAGAATATTGGCCAGCACCAGGTCGTAGGGGGCGCCGTTGCGGAAGCGCGCGTCCTTCAGGCCCGCGGCATGGATCGCGTGAACGTAATTGCGCGCCTTGTTGAGCGCGGCATTGTCGCGGGCGGCGACCACCGAGACCTGGTCGATGTCGGAAGCGAGCACGGCGACCCGGTGGCGCAGGCCGGCGGCGATCGCCAGCACGCCGGTGCCGGTGCCGACATCGAGCGGGCGGAAGGCGCGCCGGCGCTTGGCCAGCGCGTCGATGGCGCGCAGGCAGCCGAGCGTCGTGCCGTGATGGCCGGTGCCGAAGGCGAGCGCCGCCTCGATCTCGATCGGAATGGCATTGGCCGCCACCCGGTCGCGGTCATGCGAACCGTAAACGGTGAACCGGCCGGCGACGACGGGCTTCAGCCCGTCGAGCGAGGTGCGCACCCAGTCCTTGCTCTCGATCGCATGGAAGGTCAGGCAGGCAGCGACCGCCTGCCCCGCCGCGACGCGCACCAGTTCGCGCACGTTGGTTTCATCCGGCGGTTCGCGGAAGAACACTTCGACCAGCCAGATCTTGCCGTCGGGCGCCTCGAAGGCGGCAACCGCCGTCTCGGCCGGATCGAAGGTCTCCGAGACGATATCGGCGACGCGACGGGCGGCGCGCTCGGAGGTCTCCAAGCGCATCAGATGGGTGGGCGAGGTCGGGTGCAGGCCTTCGAGCATGGCGCTTATTAATCGCCTACGCCCGGCATGTCACGCCACTAGGGGCAGCGATTGCTCAATCCCTCGCAGCGCAATTGTTCCAGGCCGGCCTTGGAACGGCGGCGGTCGCCGAAGCGCATGTCCTTATGGCGCGCATGCTCCGTTGGCCTTGTGCGGTTTGCAGAACAGGCAGCCGGCAAGGGCATTCTTCGGGCGCTTTCTCTTGTGATGCATCGTCGGTGCTCGCCTCAGAGATCAGCAGCACAGGATACGATGTTCGATTCAGACAGAAAAGCGCCGACTAGAGTCTGATCGTCTCGAATTGAAACGCACGGCACCACGGTTAGCCGTCCTTCGAGGCGAGCGAAGCGAGCCTCGAAGGACGGGCGACCGAACTGCAGCGCTTCGATCTGACACGATCACCCTCTAGGGCCGATCACGCCGCCTCGACGAAGCTGTCGACCACCTTCTTCTCGCCGGCCTTGTCGAACTGGACGGTGAGCTTGTTGCCGTCGGCGGCGACCACTTCGCCATAACCGAACTTCAAGTGGAACACCCGGTCGCCGACCTTGTGGCGCGAGGGTTCGCCGGTCGATTTGGCGACGAGTTCGCCGTCGATGGTCCGCCCGCCGCCGGAGCGTTCGGTGAGCCGCCCCTGGAAACCGCCGCGGCCCTCTGCGAAGGTCGAGCCGAAGGCCTGGCTGCCGGAGCGGCCGGTAAAGCGGCCCTGGGCATCGGCCAGCGACTTCTGCGCCTGGGCACGCTGCCAGCCAGGTGTCGCATAGGTGGAGGAGAAGGCGCCGGCCTTGTCGAAACGGCTCTCGCCGAAACCGCCTCGGCCCATGCCGCCATAGCCCGCCGTGCCGAGGCCCTCGGCGATCGTCACATGGCCCTCCGGCAGCTCGTTGACGAAGCGGCTCGGCACCGTCGATTGCCAGAGGCCGTGAATGCGTCGGTTTCCGGCGAAATAGATGCGGGCATTGCGGCGGGCGCGGGTGATGCCGACATAGGCGAGCCGGCGTTCCTCCTCGAGACCGGCGCGGCCACTCTCGTCCAGGGCCCGCTGATGCGGAAACAGGCCCTCTTCCCAACCGGGCAGGAACACCGTGTCGAATTCCAGGCCTTTGGCCGAATGCAGCGTCATGATCGACACGGCGTCGTCGCTCTCGCCCTCGCCGCGGGCATCGGTGACCAGCGCGATATGTTCGAGGAAACCGGGCAGGTTTTCGAACTCCTCCATCGAGCGGACGAGTTCCTTCAGGTTTTCCAGCCGGCCGGCGGCCTCCGCCGTCCGGTCCTTCTGCCACATCTCGGTATAGCCGCTCTCGTCGAGGATCAGTTCGGCCAGTTCCTGATGCGGCAGCACGTCGAGCTTGGCCGTCCAGCCGTCGAAGGCTTCGATCAGCGTCCTCAGCGTGTTGCGCGCCTTGGGCTTCAGCTCCTCGGTCTCGACCATGATCTTGGCGGCCTGCATCAGCGGCATGTTGCCGGCGCGGGCATGGTCGTGCAGCAGCTGCAGCGTGGCGTCGCCCAGCCCGCGCTTCGGCGTGTTGACGATGCGCTCGAAGGCAAGGTCGTCGGCCGGTTGCGCGACGCAGCGCAAATAGGCCAGCGCGTCGCGGATCTCCAGGCGCTCGTAGAAGCGCGGACCGCCGATGACCCGATAGGGCAGGCCAATGGTGATGAAGCGGTCCTCGAACTCGCGCATCTGGAACGAGGCGCGCACCAGGATGGCCATCTCGTTCAGGCTATGGCCCTGACGCTGCAGCTGCTCGATCTCCTCGCCGACCGAGCGCGCCTCCTCTTCCGAGTCCCAGACCGAGGTCAAAGTCGGCCGGTCGCCGTCCTCGCCGTCGGTGAACAGGGTCTTGCCGAGCCGGCCCTCGTTATGGGCGATCAGATGGGAGGCCGCCGCCAGGATGTGGCCGGTCGAGCGGTAATTGCGCTCCAGCCGGATGACGGTCGCGCCGGGGAAATCCTTGTCGAAGCGCAGGATGTTGTCGACCTCGGCGCCGCGCCAGCCATAGATCGACTGGTCGTCGTCGCCGACGCAGCAGATGTTCTGGGCCCGGCCTTCCTGGCGCTGGGCCAGCAGGCGCAGCCACAGATATTGGGCGACGTTGGTGTCCTGATATTCGTCGACCAGGATGAATTTGAAGCGGTTCTGGTACAGAGCCAGCACGTCGGCATTTTCGCGGAACAGCCGGATGACCTCGAGCAGAAGGTCGCCGAAATCGACGGCGTTCAGCACCTTCAGCCGGTCCTGGTAATCCTTGTAGAGCTTGACGCCGAGACCGTTGGCATAGGCGCCGCCCTCGCCGGCCGGCACCTTGTCCGGGGTCAGGGCCCGGTTCTTCCAGCCGTCGATGGCGCCCGCGAGCACCCGGGCCGGCCAACGCTTTTCGTCGATATTCTCGGCCTGGATCAATTGCCGGAGCAAGCGGATCTGGTCGTCGGTGTCGAGAATGCTGAAGCCAGGCTTGAGCCCGACCAGTTCCGCGTGGCGGCGCAGCATCTTGACGCCGGTGGCATGGAAGGTGCCGAGCCAGGGCATGCCCTCGACCGCTTCGCCGACCAATTGGCCGATGCGTTCCTTCATCTCGCGCGCGGCCTTATTGGTGAAGGTCACCGCCAGGATCTCGCCCGGGAAGGCCCGCCGGCTCGCCAGGATATGGGCGATGCGGGTGGTCAGCACACGGGTCTTGCCGGTACCTGCGCCGGCCAGCACCAGCACCGGGCCGTCAATGGTCTCGACGGCGGCGCGCTGCTCCGGGTTCAGATTGGCGAGATAGCCGATCGCGGCCGTATCCGCGCGTGCGGCCATCGCCCGTTCGGCGAGGCTCGGCTGGCGGTTGGTCACGGGGTCGGCCATGGGACTTGAAGCTTCCGATTCGGTCAGCCCCCAAAATGGGACTTTTGGCGCGGGAATCAAATGCGCGGCCGCAAGGGCCCAAAAAGCAAAGGCCGGCGCTGCCGCCGGCCCTCACCGCAACAGGTTGATCTGGCCGCGTTCAGCGGGTGACGACGACCCGGGTGCCGACCCGGACGCGGGCGTAGAGATCCATCACGTCCTCGTTGGTCATGCGGAAGCAGCCCGAGGACACGGCGGTGCCAATGGTGTGCGGCTCGTTGGAGCCGTGGATGCGGTAGAGCGAGGAGCCCAGATACAGGGCGCGGGCGCCGAGCGGGTTCTGCGGGCCACCGGCCATGAAGCGCGGCAGGTCGGGGCGGCGGCGCAGCATCTGCGCCGGCGGGCGCCAATCCGGCCATTCCGCCTTGCGGCTGATGGTCTTCACACCGGCCCAGGAAAAGCCGGGGCGGCCGACGCCGACGCCATAGCGCAGCGCCGTGCCGCCGGACTGGACGAGATAAAGCCGCCGCTCCTGGGTCGAGATGACGATCGTTCCCGGCGCGTGACCGCCCGAATAGGCCACCGTTTCGCGCGGGATGGCGCTGGCGCCGACACGCGGACCGCCATCGGTACGCGGCAGCTGGCGCATCGGCTGGCCGGTGGCCGGATCGATCATCACCTGCTGGGAGTTCTGATTTCCGAAAAACAGAAACTGCGCCTGCGCGGCGGGCGCCGTCAGCAGCAGCGTCACTGTGGTGGCGAGGATTGGCAGAATGCGCCGCATGGATGCACCTTGACCTGTTGAAACAGCGAAACGGGCGGAGGTGGCCCGACAAGGCCGGATTTATGAACACCGCTGGAGGTATGAAAGCGACAAGCTTCGTTGCATTGCAACGGGGACCAGGCCCTCCCGCGATGCGGAAGGACACTTTTCCGCCATCACTGTGACCGCCCGGCCACGACTTATTATGGTGCGCAAACCGGCGGGCCGACTGAATTCTTCTAATGTAGCCCGGTCTCACGGGAACGTGATTGTGGCACGCGCGCGGCAAGCCTGATCCGAATGGCCGGACGCGGCTGCGCGGCCCGCCGCGAATCAGGTGAGAGCCATGCGTGGCGACCGTGCCGAAGCCTCTCGCAATCGCCGGCCGGCACCGCCATATAGCCGCTCATGTCCACGATCCCCGATCTCACCCACGGCGCAGACGATATCGTTGTGCCCTTTCACGTCGACGAGCTCGACCTGCGCGGCCGCGTCGCGCGGCTCGGCCGGACCGCGACCACCATCATCGACCGCCACGGCTATCCGCCCGAGGTGTCGCGCCTGCTCGCCGAAGCCACCGCGCTGACCGTGCTGCTCGGCTCCGGCCTGAAATTCGATGGCCGGCTGATCCTGCAGACCCAGACCGACGGTCCGGTCCGCATGGTGGTGGTCGACGTCACCACGCCCGACAAGGTGAGGGCGCTCGCCCGGTTCGACGCCGACAAGGTGGCCGAGGCGGCCGCCGCCGGCCGGGCCGATCCGGCAAGCCTGCTCGGCACCGGCCAATTGGTCATGACCATTGACCAGGGTGTCGAAATGCAGCGCTACCAGGGCATCGTCTCGCTCGACGGCCAGGGCCTGGAACAGGCGGCGGACCAGTATTTCCGCCAGTCGGAACAGATCGAGACCCGCGTCCGGCTGGCCGCGGCCGAAGAGCTGGTGCCGGGCGAAAACGGCCCGAGCCGGGCTTGGCGCGCCGGTGGCATGCTGGTCCAGCACGTGCCCAAGGCCGGCGGCACGGCGACGCGCGATCTCGCTCCCGGCGACGCTCCGGAGGGTACGCCCGTGCCCGAGCCGGACGAGGCCTGGGCCGAGGCGCGGGCCTTGACCGACACGATCGGCGACGACGAACTGGTCGACCGGACGCTGTCGCCGGAGCGGCTGTTGTATCGCCTGTTCCACGAGCGCGGCGTGCGTGTCTTCGATGCGCAGGGCGTGTCGGACCACTGCACCTGCTCGCGCGACAAGATCGAGAACATCGTGCGCAGCTTCACGCCGCAGGAGCGTCACGACATGGTCGAGCACGGCGCGATCACGGTGACCTGCGAATATTGTTCGACCAGCTACAAATTCGCGCCGGCCGAGTTCGACCCGGCGGAGTGAGCGAGCCGGGGCGGCATGACGGGCCGCCTCGAGCGGGTCTGCCCCCTCAAACCTTGGGCCGCAGCCGCTTGAATGTGCCGGTGGCCTCAGCGATCAGCCGGCCCGTCGCATCGACCACTTCGGCGCGCGCGAAAACGATGCTCTTGCCGCCGCCGGTGCGCCGGCCGGTCACGGTCAGCGCGCCTTCCCTCGCCGTGCCGAGATAATTGATGGTGAAGGACAGGGTCACCCCGCCCTGCCGCGGTTCGGCAGGATCGGCCGGCGGCGCGCCGAAAGCGGCGTGACCGGCGACCGAATCGAGCAAGGTGGCGATCAGGCCGCCATGCAGAATGCCGTTCCGGTTCATGAAGTCCTGCCGGATCTCGCAGGTGATCACCGCATGCCCCTCCTCCCAGACCTTGACCTTCCATCCGATCAGCTTCTGAAAGTCGCTGATCGGATGGACGCTGCCTGCCGGCCCGGGAAGAGCTGCATCCGTCATCGTCACGCCTCCGGTGTCGCCAGCTTGAGGCCGAGGCTGGCGCGCCGGCGCAGCCAGGGGCTGGCCCGGTAGCGCGGGTCGCCGGAGAGGCCGTTGAGGGCGGCGAGGATGGCGGCGATGCGGTCGGCGCCGATGGCGTCGCCGAAGGCCAGCGGGCCCTGTGGGTAACCGAGGCCGAGGCGCACGGCATCGTCGATATCGGCGGGCGAGGCGATGCGCTGCTGCGCCATGTCGCTGGCTATATTGACAATGGTCGCCACCACCCGCTGGGCGATGAAGCCGGCGCTGTCGCGGATGCGGGTGACCGGCGTGCCGTCGGCGGCGAACAGGGCATGGGCCGCATCGACAAAGGCCGGATCGGCCCCGGGCGCGGCCATGATCACCCGGCGTTTGCCGAGCCCGAACAGGGCATCGATGGCGACCAGCCGGGTCGCCGGCACCTGCAGCCCCTCGGCCGCGGCGGTCGCATCATGGCCGAGCGGCGCGACCACGATCAGGGCGCCGTCGGGCGGCTGGGGGCCGCTCACCACCGGCCAGCCGGCGGCCTTGACGATGGCGACGATCTCGTCGCGCCAGGCCGGTTCCACCGCCGCCACCCAGACCGGCCGCGGCTCTGCCTTCGGCACCGCCTGCTCGGGCGGCTTTTCCTGGCCCTCCGGACCGTGGGCGTAAAAGCCCCGGCCGGTCTTGCGGCCGAGCAGCCCGGCGTCCAGGCGCTGCTTCAACAGCCAGGACGGCCGGAACCGCGGTTCGCCGTAGAATTGCCGGAACATGCTTTCGCCGACCGGCTGCGACACGTCGAGCGCGGTCAGGTCGAGGAGTTCGAACGGCCCGAGCCGGAAACCGGCCTGGTCGCGCAAGGCCCGGTCGACATCGGCATAGCTTGCCGCGCCTTCGGCAACGACGATCTGCAGGGCTTCGGTGCCGAAGCCGCGGCCGGCATGGTTGACCACGAAGCCGGGTGAATCGATGCAGGTGATCGGCCGGTGGCCATAATCACGGGCGAAGGCCGCGAGCCGCTCGGAAATGCCGGGCGCGGTGCGCGCGCCGTCGATCACCTCGACGACTTTCATCAACGGCACCGGATTGAAGAAGTGATAACCGGCGACCCGCTCCGGCCTGGCGCAGGCCGCGGCGATGGCGGTCACCGACAGCGACGAGGTATTGGAAGCGAGCACGCAATCCGGACCGACCACCGCCTCGAGCGCGACGAAAGTCTGGCGCTTGACCTCCAGGTCCTCGACGATCGCCTCGACCACCAGATCGCAGCCGGCGAGATCGGCGAGGGATGCCGCCGGCGTCAGCCGGGCCTTGGCCGCGGCGACCGCGTCGGCGGTCATGCGGCCCTTGGCGGCGAGCCCGTCCCAGGTCGTGCCGAGCCGGTCGACCGCCGCCTGGGCGCCGCCCGGACGGGCGTCGAACAGCACCACGTCGGCACCGGCTTGCGCCGCCATCTGGACGATGCCGCCGCCCATGGCGCCGACACCGACAACTCCGACTTTTGAAAACTGCGGCATCACTTATCGTCCCTTGAAGTCAGGCGAGCGCTTGTCGAGGAAGGCACCCATGCCTTCCTTCTGGTCCTCGGTCGAAAACAGCAGCTGAAACGCCTTGCGCTCCAGCGCCAGCGCGGCGGCGAGCGGCAGGTCCTCACCGGTCAGCGCCACGTCCTTGATCTCGGCGAGCGCCACCGGCGGCAGGCCGGCGATCTCGACGGCGAGCGCCCTGGCCCGTTCCATCAGCTCGGCATCCGGCACCACCTCGGTGACCAGGCCGATGCGGTCGGCCTCGCGCGCATCGATGATGGCGCCGGTCAGCATGAGCTTCATCGCCTTGAACTTGCCGACCGCGCGGATCAGCCGCTGGGTGCCGCCGGCGCCGGGCATGATGCCGATCTTGATCTCCGGCTGGCCGAATTTCGCGCTCTCGGCGGCAATGATGATGTCGGCATGCATGGCCAGTTCGCAGCCGCCGCCGAGCGCGAAACCATTGACCGCCGCGATCAGCGGTTTCGGGAACTGGGCGATCACCTGCCATTGCAGGTGGGTCCGGCGCGCCATCATGTCGGGCGGCGTGCGGCTCGCCATGTCCTTGATGTCGGCGCCGGCGACAAAGGCCTTGCCGGTGCCGGTCAGCACCACGACACGCACTTCGGGATCGGCGCCGAGCCGCAGGAAGGCTTCGACCAGCGCCGCGCGCGTTTCGGCGTTCAGCGCATTGCGGGCCTCGGGGCGGTCGATCCTGACCAGCGCCACATGCGGCGCCAGATCCTCGATGACGACACTCGGCTTGGCGGTCTCGGTCATCCATGGCCTCCCAGGCTCATTCGGGCCCAAGCCCTTGTGGCGGAATTCTTTTCGTGCGCCGGGCAAAGGCCGGCGGCCGGCGCGGAGACACCGGGGAGCATCCCGTCGCGCCGGCTTTTGTTACCCCGCGACGTGGCGAAAGCAACCGGGAATTCGGCCACCGGGGCCGATCCTCCGGACAAGGCTCCCCGCCGGCTTCGACTAGGCTATAAGGGAACCGGCCGATCAGCCGGCCGCATCAGACCCGAGCCGTGCCATGACGCTCAAGGCCGTTCTTGCCCTCGTACTATCCGCGACGCTCGCCGTCGCGGCGGTCCGCGCGCAGCAGGCTCCCGTTCCGGTTCCGCGCCCGTCCGATACGGCGCCGCAGGTGATCATCCCGAACTACTGGGACCCACGCCGGCGCAGCGAGCGGGTCGACATGACCCGCGTGCCGCAGATCCGCTTCCTCACCGAGGACGACTATCCGCCGTTCAATTTCGCCGGGCCCGACGGCCAGCCCGTCGGTTTCAACATCGACCTCGCCCGTGCGCTTTGCGAGGAGCTGAAGGTCCCCTGCACCGTCCAGGTCCGGCGCTGGGACACGCTGCTGGAGAGCCTCGACCGCAACAGCGGCGACGCCATCATCGCCGCCCAGGCGATCACCCCGGAGATCCGCCGGCGCTACGAGGTGTCGGATCGCTATCTCGAGACCCCGGCCCGCTTCGTCATGCAGAAGGATACGACGCTGACGGAAGCGACGCCCGAAGGGCTCGCCGGCCGCTCCATCGCGGTCGTCTCCGGCACGGCGCATGAGGCCTATGTCCAGTCCTTCTTCCGCGGCTCGGCGATCCGCCGCTATCCGACCCTGGCGGAGGCGCGCAAGGCGCTGAGCGGCCGGGAGGTCGACGTGCTGTTCGGCGACGGCGTCAGCCATGCCTTCTGGCTGAACGGCCAGGCTTCGGCCAATTGCTGCCGCTTCCTCGGCCAGGCCTTCACCGAGAACCGCTATTTCGGCGAGGGCCTGGCGATCGTCATGCGCCGCGGCAACGACCCGCTGAGGCTCGCCATCAATTACGCATTGCAGCGGTTGTGGGAGAAGGGCGTCTACACCGACCTCTACCTGAAGGCCTTTCCGGTCGGGATCTATTAGGTCGCGGCACCGTCATGGCGCCACTTTTGACTGGGGCGGCGGGCGATCGTGCGCCCCTGAATCGACCATTCGCCATGAGAGACTGCGCGGAATTCGTGGATGGCCGGGACAAGCCCGGCCAAGACGAGAATTGTCCTTGGAGTAACGGGCGCTGAATCGAGCGCGTGAGGAGGCCGCGCCATGGTCCGGCACACCACGCGGGCAATCCATCGTCTTGCCCGGGCCTGTCCCTGATATCCACGGCTTGTTTGAGCCGAGATCAACTGCTCATGATCGCGGTGCGGCAGGACGACGACCCGGCGCGGCTCGCGGACTCGGTTCCGCCACAGAGATCGGGCTTGGTCCGCGCCGATCGAGGAGCCATGTCATGATCAAGACCCTGTTCGCCGCGCTGCTGGCGCTGATCGCCTGCGGTTCCCTGGAGGCCGGTGCGCAGGCGCCGGGCGCGGATGCGGCCGAGATCATCCGGCGGCACGCCGGCGCCGGGACGCTCGCCCAGGGCGAGGCCGAACTGGCGCGCGGGCCGCAGAACGCCCAGGCCGTCGCGGCGCTCGGCATGATCAAGTTCGCCCGCGCAGTCGAAACCCTCGGCCAGGGACTGCATCGCCACGGCCTCAGAGCGCCGCGCACAGGCAATCTGCCGATCCTGCGGCTGCCGGTGCCGGAAAACCCCAATCCGGAACCGCTCAGCTATGACAAGCTCAGGGCCATCTATGTCCGGTTCCTGGCCGACCTGACCGAGGCCGAGGCCGTGCTGGCGCGCCTGCCCGCCGGACCGGTCCATCTGGAGATCGATCTCAACGCGCTCAGGCTCGACTTCAGGGGCGACGGCAAGGCGGGTCCCGACGAAGCGCTCGGGCGGATCATCGCCCGGGTCGCGACGATCGGCCGGGCGCGCACCGAGCCCGACAGCCCGCCCTGGGATGTCGGCTTCGACCGTGCCGACATGACCTGGCTGCGCGGCTACTCAAGGCTCCTGTCCGGCTTCCTCGAATTCGCGCTCGCCTATGACTGGCACGAAACCTATGACGGCGCGGCCCACCTGTTCTTCCAGGGCGCCGCCGATCCCTCCGGCCAGCGCGCGGCGATAGAGCCCCTGCGCGATCCGATCATCGGCGGCGATGCCGGCCAGCTGGCCGATCTGGTCGCGCTGGTCCACCTCATTCGCTGGCCGCTCGCCGAACCCGAGCGGCTGGTCAAGGCGCGCGAGCACCTGAAAGCCGTCATCGCGCTCAGCCGACAGACCTGGAGGGAGGTGCTGGCGGAGACCGACGACGACCATGAATGGTTGCCGGGGCCCAACCAGCACAGCACCGCCTTCCCGGGTCTCGAGGTGACGAAGGAGCGGCTCGACGGCTGGCATGCGGCACTCGACGAATTCGAGGCCGTGCTGGACGGCAAGCTGCTCGTACCGCACTGGCGCTACCGGCATGGTATCGACCTCAAGGCGTTCTTCGAACAGCCACGTCCTTTCGACCTGCTGCTCTGGGGCACCGGCCACGCCGCCCTGCCTTATCTGAAGGACGGGCCGCAGATCTCCAGGCAGAGCTGGGCGCAGTGGCAGCGCGTGTTTTCCGGCCAGTTCCTGACCTACGCGATCTGGTTCAACTGAGCGGTCAGGCCGCCTGCCGGCCGCTCTGCTCCAGCGTCCGCTTCATGATCGCCATGCCCTCTGTCATGATGGCGCCGATCGACGGCGCCAGGTCGTGCGGCAGGATGTCGGTGATCCAGACCAGACGGCTCATGCCGCCGGCCTCGGCGAAGACCTGCAGCGAGCCGTTGTGGTGGGTCGCCCGGCCCCCGATCGCCGCCCAGACGAGGCGGCGCGCGGGGTCGTCGACATCGACGATCAGCTCGCGCAGCACCATGCCGCTGGCGAAGGTGACGACCCTAAGCTCGCCCTCGAGCGTGGTGTCGGTCACATAACCCGGCACCAGCCTGGTATGGACCTGGCCATAGTCCCGCACCGCCGCCCAGACATGGTCCGGGCGGGCTTCGATCGGGATTTCCTCGCGGATCGACGCCATGGCGCGATCTCCTTGTTCGACCTGGGGTTTCGACAGCAGGCCTATTTGGTGCAGACCGCTTCGACATTGTTGCCGTCGGGGTCGATCAGGAAGGCGGCATAATAGGTCGGGCTGTAGTCGGCCCGGATGCCGGGCGCGCCATTGTCCTTGGCCCCGGCCTTCAGCCCGGCGGCATGGAAACCGTCGACCGACGCACGGCTCGGCGCCTTGAAGGCAATGTGGCAGCCCGAACCCGCGCTGTCCTTCTCCGGATGCAGCCAGAAGGCCGGCGCATCGGCCGGACCGAAGCCGACATAAGTGTCGCCGCGCGGTCCGAGCACATGGCCGAGCGGCGTCAGCACCGCCTCGTAGAAGCGCACGCTCGCGTCGACATCGCGCACGCGCAGGCCGAAATGATCGTACATGGACATGGTGGCCTCCTTGTTTGGGGAAGCCAGGTTGGGGCGAAGACGCCCCTCGGTGGCCTCCTTGTTTGGGGAAGCCAGGTTGGGGCGAAGACGCCCCTCGGTGGCCTCCTTGTTTGGGGAAGGCCAGGTCGGGGCGAAGCCGCCCCTCGCCAGCCTCCTGTGAAGAGGAGGTCAGGCTAGGGCGAAGGTTCCGAGGCGTTCTTGGAATATCTTGCGGTCGCCTTTCGCCGCCCTGCGGAAACCGCGCGGCGAAACGCCGGCGGCGCGGTGAAAGGTCCGCACGAAATTGGACAGGTCGCCGAAGCCGACATCATAGGCGATATCGGTGATCGATCGCTCGTCGTCGGCGAGCAGGCGCGCGGCGTGACGCAACCGGGACTGAACGAGATATTGGTGCGGCGTCACGCCGAGCGTCCGGGTGAACAGCCGGAGGAAATGAAACGGGCTAAGCTCGGCCCGGCTTGCGGCGTCCTCCAGCCCGATCGCGCGATGCGAATAGGCGTCGATCCAGAAGGCGGCCTCGACCGCACGGCGGCGGTCGCGCTCGCCGGTGCCGGCCGGCTTGCGGTTGCCGCCGGACGCGACCTCGATGAAACGCGCGGCGAGCAGGTGGCCGACCTCGTCGAGACCGACATCGCTGCGGCCATCGGCGGCGGCCTGGCCCAGCTCACCGAGCACGGTCAGTGCGGATAGCGGCGGCATGGCACCGACGCGCCAGAGCTCGGCCTTCGGCCCGATGGCGTCGACCAGCTCGGCGGAGAACTGGAACGACAGGCATTCGTCGCCGCAGATATGGTGGTCGTGGCTGCAGACATAGTCGTCGCCGCCGTGGCCGACCAGGATGGAGCCTGCCACCAGATCGAAGGACCGGCCGCGGCTGGTGACGCCGAAACTGCCGCGCCGCACATAGGACAGCGAAAAACGGTCATAAAGTTCGGTGAACGGCTTGTCGTCGGGCCCGGCCGTGCACCGATAGTCCATCACGGTCATCGCGGCGCAATCGCAGAGCGTGACGGCGGTCATGATCAGCCGTTCCGCGATGTCCGGCGCGGCGGCGCCGCGAAGCCGAAGGCGCTGTCGCCGTCGAACAGCGTCGGCTCGGCGCTGGTGCGCGCGCGCTCGATGGTCAGCAGGCGAAACTTTGTCTCGACGCCGCCATTGGCCGAAAAGCCGCCGGTCTTGCCACCCGCGGCCAGCACGCGGTGGCAGGGAATGATGATCGGAAACGGGTTCTTGCCCAGCGCCTGGCCAACCGCCTGGGAGGCTCCCGGCTCGCCGACGCGCTTGGCGACCTCGCCATAGGTCAAGGTTGCGCCCGGCAGGATGGCCCGGGCCACCTGATAGACCTTCTGGTGGAATTCCGGCACGCTGGCCATGTCGAGCTGGATGCCATGGAGGTCGCGCGGCTCACCGTCGATCAACGCGACGATCTCGGCGATCGCCCGTTGCACGACCGGCGGCGGCGGCGCTTCGCGCAGATCCGGAAAGCGCCTGGCAAGGCGCGACCGCGCGCCCGCCGCGTCGCCTTCGGGCAGTTGCGCGCCAATGACCCCGCGCTCGCCCCAGGCGATGGCGCAAAGGCCAATGGCGGTCTCGAACAATGTGTAGCCAGGCTCTGTCATGACTGGCCTGATCATAGCACCGGCGTCCGCGACCGCACTTGGAAAATCTTGCCCGGCCACGATCCCGCCGAGCTCTCCCCCATGCCTGGAGGAGCCCGGCCGGCCGGACTCGACCGACCCGCCGGCGATGCGTCGGCATCACGGCGCGGTGGATCAGCCCCTCGTCGCCAAAGCCTCGAAAATCCTTGCGACCGCCTCCGCGCCGGGATCAACCACACCGGCGAGATCGGAGCTCGCCAGATAACTCGAACGTCCGGCACGGGCGATCGTCAGGCTCGCCGTTGCCTCCGCGGCCGCGCGCGCCGCCTGCGCCGCCGCCACGAGACCGCCACCGCTCTCGATCGCCCGGATCGCCGGCAGGAGCGCGTCGATCATCGTGCGATCGCCCTCGGCCGCGCCGCCATAGTGCTGCATGCGTTCGGCGCCGAAGCGGAGCGCCGGCCCCAGCGCTCCGCCACGGGAAAAGGCGACGCCGGCAGCGGCCGCGAAGATCGACAGGAGCACGCCACTCGATCCGCCCATCACCCGCGACAATCGATCGGCAAGCGCTCCGCCGAGCCGGCCCGGATCGGCCAGGGGCAGGAGATCGAGGTCGGCCAGGACCCGCCGGGCGGCGGCGGCGAAGGTCGAGCCGGTGTCACCATCGCCGACCCGCGCGTCGAGGGCGTCGAGGGCGCGTTCGGAGGCGATGAGTGTCTCGCAAACAAGGGCGAGCGCGGCGCGCACCGCCGGCTCCGTCGATGCGGCCACGGGGGCCGCGGTGATCCCGGCCGGCAGCGGCAGGACAGTCACGCTCGCCTGTTCGCTCAGCCGGCGCGGAACCGGCCAGGCGGCAACGTCTGCGGGCGCCGTCAGCATCGCCACGCGGGCGTCGTCAAGCGGCATCAACGAAATCGAGAAGCCGCGCATGTCGAGCGCGGTGACTGCATGGACCGGCCCGAGGATCCATTCGACCCGGCGGCCGATATCGGTTCGCAGGATGTCCCGGGTCACCAGGGCCAGCTCCAGCGCCGACGCTCCGCCCAGGTTGTTGACCAGCAGCGCCAGGCGATCAGCCGCGCGGATGTCCGGACCGAAGCGATCCATCATCGTGGCGACCAGTTCGGCCACCGGCGGCAGGGCAATGCGCTCGATGCCCGGTTCGCCATGGATGCCGAGCCCCAGTTCGGCCTCGCCGGCCGCCATCCGCTCCTCGCTCGCCCGGCCCGGTATGGAACAGGTCGCGGTGGCGACGCCCAGCGACCGGACGCTGCGCGCGACGCTCTCCGCCGCGGCCCGCACCGCGGCGAGCGGCAGTCCGGCGGTGGCGGCATGGCCGGCGGCCTTGTGCACGAAGAGCGTGCCGGCGATGCCGCGCGGGCGCGCCGCATCGGCGATGGCGATATCGTCGCCGACGATCACCATGTCCACGTCGTGACCCATGGCGCGGGCCCGTTCGGCGGCGAGGCCGAAATTGAGCCGGTCACCGGCATAGTTCTTGACGACGAGCAGGCAGCCGGCCGGGCCGGTGACCGCCAGGATGGCGGCAAGCACGGCGTCGACGCTCGGAGAGGCGAAGATGTCGCCGCAGACCGCGGCGTCGAGCAGGCCCTCGCCGACAAAGCCGGCATGGGCCGGCTCGTGTCCGGAGCCGCCGCCGGAGATCACCGCGACCTTGGCCGGATCGCGGTTCGCCCGGACGACCACCCGGATCGCGGGATAGCCGTCGAGCCGGGCGAGGCAACCTGCGCCCGAGGCCAGGATCATGCCGTCGACGGCTTCGGTGACGATGTCGTCGCGATGATTGATGAAGTGCTTCATGGGCGGCATCCGATGATCGGCCGGGGCGTGGTGCGGGAATGCGTGAGACAGGGTTTGGGGAGCCGAGGCTCCGGCGCGGCGGTCTTCGGTGCGCCGGTACCTCGTCTCCCTGATCGCGCGGCGTGTGCGCATGATCGATCGCGCGGCGCGGCCTGCCCGGCCGACCGGAGCATCCAGGAAAGGCCCGCCGGGGCGAGCCTCCCGCCCTCTCGGGCAAGCTCTCGCCGCGTGAGGCCCTGCGCCATGCACGCCTCTGGCGTCAGGCGTGAACGTGGCCGCCGAGATAGGCCTCGGCGATGCGCGCGTCGCCGGCGAGTTCGGCGGCGGGACCTTCGAGCACGATGCGCCCGCCCTCCATCACCGC
The DNA here is from genome assembly GCF_059420385.1 of Phreatobacter sp. GW821-FHT04C01. Classification (NCBI taxonomy): domain Bacteria; kingdom Pseudomonadati; phylum Pseudomonadota; class Alphaproteobacteria; order Hyphomicrobiales; family Phreatobacteraceae; genus Phreatobacter; species Phreatobacter sp. GW821-FHT04C01. The sequence continues at coordinate 512,159 of NZ_JBWKTP010000003.1, read as the reverse complement.
CGCCCGATCGGCGATGCGCAGTGCCGCCTTGGCGTTCTGCTCGACGATCAGGATCGACAATCCCTCGTCGCGGATCTTCGAGACCAGATCGAAGATGCCCTTGACGAATTTCGGGGCGAGGCCGAGCGAGGGCTCGTCGAGCAGCAGGATCGAGGGCTTCGCCATCAGCGCCCGGGCGATGCAGAGCATCTGCTGTTCACCGCCCGACAGCGAGCCGGCGACCTGGGTCATGCGTTCGCCAAGCTTGGGGAACAGCGCCAGCACCCGATCGAGTTCGGCGAGCCCGTGCGGACCGCCGCCGATGACCAGGTTCTCCCTGACCGTCATCGGCGAGAAGATCTGCCGTCCCTCCGGGGCCTGCAGCAGGCCGCGGGCGACGATCTCGTGGCTCTTCAGCTTGGAGATATCCTCGCCGCGGAATCGGATGGAGCCCGATTTCGGCCGGTAGATGCCGGAAATCGCCCGCATCAAGGTGGTCTTGCCGACGCCGTTGGAGCCGAGCACGGCGACGATGCCGCGGTCGGGCACGCTGAGATCGACGCCGTGCAGGATTTCCTGGATCCCCATGGTGACGGTGACGCCGCGAACTTCGAGCAGGCTCATTCCTCAACCCCCAGATAGGCTTCCAGCACGACCGGATCGGCCCGCACCACGGCCGGCTCGGCATCGGCGATCTTGCGGCCGGAGGCCAGCACCACGACGCGCGAACAGATGCCCATCACCAGGTTCATGTCGTGCTCCACCAACATGACGGCGAGGCCATCGGCGTTGAGGGAACGAATGAAGCGGGCGAGTTCGGCCGTCTCGGAATCGTTCAGTCCCGCCGCCGGCTCGTCGAGGATGAGAAGATCCGGTTTCATGGCGAGCGCGCGGGCGATCTCCAGATATTTGCGCCGGCCATAGGAGAGATTGGCCGCCAGCTCGTCGGCCTCGGCGGTCAACCCGACCCGGTCGAGCGCCTCCCAGCTGCGTTGCGAGATGGCGTCGGCGCGCGATTTGCCGCCGAGCACCGCCGCGCAGGCTGACTGCCCCATGGCTCCGACGGCGCCGACCGACACGTTGTCGAACACCGACATGTTGGGGAAGACGCGCAGATTCTGGAACGTGCGCGACATGCCGCGCGCGGCGACGCGGTTGGGTTTCAGTCCGTTGATGGGCTCGCCCTTGAAGCGCACCGTGCCGCTCGAAAGCGGGGTGAACCCGGAGATCAGGTTGAACAGCGTGGTCTTGCCGGCACCGTTGGGCCCGATCAGGCCGACCAGCTCGCCTTGCTCCACCCGGGTGCTGACGTCGTCGACGGCGACGAGGCCGCCGAACCGGCGCGTGACGTTGTCGATTTCGATGAGGCTCATCGCCAGCCGACCTCCCGGTTGCCGGGCGCCGCGCCCCATTTCACGCCGAGGTGACGGCGGACCATGGACAGTGCGGAAACCTCGCCGAACAGTCCCTTGGGCAGGAACAGGATCGATACGAACATGACCATGCCGACCATGATGTTGCGGACGTCGCCGAAACCACGCAGCACTTCCGGCAGCAGGATCAGCAGCACCGCGCCGAGAATGGCGCCCGGCAACGATCCGAGCCCGCCGACCACGACCATCGCCAGGATCAGGATCGAATTGGAGAAATTGAAGTCCTGAGGCGAGATGTAACCCGTGGTATAGGCCCACAACCCGCCGGCGATGCCGGCGAAGAAAGCCGAGATGGTGAAGACCTCGACCTTCAGCCTGACGGTGTCGATACCCATGGCGTCGGCGCACTGGTCGTCCTCGCGCAGCGAGCGCAGGGCATTGCCGTAATAGGAATGGCTGAGCCGGTGCAGCACCCAGATGGACAGGGCGACGACCGTGGCGACGACGAAATAGATCGCCACCGGGTTCTTCACCGCGACCCCGAAGAGATCGATGCCGCCGAACAGCAGCACGCCGTTGGGCCCCTTGGTGACGTCGACCCAGTTGAGCAGAACGGTGTTGATCATCTGCCCGATGGCGAGCGTCGCGACCGCGAAATAGATCGACACCAGCCGCATGGTCGGCAGCGCCACCACGAGCGCCAGCGCGGCCGCGGCGAGGCCGCCCGCGGGCAGGCCCCAGAGAAAGCCGATCTTCAGGTCGGAACCGAGCAGCGCCGCCACATAGGCGCCGATGCCGTAGAAGGCGGCATGACCGAGATGGAGCAGGCCGGCGACGCCGGTGACCAGATGCAGCGATACGGCGAGCAGGGCGAAGATCAGCACCAGGTTGGCGATCTGAAAGAAATAACCCTTGCCGAACTGCACCAGCCCGAACGGTATGGCGAGAAACAGGACGACGAGAAGGAGGACCGGAACGAACCAGCCCTTGCTGGAGAGCTCAGACACGTTCCCTCCCCGCTCCGAAGAGCCCCTGCGGAAAGAAGATCAGGGTGACGATCAGGAAGCCGTAGGCGACCATGTCGGCCCAGTTCGACGAGATGAAGGTGGTCGCCAGCCCCTCGGAGAGACCGAGCAGCAGGGCACAGATCACCGCGCCGGGGATGGATGAGAGCCCGCCCATGACCATGGCGACGAAGGCCTTGATGCCGGGGACGAAGCCCATGGCCGGGAAGATCGCGCCGTAATAGAGACCGACGAGGATGCCGGCTCCGGCGCCCATCATCGAACCGATGACGAAGGTGGTGATGATGGTGCGGTCGGTGTCGATGCCGACATATTTCGCCCCGAGCGGATTGGCCGAGACGGCGCGGATCGACAGGCCGATGCGGGTGCGCGTGAGCAGGAACTGCAAGCCGCCCAGCATGATCGCCGCCACCACGAAGATGATGACGTCGCCGGTGACGATGGTCACCGGGCCGAGTTCGATCGGCTTGTTGATGAGATACTCGAAGGGCAGCGTCTGCATCTGCGAGCCGAAAGCCAGTTCCAGCCCTTCGCGGGCGACGATGGAAACGGCGAGCGACGACATCAGCGTCGATTCGCGCATGGCCCGCGACTTCAGCGAGGCCTCGTCGGAGAACCGGCGAAACGGCTTGAAGGCGATGCGCTCCAGGCCGTAACCCATCGCCGCGCCGATCGCCAGCACCACGAAGAGTACGACCAGGAAGGCCGGCGCGAAGGCGGTGATCAGCACGAGGCCGGCGAAGGCGCCGACCGTATAAACCTCGCCATGGGCGAAGTTGACGACGTTCAGCACGCCGAAGATCAGCGTGAAGCCAATGGCCATCAGGGCGTAGGTCACGCCCTGCGACAGCCCGATGGCCAGTTGCTGCAGATAATATGGATCGAACACGGCTACCCCTTTCGTCGTGTCGCGGGCTCGCCCCGCCATGACGGGCGGCAAGGCGAGCATGGGTGGTGGCGGCTGAGCCCCCTCAGCCGCGCCGGGTCAGTCGGTAACGGGTGTGAAGGTGCCGTTGACGATGCGCACCTTGGTCAGTTGCTTGACCGGCTCGCGATCGGGCCCGAAGGTGGTCAGGCCGGTGACACCGGGGAAGTCCTTGGTGGCCGCGAGTGCGTCGCGGACCGATGCGCGCGTGGTTTTCGGATAGGTCTTCACGACCGCGTCGAGCATGATGTTGACGGCATCGAAGGCCTGGGCCGGGAACTGGCCTGGCTCGCCGCCGCGCACCTTGACCCAGGCTTCGACGAAGCTGCGGACTTCCGGTTGCGGGCTGTTGGGCAGGAAGTTCGTGGCCAGGCTCACCCCTTCGGTCGCGGCGCCGGCCAGTTCAATGAGCTTCTGGTTGTGCGCCGCCGAGGTGGAATAGACCGGCACGGTCACGCCGAGCTGCTTCATCTGCTTGAGGAAATTGGCGCCGTCCTCGTAGAAGAAGCCGGTATAGATGGCATCGGGCCGGGCGCGCTGGATCTTGGTGATCACCGAACGGAAGTCCGGCAGCCCGCGATTGAAGAATTCCGAGAAGACGACCGAGCCGCCCTTGGCGACCAGCCGATCGGCGAAATATTTCGAGACGGTCTGGCCCCAGTCGGTCTGCTCGACGATCACCGCGACCTTCTTGGCACCCTTCGAGGCCATCCAGTCGGCGTTGAACGGGCCTTCGCCCGCCTGCGTGGTGATGTTGCGGAACTGCCATTCGGAGATCTTGGAATAGTCGGGATGCGAGGCCGTCTGGGACAGCTGCGGCATGCCGGCTTCCTTGTAGACCTGGGCCGCCGCCATGGAGACGCCCGAGGTGAAGTCGCCGAGAACGCCGACGATGCGGGCGTCGTCGACGAACTTGCGGGCGATGGCGACGCCTTCCTTGGCATCCGACCGGCTGTCCTCGTAGACGATCTCCACCTTCACCGGCAGCTTGCCCGACGCATTGAAGCGCTCGAGCGCGATCTCCGCGGCGGTCTTGAAGTCCTGGCCGTATTGCGCGGTATTGCCGGTCAGCGGCAACTGGTAGCCGAGGCGGACCGGATCGGCCGCCTGGGCGGTGCGGGTCAGGACGAAAGGCGTCGCCACCGCGAGGCCGACAATCGTCCGGCGTGAATAGGTCATGCTTCTCTCCTCATCGCGGGGCCGCGCACGGCCGCAGACACCAGGTGTTTTGTGCGGGACGGGAACCCGGCGCCCAATCAGGCGGCCTCGCCCGGCTCGACGATCAGGCGGCAGCAGCCGGTTTCGCCGGGGACCCAGGTCTCGCCCTTGAAAACGAAGCCCGCCGCCTTGAACAGGCCGCCGTCGATGGCGCCGCCGGCCTTGCAGAGAAGCTCGACATCCTCGTCCGAGCGGCCCATGGCGACCCAGGCGTCCTTGAGCGGGCAGCGATGGAACTTGATCTCCAGCCGGTCGTTGTCGCACTGGCGGACTTCCGGCTGGAACAACACGTCGCCGGCCGGAATGCCGCCGAGGAAGCGATCCTTCAGGCCGGGGAGATCGGCCGGGCCGAGGTCGGCGAATTTGGCGCCCATGGTGACGCCCATGCGGCGGGTGCCCTCGCCGACCAGCTCGACCGCGCGCTCGGCACCGAAGGCCTCGCGCAGCACGTCGAACATGTTGGCATAGGCCGCGGCGCGCATGGTGAAGGCGGCCTGCAGCCATTCGATGGGAACCATGCGGCCGGTTTCGGTTGTCGTGCTCATGGAATGGAGGTCCTCTGTCTTGAAGGGGCTTGAGGGTGAGGTCAGGACGGTTCGCGGCCGTCCTTGAAGCGGTACCAGGCGAGCATCGCCGGAGCGGCGAGCGTCGCCAGCGCGTGCAAGGGCAGCGGCCGGACGTCGGTCAGCGGCACAGGCAGCGCCTTCGGCTCGGCACCGTCGAGCGCTTCCGAGAAGACGCGGCCGAGCGCCACGGAGAGCGCGACGCCACGGCCGTTGCAGGCCAGCCAGGTCCACAGGCCGGGGGCCAGGCGATGGAAGCGCGGCATGCGGTCGGCGGTCATGCCGATGCGGCCGCTCCAGACGAAATCGAAGCGCGGCGCGCCCATCACGGGGAAGATCCTGGCCAGCCGCTCGCCCACCAGGCTGCGCAGGCGATTCTCGCCGTTGTGGGGAAACACCAGCGCACCGCCGGTGACCAGCCGTCCGCGCGCATCCCAGCGGAAGAAGCGCAGATCGCCATGAGTGTCCGACAAGGCCTGCCGGCCGGGCAGCAGCCGGGCGCGAACCGCCTCCGGCTGCGGCTCCGTCGCCATCTGCCAGGAGCGGACCGGGACGAGCGAGCGCGCGACATCGGGTGCCAGCGACGGATGGAACCAATCGCTGTAGCCGTTGGAGGCAAGCATGACCTGATCGGCGAGGACACGGCCTTGCGGGGTGGTGACGACCCATCCGGAAGGACCGCGCTCGATGCGTTCGGCCGGGGTCGATTCGTGGATCTGCCCGCCCTTGGCGGTCACCACGTCGGCGAGGCCGCGCGCCAATGCCAGCGGATTGATATGGCCACCGGAGCTGTTGAGCATGCCGCCATGCCAGTCGTTCGAGCCGATGAGCGCGGCGGCTTCGGCACGATCAAGGAGGCGGACCGGCGCGCCGCGCCGCGCCCATGCCTCGACCCGCGCGGCGGAAAGCTTCATCCGGCCGGGCGAATGAGCGGGCTGGAACCAGCCGGTCTGCTCGGCCTCGCAGGAAATGCCTTCCCGACGGACCAGGTCGAACAGGCCGCCGGCGCTGTCGGCGACCAGCTGGGCGAAACGTTCGCCGGTTTCGCCATGGCTCTTCGCCATGGCATCCGGCTCGGCCCCGGTCATGGTCGGAATGACCTGGCCATTGTTGCGTCCCGAAGCGCCCCAGCCGACCGCGGCCGCCTCGATCAGCACCACCGAACGACCACGTGCGAGGAGATGCAAGGCCGTCGACAGGCCGGTGAAGCCGCCGCCGATCACCGCCACGTCCGCGCGCGCCTCGCCCGCCAGGGCGGGGCGCGGCGCGCGGCTTGGCGTCACGGACGCCCAGAGAGAGGGTGGGAAGGCCGGCGGCATCGAGGCGTCCATCGGTGCGGGCTTGACGAATGACGGACCGGTGCGGGTCGCGGGGGCCGGTCAGGCGGCTTCCAGATGGAGCCGGCCGTCGGAGAAATCGACCGCGGCCTGAGCGTGCAGCTTGGTCGAGTCGAACACCGGCAGATCCGTGTCGGTGGCGCTGATCAGCAGGCCGATCTCGGTGCATCCCAGGATGACCGCGTCGGCGCCGCGCCGGCGGCCCGCCTCGATGATGCGGACATAGCTTTGCCGCGACGTTTCCTCGACCACACCGCAGCAGAGCTCGTCGAAAATGATGTCGTGAACGGCCGCACGGTCCTGCTCTTCGGGCACGATCGCGTCCAGGCCGAAGCGCTCCTGCAGGCGCTCGAGATAGAAGCCCTGCTCCATGGTGTAGCGGGTGGCGAGCAGCAGCGGCCGCTTCACGCCGGCCTCCTTGAGCGCGCGGCCGGTGACGTCGACGATGTGAATCAGCGGCACGCCGGAGTTCCGCGCCACCTCGTCGGCGACAAGATGCATCGTGTTGGTGCAGATCAGGATGCAGCCCGCGCCGGCATTGGCCAGATTGCGGCCGATCGCGGAAAGTCTCTGCTCCGCAAGATCCCAACGCCCGTCCTTCTGCATTCGCACGATTTCTTCGAAATTTACCGAATGCATCAGGATATCCGCAGACACAAGGCCGCCACGGCGAAGGCGCACTATTTCGTTTATCTCTCGATAATAGGTCGCAGTGCTTTCCCAGCTCATACCGCCGATCAGGCCTATGGTTCGAGACACTTCGATACTCCACCGTTCAATTGCGGAGTGCAGCGTATTAGGCGGCTCATGAAATGTACGAGCGTTCTTTGCGGATAGCGCTGGCAATGGCGCGCGAATTTTGCGATCTCTGCCCGATTGGCGCGACTGATTTGATATTCAAGGACATCGCGTGCATCAGGAGTGCAACGTGATGGATGCCCGCGACCGTCGGATCCTGGAGGTCCTGCAGGAGGATGCCTCCGTTCCGGTGACGGAGCTCGCCGATACCGTCGGCCTGTCGGCTTCCGCCTGCTGGCGGCGCATCAAGGGCATGGAAGACGAAGGCCTGATCGCCAAACGGGTCGCGCTGATCGACCGGCGCAAGAGCAATGTCGCCATGACGATCTTCGTCGGCGTCCGCACGTCACGCCATTCGATCGAGTGGCTGGAAGCCTTCCGCAAGGCGATCTCCGACATCCCGGAAATCGTCGAGGCCTATCGACTGACCGGCGAGATGGACTATCTGCTCCGGCTCGTGACGCCGAGCGTCGAGGTCTACGACGCCGTCTACAAGCAGTTGATCACCCGCCTCGACTTCACCGATGTCAGCTCCTTCATCGCCATGGAGGAAATGAAGTTCACCACGGCGATCCCGCTGAAATACGCCTGAGTCCGAGGAAAGGCCGCGTCTACCGTTTGCGGCCGACGAGAAAAGCGGTGATCGCCAGGGCCTGCACGAAGGCGGCCGCGGCAAAGAACAGCGGCGCCGCGCCGGGCGCGGCCTGCAGCGCGGCGGGCGTCAGGTCCCGGACCAGGCCGAAGGCCGCCGGTGCGAAAGCATAGGTCGCCTGGCCGATCGCCACGATCAGCGCGACCACCCGCGGCACGTCCTCCCTCACGAATTCGACCTGGGCGATCAGCGGCGGCAAGGAGGTGGCATTGCCGATGCCGGAACCGAACAGGGTGACGCCGAGCAGCAGCAGCACGATGTTCTCGCCGCCGGCCAGGATGAACACCAGGGAGCCGACGATCTGCACGGCATAGGCCAGGCAGCCGACCAGCCGGCGGTCGGCGTCGGCGGGCATCAGCCAGCCGACCAGCGTGCGTCCGGCAATGGCGCAAAGGGTGGCGAACCCCATGGCGAGCCCGGCATAACGCGCCCCCAGGGCCGGCACCAGCAGTGAGAACAGGTGGGCGATGAGGCCGATCTGGGCGAACAGGCCGAGCGCCATGGCGGCCGACAACGTCACGAAACCGCGGTCGCGCCAGAGCGCCGATCCCGGCAGCCACCGGGCATGAGGCGAGGTCACCGCGGCGCGCGCGGCACCAAGGATGTCGCCGTCCGGCGCGACTCTGAGACTTTCCGGCGTGTGGCGGAACAGAAAGTCGGCGAGGCCCCACATGATCACCACGGTGACGATGCCGATCAACGCGGCGGCCATCGGAAAGCCGAGGCCGGAAATGGCGATGACCCAGAGCGGCGAGAACACCACGCCGCCAATGCTCGCGCCGTTATAGGCCATGGAGAGGGCGGCCGGCCGGCCGCGGACGAACCAGGGCGAGACGATGGCATTGACCGCGGCGGCACCCATGGCGACCCAGCCGGCACCGCTGAAGGCCGTCGCGACCATCAATTGCCAGGGCTCGACGGCGACGGCCCAGCCGCAAACGCCCGCGGCGAGCGACAGCGCCCCGGCCTTGGTCACCAGCGGCACGCCGAAACGCCGGTAGAGCGCCGGCAGGTTGGCGACCACCAGCGCGCCGAAAAGGAAATGCGCGGTGACGGCAACCGAGACCAGGGTCAGCGGCCAGCCGCGCGTTTCACGCACCGCATGCAGGAAGACCGGCGGTCCGTAGAAGCCGAGGCCCCAGCCGAAGATGGCGAGGACGAAGGCACCCCCGACCACGCGCCAACCGAAAAACGGAGCCTGAACTGTCCGGGCGGTCATCTGAAATCCCTCGATCACGATGCCCTGATGATGCCGGGTCCGGTTCGGCCGATGCTTCGGCGCGAGCCGAAGCGTGGTCTCCGCAATGGCCTTTCCGGGACCTGCCGGTCAATCCGGCAGGTTGATCATCGCGGTCATGAAGGTCGTTGCCTGACCGGTCAACAGCACCCGGTCGCCGGCCAGCTCGCACCGGAGATGGCCGCCGCGCCTGGAACACTGCCGGGCCGACAGCCTGGTCTTGCCGAGCTTGCCGGCCCAATAGGGCACCAGGGTCGCATGGATCGAACCGGTCACCGGATCCTCGGGAATGCCTTCGGCCGGCACGAAATAGCGCGAGACGAAATCGTGGGTCTCGCCCTTGGCCGTAATCACCAGGCCGGGCGGATCCAGCGTCGCGATGGTCATCAGGTCGGGGACGAAAGCGCGCAACGCGGCCTCGTCGGCGAGCTCGACGAACAGGTTCTCGAAATTGCGGAAGGTCGCCCGGCGGCGATCACCGAAAATCGCGGCGAGAGCCGGCGGCTCTTCGCCGATCGGCTCCGGCGGCAGGCAGGGCAGGTCGAGCAGATAGGCGCCGTCGCGGCGCGCCACGCGCAATTCGCCGACCCGGGTGGCAAAGGCGAAATCGCCCGGCATGTTCAGTTCGGCAGCCAGGACGTGAGCCGTCGCGAGCGTCGCATGGCCGCAGAAATTGACCTCGGTGGTGGGCGTGAACCAGCGCAGGTCCCAGCCGCCGGCATTGGGCCGCGCGAAGGCGGTCTCGGCCAGGTTGTTCTCCTCGGCGATCGCCTGCATGGTTTCAACCGGCAGCCAGTCGTCGAGGATCAGCACAGCCGCCGGATTGCCGCCGAACACCCGGCTGGCGAAGGCATCGACCTGGTACATCGTGTAAGCTGGCACGCGGGCGCCTTCCTGCCTGAAGCGACGGGCCGGCGGACTATTCCGGCGCCGGCGGCGGTTTGGAAACGCCAATTTGTGATGCGTCCGAGCAAGGATTGAAATCCGTCAAAGCCTCGCTTTCATTGACGCCCCGGCCGCCTCGCCCTATTGCATCGCACCCTTGTCCACGCCCGATCCGTCCGGAACCCGCCCATGCCCGCCGCCGCGCTGACGCTGACGCCCGCTTTGCTGGAGGCCGCCAAGGTCTCGACCGCCTGGCCGTTCGAGGAAGCGAAGAAACTGGTGGCCCGGCTCGCCAGGACGCCGAAGGCCGGCCCCGTCGTGTTCGAGACCGGCTATGGCCCGTCGGGGCTGCCGCATATCGGAACCTTCGGCGAAGTGGCGCGCACCACCATGGTGCGCACCGCCTTCCGCGTGCTGACCGAAGACAAGATCCCGACCCGGCTGATCGCCTTTTCCGACGACCTCGACGGCCTGCGCAAGGTTCCGGACAACGTGCCGAACAAGGAGTTGCTGACCCAGCATCTCGGCCGCTCGCTGACATCGGTGCCGGATCCCTTCGGCACCCACCCCTCGTTCGGCGAGCACAACAATGCCCGCCTGATGGGTTTCCTCGACCAGTTCGGCTTCGACTACGAATTCGTCTCCTCGACCCAGATGTACCGCTCCGGCGCCTTCGATCAGACGCTCATGATCGCGCTCGAACGCTTCGACGCCATCCAGGCGATCATGCTGCCGACGCTCGGCGAGGAGCGCCGCGCCACCTATTCGCCGTTCCTGCCGATCCATCCGGAATCGGGCGTGGTGATGCAGGTGCCGATCGAGGAGCGCCATGTCGCCAAGGGCACCATCGTCTGGCGCGATCCGGTTTCGGGCACGCGCTACGAGACGCCGGTGACCGGCGGCCATGCCAAGCTGCAATGGAAGCCTGACTGGGCGATGCGCTGGACCGCGCTCGGCATCGACTATGAAATGGCCGGCAAGGACCTGATCGACTCGGTCACCCAGTCGAGCAAGATCTGCCGGGCGCTCGGCGGCACGCCGCCGGAAGGGTTCAATTACGAACTGTTCCTCGACGAGAACGGCCAGAAGATCTCAAAGTCCAAGGGCAACGGCCTGACCATCGAGGACTGGCTGGCCTATGCCTCGCCCGAGAGCCTGTCGCTGTTCATGTACCAGCAGCCGAAGAGCGCCAAGCGGCTGTTCTTCGACGTCATCCCGCGCAATGCCGACGACTACCTGACCTTCGTCGAGAAGTACCCGGCGCAGGACGACAAGACGCGGCTCCTGAACCCGGCCTGGCACATCCATTCGGGCAATCCGCCCAAGGTCGACGTGCCGATCTCGTTCTCCATGCTGATGAACCTGGTCTCGGTGTCGAACGCCCACGAGCCGCAGGTGCTGTGGGGCTTCATTCGCCGCTACGCGCCGGATGCGAGCCCGGAGAAGAATCCCAAGCTCGACGAGCTTGCCGGCTACGCGGTGCGCTATTTCCACGATTTCGTGAAGCCGACCAAGGTCTACAAGGAGGCCGACGAGGTCGAACGCCAGGCCCTGCGGGCGCTGTCGGCCGCGCTCGCCGCCCTGCCCGCCGATGTCAGCGCCGAGGATGTCCAGGCCACCGCCTATGATGTCGGCCGCGCCATTCCGCGCTACCAGGACCTGAAGGCCAAGGGCGCCACGCCGGAAAAGCCGGGCGTGTCGTCGGAATGGTTCGCCACCATCTACAAGGTGCTGCTCGGCCAGGAGCGCGGCCCGCGTTTCGGCTCCTTCGCCGTGCTCTACGGCCTCGCCGAGACACGCGCCCTGATCGCCAAGGCGCTGGCCGGCGAGTTCCTGAAAGCCAGCGCCTGAACGGCCGGCGACGGCCTATTGGCTGACCCACATGATACGGGCCATCCACGCGATCTCGCCGACCGCGAAAACGCGGTCGGGATGATCGGCGTTCAACGAGGCGAGCTCGACCGTCTTGTTGGTCTGCCGTTTCAGCTCCTTGGCCATGATCTCGCCCTCGCGGGTCTGGACCACGACCCGGTCGCCACGCCGGACCGGCGCCGAGGGTGAGACCACGATGCGGTCGCCGTCACGATAGGCCGGCAACATGGAATCGCCCTGGATCTCCAGCGCGAACACCGTCTCCTCGCCCAGATCGGGGAAGCTGACCTCGTCCCAGCCCTGGCCCGCGGGAAAGCCATTGGCGTCGAAGAAGCCGCCGGCGCCGGCCTGGGCCAGGCCGAGGATCGGCAGCACCCGGGTCCGCGATCCTGATTTGCCGACCAGGGCGACGAAGTCGCCGAACACGGTATTGGTCGCGTTCAGCACCTTGGCGACCGATTCGGTGGATGGCCAGCGTTCGCGGCCATCGGTCATCACGCGCTTCGATTTGTTGAACGTGGTCGCGTCGAGCCCGGCCCGTTTGGCCAATCCCGACGGGCTGAGCCCATGGCTCTCCGCCAGCTTGTCGATCGCAGCCCAGATATCGGCATGCGAGAACATGCGCTTCTCCCACTTGCGCCCGCCGGTCCAGCGGGCGCGAAAATCATCACCCCAAAGGAAGACCGTCCGTCAATAGGACTGTTCGCCTGCCGCCCGTCAATGGAGCATGGCGATATTCGCGACAGGGCCGCCGCTCTTGTTCTCGCCGTCCGGGCGCGCCATGACCACACGTCGCCATGAGACCGGAGCCCGAGCGATGACCACGACCATTTACAAGATCGCGCAGCGCAGCGCCTGGGAGGAAGCCCGCGCGGCCGGCCGCTTCGCCGGTGCGCCGGTCGACCTTCAGGACGGCTATATCCATTTCTCCACCGCCGGTCAGGTGGCCGAGACGGCCGCCAGGCACTTTGCCGGACAGTCCGACCTGGTGCTCGCGGCGATCGACGCGGAGGCGCTTGGCGACGCCCTGAAATGGGAGCCGTCGCGTGGCGGCCAATTGTTCCCGCATCTTTATGGCGAGCTCGCCATGGACGCGGTGAAATGGAGCAAACCCCTGGCGCTCGATGCCGATGGCCGGCACCGGTTCCCGCCGCTCGAACCCTGAGCCCGCACGGCGAGATGACGCGGCGCGGCCGGCAGCTCGCGCTCCTTGGCCGTTGACAGCACGGCCTCACTTCGCACACTTGGCCCGGCCGGGACTTCTCGCGCGGGCCACGGCCGATGCGGGATCTTCCGGGCTGGGGCTGGGGGCAAGCCCCCCGCTCTGTCGTCGAGGGCTCCCATGTATCGCGCGCTCACGCGTGGCATCCAGATCACGGTCACGCCCCAGTACCTGCCCGAACGGTCGTCGCCGGAGGACAGCCGCTATTTCTGGGCCTATCGCATCGAGATCCTCAATCTGTCGGCCGACCGGGTGCAATTGCGCACGCGCTATTGGCACATCACCGACGAGGCCGGCCAGGTGCAGGAGGTGCGCGGCTCCGGGGTCATCGGCGAGCAGCCGGTGATCGAGCCGGGCGGCGCCTTCGAATATACCTCCGGCTGCCCGCTCAACACGCCGACCGGCATCATGGTCGGCCATTACGTAATGGTGACCGACCGGGAAGAGAGCTTTCAGGCGGAGATCCCGGCCTTCTCGCTCGATAGTCCGAACGCCCGGCGGATCGTGAACTGAAGCAGCAGCGCCGGTCGCCCGGGGCCATCAGCGGTTCGGCGCGGTTTCGACGGGCGGCGCCTGGTGCGGCCTGAACAGGCGGCCGCGCTCGGCAATCAACACCATGACCAGGGCGGCGAGACCGCAGACCGCGAAGCCCAGCGTGTTCGGGACCGCCGTGCCGTCGAAATGCTGGCCGATATAGAAGCCGAGAAGCGCGCCGCCGACCGTGGTGACGAAGCCCTGAACCGATGACGCGGTTCCCGCGACATGGCCGAGCGGATCCATTGCCATGGCGCCGAAATTGGACGCGACCAGGCCGAAGCAGAACATGGTGCAGGCCTGCAGCACGGCGAAGGTCCAGAGCGTCTCGTGATGGGTCATGGCGACGCCGGCATGGATCACCGCGATCGTGATGAAGGCCAGGAGGGCGGCATGCGACACGCGGCGCATGCCGATGCGGCCGACGATCCGCGAATTGAGAAAGGAGGCGAGCGCCATGAAGCCGGCAATGACGGCAAAGACCAGCGGAAACACGGTCGGCGCCTTGAAGACATCGACGAACAGCTGCTGCGCGGCGTTGATGAAACCGAACAGGCCGCCCAGGATGCAGGTCATGGCCAGCATGTAGCCCACCGCGAGGCGGTTGCTCAGGCTCTCGGCAAAGGCGCGGGCGATGGGCTTGAACGCGATCATCACCCGGTCCTCCGGATGCAGCGTCTCGGGCAGGCGCCAGGCCGCCCAGGCCAGCACGACGATGCCGAACAAGGCCAGGCCGGCAAAGATCCAGCGCCAGACGCCGAACAGGATGATCATCTGGCCGATCGAGGGCGCCAGGATCGGCACTGTCAGGAAGACGATGAAGGTGAGCGACATGACCCGCGCCATCTGGCGGCCGGAATAGCAGTCGCGGACGATCGAGACCGCCAGGACGCGGGTTCCGGCCGCCCCGATGCCCTGCAGCACGCGCGCGATCATCATGGTGTCGAAGCTGCTGGCGACCGTCGCCATCAGGCTCGCGGCGACATAGATGGCGAGACCGACCAGCAGCACGACGCGCCGGCCGAACCGATCGGCCAGGGTGCCGTAGACGATCTGGGCGGCGCCGAAACCGAGCAGATAGGAGGTGATGATCCACTGGCGCTCGTTCGGCGAGACGATGCCGAGGGTGTCGCCGATCTCAGGCAGCGCCGGCAGCATCGAATCGATCGCCAGCGCATTGGTCGCCATCAGCGCCGCCATGAGCCCGACGAATTGCGCGAAGCTCAGCCCGCCATGGCGGCTCGGCTCCGGGGATGTGGATCCTGACATGATAAAAACGCCTGCGTGGCCGGCAGGGAGGCCCGGCCGACTGGGTGTGCGAGATGTCGTCGAAGTCGACAGGAATAGGAAACGCGCCGCGGATTGGCCAGCAGGCTTTGCGCGGGGCAGATGGCGGAATTAGGGAGGCGGGTGGGATGACACTCGCCGCGTCGGGCGAAAGGCGCTGATGAATCGACCCTTTCCCGAAGGGAGAGGGCGGCAGCGTCAGCTGCCGGGTGAGGGGCGTGATCGTTGAGAACCAGAATGGTCGATGACGCGCGTCGAGGCACTCACCGGCCAATATATCGCTTCACCCGGAGATGGACGCCCCCTCACCCGGCGCCTGACGGCGCCACCCTCTCCCTCTGGGCTAGCGTTCGCGCACATCTCGGGAATCTACGTCTTTTCAGTGTGTTAGACGACGATTTGCCGTCCTTCGAGGTTCGCGTCGGAACCACCGCCCACACCTCTCCCCGGCGGGGAGAGGTCGACTGCGAGCGTAGCGAACGGTCGGGAGAGGGGGCGAGGCGCGAGACGAGACGTCACCATGCGAAACGCATAAAGTGTTGTTCTGAAACCACAATTCCCCCTCTCCCGGCCTTCGGCCGACCTCTCCCCGCCGGGGAGAGGTGAGGATGGTGGTTCCGGTGCAAGATCTCAAAGGGCGACGCATTCAGGCCCATCTGAAAGATGTGTGCGAACGCTAGCTCCCTCTGGGAGAGGGTTTATTCAGCGCGCCCATTTTGCGACGCGGTCGTCCTTTAAGCCCCTCCCCATTCACTCATCACAATCCATGTCGATCGCCGGCAAGGATCCGCGGCTGCGCCGGGCGGCATCGAGGACGGCGTCGAGCAGGCCGGGGAAGCGCCGGTCGAGATCGTCGCGGCGCAGGCGGATGAAACGCGAGGTGCCCTGCAGCCTGACGCGGGTGATGCCGGCGTCGCGCAGCCGGGTGAAGTGATAGGTCAGGTTCGACGGCGTGCCGAGCTCCTGGAAGCTGCCGCAGCGCGCCTCCAGTTCCTCGTTGTCGGCAAGGCTGAGGCAGATCGCCAGCCGGGTCGGCTCGCTGAGCGCGGCAAATACCGTCGCGGCATCGATCGCTTCGATATCGGGATGGGGCACGGTCTTGATCATCCACGAGATGTAGCGCCCGGGCGGCGCGCCCGCAATCTTCAACGATCATTGAAATTCGTTTGACATTCCTTTGCATGTTCGTAATTTCAATAATTATTGAATTAAGGAAATCGACATGCCCCAGCTCATCTGGCTCGCGCTTGGCGCCTTCGCCATCGGCACCGAGGGTTTCATGATCGCCGGCATCCTGCCGGCCATTTCGACCGATCTCGGCACCACGGTCGAACGCAGCGGCCATCTCGTCACCGCCTTTGCCGCCGCCTATGCGATCAGTTCGCCGATCCTGTCCTCGCTGCTGGCGCAGGTCTCACGCAAGCGGCTGCTGCTCGCCGCCCTCGCCGTCTTCGCGCTCGGCAACCTGGCCGCGGCCGCGACCTCCAGCCTGCCGGTGCTGATGGCCGCCCGGATCGCCATCGGCATGGCTGCCGGCACGTTCATGCCGGCCGCCAATGCGGTGGCGATCAGCCTGGTCGGCCCGGAACGGCGCGGCCGGGCCATCGCGGTGGTCACCGGCGGCCTGACGCTCGCCACCGCGCTCGGCGTGCCGATCGGCACGCTGGTGGCGGCGCTCGGCAACTGGCGCCTGTCCTTCGTCATGGTCGCGGCACTCGCGGTGCTCGGCTTCCTCGGTCTCGCCTTCGGCCTGCCGAAGGAACTGCCGCTCGGCTCCAGCACGCTCGCCGAACGCCTGGCGGTGGCGCGCCAGCCGCGCGTCCTGCTGGCGCTCGCCTCGACGCTGGTCTGGATCACCGGCGCCATGACCATCTACACCTATATCGCACCGTTCCTGGCGGCCCATGCCGGCATTACCGGCCCCGCTCTGAGCGCCGCCCTGGTCGTCTTCGGCGTCGGCGCCGCGATCGGCAACGGGCTCGGCGGCGGACTGTCGGATCGGTTCGGCCCGATGCGCACGGTCCGGCTCGCGGTCACCGGCCTGTTCGCGATCTTCATCGTCACCACGATCGTCGCCATGACCGTTCCGGCCGGCCCGGTCGCGGCATCGCTCTTCTTCGTCCTGATCGCGGTGTGGGGCGCCGTTGGCTGGGGCGGATATCCCGCCCAATCGGCGCGGCTCATCGGCCTCGCGCCCCAGGCCGCGATGGTGACGCTGTCGCTGAATGCCTCGGCGCTCTATTTCGGCATCGCGCTCGGTGCGGCGCTGGGTTCGCTGGTGCTGAGCTATGGCTCGTTGCCGCTGCTCGGGGTCGCCGGCGCGGCCTGCGAGGCGCTGGCCCTGGTTCTGATCGTGATCGCGGCGCGCCTGGACAAGCGCGACCGGCCGGCCGCGCCCCTCGGCCGGCCCGGCGCGGCGCCCGTGTCACGGCAACCGGCGTGAGCATCGCGGCCAAGCTTCGGGCGCGCCGGCGCGCCCGAAGCAGCAAGGCTCAGATCGCCGTCAGGCCGCCGTCGACGACCAGGGCATGGCCGGTCATGAACGAGTTTTCCGGCGAGCAGATCCACAGCATGGCCTGGACGATCTCGTCCGCCGTTCCGGGCCGGCGCATCGGCATGGTCTGGACCAGCTTGGCGATGGTCTCTTCCTTCGCGCCGTCCTTCTGGATGAGCGAGTCGGTCAGCATCGGCGTCTCGGCAAACGCCGGGCAGATGGCGTTGACGCGCACCCCCTTGCGGGCAGTCTCGGCGGCCGCCGTCTTGGTCAGGCCGATCACCGCATGCTTGGCCGCCGCATAGGCGCCGAGCAGGGGCGCGCCGGTGACACCGGCGACCGATGCCGTGTTCAGGATGACGCCGGCTCCCTGTTTTTCCATCACCGGGATCTGGGCCTTCAGGCCGTGGAACACGCCCATCACATTGACGTCGAGCATCCTGCGCATGAGCGCTTCGTCGGTATCCTGGATCTTCACCGTGCCATGGGCGACGCCGGCATTGTTGAGCGCGATGTCGAGCCGGCCGAAGGTCTCCATCGCCGCGCGGACCAGCGCGTCGACCGCGCTCGCGCTGGTGACGTTGGTGATCCGCGTCACCACCTTGGCGCCGGCCTTGCGCGCCATCTCGGCGGTGGCCTCCAAGGCGTGATCCTGGATGTCGCCGAGCACGAGGTGAGCTCCTTCGCCGGCAAATCGTTCCGCCGCGCGCCGGCCGAAACCGCTCGCCGCCCCAGTGATCAGGACGATCTTGTCCTGGAAACGCCTGGCCTCGGTCATCATGCTTCCTTTTCGATCACGTCCAGCGCCATGCGGGCGAGAACCGGGACGTTCTTGCGCGCCTTCATGGCCCGCTCGGGATTCGACGCATTGCCCGACAGGGCGCGCTTCAGCACGCCCTGCAGGATGGCTCCGAGGCGGAAGAAGGCGAAGGCGAGGTGGAACGACCAGTCGGGGATCATACCGATGCCGGTACGCCGGCCGTAGAGCGCGACATAATCCGCTTCCGTCGGAATGCCCGAGGTGGTGCGGTCGACACCGTCGAGGCCACGGAAACTGCCGGCATTGGGCAGGCGCCATTGCATGCACTGATAGGCGAGGTCGGCGAAGGGATGGCCAACCGTCGACAGTTCCCAATCGACAATGGCGAGCAGGCGCGGCGCATCATGGGCGAACAGCATATTGTCGATGCGATAGTCGCCGTGCACCAGGCTGGCGCGGCCGTCATCGGCCGGCAGGGCCTGCTGGAGCCAGGCGATCAGCCGGTCCATCTCAGGGATCGTCTCGGTCTCCGATGCCCGGTAGTTCTCGGTCCAGCGCGCGAGTTGGCGAGCAAAATAGTTACCCGGCTTACCAAAATCCGACAGGCCGACCTTGGCGATGTCGACGAGGTGCAACGCGGCGAGCGCCGCGTTCATCGCGTCATAGACGCCGGCCCGGTCGGCCGGCGTCGCCTCCGGCATGGCCGGGTCCCAGATCACCCGGCCCTCGACATATTGCATCACGAAGAAGGCGGTGCCGATGACCGCGTCGTCCTCGCACAGCACATACATGTCCGGCACCGGCACGTCGGTCGGGCCGAGCGCCTTCATGACCCGGTATTCGCGGTCGACCGCATGCGCCGACTTCAGAAGCTGGCCCGGCGGCTTCTTGCGCAGCACCGCCTTGCCGCCCGCGTGGGTCAGCAGGAAGGTCGGATTCGACTGGCCGCCGGCGAATTTCTCGGCCGTGACCGGGCCCTTGAAGCCCGGCCAATGCGCCTCGAGATAGCGAGCCAGCGACGGCTCGTCGATGGTCATGGCCGGTGCGGTCAAGGCTCAGGCCCCCCGGTTGACGTAGCGCTTCAGCTCGGTCCGGGCGACCTGCCGGCGATGCACGGCGTCGGGGCCGTCGGCGAAGCGCAGCGTGCGCAGGCCTGTCCACATCTTGGCCAGCGGCGTGTCCTGGCTGACGCCGGCGCCGCCATGCATCTGCATGGATTCGTCGATCACCTTGAGCGCCATGCGCGGCGCCACCACCTTGATCTGCGAGATCCAGTGCGCCGCTTCCACCTTGGAGACATTGTCCATCATCCAGGCGGCCTTGAGGCACAGGAGCCGCGCCATCTCGATCTCCATGCGGCATTCCGCGATGATGTCGAAATTGGCGCCGAGATCCATCAGCTTCTTGCCGAAGGCCTCGCGGGTGGCGGCGCGCCGGCACATCAGCTCGAGCGCCCGTTCAGCCTGGCCGATGGCGCGCATGCAGTGATGGATGCGGCCCGGCCCGAGCCGGCCCTGGGCCACCTCGAATCCGCGGCCGCGGCCGAGGATCAGGTTCTCCTTGGGCACCCGGACATTCTCGAAGCGGATATGCATGTGGCCGTGCGGCGCATCGTCATTGCCGAACACCTGCATGGGCCGGAGGATGGTGACGCCCTTGGTGCCGGCGGGCACGAAGATCTGCGAATGGCGCTTGTGCTTGTCGGCATCCGGGTCGGTGACGCACATGGTGATGTAGATCTTGCAGCGCGGATCGCCGGCACCCGACGCCCACCACTTCTCGCCGTTCATCACCCATTCGTCGCCGTCGAGCACCGCCGAGAGCGAGATATTGGTGGCGTCGGAGGAGGCGACCGACGGCTCGGTCATCAGATAGGCCGAGCGAATCTCGCCGGCGAGCAGCGGCTTCAGCCACTTGTCCTTCTGCGCCTGGGTGCCGTAGCGCTCGATCACCTCCATGTTGCCGGTGTCCGGCGCCGAGCAGTTGAAGGTCTCGGCGGCCAGGTGCGAGCGGCCCATTTCCTCGGCCAGATAGGCATATTCGACGGTGGTCAGGCCGTAGCCCTGGTCCGAGCCGGTCAGCCAGAAATTCCACAGCTTCCTGGCCCGGGCCTTGGCCTTCAGGCCTTCGAGGATCTCGATCTGCCGTTTGGTCAGGACGAAGCGGTCGCCGGCCTTGCCGATCTCCGCCTCATATTCATGCTCCAGCGGGATGACCTCGTCGCGGATCATGGCGCGAACTTCCTCGACGAGCGGCTTCACACGATCGGACATACCGAGGAACATGAGCTTTCTCCTTACACTTCTGGACAATCGGGTGGCCTGAACCCCTGGGGGTTCACACCTCGAGCCATTCCTTGCGCACGGCCTCATTGGCCTTGAGGTCGGCGGGCGTGCCTTCGAAGACGATCCGCCCGTGGCCCATGACATAGACGCGGTGCGAGATATCCAGCGCGATCGACAGCTTCTGCTCGACCAGCAGAATGGCGACCCCGCGCCGGGCGATCTCGACGATCAGTTCGCCGACCTGGCGCACGATGAGCGGCGCCAGCCCTTCGGTCGGTTCGTCGATCATGACCAGGTCCGGGTCGCCCATCATGGTCCGGCACATGGTCAGCATCTGCTTTTCGCCGCCC
Source organism: Phreatobacter sp. GW821-FHT04C01 (assembly GCF_059420385.1). Classification (NCBI taxonomy): domain Bacteria; kingdom Pseudomonadati; phylum Pseudomonadota; class Alphaproteobacteria; order Hyphomicrobiales; family Phreatobacteraceae; genus Phreatobacter; species Phreatobacter sp. GW821-FHT04C01. Next base: position 491,363 of record NZ_JBWKTP010000003.1, on the reverse strand, counting down.
GACAGCACGCCGGCCGGCGCATCGGCGCGGGCGGCGAGATTGGGGAACATGTCGAGCGAGCCCTGGATGGTCCAGCGCCCCTCGGCCTTGGCGTTCTTCATGCCGAGCATCAGGTTCTGGCGCACCGTCAGGTCGGGAAAGATATCGCGGTGCTCGGGCACGTAGCCGATGCCGAGCCGGGCGATGCGGTGGCTCGGCAGGCCGGCGATTTCCTGGCCCTTGAACCGGATCGAGCCGCGGGGCGCGACCTCGCCCATGATCGCCTTGACGGTGGTCGAGCGGCCGACGCCGTTGCGGCCGAGCAGGCTGACCACCTCGCCGCCGCCAATGGCGATGTCGACCCCCTGCAGGATGTGGCTCTTGCCGTAGAAGGCGTGAAGGCGGGAGACCTCGAGCATCAGGCGGCCTCCTCGCCGAGATAGGCTTCCTTGACCTTTTTATCGGCGCGGATCTCGGCCGGCGGTCCCGACGCGATGATCTGGCCGTAGACCAGAACCGAGATCCGGTCGGCCAGGCCGAAGACCACGCTCATGTCGTGTTCGACGATGAGAAGAGTGCGACCTTCGGTGACCTTGCGGATCAGCTCGACCGCCCGCTCGGTCTCATGCGCGCTCATGCCGGCGGTCGGCTCATCCAGCAGGATCACCTTGGCGCCGCCGGCAATGGTGACGCCGATCTCGAGCGCCCGCTGATCGGCATAGGACAGGAGGCCGGCCGGCGAGTTGCGCACGGCGCCAAGCCCGATGAGATCGAGGATCTCCTCCGAGCGCTCGGAGACGTCGCGCAGGCCGGCAATGGAGCGCCAGAAGACGTAGCGATGGCCGAGCGCCCAGAGCGTCGCGCAGCGCAGGTTCTCGTAGACGCTCATGTTGTGGAAGATATTGGTGACCTGGAACGAGCGCGACAGGCCACGCCGGTTGATCTCGAAGGGCGGCGCGCCGGCGACCGGCTGGCCATCGACCAGGATGTCGCCGGAGGACGGCGGAAAGGCCCCCGAGATCAGGTTGAACAGGGTCGACTTGCCGGCCCCGTTCGGCCCGATGATGGCATGGCGTTCGCCGGCCGGAATATCCAGATCGACCGAGCGGATGATCTGCGCCGCGCCGAAATTCTTGGTCACCTTGCTGAGAGACAAGGCCGTCCGGGACGTGGCGCTCATGGTGCGATCTCCCTCAGCCGCAGGGCCGCGCCCAGCGAGCCGCGCCGTCGCCATCTGACCGCAACGACGATGATCGCGATGCCGAGCGCGACCAGGCCAGCGGCAATGGCCCAGCTGGACAGGGCGGTATGTGGGAAGGCGGCACCGAAGACGCTGAAGGGCCGGCCGCCTTCGCGGACCCGGTAGGCCATTTCGATGGTCATGATGCCGCCGCCGAAGGCAATGACGGCGCCGAGCGTGCCCATGAGCCAGCCCGGCAGCTTCTCGGCGAGTTCGCCCTTGCGGATGGCGTTGAGCACCTGCGCCACCATGCCGCCGATGCCATAAGGCGCGAACATCACGACGACGACGAAGAGCAGGCCGAGATAGAGCTGCCAGACCTTGGTGAAGTCCGACAGCATGGATTGCATCAGAGAGATCAGCACGGCGCCGATGATCGGCCCGAAGAACACGGCGGCACCGCCGATATAGGCCATCAGCAGAACCGCGCCGGAATTCAGCGCGCCGAGCTTCTCCGGCGTGATGATCTCGAAATTCACCGCGGAGAGCGAACCGGCGAGGCCCGCGAAGCCGCCCGAGATCAGAAACACCAGGTAGCGCACGCGCTGCGGATCGTAGCCGATGAAGGCGACGCGGTCGGGGTTGTCGCGCACCGCGTTGGCGAGCCGGCCGAGCGGCGTCTTGGTGAAGGCCCACATGGCGAGCGCCGCCACGAAGACCCAGAAGGCGATGAAATAATAGACGTTGATCTGCGGCCCGAGCGAGAAGCCGAACCATTCCGGCCCGGCGGAGCGGTCGCCGGAGACGCCCTCCTCGCCACCGAAGACCGAGACGAACATCAGGCCGGAAGCGGCGATCAATTCGCCGACGCCGAGCGAGATCATGGCGAACGGCGTGCCGGAGCGCCGGCAGGAGAACCAGCCGATGACGGCGCCGGCCGCCATGCCCGCCATGAAGCCGACCAGCGGCAGGGCGGCGACGGGAATGCCGAGGCGTTGCGACTTGATCGCCGCCATCATGTGGATCGCGGCATAACCGCCGAGGCCGAAATAGACGGCATGGCCGAAGGACAGCATGCCGGACTGGCCGAGCAGCATGTTGTAGGCGAGCGCGAACACCACCCAGACGCCAATGATGTTCATCAGGGTGAGCGAGGTGCGCGAGGCGAAGACCATCGGCAGCACGATCAGCAGCAGGGCGAAGGCGAGCCAGATCAACAGGGTCTTGAAGGTCGAGGTGCCGGTCATGACTCGCGAGCTCCCATGAGGCCGCGCGGCCGGAAAATGAGCACCAGGACGAGGATCAGGAAGGGCAGCATCGGCGCCACCTGGGCGAGCGTGATGCGGCCGAGATCGGAACGGTTGGACACCAGGATGCCGAAGCGCGCCAGGAGGTCGGAGAGAGAAGCGTCGACACCGACGGCGAAGGTCTGGATCAGGCCGATCAGGATGGAGGCGACGAAGGCGCCGCCGAGCGAGCCCATGCCGCCGACCACCACTACGACGAAGACGATGGGCCCAAGCGTCAGGGCCATGGCCGGGTCGGTGACCAGAAGCGCGCCGCCGATAACGCCGGCGAGCGCCGCCATGGCGCAGCCGACCGCGAAGACGCCCATGAAGACCAGCGGCACATTGTGCCCGAGATGGCCGACCATATGCGGATTGGACAGCGAGGCCTGGACGATGAGGCCGACACGGGTGCGCTTCAGCAGCGCCCACAAGGCCACGAACATGGCGATGGCAACCACCATCATGAAGATGCGAAACGCCGGATAATGGGTGCCCCACAAGGTGAACAGGGGCTGCTGGAGGATCGCCGGCGGCGTATAGGGCAAGGGGTTCTTGCCCCAGATCAGCTTGACGATCTCCTCGATGAGATAGGCGATGCCGAAGGTGAACAGCAGTTCGGCGACGTGGCCGTTCTTGTGGACATGGCGCAGGCCGAAGCGCTCGACGAAGGCGCCGAACAGGCCGACCAGCAGCGGCGCCAGGACCAGCGCGACCCAGAAGCCGGTAACCGAGCCGAGGGTGAAGGCGACATAGGCGCCGAGCATGTAGAAGCTGGCATGGGCGAAATTGAGCACGCCCATCATCGAGAAGATGAGGGTCAGCCCGCTCGCGAGCATGAAAAGCAAAAGACCGTAGAGCACGCCGTTGAGCGTGGAGAAGACGATTGTCTCCATGCGGAGAGCCTCCGGAACCGGCCAGGGACGGGGCGCGGCGGGCCGGAACAGTCCGGCCCGCCGCGATGGTTCCGATCAGGCGCCGGGGCGGCGCATCTGGCAGGTCGACGCCATGGAGGTCGCCGGCCCGTCGATCTTGATGTCGGTCTTGAAACCGAGCCCGGTATTGTCGACGTCGAACTTGACGTTCTCCGAGAGCGTCGAAATGTAGAGCGGCTGGATCAACTGGTGGTTGTCCTTGCGCATCGAGGCCATGCCGGTCTCGATCTTGATCTCCATGCCCTCGAGCGCCATCGCCACGTCGCGCGGTTCGACCGACTTGGTATCGTTCATCGCCTTGGCCAGCATGTCGAACATCACCTTCACCCGATAATAGTAATAATCGAGGTCACGGTGCTTGGCCTTGAAGCTGCGGACGATGTCGTCCATGCCGATATCGGGGATGTTGGAGTGCCATTCGGTGATCTGGCGCACGAGGCCGACCGCCGACTTGCCCATGCCGGCGACCGCGCCGAGGCCGCCACCGTAATAGGTGAAATAGGGCACGTTGAAGCCGGCATCGGACGAGGCCTTGATGAGCAACTGCATGTCGTTGCCCCAGTTGCCGGTAATCACCGCCTGGGCGCCGGCGGCCCGCATCTTGGTGATATAGGGCGAGAAATCGCGGACCCGGGCGAGCGGGTGCAATTCGTTGCCGACGACCTGGATATCCGGGCGCTTGGCCGCCAGCATCTTGACCGCCGCGTCGGCGACCGCTTTGCCGTGGGAATAGTCCTGGCCGATGATGTAGATGCGCTTCAGGTCCGGCAGGCCCTTGATGTAGTCGGTCAGCGCCGACATCTTCATGTCGGAATCGGCGTCGAAACGGAAATGCCAGAACGAGCATTTGTCGTTGGTGAAGACCGGATCGACCGCGGCATAGTTGAGATACATCACCGCCTGGCGCGGATTGCGGGCGTTGTGCTTCTCGATCGCGTCGACGAGCGCCGAGGCCACCGACGAGCCGTTGCCCTGGGCGATGTAGCGGATGCCCTGGTCGATCGCCTTTTCCAGCTGGACGATCGATTCCTGCGGATTGAGCTTGTTGTCGAGGCCGAGCACTTCGAGCTTGCGGCCGCCGGCCACGCCGCCGGCGGCGTTGATCCGCTCGCATTCGAACTCGAACTGCTTCAGGCCGCCATCGCCGACCGGCGCCATGAAGCCGGACAGCGGGTCGATATAGGCGATGCGCACCGGGCCGGCCTGGGCGGAAGCCGGCAGGCTGGTGAGCGCCGCGGCCGCGAGGCCCGAGCCGACGACCTGGCGGCGGGTGAGATGAGACATGGTTTTCCTCCTCTTGGAGCGGCCTTGGGCCGCCATCGGCGGCTGATGCCGCAACGTTTCCTCTGGTCCACCGGCCGCTTGGCGCGGCTCTCGTTACGGTTGTGAAAGGCGGCCGGAGGCCGCCTTTCCCGTCAGTCAATCAGGTCAGACGACCTCGAACAACCCTGCGGCGCCCATGCCGCCGCCGATGCACATGGTGACCACCACGTGCTTGGCGTTGCGGCGCTTGCCCTCGATCAGCGCATGGCCGACCAGGCGCGCGCCGGAGACGCCATAGGGGTGGCCGACCGCGATGGCGCCGCCGTCGACATTCAGCCGGTCATAGGGAATGCCGAGCTGGTCGCGGCAATAGAGCACCTGCACCGCGAAGGCCTCGTTGAGCTCCCAGAGGTCGATGTCCTCGACCTTCAGGCCGTGGCGTTTCAACAGCTTGGGCACGGCGAAGACCGGGCCGATGCCCATCTCGTCCGGCTCGCAGCCGGCCACCGCGAAACCCTTGAAGATGCCGAGCGGGTTGATGTTGCGCTGCTCGGCCATCTTGCCGTCCATGACGATGGCCATGGAGGCACCGTCGGAGAACTGGCTGGCATTGCCGGCCGAGATGACGCCGCCCTCGATCGCCGGACGGATCTTCGACACGCCTTCATAGGTGGTGTCGGCGCGGATGCCCTCGTCCTCGGTCAGCGTCACCTCCTGCTGCCAGGTGCGCACGACCTCCTTCTTGTCGTTCATCTCCGCCATGGTCATGGTGGTGGTGAACGGCACGATCTCGTCGTCGAACTTGCGGCCCTGGCGGGCGGCCGCGGCGCGGCGCTGGCTCTCGACGCCATATTCGTCCTGCAGGTGGCGCGAGATGTTGTAGCGCTTGGCCACCGTCTCGGCGGTCTGCAGCATCGGCCAGTAGATTTCCGGCTTGTGCTGCTTCAGCCAGGGGTCGATCAGGTTCGAGCGGTTGGCCTGATTCTGCACCAGCGAGATGGATTCGACGCCGCCGGCGGCGAAGATCTCGCCCTCGCCGGCGATCACCCGCTGGGCGGCGGTGGCGATCGTCTGCAGGCCCGACGAGCAGAAGCGGTTGACGGTCAGCCCCGAGACGGTCACCGGGCAGCCGGCCGACAGCGCGATCTGGCGGGCGATGTTGGAACCGGTGGCGCCTTCCGGGTTGGCGCAGCCGACAATGACGTCCTCGACCTCGCCGGGATCGATCTTGGCGCGCTGGATGGCGTGCTTGGTGGCATGGCCGCCTATGGCCGCGCCATGGGTGTTGTTGAGCGCGCCCTTCCAGGACTTGGCAAGGCCCGTGCGGGCGGTGGAGACGATGACGGCTTCACGCATGGCTCTCTCCTCGTGTGTCGCGGCTTCTGGGTCGCGTCAACCGCGCGGCGGCAGGGTGACACCCTTGGCCGCGGCGGCTTTCATGGCGAATTTGGTGGTCTGCTCGAAAGCGCCCTGCAGCGCCTTCTGGCCGGTGGGATTGGAAATATCGTCGAAACGGGCGGCGATCGTCTCCGGCGTGCGCTCGGCCTCGTCGAGATAGATGCCGTCGGTCTCGTAGATCATGGTGCGGGCATAGGCGCCGGCGCCGGCGCACAGGATGACACGCGAGGGCGCCTTGTCGCTGACCAGGAACAGCACGCCGGGCGTGATCGATTCCGGCGTCAGCAGCGCCAACGCCTCGGCCGGCAGGAGATCCGAGGTCATGCGGGTCGCCGCCGTCGGCGCCAGCGTGTTGACCCGGATGTCGTTCTTGGCGCCTTCCATGTGCAGCACGTTCATCAGCCCGACCATGGCGGCCTTGGCCGCACCGTAATTGGACTGGCCGAAATTGCCGTAGAGGCCTGATGACGACGAGGTGAAGACGATGCGGCCATAATTCTGCGTCCGCATGATCTCCCACACCGCCTTGGTGCAATTGACCGTGCCCATGACATGGACGGCCATGACCGCCTCGAAATCGACCAGCTCCATCTTGGCGAAGGTCTTGTCGCGCAGGATGCCGGCATTGTTGATCAGGATGTCGATGCGGCCCCAGCGGGCCATGGTCTTAGCGACCATGTCCTGAACCTGGGCGAAATCGGCGACATTGGCGCCATGGGCCATGGCTTCGCCACCGGCGGCGATGATCTCGGCGACCACCTTGTCGGCGGCCTCCGACGAGCCGCCGGTGCCGTCGCGGGCGCCGCCGAAATCGACGATGACGACCTTGGCGCCACGCGCCGCGAGACCCAGGGCATGAGACCGGCCGAGGCCGTTGCCGGCCCCGGTGACGATGGCGACGCGCCCGTCGAAACGAATGGTCATGGGAAAATCCTCACATCAGATAAGCGAGCGTGACCCAGTCGGCGACGACCGCCGGCTTGTCGCTGCCGTCGATCTCGACGGTCACGCCATAGGTCAGCTGGTGCTGCTTGGGGTTCTTCGAGTCGAGCGCCTTCAGGACGAAACGGCCGCGCACCCTGGCGCCGGCCTTGACCGGCGAGATCATGCGCAGCTTGTCGAAGCCGTAATTGACGCCCATGGCACGGCCGGTGATGCCGGGCAGGGCGTCGATGGCGAAGGCCGACAGCATCGACACGGTCAGGAAGCCATGGGCGATGGTGCCGCCGAACGGCGTCATCTTGGCCTTGGCCGGATCGATATGGATGAACTGGTGGTCGTGGGTCAGGTCGGCAAAGGCGTCGATCGTCGACTGCGGGATGTCGAACCACTTGGACAGGCCGATCTCCTGGCCGACCTGGCCCTTCAGTTCATCGATGGTCACTTCGTTCGCCATGTCAGTCATTCTCCTCCGAACAGCTTATGTCCGCTATCGACGCTGATGCCGCCGTCCACGGGCAGGATCGCACCGGTGGTATAGGCGCCGCCGCGCCCGCACAGAAACAGGAGGCAGCCCATGATGTCGCTCGGCCGGCCGATGCGGCCCATCGGGCTGTCTTCCGCGGCGCGAGCCTGACCTGTCTCGCTGCCGAGCGCAAAGGCGGTCATTCGGCTGATGAAGGGCCCGGGCGCCAGGGCGTTCACGGTGATCTGCCTGTACGCCAGCTCATGCGCCAGGATCTTGGTCAGATGATGCACCGCGGCCTTGGAAGCGGCGTAGGAATAGGCGCCCGCGCCGATCGGCTGGGTGCCCATCACCGAGCCGACATTGACCACCCGCGACGGATCGTCCGGCGTCGCCGCCTTCTCCAAGAGCGGCAGGAGGTCGCGGGTCAAGCTGAACAGGCCGGCGACATTGACCGACATGACGCCGTCCCAGGCCTTGAACGGGAAGCTCTGCAGAGGCTCGCCCCAGGTCTTGCCGGCATTGTTCCAGAGAATGTTCAGACTGTCCGTGCGGGCACGCACCGCGGCGGCGAGATCGCGCACGCCCTGCTCGGTCCCGACATCACCGGCAAAACCCTCGGCCGAGCCGGCGCCGCCGAGCCCGTTCAGTTCGGCGGCGACGGCCTCGCAAGCATCGCCCTTGCGCGAGGCGATCAGCACCCTGGCGCCGGCCATGACCAGGGCCTCGGCGCCCATGCGGCCGATGCCGGAGGCGCCGCCGGTGACCAGCGCGGTCTTGCCCTTGAGGCCGAAGAGATCGTCGAGAAAGGCCATGGCGGCACCTTAAGATCCTGGTCGTCTTGTCCGGCCGCGCCTGAACGCTCGAACCGGTGAAAAAATGCCGGCGGCTTCAGAAGCCGCGCGCCAGCGCCACCCGGTCGGCATGGAAATCGGCGTCGCCGTAAAGCTCGGCCGAGACCTGCATGCGCTTGACGAACAGGCCGATATCGATGGCGTCGGTCATGCCGATGCCACCATGCATCTGGATCGCCTCCTGGGCCGCCAGCCTGGCGACGGCGGCCGCCTTGGCCTTGGCGAGCGACACCGCGAGCGAGGCATCCGCCGGATCCCGGTCGAGCGCCTGAAGGGCTGACAGCACCGCCGAGCGGGCGATCTCGATCTCGCAGAACAGATGGGCCGCGCGGTGCTGCAGCGCCTGGAAGGCGCCAATGGTGCGGCCGAACTGCTTGCGTTCGCGCAGATAGGCGACGGTGCGCCCGAAGGTCTCCTGGGCATTGCCGGCGAGCTCGGCGGCAAGGCCGGCGCGGCCGGCACCGAGCACGACCTCGGCGAGGCCGTAACCCTGGTCGACCTCGCCGACCAGATCGGCGCCGGTGACCTGCACATCGTCGAAAGTGAGGCGCGCGGCACCACGGGAATCGAGCGTGGCGACCCGCTCGGTGGCAAGCCCCTTGGCCTTGGCGTCGACCAGGAACAGGCTGATGCCCCCGGTCTCGCCCGGCGCGCCGGCGGTGCGCGCGGCGACCAGGACGGCGTCGGCGACATGACCGTCCGCGACCTGGATCTTCTCGCCCGACAGCCGGAAGCCGTTGCCCGAGGCCTCGGCCTTCAGCGCGGTCTTGGCCGGATCGTGCTTGCGGCCCTCGTCGACGGCGGTGGCGATGATCGCCTCGCCGGCGACGATCGCCGGCAGCCAGCGCTGCTTCTGGGCCTCGGTGCCGGCCCGCGACAGCGCGGTCGCGGCCATGACGGCGGTCGACAGGAAGGGTGACGCGGTCAGCGTGCGGCCCATTTCCTCGCAGATCAGGCCGGCCCCGACAAAACCGAAACCGAGCCCGCCGGCCTCTTCCGGCACCAGGATGCCGGTCCAGCCCATCCCGGCCATGTCGCGCCAGAGCACCCGGTCGAAGCCGTCGGCATCACGCTCGTCGCGCAGCTTGCGCAGCGCCGCGACGGGCGATTTCTCCTGGACGAAGCCGCGGGCGGCGTCCTGGAGCATGCGCTGGTCTTCACTCAGAACAAGCATGGCGAACTCTGACCCTCAAGCCGACGGCAGATCGAGCAGGCGCTTGGCGACGATGTCGAGCATCACCTCCGACGTGCCGCCCTCGATGGAATTGGCCTTGGTGCGCAGCCAGGCGCGCGGCAGCTCGCCATTGTTCGAGCGGGCCCCTTCCCATTCCAGGCCATCATGGCCGGCGAGCCGCATCATCAGCTCGTAACGGCGCTTGTTCAGTTCGGTGCCGTAATATTTGAGCACCGAGGACTTGTCGCCGACGCCGCGACCGCCGGCGGCCGCCTCGTCCTTGTAGCGCGCCATGGTGAGCGCGAAGGCGAGCGCGTCGACCTCGGCGCGCGCCGCATCCGTGCGCAGGAAGGCGTCGTCGAGCCGGCCATGGGCGTCGAGACCGATTTCGGTCGCCGCGAGCTGGCCGGGCGAACGGCCGCCGAGCAGGCCGCCGGCGCCGCCGCCGATCATCTCGCGCTCATGGGTCAGCAGGTATTTGGCGATGTCCCAGCCACGGTTGAGCGTGCCGACCAGATTGGCCTTGGGCACTTTGACGCCGTCGAAAAAGGTTTCGCAGAACGGCGACTTGCCGGAGATCAGCGTGATCGGCCGGGTCGAGACGCCGGGCCAGGTCATGTCGAACAGGATGAAGGAAATGCCGAGATGCTTGGGCGCCGCGGTATCGGTGCGTACGAGGCAGAAGATCATGTCCGCCTTGTCGGCATAACTCGTCCAGATCTTCGAGCCGGTGACGACGAAATGGTCGCCGCCGTCCTCCGCCTTGGTCTGCAGCGAAGCGAGATCCGAGCCGGCATTGGGCTCGGAATAACCCTGGCACCAGCGGATCTCACCGCGCGCGATCGGCGGCAGGTAGTGCTTTTTTTGCTCCTCGCTGCCGAAGGCGAGCAGCGCCGGGCCGAGCATCCAGATGCCGAAGCTCTCGAGCGGCGAACGCGCGCGGATCGCCGCCATCTCTTCCTTCAGGACCTTGACCTCCTCGTGGCTCAGCCCGCCGCCGCCATAGGCCTTGGGCCAGGCCGGCACGGTCCAGCCGCGCGCCGCCATGCGCTCCATCCAGAGGCGCTGGGCCTCGGACTGGAAGGTCCAGTTGCGGCCGCCCCAGCAGATGTCCTCGTCGCCACGAACCGGCGACCGCATCTCCCGCGGGCAATTGGCCTCGAGCCAGGCACGCGTGTCTCGCCGGAAGGTCTCCAGCGCATCCATCGACGTTCTCCCTGTGCACCGGCCCTTTTTTGCGGCCGACACCGCTTTCGTTCATTGACGGCCCCGCGCGGGCAGGGACATACTCCGGAGTATGTTCGGGCTGAAATGGCTTGTCGAGGGGTTTCGTGCCGCACCTGCGAAACTTTTTGTCGCGCCCTTCGACCAGGGATGAAAAAGCCCGAAGGCCGAATTAAGACTTGATCAAGCGCCCACCAAGGGCGCGATCCACAGGGAGGATGCAGCATGCTGCGCGGTTTGATGATGGACACGCCGCTGAACGTTTCGGCGGCGATCGAATACGGCGCCGAGATGCATCCCGACGCATCGATCGTGTCGGCGACCATCGAAGGCGGGATGCATCGCACCACCTATGGCGAGACCTTGCCGCGGGTGGCCCAGCTCGCCCATGCCCTGAAGGCGCTGGGGGTGAAGGAAGGCGACCGGGTCGCCACGCTCGCCTGGAACGGCTATCGCCATTTCGAGCTTTATTACGCCATCGGCGGCATCGGCGCGGTCACCCACACGATCAATCCGCGGCTGTTTCCCGAACAGCTGGTCTATATCGTCAATCACGCCAAGGACCGGGTGCTGTTCTTCGACATCAACCTGGCGCCGCTGGTCGCCAAGATGCGCGCCCATTGGCCCAAGGACCTGATCTACGTCGCGATGACCGATGCCGCCCACAAGCCGTCAGGCGAAGGGCTCGACGGCATCCTGGTCTATGAGGACCTCCTCGCCGGCCAGCCGACGAGCTTCGCCTGGCCGCGGATCGACGAGAATGCCGGCTGCTCGCTCTGCTACACCTCGGGCACGACGGGCGAACCGAAGGGCGCACTCTACAGCCAGCGCTCGGTCATGCTGCACGGCCTGTTCACGCTCACCTCGGGCATGTCGAGCCTCGGCTCGGGCTCGACCATCCTGCCGGTGGTGCCGCTGTTCCACGTCAATGCCTGGGGCCTGCCCTATACCGCGCCGATCGTCGGCATCAACCTGGTCATGCCGGGCGTCAAGCTCGACGGCCCCAACCTCTACGACCTCCTGGAGAGCGAGAAGGTCACTTCGTCCTGGGGCGTGCCGACGGTGTGGATGGGGCTGCTCGCCGAAATCCAGAAGCGCGGCGCCAAGCCGAGCCACCTCAACGAGGTGATCATCGGCGGCTCGGCGGCGCCGCGCGCCATGATCGAGAGCTTCGAGACCATGGGGGTCGGCATCGTCCACGGCTGGGGCATGACCGAGATGAGCCCGGTCGGCACGCTCGGCGTGCTGGCGATGAAGGACCGCGCCAAGCCGCTGCAGGAGCGCATCGACCTGAAGGCGCGCCAGGGCCGGCGCATGTTCGGCGTCGAACTGAAGATCGTCGACGAGGAAGGCCGCCGCCTGCCCCATGACGGCGAGGCCTCGGGCGAATTGTTCGTGCGTGGCCCCGGCATCATCTCGGGTTACTACGAAAATGCCGAAGCCAGCGCCAAGGCCTTCGACAAGGAAGGCTGGTTCGGCACCGGCGACGTCGCCAAGATCACGCCGGACGGCTATCTGATCATCGTCGACCGCACCAAGGACTTGGTGAAATCGGGCGGCGAGTGGATTTCCTCGATCGACGTCGAAAACGCCGCCATGGGCCATCCCGGCATCGCCGCTTGCGCGGTCATCGGCGTGCCGCATCCCAAATGGCAGGAGCGGCCGCTGATGGTGGTGGTCAAGGCGGCCGGCGCCGATCCGAAGAAGGAAGAGATCATCGCGACGCTGGAGAAGGCCATCGCGAAATGGCAGATGCCCGACGACGTCGTGTTCGTCGAGCAATTGCCGCTGACCGCCACCGGCAAGGTGTCGAAGCTGACATTGCGCAAGCAATTCGCCGAGCATCCGCTGCCGGATGCCGGCTGACGTCGCCGCAATCCACGATCGCCATCGGCCAAGATCACGATGCCCGCCTCCGCCCAAGACATCGCTTCGTCCGATATCGCCCCTCAGGACCGCCGCGAGGAAGTGCTCGCGGCGGCGGCCGAATGTTTCATGCGCCGGGGCTATGAGCAGACCTCGATGGATCATGTGGCGGAGGCGCTCGGCGCCACCAAGGGGCGGGTCTATCACCACTTCCGCTCCAAGCCGGAACTGTTCTTCCAGGTCTACCGGCGCGCCATGGACATCCTGATGCAGGCCTGCGAGCCGGTCGCCGCCCGCGGCGGCACCGGCGAACAGCGGCTGAGCGACATGGCCAAGGCCCATACGCTCTGCATGATGGAGACGCGCACGTTCCAACGCACCCTGACCATGGGCGTCGATCTCTATCGCTTCGGCGGCACCGGCCCCGAGCACAAAACGGTGCTCGAGGAACTGATGGGCCTGCGCTTCGTCTATGAGGACCTGTTCCGCCACACGTTCGAGGCCGGCATCGCCGACGGCACGCTCGCCGTGCCGGATCCCTCGCTCGCCATGCGCACCCTGCTCGGCGCGCTCAACTGGGTGGCGGTCTGGTATTCGCCACGCCCGGGCGAAACCCGCCAGCACCGCGAAAGGCTGGCCGAGGAGATCGTCGAGACCGTGCTCGGCGGTTACCGGGCGAGGGGCTAGGGGCCGCCTCAGCCGGCCGCCTGGCGCGCACGCTCCAGGCCATGGGCGATCAGCCGGTCGATGACGTCGGAATAAGCGATGCCGCTGGCCGCCAGCGCCTTGGCATACATGCTGATGTCGGTGAAGCCGGGGATGGTGTTGATCTCGTTGACCACCGCGCTCATGTCCGGCCGCAGGAAGAAGTCGACGCGCGCCATGGCGTCGCAGCCGAGCGCCTGAAAGGCCTGCCGCGCCATGGTCCTGAGCCGTTCCGCGACCGCCTCCGGCAAATCGGCGGGAATGCCGAGGCGGGCGCCGTCCGCGTCGATATATTTGGCCTCGTAGGTGTAGAAGCCGTGGTGCTCGGCCGGCATGATCTCGCCGGGCACGGACACCACGATCTCGCCGTCGGCATGTTCGAGAACGCTGCATTCGATCTCGCGGCCACGAATGAACTCCTCGACCAGCACCTTGCGGTCGTGCCTGAAGCCCTCAGCCAGGGCGGCCTGGAACGCCTCGGCGGTCGCGGCCTTGCTGACGCCGACCGACGAGCCCTGCCGCGCGGGCTTGACGAAGACCGGCGAGCCGAGCTCCTTCGCCACGTCGTCGAAGGACGGCGCGTCGCCACGCCTGACCGTGATCGACCGCGCGACCGGCAGGCCCGCCTCCCTGAGCAGGCGCTTGGCGATATCCTTGTCGATCGCGGTGGCCGAGCCGAGGATGCCGCAGCCGGCTAAGGGTATGCCGGCGACCTCGGCGAGCCCTTGCACCGATCCGTCCTCGCCATGCGGCCCGTGCAGGACCGGGAACAGGATATCGATCGCCGGAAGCTCGCGGGCGGCGCCGGCGCCGGCCAGGCCGAAGAGCCGGCCGCGGCCGCCCGGCAGCAGGCAGACCTCGGCTCCCGTCTCGGGCATCGGATCCGGCAGAACGCCGTTTTCCAGTTCGACCAGACGCCATCGGCCGTCGCGGGTGATGAGGATCGGTACGACGTCATATTTCGCCGCGTCCATCGCCTTCACCGCGTTGCTGGCCGAGAGGATGGAGACCTCGTGCTCGGCCGACCGGCCGCCCAGGAGAACGGCAACCCGCAATCTGTCCGTCATGGCATGTCTTTCTCGTGCGAGGGGCCCTCGCGAGCCGGTTACGGTGCAACGCCAGCAAGTGGAAGAATGATCGCGGATTTTTTGCGACGGGATTGGAGCCGGGCCGGCATTTCGGTCCCGCCGCGGGGCCGTGGCGCCGACGGCCATCCGGGCCGGGATCACGGGCCGTGATCCAGCCGGGGCCGGACCGTCGACCGGCGTTCGAGACCGCGCGGCCGGCGCGAACTGCGTAGGGCGGAGAACCGATCCCGGCCACCGGCAAGTTCGCCGGGGACCCTTGCGCCAATCGATCGATGCCGCCGGTCGATGCCGCGCTAGAATGGCGTGGCGCCGGACAGGCGGTTCATGAAGGCCTTCGGGCCCTTCGGCATGCGGGAATGATCGATGCGACTGACCAGAGAGGATGCTTTGGACTTGGCCCGCCGGGCGGCTGCCGGCGCCGGCGCCGGCGCGGCGGTGGCGCAATCGCTGGCGGATGCGACCGTCGCCGCGGAACTGGCCGGGCGCGGCGCGGTGGGATTTGCCCATCTCGTCGACTATCTCGCCGGATTTGCCGCCGGCCGCATTCCCGGCGCGGCCCGACCCGATATCAGCTTTCCGGCGGCAGCCCTGATCCGTGCCGACGCCAAGGGCGGTATCGCCCAGCTCGGGTTTGACCTCGCCTTCGAGGAGTTGCGAACCCGGGCCGCCGCCTATGGCATCACCGCCTTCGCCCAGGAGAACAGCTATACCGCCGGTGAGATCGGCTATTACGCACGCCGTCTTGCCGAGGCCGGACTGGTGGCGCTGGCCGCGTCCAATGGGCCCGCTTTGGTGACCGTCGGCGGCAGCGGCGCGGCGGTCTTCGGCACCAATCCCATGGCCTTCGCCGCCCCCCTGCCGGACGGCCCTCCGCTGGTCATCGATCAGGCGTCGAGCGCCACCGCCTTCGTCAATGTCAGGGCAGCCGCGGACAAGGGCGAAACAATTCCCGAAGGCTGGGCCGTCGATGCGGCGGGGCGGCCGACCACCGATGCCCGCGCGGCGGTCAAAGGGGCGCTGATCGCCTTTGGTGGGGCCCGCGGCGCCAATATCGCGCTGATGGTGGAAATCCTCGCCGCTGGCCTGACCGGCGCCAATTGGTCGCTCGATGCGCCATCTTTCGCCGGGGGCAATCAATCGCCCGGTATCGGCCTGTTCGTGGTGGCGCTGAAACCCGACCTGCTGGCACCGGGGTTCGCGGCCCGGCTCGAAGCCCAGGCCGAACGACTGGCCGCCAAGGGCATCCATATCCCGGGACGCCGTCCCCCGACGGAGACCATCGAGCTGCCGGCATCGCTGGCGGCGTCGATCGAGGCCTATTGCGCGCCGGCCGGCGGCCGGCCGTCGTAGGATCGAAGCCAAGAGGCAATCAAGCCCCGGGAGCCCCCGCCATGACCGAACATGCAGATGCGGAACCGACGGGTTCGTCGACCCGGACATCGCGTGTCATCCAGGCCGGGCCCGAGGAACTCTACCAGGCCTTCGTCGATCCCGCCGTCCTGGTCGCCTGGCTGCCGCCGGCCGACATGACCGGCCGGATCCACGCGTTCGACGCCCGGGCCGGCGGCGGCTACCGGATGTCGCTGTTCTATCCCGCGGACGAGGCCGGCTTCGGCAAGACCGCGGACGGGGAGGACATGGTCGAGGTCCGCTTCGTCGAACTGACACCGCCGCTGCGGATCGTCGAAGCGATCCGTTTCGTCACGGCCGATCCGGCCCTGCTCGGCGAGATGACCATGACCGCGACTTTCGAGGCCGCGCCAGGCGGAACCGAGGTCACCCTCTTGTTCACGAACCTGCCACCGGGCCTCGAGCCCGAAGACAACAACACCGGCGCGCGGTCGAGCCTGGAAAAACTGGCGCGCCGCTTTGAATGACCTCAAGTGACTATGACTGCGCCCGCTCGGACGAGAGACACGCGTATCGCTGCACCCGTGATTTTGACCGGTTGATCCTGGTGCAACACTTCGTGGGTGCCCGGGACAAGCTCGGGCATCCACGAATCTATCCACTCGCGGAAATCAAGCCATCATGATCACCGTGCGGCAACACTAGCCGGCCCGGCTCCGCGCCTCGCGCACCATCTGAACCAGCGTCTTGTGCAGGCCCTCGCCCGTCGTGACCCGATGCGGAAACAGCACCCGCGCGGTGCGGTCATTGGCCGCGAGGTCGAAACCTTCCGGGTCGGCGCCGGTCATGCGCCAGGGCCCCGCCTCCTCGCCGGCCAGGACGGTGGCATAGACCGACACCGCATCGGCGTGGTCCTCGTTCATATGGGCGATCGCGCCGGCTTCCGAGCCGATCAGGCCCTCGGCGTCACCGACATCGGTGAGGAGATCCCTGCCGGCCAGATCCGCGGCGCGGGCAAAGCCGCCATTGAGGTGACCGGCGGCGACCTCGAGCCGCCACAGGCTGAAATCCGGAAAATCGGCATAGAGCGCCGATTTCGGATTGCGCGCGACGAAGCGGGCCTTGGCGCGAAGGCGCAAGGCCTCGTCCATGATGCGCTCGAACCGGCCGAGCACGGTCAGCCGCGGGTGGGCCAGGGGATCGCCCTTGCCGCCGCGGGCGAGCAGAACCGAGGCGCGCGGATCGGCCTTCAGATTGGCGGTGTGGCTCGACAGGTTGGAGATCATGATCAGCGGCGCGCCGTCGAAATCGGTCGCCACCGTCACCAGCGTCGTCACGGGATGACCGGTATTGCGGTCGAGCGTGCCGAGCGCGGCGATGCGGATCGAACGCAGCAGATCCTTGGCCCATTCGACCGGCTTGAAATCGGCCGGCTGCGGGGCGTTTTCCGGGATATTGCCGGGCATGGCGCCGGGCTGCGTCTTGATGTCCATGGCGATTCTCCTCAAGCGCGGGACCATGACGACCGCAGGCTCGCCAGGCAAGTCTCCGCGCGCGGGCCTGAGCCATGACCTCGACAGCCCGGACTTGACGCCCGCCGGCCGCTCCCGCATGGCTCCAGGCCTTGAGGATCTTGCCATGCCGCTCCGTCTTTCCACCCGCTCCGCCGATTTCGCCACCCGTTTCGCCGACCTGCTGGCGATGAAGCGCGAGGTCTCCGAAGAGGTCTCCCAGATCGTCAGGACGATCGGCGACGATGTGATCGCGCGCGGCGACGCGGCGGTCATCGCGCTGACCGCGCGCTTCGACAAGCTGACCTTGACGCCCGCCACCCTGCGCGTCTCGGCGGACGAGATCGCCCAGGCGATCGCCGCCTGCGACGCCAGGACGCTGGATGCGCTGAAGCTCGCCGCCGAACGGATCCGCAGCTATCACGCCCGCCAGAAGCCGAAAGACGACCGCTTCACCGACGCGCTCGGTGTCGAGCTCGGTTACCGCTGGACCGCCATCGAGGCGGTCGGCCTCTACGTGCCCGGCGGCACGGCGGCCTATCCGTCCTCGGTGCTGATGAACGCCATTCCGGCCAAGGTCGCCGGTTGCCCGCGCATCGTCATGGTGGTGCCGGCGCCCGGTGGCGTGCTCAACCCGCTGGTGCTGGCGGCCGCCGATCTCGCCGGCGTCGACGAGGTCTATCGCATCGGCGGCGCCCAGGCGGTGTTCGCGCTCGCCCATGGCACCGCGACGATCAAGCCGGTCGCCAAGATCATGGGCCCCGGCAATGCCTTCGTCGCCGCCGCCAAGCGCCAGGTGTTCGGCACTGTCGGCATCGACATGATCGCCGGCCCCTCCGAAGTGCTTGTTATCGCCGACCGGACAGCCAATCCGGACTGGATCGCCGCCGACCTGCTGGCCCAGGCCGAACATGATACCGCGGCCCAGTCGCTGCTGATCACCGACGACCCGACACTTGGCGAGGCGGTGGTCGCGGCGGTCGAGCGACAGCTGACCACCTTGCCGCGCGCCGAGATCGCGGCGCAAAGCTGGCGCGACTATGGTGCGGTGATCGAGGTGGCCAACCTCGACGAGGCCGTGCCGCTGGCCGACCGGCTCGCCGCCGAGCACCTGGAAATCATCACCGCGGATGCCGAAAGCCTGGCCGGCCGGATCCGGAATGCCGGAGCGATCTTCCTCGGCGGCCACACCCCGGAAGCGATCGGCGACTATGTCGGGGGCTCCAACCACGTGCTGCCGACGGCCCGCTCGGCGCGTTTCTCGTCGGGCCTGGGCGTGCTCGATTTCATGAAGCGCACCTCGCTGTTGAAGTGCGGCCCGGAGCAGTTGCGGGCGCTCGGGCCCGCGGCCATCGCGCTGGGTGAGGCCGAGGGCCTCGACGCGCATGCCCGATCGGTGGCCATTCGGATGAACCTCGGCTAGTCGACAGCGGCGACCTCGCCCGCCATTGTCGTCGAACCGGGATGACGGCGACTCGCCGCGCGGACCTGAACGAGGGATGTCGTGACCGATCCGAAGCCCATGCGCCGCCTGGTGGCGGTGACCCTGGATGAAGCCTCGATCGGGCGCTCCTCGCCGGATATCGAGCACGAACGCGCCATCGCCATCTACGACCTGCTCGAAGAAAACTCCTTCGGCCCGGTCGGCGTCGACGGCGGCCCCTATACGCTGGCGGTGTCGCTCGCCGAAGGCAAGCTGGTCTTCGACGTCAAGCACGAGGACGGCAGCCAGGTCATCACCCATGTGCTGTCGATGACGCCGTTCCGGCGGATCGTGAAGGACTATTTCATGATCTGCGACAGCTATTACGACGCCATCCGCCACGCCACCCCGTCGCATATCGAGACCATCGACATGGCCCGGCGCGGGTTGCACAACGAGGGCTCGGAGACGCTGAAGGAGCGGCTGAAGGACAAGCTCGACTTCGACTTCGACACCGCGCGGCGCCTGTTCACGCTGATCTCAGTCCTGCACTGGAAGGGCTGACCTGTTGTCGGTTCGCCGCCGCAACCCCCAGGCCGTCCTGTTCGCCTGCGGCATGAACCAGGTGCGTTCGCCCATGGCCGCGGCGATCATGAAACACTTCTTCGGCAAGACCGTGTTCGTCGAGAGCGCCGGCGTGCGCAAGGGCGAGCACGACCCCTTCGTCGACGCGGTCATGGACGAACTCGGCATCGACACCCAGAAATCCAAGCCGAAGACCATCGAGGAGCTGGAGGAATGGGAGGGCCTGAATTTCGATCTGGTGGTGACGCTGGCGCCGGAGGCGCATCACCGGGCCCTCGACCTGACCCGCACCAACGACATGGACGTGGAATATTGGCCGACACCGGATCCGACCCTTGCCCAGGGCTCGCGCGAACAGCGGCTCGACGCCTATCGGCAAGTCCGCGACATGCTTCTGACCCGCATCCGCCAGCGCTTCAGCCGCAGCACCGGCAATGAGTAAGTGGTGGGATGACGCAGAGCATCTTCGGCTGCCCTCGGCCCGTCCTGCCGTCGCCTCCCGGCGCTACCGAAGCCCGCCGATCCGTTCGGCCGCCTCGGCCATGAGCCGGCGGGTCAGCTCGGCCGCCGGCATGGCGCGGCCAAGCGCTGCCGACTGTCCCGACCAGAGCGACGAGAAGTCGCCGGAACCGGCAGCCTCGGCCTTGGCCTTCAGCGGCGCGAGCGCGCCGCCGGCGGTCGGGAAGGCGGGTGCCGCGGTCGACAGCGGGCCGACCTCGCGCATCAGCCGGTTGACGATGCCGCGCGCCGGCCGGCCGGTGAACAGATTGGTCAGCGCGGTGTCGTCGTCCTTGGCCTCCGCCAGCGCCCGGCGATGCATCGGACTGATCTTCGCTTCCGGACAGAACAGGTAGGCCGTGCCGACCTGGACCGCGGATGCGCCCAGCGCGAAGGCGGCGGCGATGCCGCGCCCGTCGGCAATGCCGCCGGCGGCAATGACCGGCAGGCTCACCGCGTCGACCACCTGCGGCACCAGCGCCATGGTGCCGGCCTGGTTGGCGATCGCATCGGTCAGGAAGATGCCGCGATGGCCGCCGGCTTCGTAGCCTTGGGCGATGATGACGTCGCAGCCGTGATCCTCGAGCCAGCGCGCCTCGTCGGCCGAGGTCGCCGAGGAAACGATCCGGGCGCCGGTGGCCCGGACACGGTCGAGCAGCGGCGCCGCCGGCAGGCCGAAATGGAAACTGACCACCTCCGGCTTGAATTCCTCCATCACCGTGCAGAACGCATCGTCGAACGGCGCGCGAATGCCCGCTGGCGTCGGCATGGCCGGATCGAGGCCGAATTCGCGATAATAGGTTTCGAGCCGCTGCTTCCAACCGGCCTCGCGCGCCGCGTCCGGCACCGGCGGCGTGTGGCAGAAGAAATTGACATTGATCGGTTTGGTCGTCCGCTGGCGGATGATGCCGAGCTCGCCGCGCATCTGCTCGACGGTCAGGAGGGCGCCCGGCAACGAGCCGAGGCCGCCGGCCTCGGAAACGGCGATCACCATCTCCGCCCCCTGAGCGCCGGCCATCGGCGCCTGAATGAGCGGCAACGCGATGCCGAAGAGATCCTGGACACGCCGATCGAGAGCCATGGTGCACGCCTTGCCTGCCACGTCGCGGCGGGCTGGCCTCTTGCGAAGGCCCGCCCCGCGCGCGACACCGATGACGGGACCATCCTGGCCGAGGTCCCGTTCCGCCGGCGATGATAGCGCAAGTCCGGCCAGCGCGGTGAGCGCCTGCGTCAGATCAGCCAGTCCGGCCGATGCCGGGGGTGGCGCCTGCCGGCTCCGCCGGGCCGTCGCCAGGCCGGTTGATGGCCACCGTGCCGACCGCGTCGGCGCCGAACCTCGGCCGCAACCGTGGGCACGCCTGAACTGGTCGTGGCGCGGACCACTGCGAGGTCGGCCGGGCGCCCCGCGTCAGGGCCGCCAGCCGGTCTCGACCGGTTCGATGGCGTCGTCCGGCTTGACCGGCTTCGGCTCGGCGGCACGCGCCGCGTCGATGACCTTGAGCAAGGCGGTGAGCGCTTCGTCGACGCCTTCGCCGGAAGCCGCGGAAAGCGCCAGCGGCGCCTTCTTGGCCGCCCGTTTCAGCCTGGCCAACTGCTCCTTGCGGGTCGCCGGATCGAGGGCGTCGACCTTGGACAGCGCGACGATCTCCGGCTTGTCGGCGAGGCCCGCGCCATAGGCCTCGATCTCGCTGCGCACCAGCTTGTAGGCCTTGCCGGCATGCTCGCAGGTGCCGTCGACGAGATGCAGCAGCACGCGGCAGCGCTCGACATGGCCGAGGAACCGGTCGCCCAGGCCGTGGCCGTCATGGGCACCCTCGATCAGGCCGGGAATATCGGCGAGCACGAATTCGCGGCCGATCGCACGCACCACGCCGAGGCCCGGATGCAGCGTCGTGAAGGGATAGTCGGCGATCTTCGGCTTGGCCGCCGTGGTCGCCGCCAGGAAGGTCGACTTGCCCGCATTGGGCATGCCGACCAGGCCGGCATCGGCGATCAGCTTCAACCGCAGGATGATCCAGGCTTCCTTGGCCGGCTGGCCCGGATTGGCGTGGCGCGGGGCCTGGTTGGTGGCGCTCTTGAAATGGGCATTGCCGAAGCCGCCATTGCCGCCTTCGAACAACACGAAGCGCTGGCCGACGGTCGTGATGTCGGCGATCAGCGTCTCGCCCTCCTCGTCGAACACCTGGGTACCGGCCGGCACTTTCAGCACGACGTCGGCGCCGCGCGCGCCGGCACGGTTGCGGCCCATGCCGTGGACGCCGATCTTGGCCTTGAAATGCTGCTGGTAGCGATAGTCGATGAGCGTGTTGAGGCCCTCGACGCATTCGATCACGACATCGCCGCCGCGGCCGCCGTCGCCGCCGTCAGGTCCACCGAACTCGATGAACTTGGCACGGTAGAACGACACGCAGCCGGCGCCGCCGGCGCCGGATTTCACAAAGACCTTGGCCTGATCGAGAAACTTCATGGTCGATTGCCGCTGTTACTGGAACATTCCCGACCGCGCCCGACACTGGCAGCGAGACGAAAATGCACTGGAACAAGAAAGATGAAAGGAGACCGCCGCAGGAAATGCACCTGACGTCATCCCCGGCCGACTGAACGAAGTGAAGGAGGGGAAGGGGATCCAGGAGTTGCAAGGCAGAGACCTTCGGCCTCTGGACCCCCTTCCCCTCGCTCCGCTCGGCCAAGCAGAAGCCGGAGCTTCTGCTTGAGGGGTGACGTCGTGCACGCCAGCCCCCCGAAGGCCCGGCTCTTTACATGAGAATAGCGGCCAGGGACAGGAAAAAGCGGGATCGCCCTCGATTAGCCGCGCGCCGCATGGGCGATCAGCCTGGCGATGAAGGCATCGGCCTTGGTGAGCTCGGCCCGTTCGATGAATTCGTCGGGCTTGTGCGCCTGCTCGATCGAGCCCGGGCCGACGACGACGGTTGGAATGCCGATTTCCTGGAACAGGCCGGCTTCGGTGCCATAGGCGACCTTGGCATGGTCGTTGCGGCCGGCCAGCGCCTTGGCGAGCACGGTGACCGGCGCGTCCGCCGCGGTATCGAGGCCCGGCACCAGCGACAATTCCTCGAAGGTGAAACCGGCGGCCGCGTCGATCGCCTTCATCGGCGGCTCCAGCACGTCGCGGGCATAGGCCTCGATCTCGGCGACGATGGCATAGGGGTCGTCGCCCGGCACGCAGCGCAGGTCGAAATCGACCACGCATTCGCCGGCGACGATATTGCGCACGGTGCCGCCCCTGATGACGCCGACGCTGGTGGTCGAGAACGGCACCGAGAACAGCATGTCGAGATCGGTCCGCCGGGCCAGCCTCTGGCCGATCTCGTTGATCCTGACGATCAGCTTGGCGGCCTCCTCGATGGCGCTGACGCCATAGGGCCGGAGCGAGGAATGAGCCTCCTTGCCGCGCACCGTGCAGCGCATC
The DNA here is from genome assembly GCF_059420385.1 of Phreatobacter sp. GW821-FHT04C01. Classification (NCBI taxonomy): domain Bacteria; kingdom Pseudomonadati; phylum Pseudomonadota; class Alphaproteobacteria; order Hyphomicrobiales; family Phreatobacteraceae; genus Phreatobacter; species Phreatobacter sp. GW821-FHT04C01. Next base: position 468,209 of record NZ_JBWKTP010000003.1, on the reverse strand, counting down.
GGCCGGCCGGTCTTGTGGGCGGTGACCACTTGCATATTGGTCGGCTCGCCGACGAAACAGGCCTCGGGCTTCAAGGGCCGGTCGTTCAGCACGGCGAGCAGGGTCCGCACGCCGCGGCAGCCGACCTCCTCGTCATAGGAAATGGCGAGATGGATCGGCTTGGCGAGTGGCGCCGCGACCATGGCCGGCACGGCGGCAAGCGCCGCCGCGACGAAGCCCTTCATGTCGCAGGTGCCGCGGCCGTAGAGGCGGTCGTCCTTGGCGGTCAGCGTGAACGGGTCGCTCGCCCAGTTCTGGCCGTCGACCGGCACGACGTCGACATGGCCCGACAGCACATAGCCGGCCACGTCCTTCGGCCCGATGGTCACCCAGAGATTGGCCTTGCTCCCGGTCGCGTCATAGACGCGCTCGCCCGTGACGCCGTAGCGGCTAAGATAATCCTCGACCCAGTCGATCAACGGCAGGTTGGAGTTGCGGCTCGTCGTGTCGAAACCGACAAGCGCGGCGAGAACATCTGACGTGGCGAGGGTGGACATCGCGGCCTCTTCAGGGAATGGCGGTGGAATAGGTATCGTCGATGGGCTGGGCGCGGGCGAAATCGGCGAGCCGGCGCGCCGCCGGGCTGGCCGGCCCTTCGGCCGGAAAAATGAAGGCCGTCTCGTAGACGACTTGCGGATCGAACGGCCGGAAGACGACGCCGCTCGCCGGGCGCAGGGCGACGGGAAACGGATTGAAGACCGAAAGGCCGAGACCGGCCCTGACCAGTTCCAGCGCCGACACGACGGTCGCCGTCTCGCAACGGACCTTGGGTCGGGCGCCGGCTTCGACGAAGATCCGGTCGAGGGTGGCCCGGATGGCCAGACGCCGGGCGAATGAAATGAAGCTCTCGCCGTCGAGATCGGCGGCGGTGACGCGCGGCTGCGCGGCCAGCCGGTGCCCTTCGGGCAGGGCACAGACCGCCGAGGATGCCCTGAACGGCTCGCGCAACAACGCCGGATGCGACACGTAGGAATCGGAAATGCCGATATCCGCCTTGCGGTCGGCGATCGCCGCGAAGACGTCGGGCGACGTGGTGATTTCCAGCGTGACGGTCTCGTCGCCGTGGGCCGCGAGGTAACCGGCGATCAGCCATTGCAGGTAATGGTGGGCGAGAGTGGCGGGCGCGACCACCCGCAGCGGCTCGTGGGACTGGCTCGCCCAGGAAAACCGGTCGAGGCGGGCGAGCGCGTCGAAGATCGGCGTGGTCTCGGCAAACAGCGCCAGGGCGTCGGCGGTCGGCGTCAGGCGGCCACCCTCACGGCGGAACAGGACGCGGCCCGAGCGCTCCTCCAGCATCGCGATGGTGCGGCTGACGGCCGGCTGCGAAATGCCGAGCTGCATGGCGGCGGCGGTCATCTTGCGCGCCACCACCAGCGCCCTGAGCACTTCGAGGTCGCGCAGCGAGGCAAATCCGCGCACCCCCTCGACGAGCGAGGCGGCATCGACCGGCGAAGTGGGGCGCGCTATGGCCACTATAACCTGATGTTATGCTGTTTCAATTGACGATAATCTGTCCGAAAAAGAAGCTGCTGTGAAGAGCATCGCGGCAGGGGCTGTCCAGGCGAGGCCGGCGCGCTATGTCCTATCGGGGTTGCCGAACGGGACTAGCGGGGATCGCCGTTTCGGGGTCTGCTGTAGGCAAAGGCGGCAACAAGTCCGCCGCCGCGATCGATCGAAGCAGGGGAACGACATGCGTCGAATTGGGAATCTTCTGGCAGCCGGCGCCACCGCGCTGGCGCTCACGCTGCCCGCCGCCGCGCAGGAACTGCGCATCGGGCTATCGGCCGAACCGAGTTCGGTCGATCCGCATTTCCACAATCTGACCCCGAACCATCAGCTGCGCTCGCATGTCTTCGAGGGCCTGATGGACCAGGACAAGAACCAGCAACCGATTCCGAAGCTCGCCGAGAGCGTGCGCGCCATCGACCCGACGACCTGGGAGTTCAAGCTGCGCCGGGGCGTCAAGTTCACCGACGGCACGGAATTCACCGCACGCGACGTGATCTTCTCCTATTGCCGCGTGCCGAAGGTGGAGAACTCGCCGTCGTCGCTGGTGGTCAGCATGCGCGCGATCGCCACCATGACCGCGCCCGACCCCTATACGGTGATCGTCACCACGACGGCGCCGCACCCGATCCTCGGCAGCGAATTGTCCAATATCGGCATCATCTCGGCCAAGGCTGCCGGCGCGCCGGAAAATCTCGCCTTCAACCGCGCCGGCTGCACCGGCGTCGATGCCTGGCCGAAGACCGAGGACTTCAACAACCTGAAGCTCGCCGTCGGCACCGGCCCGTTCCGCTTCGTGACCTTTACCCGCGGCGACCGCATCGTGCTGGAGCGCAACGAGACCTATTGGGGCGAAAAGCCGACCTGGCAGCGCGTGACGTTCCGCCCGATCACCCAGGCCGCCTCGCGCGTCGCGGCGCTGCTGGCCGGCGACGTCGACTTCATCGAGAACCCGCCGATCCAGGATCTGCCGCGGATCAAGCAGAACACCAATTTCACCACGGCCGAGGCCCTGTCGAGCCGGATCATCTACCTGCATTTCAACTATCTGACCGAGACCGCGCCGCCCGGCGTGACCGACACGGCTGGCAAGAACCCGTTCCGCGACCGGCGCGTGCGCGAGGCGATCAGCCTGGCGATCGACCGGGACGCCATTGTCGCCCGGATCATGGGCGGCGTCGCCGTCGCCGCGGCCGAGCTGCTGCCGAACCCGCTGCCCGGCACCAATGCCGGCATCAAGCCGGAACGGCCGAATATCGAGCGTGCCAGGAAGCTCCTGGCCGAGGCCGGTTATCCGAACGGCTTCGGGCTGGTGATGGGAAGCCCCAACGACCGTTACATCAATGACGGCCAGATCGCCCAGGCGATCGCCCAGATGCTGACCCGCATCGGCATCAAGACGCAGATCGACGCGATGACCGCCTCGACCTTCTTCGCCCGCCGCAACCGCGCCGAATTCGGCTTCTGGCTGTCCGGCTGGGCCGCCGACACGGCCGAGATGTCGAACCCGCTGAGGGCGCTCGCCGCCACCCCCGACCGCAATCGCGGCATGGGCACGACCAATCCGGGCGGCTATTCCAACCCCACCATGGACGCCAAGCTGTTCGAAGCGCTGACCATCGTCGACGATGCCAAGCGCAACGCCCTGCTGGTGGAGGCTTCGCGCATGGTAATGGCCGATTTCGGCCTGATCCCGCTGCATTTCGAAGTGTCGGTCTGGGCCTTCAGGCGCGGCCTGACCTATACGGCGCAGATGAACCAATATACCCGCGCCGAGCTGATCCTGCAGGCTCCGGCGTCACGCTGACGCGGAAGCCCGGCCGGCCCGTCGCCGGTCCCATGGTGTCGAACGGCCAAACGGCCGTTCGCACCTGACAGCGCATTCCAGACCCTTATCTCGCGCGGAACCTGTCAGCGATGCTCGTCTTCATCCTCCGACGTCTCGGCCAGAGCGCCTTCGTGGTCGCCGCCATGGCGGTGCTGGTGTTTCTCGGCGTCTATGCCATCGGCAACCCGATCGACATCCTGCTGGCGCCGGACGCCGACCAGGCCGAACGTGACGCCGCGATCGCCCGGCTCGGGCTGGACAAGCCGGTCTATGTGCAATTCGCGGTGTTCATCTGGAACCTGCTGCATGGCGATTTCGGCAAGAGCTTCGTCCATGGCGTCGACGCGCTCGGGCTGATCGTCTCGCGCATGCCGGCGACCCTGGAGCTGGCCGTCGTGGCGCTCGGCATGACCGCCCTGATCGGCGTGCCGCTCGGCGTCATCGCCGGCCTGAAACATGACGGCATCGTCGGCCGGACCATCATGACCGGCTCGGTGGTCGGCTTCTCCCTGCCGAATTTCTGGTTCGGCATCATGCTGATCCTGTTCTTCGCGGTGACCCTGCAATGGCTGCCGGCCGGCGGCCGGGGGCCCACCGGCACGCTGTTCGGCGTGGAACTGTCACTGCTCAATCCGGCCGGCTGGCCGAACCTGATCATGCCGGCGCTGACGCTTGCCATCTACAAGACCTCGCTGGTGATCCGGCTCGCTTATGCCGGGACGCGCGAGGCCATGCTGCAGGACTATGTGCGCTTCGCCCGGGCCAAGGGCCTGTCGCCGGCCCGGATCATCGGCGTGCACCTCCTGAAGAACATCCTGATCCCGGTCGTCACCGTGCTCGGCCTGGAGCTCGGCGCGATGATCGCCTTCGCCGTCGTCACCGAGCAGGTGTTCTCCTGGCCGGGCATGGGCAAGCTGCTGATCGACAGCATCTACCGGCTCGATCGACCGGTGATCGTCGCCTATCTGATGATCGTGGTGGTGATGTTCGTGACCATCAACCTGGTGGTCGACATCCTCTATTCCATTCTCGACCCGCGGGTGCGCCTGCAGGACATCGAGAGCTGAGCGGGAGGCCCCAGACATGACCGATGCCGCCCTTCCCGCCCCGACCGCCACGGCCGACCGCGTCGAAACGCCGTTCCGCCGCTTCGTCTCGGAATTCTGCGAAAGCAAGATCGCCGTCGGCGCGCTCGTCCTGGTGATCGTCCTGGCGCTCCTGTCGATCTTCGCGCCCTGGATCACGCCGCAGAACCCCTACGACATGACCCAGATCTCGATCCTGGACAATATGCTGGCGCCCGGCGAACGCTCGCTCGACGGCCGGCTCTATTTGCTCGGCACCGACGACCAGGGCCGCGACATGCTCTCGGCGATGATCTACGGGCTCAGGCTGTCGCTGTTCGTCGCCGCATCCGCCACCGTCATCGCGCTGGCGGTGGGCCTCAGCATCGGGGTTGCCGCCGCCTATTTCGGCGGCCGCATCGACAGCCTGATCATGCGCGTGGTCGACCTGCAGCTGTCCTTCCCGGCGATCCTCATCGCACTGATCCTGCTGGCTTTGCTCGGCACCGGCATCGACAAGGTGATCATCGCGCTGGTGACCACCCAATGGGCCTATTACGCCCGCACCGTGCGCGGCGGCGCGCTGGTCGAGCGGCGGCGCGAATATATCGAGGCGGCGCATTGCTTGGCCCTGCCGAAACACCGGATCATCTTCCGCCACCTGCTGCCGAACTGCCTGCCGCCGCTGATCGTGGTGGCGACCGTCCAGGTCGCGCACGCCATCTCGCTGGAGGCGGTGCTGTCCTATCTCGGCGTCGGCGTGCCGATCACCGAGCCCTCGCTCGGGCTTCTGATCTCCAACGGCTACAAATATATCCTGTCGGGCAAATATTGGGTCAGCGTCTTCCCCGGCGTGGCCCTGCTGATCACCATCCTGCTCATCAACCTGGTCGGCGATCATCTGCGCGACCAGCTGAACCCGCGGCTGAAGAAATGAGCGGCGGTATGATGTTGAATATGGCGCCAGTGATCGATAACTCGCTTCACTCCAACCTCCCAGGCCAGCACCGGACGTCACCCCAAGGCAAAGCAATTGCTTTGCCGGAGGCCGAGGCGAAGCCGAGGGGAAGGGGGTCCAGGAGTTGCAGAGCTGAGACCGCGCCGCTGCGAAAATGCCAAGGCGGGATGTTCCGTGCGGCCGTGGTGTCGCAACCAACGAGGCAGCATGCGTTCGTCCAGGCCGCCCCTGGATCCCCTTCCCCTCGCTTCGCTCGGCCCCGGCAAAGCAATTGCTTTGCCTTGGGGATGACATCGAGAATGTGCCGGCAACCGGTCCCGCGAGGTGCAATTGCGCCCTCGACAAAGACCACGAGGTCCCGGTCATGACCGCTGTGCTCGAAGTCACCGACCTGAAAACCCAGTTCTTCACCCGCGCCGGCGCGGTGAAGGCGGTCGACGGCGTGTCGTTCAAGGTCGCGCGCGGCGAGGTGATGGGCCTGGTCGGCGAATCCGGCTCCGGCAAGTCGATCACCGGCTTTTCCATTCTCGGGCTGATCGACCCGCCCGGACGGATCGTCTCGGGCTCGATCAGGCTGATGGGCGAGGAACTGGTCGGGCTCGGCGAAAAGGCCTGGCGCGACATCCGGGGTCGGCGGATCGCGATGATCTTCCAGGACCCGATGATGACGCTCAACCCGGTGCTGCGCGTCGACACCCAGATGATCGAGACGCTGAAGGCCCATATCGACATTTCCACCGAGGCGGCCCGCGAGCGCTGCCGCGAGGCCCTGGTGCAGGTCGGCATCGCCTCGCCCGACCAAAGGCTGGAAAGCTACCCGCACCAGTTCTCCGGCGGCATGCGCCAGCGCGTGGCGATCGCCATCGCGCTGCTGCACAAGCCCGCCGTGATCATCGCCGACGAGCCGACCACCGCGCTCGACGTCACCATCCAGGCGCAGATCCTCGCCGAGGTGCAGAAGCTCGCCGCCGATACCGGCACGGCGCTGGTCTGGATCACCCATGACCTCGCCATCGTCTCCGGTCTCGCCGACCGGGTGGCCGTCATGTATGCCGGCCGCGTGGTCGAGGAAGGTCCGACCCAGGACGTGCTGGCGCGGCCCTGCCATCCCTATACGCGCGGCCTCCTGGAAAGCCTGCCGAGCCGCAACCCGCGCGGCCGGCCGCTCGCCCAGATCCCGGGCATGACGCCGAACCTGCTGCGCCTGCCGCCAGGGTGCCCCTTCGCGCCCCGCTGCACGGCCGTGCAGGCCGACTGCCGGACCGCCCCGCCACCCGAAACCCGGCCGCTCGCCGACCGGCGCCTTCGCTGTTTCCATCCCGTCCTCGACGAGGTCGCCGCATGACCACGCCGATCATCGAAGTGTCGGGCGTCTCCAAACGCTTCGCCAGGGAACCGGACCTTGCGGCCAAGCTCGCCGGCCTGCTCGGCGCCGGCCCGAAGCGGGAGGTCGTTCACGCACTGGACCATGTCGACCTGGCGGTCCGGCCCGGCGAGGTGCTGGGCCTGGTCGGCGAATCCGGTTCGGGCAAGTCGACGCTCGGCCGCATCGTCTCGGGCATCTGGTCGCAATCGGAAGGATCGGTGAAATTCGAGGGCCGCGACCGGTCGAAACTCACCGGCGCCGAGCGGCGCGCCGCCGAACTCGCCGTGCAGATGGTGTTCCAGGACCCGATGTCCTCGCTCAATCCGCGCATGCGGGTGGAGGACATCATCGCCGAGGCGCCGGTCTATCACGGCATCGTCGACAAGGCCGGGGCGCAGGACTATCTCGCCGACCTGATGCGCAAGGTCGGGCTCGATCCGGCCTATGCCAAACGCTATCCGCATCAGTTCTCCGGCGGCCAGCGGGCGCGCATCGGCATTGCCCGGGCGCTGGCGGTGAAGCCGAAGATGATCGTCGCCGACGAAAGCGTCGCGGCATTGGACGTGTCGATCCAGGCCCAGGTCTTGAACCTGTTCATGCAGCTGCGTGCTGATTTCGGCCTGACCTACCTGTTCATCAGCCATGACCTCGGCGTGGTGCGCCATGTCGCCGACCGGGTGGCGATCCTCTATCTCGGCCGGATCGTCGAACTGGCGCCGGCCGAGGAATTGTTCGCCCAGCCGAACCACCCCTATACCCAGGCGCTGCTTGCAGAGGTGCCGCGGGTGGACACGGGCAAGCGCCAGTTCAAGCCGATCGAAGGCGAGATCCCCTCGCCGCTGAACCCGCCGCCCGGCTGCCATTTCCACCCGCGCTGTCCCTTCGCCATGGCGCGCTGCAAGACCGACGTGCCGGCCTTGCGGGAGGTCGCACCCGGCCGGCTGTCGGCCTGCCACCTCAACGGCTGAGACGGCATTGCATTGAGGTCGGCCGTCCTTCGAGGCTCGCGCAAGGGCGCGAGCACCTCAGGATGAGGGATGTTTGCGTAATGCACTGATGTTGCTCATGAAGCGTTGAGCGCTTCGTGCATTCGGCGCCGTCCGCAGTGCCATTCCCAACGGTCCTCATCCTGAGGTGCTCGCGCCCTTGCGCGAGCCTCGAAGGACGGCAAACCCTGCTGCAGATCGCTTCGACCTGAAACGATCTGCAGCAAATGCTCCCATCTCAGCCCTTGGCGCGGGCCTTCTCGCGGATCTGGTCGATCGTGGTGGTCGGCGTAATCGCCTGCTGGTCCAGGAACAGATGCAGGATCGCCGGCTTGCCGGAAGCCACCGCGCGCTCGAAGGCGGCGGCGAATTCGGCGGTTTCGCGCACCGTCTCGCCATGGCCGCCATAGGCGCGCGCCAGCGCCGCGAAATCCGGGTTCTTCAGCGTGGTCGCCGAGACACGGCCGGGATAGTCGCGTTCCTGGTGCATGCGGATGGTGCCGTACATGCCGTTGTCGACAATGACCACGATGATCGGCAGGTCGTATTGGCAGGCGGTGGCGAATTCCTGGCCGTTCATCATGAAGCAGCCGTCGCCGGCGAAGGCCACGACCATCTTGTCGGGATGCATGCGCTTGGCGCCGACCGCGGCCGGCGTGCCGTAGCCCATCGAGCCCGAGGTCGGGGCGAGCTGCGTGCCATAGCGCTTGAAGCGCAGGAAGCGATGCACCCAGATGGCATAGTTGCCGGCGCCGTTGCAGACGATGGCGTCATCGGGCAGGCGGTCGCGCAGCCAGCTCATGACCTCGCCATATTGCAGTTGGCCGGGCAGACGGGCGGGATTGCCGGTCCAGGCCAGATAGCTCTCATGTGCCTTGGCGGCGGCGCCGGCCCAGGCGATCGTCTGCGGCGGCTGCAGACCCTCGACCGCCGCGGCGAAAGCCGTCGGGCTCGCCTGGATCGGCAAATGGGCCTGATAGACCCGGCCGAGCTCCTCCGGCCCCGGGTGAATGTGGACGAAGGTCTGGCTCGGCTGGGGAATGTCGATCAGCGTGTAGCTCTGCGAGGCGATCTCGGAGAGCCGGCCGCCGAGCGCGATGATCAGGTCGCTGTCCTTGATCAGCTTCAGCATGGCGGGATTGCCGCCGAGACCGAGATCGCCGGCATAATTGGCGTGCTCGTGGTCGAACAGCATCTGGCGGCGGAACTGGCAGATGACCGGCAGCTCGAAGCGCTCGGCGAAGCGGGTGACCGCGTCGACCGCCTTTTCCGACCAGCGCGAACCGCCAAGCAGCAGCACCGGCTTCGTCGCCGCCCAGAGCAGTTTCTGCAGCTTGACCATGTCGTTGTTGCCGGGCCAGGTCTCGGCCGCCTCGACGCGGGGTGCGTCCGGCACCTCGGCGGTCTCGGTCAGCATGTCCTCGGGCAGCACCAGCACCACCGGACCGGGGCGGCCCTGCATGGCGGTGGCATAGGCGCGCGCCACCATTTCCGGGACGCGGTCGGCATCGTCGATCTCGGCGACCCATTTGCAGATGCCGCCGAACAGCTTGCCGTAATCGACCTCCTGGAAGGCGTCGCGGCCGCGCATGCCGCGCTCGATCTGGCCGACGAACAGGATCATCGGGGTCGAATCCTGCTGGGCGATATGGACGCCCGGCGAGGCGTTGGTCGCGCCCGGCCCGCGCGTCACCATGCAGATGCCCGGCCGGCCGGTAAGCTTGCCATAGGCCTCCGCCATCATGGCGGCGCCACCCTCCTGCCGGCAGATGGTGACCTTGGTGTCGGCGTCATGCAACGCGTCGAGCACAGCCAGGTAGCTTTCGCCCGGCACGCAGAAGACGTGATCGGCGCCTTGCACGATCAACTGATCGACGAGGATCTGTCCGCCGGTGCGGCTTGCGTGTTGGGTGGTCATGCCTTGAGCTTCCTCGTCTTGCTGGAACGGATCGGGCCGCGGTCACTGCCGCAGCGTCTCGCGGGCGATGATGAGGCGCTGGACCTCGCTCGTGCCCTCGTAAATACGGGTGATGCGGGCGTCGCGGAAATGCCGCTCGACCGGAAAATCCGCGCAATAGCCGGCGCCGCCATGCAATTGCAGCGCCGTGTCGGTGGCGCGCAGCGCGGCTTCCGAGGCGAACAGCTTGGCCATCGAGGCCTCGCGCCCGAACGGCTCGCCGCGATCCTTCCTGTGCGCGGCGCTCAGGATGAGCAGGCGCGCCGCTTCCAGGTCGGTCTCGCGGTCGGCGATCATCCACTGGATGCCCTGGAACTCGCTGATCGCCTGGCCGAACTGCTGCCGGTCCCGGGCATAGGCCTTGGCGGCATCCATGGCAGCGCGGGCGATGCCGAGCGACAGCGCGGCGATGCCGATGCGGCCGCCGGCGAGCTCACCGACCGCGATACGGAAGCCGTCGTCGAGCTTGCCCATCAGCGCCGAGCCGGCGACCCGGCAACCGTCGAAATGCACGACATTGGTGGCCGAGCCATGCTGGCCGAGCTTCCGTTCGGCCTTGCCGATGGTCAACCCGGGCGTGCCCGCCTCGACCAGGAAACAGGAAATGCCCCGGCCTTTCCTGGCCTCGGGATCGGTGACCGCCCAGACCACGAACAGGCCGGCATATTCGCCGGAGGTGATGTAGAGCTTCTGGCCGTCGAGCACGAAATCGTCGCCGTCGCGCCGGGCGCGGGTCTTCATGCCGGCCGGATCCGAACCGGCGCCGGCTTCGGTCAGGCAGAAGGCGCCGGCCGGATAGGTGCCGTCGGCGAGACGCGGGATATAGAGCCGCTTTTGCGCATCGGAACCGACCGCCTGGATCACCTCGGCGACCATATTGGTCACCGAAGCGGTGACACCGGTCGAGGCGCAGGCATAACCCAGTTCCTCGACGGTCAGCGCGAAGGCGACCGAACCTGCTTCCGTGCCGCCAAATTCGGAGCGGACATTGACCGCCATGAAGCCCGATTCCGCCAGCGCCTTCAGATTGGCCAGGAACTCGGCACGGCCGCCGCCGCGGTCGAGCGTTTCGGCAAGCGGGTGAACCCGGTCGGCGGCGATCTTGCGCGCGGTGTCGCGGATCAGCACTTCTTCTTCGGTGAGTTCGAACAGCATAGGAGCTCCCGGGCGGCCAGGCACGGATCGGTGTGCCCGGATCGGTCCATCGTTTCTAGGAGAGCCGGAGCCGGGCGGCAATCCGTCGGAAATGCATGCCTTGCGGTCCGGGCGTCAGCGCCAGGCGAACAGCGGCTGTTCCAGATCGGCGACCCGCGTGTTCCGCCCCGCCAGGACTTCGCGGAACTGATAGATCAGCGCGGCGGTCGGCGCGTGAATGATGTCACCCGCGATCGCCAGGCGGATCACCTGCCGCCGGCTTTCCGCGATAGTGGTGAAATCGACGATATCCGGCGCCATGATCCCGGCCAGCGGAATGCGGTGAACCGAGGCGACCTCCTCGGGATTGGGCGCGAGTTGCGCGCCGCCGGCGGCCCAGACCACCACTGGCGTCACCAGATAGCCCGACCGTGTCGGATAGTCGTCGAGCAGTCCCAGGACATCGCCATCGCCGAGCTCCAGGCCGATCTCCTCGCGGACTTCGCGCAGCGCCGCCTCAGCCGGCGTCTCGCCGGCGTCGCAGCGGCCGCCCGGCAGCGCCCACTGGCCGCCATGGGAGCGCAGGCCGGCGGCGCGCCGGGTCAGCACGAAGGCCGTTTCATGCGAGGGCGCGTCGGCCGCCAGCAGGACGATCGCCACGGCGGCGCGTTTCAAGGCTTGGCCGGCCTCATCGGCGGGCAAGCGGGCAAAGGCGGCGCACCGGCCTGCCACCACGGCCCGGCAGGCCTGATCGAACGGATAATCCATGGTGATGCCATAGGCCATGCCTCGATCCCTGGGTAGGACCATGCGGAATGGCAGTGTCGCGCCGTGCCGCACCCTTGCCGCGCCCTTGCCGCCGCGCCCGCGACCTGCTTGTTTGACCACCCGTTTCGACAGGCTCGCCCGTGACCGATCTTTCAGACCCCCGCGCCTTCCTGATTTCGCTCGGCCATGCCGCGATCGCCGCCGCGCTGCCCGACCGGATCGCCGACCATTTGCCGCCGGTGCCGACCGGCCGCACCGTCGTGGTCGGCGCCGGCAAGGCCGCCGCCGCCATGGCCGCCGCCTTCGAAAAGGTCTGGCCGGCGCCGCTCACCGGCACGGTGGTCACACGCTACGGCCATGCCGTGCCCTGCAGCCGCATCGAGGTCCTGGAAGCCGCCCATCCGGTGCCGGACGCCGCCGGCCTCGCCGCCAGCGACCGCATCCTGCAGCGGCTGGCCGGTCTTTCCGCCGACGACCTGGTCGTCGCGCTGATCTCGGGCGGCGGCTCGGCTTTGCTGGCGGCCCCCGCCGGCACGCTGACGCTCGACGACCTCAAGGCGGTGAATGCCGCCCTGCTCGCCTCGGGCGCGGATATCGGCGCGATGAACTGCGTGCGCAAACACGTCTCAGCGATTGCCGGCGGGCGGCTCGCCGCCGCGGCCTATCCGGCCAAGGTGGTGACCATCGCGATTTCCGACGTGCCCGGCGACGACCCGGCGGTGATCGCCTCCGGCCCGACGGTGCCGGACCCGACCACCCGCAGGCAAGCGCTCGCCATCGTCGAGCGCTACCGGATGGACCTGCCGGCCAGTGTCATGCGCCATTTGCAGGATCCGGCGAGCGAGAGCCCGAAACCCGACCATCCGGCCTTCGCCCGCGGCATCGATATCAGGCTGATCGCCCGGCCGGTCGAGAGCCTGCGCGCCGCGATGAAGATCGCAGCGGACGCAGGCGTCGCCACCCTGGTGCTCGGCGATACGATCGAAGGCGAGGCGCGCGACGTGGCGCAGGTCCATGCCGCGCTGGCGCGCTCGATCCTGGAGCACGGCCTGCCGGTCAAGCCGCCCTTGCTCATCCTGTCCGGCGGCGAGACCACCGTGACCTTGCCGAAGGACCGGCCGATCGGCCGGGGCGGCCGGAATTCCGAATTCGCCCTGGCGCTGGCGGTCGCCATCCAGGGCTTCGCGCCCGAACATCGCGGCCGCATTCACGCGCTGGCCATCGACACCGACGGCATTGACGGCATCGAGGCCAATGCCGGCGCGGTGGTGACGCCCGCGCTGATAGCGGATGCCGCCGAGCGCGGGCTCAATCCAAGGGCCTTCCTCGACCGCCATGACGGTTTCGGCTTTTTTGCCGCCCTCGACGGCCTGGTCGTCACCGGGCCGACCCATACCAACGTCAATGACTTCCGGGCCATTCTCGTCACCTGACATTCCCGGCCGGCCGTTTCACGCTCGGTTCACGCGGGTCGTGCCCGTCTCGATGGGCTATGATCGAACGCGGCGCCGGTCCGCCGCCCGGAAAGGACATGTCATGGGGTTGTCGCATCGGCTCGCCGGGCTCTGTCTCGGCGCGGCCCTGCTGATCGGCGGGTGGACCGACGTCCAGGCCCAGGGCCGGACGCGGGTGATGATCTATACCGCCAGCGAGACCGAAGAGCTGACCGCGCTGAAGGCCGCGATCGAGACCGACCTGCCCGATATCGAGGTTCAGTGGGTGCGCGATTCGACCGGCGTGATCACCGCCCGCCTGATGGCCGAACGCGACAGTCCGCGCGCCGACATGGTGTTCGGCCTGGTCGCGTCGAGCCTCCTGCTGCTCGAGCGGATGAATTTGCTCGAGACCTATCGGCCTCAAGGCGCCGACGGCCTGAAGCCGGCGTTTCAGGACACCAGCGAACCCTATAGCTGGACCGGCCTCGACGCCTTCGTGGTCGCCCTCTGCTTCAACACCGTGGAAGCCGACAAGGCCAATATTCCGAAGCCGGAAAGCTGGAGCGACCTGACCCATCCGAGCCTGCGCAACCGGCTGGTCATGCCGCATCCGGCATCATCGGGAACCGGTTTCCTGATCGTCTCGAGCTGGATCCAGATCATGGGCGAGGAAGCCGCCTGGCGCTACATGGAGGCGTTGCACCAGAACGTCGCGCTCTATACCCATTCCGGCAGCGCGCCGTGCGTGCAGGCTGCGCGTGGCGAACGGGTGCTCGGCATCAGCTTCGACATGCGTGCGGCGCGCGAACGCAGCCTGGGCGCGCCGATCGACATCATCGTGCCGCGCGACGGGGTCGGCTGGGAAATGGGCGCGCTCGCCATCATGCGCGGCCGCGCCGCGCCCCAGGCCGCCGCAGCCCGCCGGATCGCCGACTGGGCCACCGGCCACAGCGCCCAGGAATTGTTCGCCCGTTTCTACGGCATCGTCGGACGCCAGGGCGTGGTCAGCGTGCCGCCCCATTATCCCGCCGACGCCGAAAGCCGGATGATCCGGCTCGACTATACCTGGATGGCCGACAACCGCGACCGCATCCTGGCGGAATGGTCGAAGCGCTTCGACAGCGGAGCGCCGCAACGGAACTGACCGGCGCTCGCCCGGCGTCACCTCAGGCTGTCGGCCAGAAGCGGGTAGAGCGACAGGACGAGCAGCGCCGCCATCGCCACGTTGAAGATGCGCACCGAACGCGAACTGGTCAGCAGCCGGCGCAACACGACGCCGAAAGCGGCCCAGGCGGCAATGCACGGCGCGTTGACCAGTGCGTAGACGACGGTAACGATGACGATATTGGGAAAGAAGCCGTTCTGCGGCGTATAGGTCGCCACCGCCCCGATCGCCATGATCCAGGCCTTGGGATTGACCCACTGAAAGGCCGCGGCCTGCGCGAAGCTCATCGGCCGGACCGCGTCGGCGCCATCGGACATGGTTCCCGAACGGGCGATCTTCCAGGCGAGATAGATGAGGTAAAGGGCCCCGACATAACGCAGCACGTCATGGAGCACAGGCCAGGCCGTGAACATGCCGCCGAGCCCCAGGCCGACCGAAAGCACCATGGCGGAAAAGCCGAGATTGATCCCCATCAGGTGCGGGATCGTCCGGTGAAAACCGAAATTCACCCCCGAGGCCAACACCATGGTGTTGTTGGGGCCGGGCGTGATCGAGGTCACGAAGGCATAGGTCGCGAAGGTCAGCAGCAGGCTTGGGGTCATGACGGAGGTACCGCGATCGATCGGCCGATGCGGCTGCAATAGACATGTGACACTTCGGGCGATACAATAATAGTGTCACGCGACACTATTATTGGGATGTCCATGCGTCTCGCATCACCCTGGCGGCCTCGGCTCTGCGAGACGAAGGGCCAGGTCTATGAACGGCTGGTCGGCGCGCTGGTGGAAGATATCGCCGCCGGCATCATCGTTGCGGGGGCGCGTCTGCCCCCGCATCGCGACCTCGCCTTTCGGCTCGGGATCGGGCTCGGCACCGTCACCAAGGCCTATGCCGTGCTGGAACGGCGGGGGCTGGTGCAGAGCGAGCGCGGACGGGGCATGTTCGTCGCCGGCACCGTGCTGGGCCGCCGGGACATGATCGACCTCGGCGTCAACACCCCGCCGCAGGTGCTGGGCGACCGGCTGATCGCGGCAACGCTGGCGACGCTGGCCAAGCGGCTCAGCGCCGAAAATTTCGGCCGTTATTGCCCCGCCGCCGGCCGCGACGATCATCGGATGCTGATGGCGCGATGGCTGAGCAGCCACCGTTTCGCGGTGTCGCCCGACAGATTGATGCTCACCAACGGCGCGCAGCACGCGTTGTCCATCGCCTTCACGCTGGCCTGCCGGTCCGGTGGCCTCATATTGACCGAGGCAGTGACCTATCCAGGTGCGATCGCCATCGCGCGCCATGCGGGCTACCCCATGAAGGCGCTCGCGATGGATGCCGAGGGCGTGACGGCCGAGGCGCTGGACACGGCCCTGCGCAACCGGAGCGGCGACGCGCCGGCCACCCTCTATGTAACGCCGACCCTGCAAAACCCGACAGCGGCGACAATGGGCCTGGCCCGCCGCCGGGATCTCGCGCGGCTCTGCCGGGCGCATGACGTGACCATCATCGAGGACGACGTCTATTCGGTGTTCACGCCGCCCGGCCTGCCGGCCCTGGCCGAGCTTGCGCCCGAACGCACGCTTTACGTCAATGGCTTCTCGAAGACCCTCAGTCCGGGCCTGCGCATCGGTGTCCTGGTCACGCCGGCCGACCGGATCGATCATGCGCTGGCCGTGCTCCAGACCACCAGCACCATGGCGTCGCCGCTCTGCTGCCTGATCATGGAGCAATGGCTGACCGACGGAACCGCCGCATCGGTCGGCGCGTCGGTCCGCGCCGAGGCGGCCAGGCGCATGGTGATGGCCAATGCGGCCTTGCCCGGCCGTCTGCGGGTATCGGAGACCAGCGGCTTTCATGCCTGGTTGCCCATGCCCACCATGGCGGCCCAGCGCCTCGCCGAGGCCGCCGCGGCGCTCGGCGTGATGGTTACGCCACCTTCGGCGCTGGCGGTCGACCCGGCCATGGATCCAGGCGGGATCCGGCTCTGCCTGGGCGGCCCGTCACCCGAGGAACTGACGCGCGGCCTTGGCATCGTCAGCAGGCTGCTGGCGCAGGCCACGGCCGGCCTCGACCGCATGCCCACGGTCATTTGAAGACGGCGGCGCCGCGCCCGCGGCTTTCCGCATGTCGACGGCGATATCGTTGCGCCGTCACCGATCAACCAGCCTTTCGGGGAGACGCCACCCATGCCAGACGACCCAAGTCCCGGACCGGATCGCTTCTTCGTCGTCACCGGTGGCCCGGGTTCGGGCAAGACCACCTTGATCGAGGCGCTGAAGGCGACCGGCCTCAAGACCTCGGACGAGGTCGGACGGCGCCTCATCCGGGATCAGCAGGCGATCGGCGGGCGCGCGCTGCCCTGGCTCGACCGTGCGCTGTTCGCCGAGATGATGCTGTGCCTCGAAATGCGCAACCACGGCATGGCGACGGCCGAGACCGGCACGGTCCTGTTCGATCGGGGCGTGCCCGATGTGCTCGGCTATCTCAATCTCATCGGCCTGCCGGTGCCGCACCATATGACCGTCGCCGCCAGGACGCTGCGCTACAACCGGCGCGTCTTCATCGCCCCGCCCTGGCCGGAGATCTACCGGACCGACGGCGAGCGGCGGCAGAACCTGGACGAAGCCGAACGGACCTATACGGCCATGGTCCGGACCTATCGCCAATATGATTATGACCTGGTCGAACTGCCGCGTGCTCCGGTCGAAGCCCGCGTCGGCTTCGTCATCGCGGCGATCCGCGGCCAGAACCGGGCCTCAACGACAACGCCCGGCACGAGGCCGGGCGTCGGTATGGCCTGATCCTAAGATCGGCGGTCAGTTCGTCGCGGTGACGCCGGCCGCCTTGATCACCGGCGTCCACTTGGCGATCTCGGCCTCGAGGAAGCTCTGCAGGCCGGCCGGCGTGGCCTGGACATCGCTCGGCAGATCGGCGCCGAGTTCGGCCAGGCGAGCCCGCACGCCCTGATCGGCGAGCGCCGCGCGCAGCGCCTCGTTCAGCTTGGTGACGATCGGCGCCGGCGTGCCCTTGGGCGCCAGCATGGCGTTCCAGACCACCACCTGATAGGCGGGCAGGCCGGCTTCGGCCGTGGTCGGCACGTTGGGGAGAGCCTGGTTGCGCGTCTGCTGGGCGACCGCGAAGGCCTTGATTGTGCCGGCGCGCACCTGCGGCGCGACATTGACCACCTGGTCGCAGAGATAATCGACCTGGCCGGCGACCAGATCGTTCATCGCCGGGCCGGTGCCGCGATAGGGCACGGTCTGCGGATTGACGCCCAGGATCGAATTCAACAGCAGGCAGGTGGTGTGGCTGACCGAACCGATGCCGGCATGGGCATTGTTGGCGGTGCGCTCATTGGCCTTCACCCAGGCGACGAATTCGGCGAGGTTGTTAGCCGGCAGGGCATTCTTGGCGGTGATCAGGATCGCGTTGGTATTGACCAGGCCGATCGGCGCGAAATCCGTCGCCGGATTGTAGCGCAGGTTCGGGTAGAGCGCGACGGAGGCCGCGTGCGTGCCGGTGTGGCCGATCATGATCGTGTAGCCGTCGGCGGCCTGGGTGGTCAGCCGGGTCGAGCCGGTGGTGCCGCCCGCGCCCGAGACGTTCTCGATGACCACGGCCTGGCCGAGCGACCGGCTCATGCTCTCGGCGACGATGCGCGCAACCACGTCGGTCGGGCCGCCGGCGGCGAACGGGATGATCATGGTGATCGCACGCGACGGGTAGGTCTGCGCGGCGGCCGGCAGGGCGCCGGCGACGAAGGCCACCGCGGCAGCGGCGAGCAAATGACGTTTGTTCATGTCCATCCTCCGGTGAAGACCCACGTTCAGTCGAATTCGAGGGTTCGTATTGTTGCCATACCTAATGCAGACCGTGTTGGATACAAGGCCATTTCGTCGTCCCCAACGCAGCGCGGCCGGCGCGGCCCGCCAAGGATCGGAACATGATCACCGAACTGCCGGTCGCCGACCACATGTTTCCGGGCTTCCGCCTGCTCGACGTCGCAACCGCGAGCACGACGATCCGCCTGCGCACCGGCGGCTCCGGGCCGCCTCTGCTGCTGCTCCATGGCTATCCGCAGACTCACGCCCTCTGGCACAAGATCGCGCCGCGGCTGAGCCGGCGCTTCACCGTCGTGGCCGCCGACCTGCGCGGCTACGGCGACAGCGGCAAGCCTGAGACGACCCACGATCACGCGCCCTATTCCAAGCGCGCCATGGCCCAGGACATGGCGGAGGTGATGACCGCGCTCGGCCATGACAGGTTTCTCGTCTGCGGCCATGACCGCGGCGCGCGCGTGGCGCACCGCCTCGCCCTCGATCACGCGGGCCGCGTCGGGAAGCTCGCGGTGCTCGACATCGCGCCGACGCGGGAAATGTACCGGGACACCACCGATCGCTTCGCCCGGGCCTATTGGCACTGGTTCTTCCTGATCACGCCGGCGCCCTTCCCGGAACGGATGATCGGCGCCGATCCCGACGACTACTGGCTGAAGAAATGCGGTGCGGGGGCCGCCGGCCTGACGCCGTTCGGCCCGGAAGCGCTGGCGGATTATCTCAGATGCTTTCGCGACCCGCGCGCCATCCACGCGAGCTGCGAGGATTATCGCGCCGCCGCGACCATCGACATCGCCCATGACAATGCCGACGGGACGCGGCAGCTCGCCTGTCCGCTGCTGGTGCTCTGGGGCAAGAACGGCGTCATCGAAAGCTGTTTCGACCCCCTCGCCCTCTGGCGCGAGAGAGCCTCGGACGTCCGTGGCCATGCCCTACCCGGTGGTCATTATCTCGCCGAGGAGCTGCCCGAACCGGTCGCCGACGCGCTGGAGCGGTTTTTCTGACGGCGGCGACGGTTTCGGGTGGGGCTTTGCGAGCGCGACGGCGCGGCCGGCCCATTCATCAAGCGGTGAACGGGCCGGCCATTGCCGTGGTTCAATTACCGGCGGTGACGCCGGCCGCCTTGATCACCGGGGTCCATTTGTCGACCTCGGCGCGGACATGAGCACCGAGCGCCTCGGCGGTCTGCCCGGCGGCGTCCGGGATCTCGCAGCCGAGCTCGAGCAGGCGCTTGCGCACGCTCTCGTCGGCGAGCGCCGCCCGGCCGGCGGCATTGAGCCGGTCGATGATGTCGCGCGGCGTGCCCTTCGGCGCGAACATGGCGTTCCAGCCGACCACCTGGAAGGCCGGCAGGCCGGCCTGCGCCGAGGTCGGCACGTCGGGGGCGGCCGGCGACCGCGCCGGAGTGGCGATCACATAGGTGTTCAGGCCGGTCAGCTGCGGGATGATGGTCACCGTCTGATCGCAGACATAATCGAGCTGCTTGCCGAGCAGGGCGGCCAGCGCCGGTCCGGAGCCCCGGAACGGCACATGCTGCACCGGCGCGCCGATCAGGTGATGGAAGAACACGCAGGTCAGGTGCGAGGTCGAGCCGACGCCGCCATGGCCGTAATTGTAACGTGACGGATCGGCCTTCACGAGGGCGATCATCTCGGCCAGCGTCCTGGCCGGGAAGTCCTTGTGCGCGGCGATCATCATCGGCGTTCCCGCCGCATTCATCACCGGCTCGAAATCGGTGCGCGGGTCATAGGCGAGATTGGGATAGAGCCCGACGGAGGCCGAGTGGGTGCCCATATTGCCCATGATCAAGGTGTAGCCGTCGGGCGTCGCGCGGGCGACGCGCAGCGAGCCGGTGGTGCCGCCGGCGCCGGCGACATTCTCGACCACGATCGACTGGCCGAGCGTGCGCGACATGTGCTCGGACATGATCCGCGCGATGATGTCGGTGGTGCCGCCGGCGGCGAAGGGCACGACCATGGTGATCGGCCGGTTCGGGAAAGGCTGGGCCAGGGCCGGCCCGGACAGGATGGCGAGGCCGGCCGCCAGGGCCATGAAAAGTCGTCGCATCATTTCCTCCAACGGTTTCGTGTCCCGTCGCGTTTTCGCGATCTCCAAGTCGCGTCTTCGCGATCTTGCGGAGCCGCGTTTTCGCGGTCTCCCCTTGCCGGCGGCCTGGCCGCCGGATCAGAAATGCTTCAGCCCGAAATCGGCCAGCAGCGGCAGCAGCTCGTCGCGCGCGTGGCTGCGGTGTTGCCGGGCCGCGGCATGGGCGGCCGCGGCATCGCCGCGGCGGATGGCATCGACGATCGCCCGATGCTCGGCGATCGAGGCCGGCAATTGCCGGCGCAGCTTCAAGGTCAGCATGCGCGCGCGGTGCGACTGGTCCTTGACGGTCTGGATGATGCGCTGGATGCGCCGGTTGCCGCAGCGCTCGACCAGGATCTGGTGGAAGGCCTCGTCGGCCCTGCCCCAGTCCGGCAGGCGGCCGGCGGCATGGGCTTCGTCCATGCGCGCCGTCGCGGCCGCGAGATCGTCGGCGACGCCGGAGCGCTCGGCCTCGGGCAGCCCGGCGACCAGTTCGGCGGCGGCCGCCTCGATCGCGATGATGACCTCGTAGATCTCCCTGATGTCGTCGGGCGCCAGCGCGCAGATCAGGATGCCGCGCTTCGGCACGATGCGGACCAGGCCCTCCTCCTGCAACCGGATCGACGCCTCGTGGACCGGCGTGCGGCTCATGCCGAGACGCAGCGCGATCTCCTGCTCGGAGGCCTGGTAGCCGGGCACGAAGGTGCTCTCGCGAATGGCTTCCTTCATCGCCGCGTAAGCGTCGTCGACCAGCGACGGGCGCCGTTCGGCGGCGACGGCCGTGGCCTTGACGGTCCTCGACATCGACATCCTCCCTTGCTCGAACCCTGAATATCATCTTCCATGGAAGCTGCAATGGATTATTGACATGGCGGTGATTTCAAGGCCAATGCAGGGGCCTTGAGCCGGGCGGGCGACAGCGCCGCGGCGGCCGCATGCGAGGACCCCGGAGATGAAAACCTACAGGATCGCCGCCATTCCCGGCGATGGCATCGGCAAGGAAGTCATCGCCGCCGGCATCGAGGTGCTGCAGGCGCTCGCCCGGCGCGAGGGCGGCTTCGCCCTGAGCTTCGATCATTTCGACTGGGGCTCGGACTATTACAAGGCGCACGGCGTGATGATGCCGGAGGACGGCCGCGACCAGATCCGCCATCACGACGCGATCTATTTCGGCGCGGTCGGCGCGCCCGACGTGCCCGACCACATCTCGCTCTGGGGCCTGCGGCTGGCGATCTGCCAGCCGTTCGACCAATATGCCAATGTCCGGCCGACCCGCGTGCTGCCGGGTATTACCAGCCCATTGCGCCATGTCTCCGGTCCCGAGCTCGACTGGGTGATCGTGCGCGAGAATTCCGAGGGCGAATATGCCGGCGTCGGCGGACGGGTGCATCGTGGCCTGCCCGAGGAGGTCGCGACCGACGTCTCGATGATGACCCGCACCGGCGTCGCCAGGATCATCCGTTTCGCCTTCGACATGGCCCGCTCGCGGCCGCGCAAGCTGTTGACCGTGGTGACCAAGTCGAACGCCCAGCGCCATGCCATGGTGATGTGGGACGAGATCGCCGCCGAGGTCGCCCGCGACTATCCCGACGTCACCTGGGACAAGATGCTGGTCGACGCCATGACGATGCGCATGACCATGAAGCCCGAGACGATCGACACGGTGGTGGCGACCAACCTGCACGCCGACATCCTGTCGGACCTGGCGGCGGCGCTGGCCGGCTCGCTCGGCATCGCGCCGACCGCCAACCTCAATCCCGAGCGCCGCTTTCCCTCGATGTTCGAGCCGATCCACGGCTCGGCCTTCGACATAACGGGCAAGGGCATCGCCAATCCGATCGGCACCTTCTGGACCGCCACGATGATGCTGGAACACCTCGGCGAGAAAGCCGGGGCGGACCGGCTGATGCGGGCGATCGAGCGGGTCACCGCCGACCCGAGCCTGCATACGCCCGACCTCGGGGGCAAGGCGACGACCCGCGCGGTCACCGACGCCGTCATCGCATCGATCCTGGCGGACAACGCATGAGGCCCGGCGCCTTGCCCGGAGGTCATGGACGGCATGCCGCCAGACATGGTTGCCGGCGGCGGCGCTCCGGGCTTATCCCAGACACAGCCTGATCAGAGGAGACCATCCATGGCCCGCTCGAACACCTACAAGCTCGCCGTCATTCCCGGCGACGGCATCGGCAAGGAGGTCATGCCGGAGGGCGTGCGCGTGCTCGAGGCGGTGGCCCGGAAATACAAATTCTCGGTCGACCTCGATCATTTCGACTTCTCGTCCTACGACTATTACGAGAAGCACGGCCGGATGATGCCGGAGGACTGGAAGGCCAGGATCGGCGGTCACGACGCGATCTTCTTCGGTGCCGTCGGCCTGCCGGAGAAAATTCCGGACCACATCTCGCTGTGGGGCTCGCTGCTGCTGATGCGGCGCGAATTCGACCAATATGTCAATTTGCGACCGGTCAAGCTGATGCCCGGCGTGCCGGCGCCGCTGGCCAACCGCAAGCCCGGCGACATCGACTTCTTCGTGGTGCGCGAAAACACCGAGGGCGAATATTCCTCGATCGGCGGACGCATGTTCCCCGGTACCGAGCGCGAATTCGTGGTGCAGGAAACCGTGATGACCCGCATCGGTGTCGACCGGATCCTGAAATACGCCTTCGAGCTCGCCATGCGGCGGCCGCGCAAGAAACTGACCAGCGCGACCAAGTCCAACGGCATCGCGATCACCATGCCCTATTGGGACGAGCGGGTGGCCGAGATGAAGAAGGCCTATCCGGCGGTCAGCGTCGACCAGTACCATATCGACATCCTGACGGCCCATTTCGTGCTCAATCCGGACCGGTTCGACGTGGTCGTCGCCTCCAACCTGTTCGGCGACATCCTGTCGGACCTGGGCCCGGCCTGCACCGGCACCATCGGCATCGCGCCGTCAGGCAATATCAATCCGGACCGCAAGTTCCCGTCGCTGTTCGAGCCGGTGCACGGTTCGGCGCCCGACATCGCCGGCAAGGGCATCGCCAACCCGGTGGGACAGATCTGGTCGGCGGCCATGATGCTCGATCATCTCGGCGAAACCGAAGCGGCCGCGGCCATCGTCAGCGCCATCGAAGAGGTGCTGGCCAAGGCCGAATACCGCACCGGCGACCTCGGCGGCAAAGCCGACACGGTGGCCTGCGGCAAGGCGATCGCCGACGCCATCGGCTGAGCCTTCCGGGACGACGGCCGCGGCCCGGCCGTCGTCCTATGAGAAACTACGCATATTACGCAAAACCACTAATATCGGCACTATCCCGCGAACCTTAGGGTGCGCGCCGAAATTCCCGGCAAAAACGCTCGCAAAAACACTCTAAGCAAACCCAAGGGCCGCACCGCGATGGACTTCAGCTCGCTGAGCCTTGTCGGCATCATCCAGGTCATCTGGATCAACATCATCCTGTCCGGCGACAACGCTGTGGTCATCGCGCTGGCCTGCCGGGCGCTGCCGGAACGCCAGCGGCTGATCGGCATGGTGCTGGGTGCGGGCGTCGCCATCCTGCTGCGCGTCATCTTCACGCTGTTCGTCGCGACCCTGCTCGACATGCCGTTCCTGCGGTTGGTCGGCGGGCTGCTGCTGCTTTGGATCGCGGTGAAACTGATCACCGACGACAGCCATGGCGACGACGAGATCCAGGCTTCCGACCAGCTTTGGTACGCGGTCAGGACGGTCGCCATTGCCGATGCGGTGATGAGCCTCGACAACGTGCTGGCGATCGCCGCGGTCGCCAAGGACAATACGACCATGCTGATCGCCGGCCTGGTCATCTCGATCCCGCTGATCGTCGCGGGCGCCTCGATCATCATGAAGCTTCTGGAAAAACTGCCGATCCTGGTCTGGGCCGGCGCCGCGCTGCTCGGTTGGCTCGCCGGCGACATGATCCTGCATGACCCGATGACCATCAAGTTCCTGGGCAGCGAATTCGCCCATCGGCTCGAGCTGCCGGCCGAGATCGTCGGAGCGGTCCTGGTGGTCGCCATCGCCTATCTGTTGAAGCGTCGGGAGGCTCAGGCTGCGGCCTGAGCGCAACGCCCGGTAAAAATCGACATCGCCCCCCTGGCGTAAGTCCAACTACGTACTATGTCGCCGTTTCGATTGATGCGCTGCATGATGAGCCGCGCCGGTAGCAACGGGACCCGCAATGGACAGCAATTTCTGGATCGGCCTTCTCCAGATCATCTGGATCGACCTCCTTCTGTCCGGCGACAATGCCGTGGTCATCGCACTGGCCTGCCGGGGCCTGCCGGAAAAACAGCGCAAGATGGGCATCCTGCTGGGCGCCGGCGCGGCGGTCGGCCTGCGCATCGTCTTCGCGCTGATCATCACCTACCTGCTGGCCATCCCGCTCCTGAAGCTGGTCGGCGGCCTGCTGCTGCTGTGGGTCGCGATCAAGCTTGCCTCCGATGACGGCAGCGGCGCCCATGGCGAGGTCGAGGAAACCGACAACCTCTGGAAAGCGGTCCGCACCGTGGCCATCGCCGACGCGGTGATGAGCCTCGACAACGTTCTGGCCATCGCGGCCGCCTCGCACGGCAATGTCTGGCTGTTCGTTTTCGGCCTCGCCCTGACCATTCCGCTGATCATCGCGGGTTCGGGCATGGTGCTGGCCATCATCGAGCGCTTCCCGATCGTCGTCTGGGCCGGTGCCGCCCTGCTCGGCTGGATCGCCGGCGACATGATCGTCAACGACCCGCTGGTCCTGAAGCAGCTCGCGGCCTGGGGCCCGAACCTGGTCCAGCTCGACCCGAACCCGGCGATCGGCCTGAAAGCGGGCAGCCTGCCGCATTACATCGCGGCGATCGGCGGCGCGGTCGGCGTGGTTCTGCTCGCCGCCTTCCTGCGCCGGCCCAAGGCCGGCGCCAAGGCCGCCTGAGGCTCACGCCCGGGGGCCGTTCGAAGGCTCACGCCCGGGCGTGCGAAAGGCTTACGCCCGGGCGATCGTCCCGGGCGTCACGGCGAACAGATCGGCGCGGCTCCGCAAGGCTTCGAAAGCCATGGGATCGGCGCCGGTCATCCAGACCTGGGCCCCGAGCTTCTCGAGCGCGTCGTAGAGCGCCGACCGCCGCTCCGGGTCGAGATGGGCCGCCACTTCGTCCAGCAACACGATCGGCGTGAAGCC
Organism: Phreatobacter sp. GW821-FHT04C01; assembly: GCF_059420385.1. Taxonomy (NCBI): domain Bacteria; kingdom Pseudomonadati; phylum Pseudomonadota; class Alphaproteobacteria; order Hyphomicrobiales; family Phreatobacteraceae; genus Phreatobacter; species Phreatobacter sp. GW821-FHT04C01. The sequence continues at coordinate 442,928 of NZ_JBWKTP010000003.1, read as the reverse complement.
CGCCATCTCGGCGACGAGGCGGGCATGGGCCAGCACCAGCCCGACGAGCAGGGCCTTCTGCTGGCCGGTCGAACAGCGTTCGGCCGGCGCGCCCGACGGGCCGTGGACCGCCAGAAGATCGGTCAGGTGCGGCCCCTGGGTGGTGCGGCCGGCAGCCCGGTCGCGTGACCTGATGTCGCGCAGCACCACGCGATAATCATCCTCGACCTCGACCGCCGGGCGGCTCAGGACGGCGGCTTCGAGCGCGCCGTCCAGCGCCAGCGCCGCCCAGGGGAAAGGTGAGGCCGGATCCTTGGTCGCCTCGATCAGGCCGGCGAGCCTATGCACCGTCTCGGCCCGGGCGGCGGCCACCGCCACCGCCAATTCGGCGGTCTCATGTTCCACCGCGTCGAGCCAGGCCGGATCCGGCGCCGTGTCCTCGAGCAGGCGGTTGCGCGCGCGCAGCGAGCGCTCCAGCGCATTGACGCGGCTGCCATGCTCGGCATCGACCGCCAGGACCAGCCGGTCGAGGAAACGCCGGCGCTCGCCGCCGGAGCCGAGGAACAGCCCGTCCATGGCCGGCGTCAGCCAGACCACCCGGACATGCTCGGCAAAGGCCGCCGCCGAACCGACCGGCACGCGGTCGATGCGGCAGAGCCGCGAGCGGACTTCGGCGTCACCGGCTTCGATGCCGGTGCCCAGCACCGCCTCGCCATAGGCGCCCTCGACGGTGGCGCTGACCGCCCAGCCGCCATCGCCCTGGTCGAAGGCAACCTCGCCCAGCGTCGCCCGCCGCAGGCCCCGGCCCGGGGTCAGGAGCGACAAGGCCTCCAGCACATTGGTCTTGCCGGCGCCGTTCGGGCCGACCAGGCCGACCAGCGCCGCGTCGGGGGCGATCTGGGCCGCGGCATAGCTACGGAACCGCGACAGCCCGATCCGCGTCACACGGCCCTGGACCGGCGCGGATTGATCGACGAAACGGGGAATCGCAGCAGGCATGCGCTCCTTATAGCGGCTCGATGGCGTCTTGGCGCGGGCCGCGGGGTCGGCGTAAATTTCTCCGGGGCACGGACGGTCCGTAGCACCTGATTCTCCGGCGCCTGGTTTCCCGGGCCCCCGATTTCCGAGGGACACCTCTCATGGCCACCACGCTCTCCGAGCTCTCCGTGCCGATCTTCGTGCAGATGCTGACCAGCCTGTCGGGCCTGCTCGACAAGGCGGTCGCCTTTGCCGAGGCGAAAAAGGTCGATCCGAAAGTGCTGCTCGACAGCCGGCTCGCGCCCGACATGTTCCCGCTCGTCCGCCAGGTCCAGCTCGCCACCGATTTCGCCAAGGGCCCGTGTTCGCGCCTCGTCGGCATCGAGGCGCCGAAATTCCCCGATGTCGAAGCGACTGTTTCCGAGCTGAAGGAACGGATCGCCAAGACCATCACCTTCGTCACCGGTCTCGACAAGGCGGCGATCGACGCGGCCGCCGACAAGGACCTGACCATCACCATTGCCGGCCAGCCGATGACCTTCACGGGCAAGGCCTATCTGGCCCATATGGCGCTGCCGAACTTCTATTTCCACGTCACCATGGCCTATGCCATCCTGCGCGAGAACGGCGTGGAGATCGGCAAGCGCGACTATGTCGGCAAGCTGCCGGCGTGATCAGCCGGGCTTGCTGTCCTCATAGTGGAAGCGGAAATCGCAGTGGCTGGCGCCCTGCATGATGGTCTGGCTGCGGTCGAGCTTGAGCTTCTTGTCATAGCCTTCGCAGAAGGTGCCGTCGCGCTGGCATGACAGGAGGTGGCCGATCTCGCCGAGGCCCATGTCCTTGTACATTTCCGAATAGCGGCAGCGCGTAACATTGAAAGAATAGGTGTCGGGCGTCTGCCCGACGACCTCGATCTCCAGCGCGCCGCCCTGGGTCCACAGCGACTGCATGTCGATGAAAGCCTGCAGCGAAGTGCCCCCGGGCGACTGGGCGGCGAAGCGCTCGGCCTGTTCCACCGCCGAGCGGCGGACGGCCTCGCCAATGGTCCGCTTGGCCACTTCGACGCCCTGGCTCGCCGTCAGCTCGTCATAGACGTGCTTGAGGATTTCCGCCTCGATCCGGCGCTTCTCGATCATCGAGAGGCCCTGGGGATGGGCGGCGGAGGGCGCGGCAGCGGGTTTGGTATCGGCCATCGGGGCATTCCTTAGAACGACTATAAAGTCCAAGGAAAGCATGTTCTCAGGTCGGAGCAAAGCCCGGCGACGCATGCGGGCCGCGCAAGGATGTCGCGGCTCGTGCGCCGACCGCCATGCGCTGAACACGACGGGCTGATTTTTGGTGGAGACAAGTCGTGGATGCCCGGGACAAGCCCGGGCAGGAGTTGGACTGGCCAGGGCTCGCGCCTGTCCGATCAGACACTCATCGTTGCTGTACAGCCGCGATAACCCGGATTTCGCACGTGGGCCCGGCAAGCGCCCGACCGCCTCAGGCGATATTGGCGGCTTCCGGCATCTTGCGGATGCGCAGCCGCGGCTCGACCACCAGCTTGCGCGGCTCCGGTCCATAATAGCCGTCGAGATGCACCATCGGCCGGGGCCGGGCGATGATCGAGACGATGCGCTCGAGCAGCGCCTTGCCGGAAATCGGCTTGGCGACGAATTCGTGCACGCCGAGCCGGTTCGCCTCCACCACGCGCCAGCGCTCGAGATGCGAGGTCAGCATGATGATCGGCACGTCGGGCATCGGGAAGGTCGCCGGATTGCGCACGATGCGCAGCATCTCGGCGCCGTTCAGCATCGGCATTTCCCAGTCGAGGATGACGATGTCGGGGGCATGGAGCCGGATATATTCCAGCCCCGCCAGCCCGTCGGCCGCCTCGTGCACCGTCTTGATGCCGATATTGTTGAGAATGTTGCGCACGACCTTGCGCATGAACTGGTTGTCGTCGACCACCAGGACATCGACGCTCGACAGGAGCTGTTCGACCTTCTTCGACATAAGACCGTTCATCCTGCTCGCCCCAATGCTTGCACTCAGCACGGGCACCATAGGCGGGCAACTTTGAATGCCGTTTAAGCGGATAGATTCAATTTGAATGATTACCGTTGCGTGCACGGATCGCGGTCGAGGACAGCGGCGATTTCAGTCCATGCAGGAAAATCCAGGCCGGAGGCCGGGCGAAAGGCAGAAGCAGCCCGTCGGTTTCGTTCATCCGGTAGCGGCCGAGCGCGGTCGCGGCGACGCCGGCCGCGGCACGCAGGCCGGCGCCCGGCCGGTCGACCACGGCGATCGGCAGGAGCCCGGCAATGCCGCGCCAGTTCTGCCAGAGGTGAAACTGCCTGAGATTGTCGGCGCCCATGATCCAGACGAACCGGACGCCCGGGCAACGGGCCCGCAGCGCGGCGATGGTGTCGAAGGTGAAACGGGTGCCGAGCCCCGCTTCGATGCCGCTGACATGGATCGCCGGATGCGCCGCCAGTTGCCGGGCCGCCGCGATGCGCTCGGCGAGCGGCGCCAGGCCGTTCTTGGCCTTGAGCGGATTTCCGGGTGTCACCAGCCACCAGACCGCGTCCAGCCCTAGGCGCTTCAAGGCCGTCAGCGCGACCAGGCGGTGCGCCTCGTGCGGCGGATTGAAGGAGCCGCCGAACAGGCCGATGCGCATGCCCGCCGCGTGCGGCGGCAGGACCAGGCGAGCCTCGCCGCGCCTGAGGCGCGGCGCGATGCGGGCCCCCAGTGGCCTCACGGACGCAGCTGTCCGCTGCCGCGCACGCGATATTTGAACGAGGTCAGCTGCTCGACGCCGACCGGGCCGCGCGCGTGCATCTTGCCGGTGGCAATGCCGATCTCGGCGCCGAAGCCGAATTCGCCGCCATCGGCGAACTGGGTCGAGGCGTTGTGCAGCACGATCGCGCTGTCGACCTCGGCCATGAAGCGTTCGGCCGCCGCGCCATCGGCGGTGACGATGGCGTCGGTGTGATGCGAGCCGTAGCGCTCGATATGAGCGATGGCGTCGTCCAGGCCGGCGACCACCTTGACGGCAATGACGGCGTCGAGGAATTCCGTGCCCCAGTCCTCTTCCGTCGCGGCGGTGACGCGCGGGTCGACCAGCCGCGCCAGACTGTCGCCGCGCACCGCGCAGCCGGCCTCCAGCAGCGCCGTCACCAGCGGTTTCAGATGGCTGCCGGCAACCGTCTCGTCGACCAGCAGCGTTTCGGCCGCGCCGCAGACGCCGGTCCTCCGCATCTTGGCGTTGACCAGGATCGCCTCGGCCATGGCGAGATCGGCATTGGCATGGACATAGACATGACAATTGCCGTCGAGATGGGCGAAGACCGGCACGCGCGCCTCGCTCTGCACGCGCGCGACCAGGCTCTTGCCGCCGCGCGGCACGATGACGTCGACGGTTCCGCCCAGGCCCTGCAGCATCAGGCCGACGGCCGAACGATCACGGGTCGGCACCAGCGAGACGGCCGCGGCCGGCAGGCCGGCTGTCTCCAGTCCGGCGACGATCGCGGCATGAATGGCGCGCGACGACCGAAAACTGTCCGAGCCGCCGCGCAGGATCACCGCATTGCCGGCTTTCAGGCACAAAACGCCGGCATCGACCGTGACGTTGGGGCGGCTCTCATAGATCACGCCGATGACGCCGAGCGGCGCACGCACCCGCTCGAAATGCAGGCCGTTCGGCCGGTCCCATTCGGCCATCACCGCGCCGACCGGGTCGGCCAGGTCGCGCACCACCTCGACGCCTGCCGCCATCGCCTCGATGCGGGCGGGCGTCAGCGTCAGCCGGTCGATGAAGGAAGCGGCCAGGCCCTCCCGGCGCGCGTCGGCGAGGTCGTCGGCATTGGCGGCGAGGATCTGATCGGCCTGTTCCCGGATCGCCCTGGCGATGGCGTCCAGCGCAGCGTTCTTGCGCGCGGTCGAGGCCAGCGCCAGCAGCCGCGCGGCGGCCTTGGCCTCGGCGCCGATCGCCAGCATGACCTGGTCGATTCCCGGCACCGCATCGACGGCATTGAGCGACGGGGAAGCCTGAATCGGCAAGGTCTGGGTCGGCGTCGTCTGGATCGGCACTGGGGCAGCCTCCGGGGGCGCTTTGCCTAGCACGACGCAAGCCGCGCGCAAAATGTCGTCGGCGAGACGTGACCCGCGCGCATTGAACAGCTTTGGTTAACCGGCGCTTAAGAGTTCCGGCCCGATGTAGATGTGGCGGCGACCCGTTTCCCGCAAGCCGGCGCGCCATGACCGATGACCTCAATGCCCCCCTCGGGGTCGAGACCAAAGCCGAGACCAAACGGCGGCGTTTGCCGCCGCTGATGCCGGTTGCCGCCGGCCTGGTCGGCGCGGCGGTGCTGGCCATCGCCAGCACGGTGCTGCTCATCCGCAATCCGCTCGGCGGCGAACCGCGCGCGATCGCCGCCATCGCCGCGCCGGCGCCGAGGGTCGCCGAACGAACCGAGGCACAGCCGGCCCCGACGCCGCCGGCGGCATCGGGCGAGGCCGCCGCCGACGGCGGCACCACCATCAACATCATCGACGGCATGTCCGGCGCCAGGCGCGAAGTCCGGGTCGCGGCGGCGCCGGCCTCCGACCGCTCCGCCGGGCTCGACCCGCGCCTCAGCGAGCGCAGCGCCCAGGGTCCGCTGCCGCGGATCGCCAGTGACGGCCGCAAGCCCTCGGAAGCCTATGCACGCAGCTTCCAGGTTCCGAACAGCCAGCAATCCGGCCTGCCGCGGGTGGCGATCCTGATCGGCGGGCTCGGCATCGGCCAGAGCAGCACCGCCGAGGCCATCAGCAAACTGCCCGGCGCCGTATCGCTCGCCTTCGCCCCTTACGGCGCCGACCTGGAGCGTGTCGTCATGCGCGCCCGCTCGGAGGGCCACGAGGTGTTCCTCCAGGTGCCGATGGAGCCGTTCGACTTCCCCGACAACGATCCCGGGCCGCAGACGCTTCTGACCACGCTGTCGAGCGAGCGCAATACCGAACGGCTGCATTGGGCGATGAGCCGCTTCCAGGGTTATGCCGGCATCGTCAACTATATGGGCGCCAAGTTCACCGCCTCCGAAGCCGCGCTGACGCCGATCCTGCGGGAAACCGCCAAGCGCGGCCTGATGGCGATCGACGACGGCACCAGCCCGCGCAGCCTGGTGCAGCAAATCGCCGGCACGCTGCAGCAGCCGACCTTGCGCGGCGACGTCCAGCTCGATCGCGTGCCGACGCCCGCCGAGCTCGACGCGCAGCTGGCACGGCTGGAAGCGCGGGCGCGCGAGCGCGGTTTCGCGCTCGGCGTCGGCTCGGCCTTGCCCGTCACCATCGACCGCGTGACCCAATGGGCACGCGCGCTGGAAAGCCGCGGGCTCCTGCTGGTTCCGGTCACCGCGGGCGTGGCGCGCCGGGCGCCGGCTGGTTAATGTTTCCTTGACGTCACCGCCGTTCCCGGACCGCACCATGACCCGCTTCGAAGACCTGCCTTACCGCCCCTGCGTCGGCGTGGTGCTGATCAACCGCGACGGCCTCGTCTTCGCCGGCAAACGCAAGGGGCCGGCGCCCGAACATGTCGATGCCAGCCATTCCTGGCAGATGCCGCAGGGCGGCATCGATCCGGGCGAGGAGCCGCTGGCCGCGGCCCGGCGCGAGCTTCACGAGGAAACCAATGTCCGCTCGGCGACCTTGCTCGCCGAGGCGCCGGAATGGTTCGCCTATGATCTGCCGCAAGTGGTGGCCGGCCAGGCCTGGCGCGGCCGCTATCGCGGCCAGACCCAGAAATGGTTCGCCTTCCGCTTCGACGGGCCGGACAGCGAGATCGACGTCGCGCATCCCGGCGGCGGCCACAAGCCGGAATTCGAGAGCTGGCGCTGGGAGCGCCTGACCGCCATGCCGGACCTGATCATCCCGTTCAAGCGCGGCGTCTACGAACGCGTGGTACAGACCTTCGCGCCGTTCACGCGTTGACCGGCAAGAGAGATCGCCGCGGGCCTTTCCGGCCCGGCGCGCGGCGTCGCATCGGTCATTCGGGGCCGGGTCATCGGCCGCACGTTCGGCAGCCGACGGCCCACTTCCACTGACCGTGGCGATCAGGCGCCGAGATAGGCGGCCTGAACCTTGGCATCGCCGAGCAGGTCGGCGGCAGCGCCCTGCAGCACGATCTCGCCCTGCTGGAGCACATAGGCATAGTCGACCGAGCGCAGGCTGAGCTGGATGTTCTGCTCGACCAGCAGCAGGCTCATGCCGGTGCCGGTCAGGCTGCCGAGCACCTCGAAGATCTCGGCGACGATCCGCGGCGCGAGCCCGATGGAAGGCTCGTCGAGAATCAGGAGACGCGGCCGCGTCATCAGGGCCCGACCGATGGCGACCATTTGCTGCTCACCTCCCGACAGCGTGCCGGCCTGCTGCGCGGCGCGCTCCTTGAGCCGCGGAAACAGTGCGAACACCTTGTCGAGGCTTTGTTCGCGATGCACCTTCGCGTCGCCGTAGCTGGTCGCGGCACAGAGATTTTCGAGCACCGTGCAGGTCGGGAACAGCAGCCGGCCTTCGGGCACCGTCGCGATGCCGGCCCGGGTCCGATGCGAGGCGCGCATGGCGCCGATCGGGCTGCCGTCCCATGCGATGCTGCCGCCGCCGAGCGGCAACAGGCCGTTGATCGCCTTGACGATCGTGCTCTTGCCGGCGCCGTTCGAGCCGACCAGCGCGATCCGCCGGCCGGCCGCAATCTCGAGGTCGATGCCCCTGATGACATTGACCTTGCCGTAGCCGGCCGAGACCTTCTGCACCGACAGCGTGCTCATGCTTCCGCCTTGCCGAGATAGGCTTCCTGGACCCTGGGATCGGCGATGACGTCCCGCGTCGGGCCTTCGACGAGGACCTGGCCGAAGGTGATGACCACCGCCCGGCCGCACAGGCTGCTGACGACCGGAATGGAGTGCTCGACGACGATCACCGCGATGCCCTGCTCCGGCAGCCGGCGAATGATGTCGCACATGACGACCGTCTCGGTGGCGGTCAGGCCGGCGAGCGCCTCGTCGAGCAACAGCATTTTCGGTTCGGTCGCGAGCGCTCGCGCAATCTCGAGCCGGCGCAGCTGGGCGACGTTGAGCTCGTCGGCATCGACATCGGCAAGCTCCGCCATGTCCAGCCGGTCGATCACGCCGCGGGCGAGCGTCTCGGCGGCACGCGCCGAGGGATGGCGGGCAAAGGCCGCGACCTTGACGTTTTCCAGCACCGTCATGCCGCGGAACGGCTTGACGATCTGGAACGTGCGGACGAGGCCCAGGCCGCAGATCTCATGCGGCCGCCGGCCGTCGATGCGCCGGCCGGCGAAGCGGATCGTGCCGGCGGACGGCGGGATCGCGCCCGAGATACAGTTGAACAGGGTCGTCTTGCCCGCGCCGTTGGGACCGATGATCGCGAAGATCTCGTCCGCCTCGACGCTGAAACCGACATCGCGCAGGGCATGCAGGCCGCCAAAGGACTTGCTGACCCCCTCGAGGGTGAGAAGCGCCGTCATGACCCTGCCTCCGGCCTGGCCGCGGACAGGTCGACGCGGGGCGGAACGGCCTGGCGGCGCAGCGCGCGCGACCGGCGCCAGCGGCCGGCGAACCAGCCGGCGATGCCCTGCGGCAGGATCAGCGCCAGCACGATCAGCAGGATGGCGTAGACGATGATGTCGCTGCCCTGGATCGAGGTGAAGCCGCGCAGGAAGATGCTGAACGGCACCAGGATGGCGGCGCCGACCAGCGGCCCCCACAGCAGCGACATGCCGCCGATGATCGAATAGACCAGCATCTGGATCGACAGGTCGATGCCGAGCACCGAGCGCGGATCGACGAAGGCAACGTAATTGGCGTAGAAGGCGCCGCACAGGCTGGAAATGCCGGCGCTGATGATGAAGCAGCGCAGTTTCAGGGTGCGGGCATTGATGCCGAGGGCCTCGGCCGCCTCCTCATTGTCGCGCAGCGCACGCCAATAGTAGCCGGTGCGCGACTTCATCAGCAGTTCGCCGGCTATCAGCGTTCCGATCAGCACAGTGCCGATGATCAGCCCATAGGGCCATTTCTCGAAGAACTGCAGCCGGGCCAGCGAGTCCTCCGAGGAGATCGGCAGGATGATGCCGTCGGAACGGCCGAGCGTGATGCTGCCCGAGACCATGAAGAAGGCGACCTCGTTGAAGGCGAGCGTCGCGATGGCGAAGAAGTAGCCGCGCAGGCCATAGCGGAAGCAGAGCAGGCCGATGACGGTGGCGGCCGCCACCGACAGCGCGATGCCCAGCGGCCAGGTGACGATCGGCGGCCAGCCATGGACCGAGGCGCCCCAGGCGACGCTATAGGCGCCGATGCCGACGAACAGGGCATGGCCGAGCGACATCAGCCCGGTCAGGCCGGCCATCAGGTTCCACGACACGGCGAGCGTGCCGTAGAAACAGGTGAGGATGAAGATATCCATGTAATAGCGGTCGCCGCTGGCGGCGAAGAAGGCGGCCGCGACCAGGCCGGTGATGACGAGGATGTTGCGCAGGCTGGCCATCAGCGGGCACTCCGGAACATCAGGCCCTCGGGGCGCACCAGCAGGATCAGGATCAGGATCGCGAAGGGGACCGCGGCGGCGACGGAGGCGGAAAACCAGGCCCCGGCGATGCTCTCGGCAAGTCCCACCACCATGGCGCCGAGAAGGGCCCCGCCGAAGCTGCCGAGGCCGCCGACGATGACGATGACGAAGGCCTTCAGCGTGAACAGCGCGCCGACATGGGGATTGGCATAGAGAATGGAGACCAGGAGCGGGCCGGTGACGCCGAGCGTGCCGACGCCGACCGCCATGGCCCACTTATAGACCGAGGCGATATCGATGCCCGACAGCGCCGCGCCGTCGCGCGATTGCGAAACGGCGCGCATGACCAGGCCGAAATCCGTCCGCTTCATGAACAGATAGAGCAAGCCCAGCAGGGTCAGCGAGGCGCCGCAGGCGATCAGCTGGTTGATCTGCACGACGACCGGGCCCATCACGATGCCCGCGGTCGAGCGCGGCTGCGTCACCAGCATGTTGTCGCCGGTGAACAGGACCAGCGCCAGGTGCTGGAGCAGCAGCGACAGCCCGAGCGTCACCGCCATCTGGTTGATTTCGGGCACGTTGAGCGCGAAGCGGACGAGGGTGCCGTAGAGCAGGACGCCCACCAGCATCAGCACCGGCGTGACGATCAGGATGGACAGGAGCGGATCGATGCCCAAGAGGGCCCAGCTGAAATAGCCGGCATACATGGCGATCATCAGGAATTCGCCATGGGCGAAGTTGATGATCCGCATGACGCCGAAGACGAGCGTGAGACCGACCGCGATCAACGCGTAGATCGCGCCATTGGCGAGCCCGCTGACGACGGCTTGCAGAAATATCCCGAAGGACATGAGCATCTTTCCAGGCTGGAGCGGCCGGGCCCGGCCGCGCGGTGCGGGGCCGGGCTTCGGGAGACGGTCAGCGCGACGGCAGCTTGATCGGCTTGCTGGCGACGGCTTCCGGCCAGACGGTGACGAATTGCCCGTCGATCACCTGCGACATGACGTTGCCGACCATGTTCTGGCCGTTCTCGTCGAAGGCCAGCGCATCATTGGGCAGCAGGGCCGCCGGACCGTCCGAAAGCCGGAGCTTGCGCAGGGCGTCGCGGATCGCGATGGGGTTGCGGTTGCGCGCGGCATCCGCGGCCAGCGCCACCGCCCAGGTCGCGGCATAGGCCTGCGCCGCATTGCTCAGCGGGCTCTCGTTGTTATAGGCCGCGCGATAGGCCTTCACGAAGGCTTCGGTCGCCGGCTTCTTGATGTCGGGCATCCACTCGACGATGCCGAAGGCGCCCTCGACCAGCGGCCCGAGCTGGAGCAAGGTCGGATGGACATGGCCACCGCCATAGCCGAGCACCAGGGGCTTGTATTGCTGGGCGGCGAGCGCCCGGAGCAGCACGGTTTCATCGTCGACGTAACAGACGATGAGCACGAGATCGGCGCCGCTCGCCTTGAGCTTGGCGGCCTGGGTGGACAGGTCGGCGGAACCGGTGCGGAAGGTCTCCTCCGCGACCAGCTGAATGCCCTGTTCCGGCAGGAAGGCCTTGTAGCCCTTCGAAACCGTCTGGCCGAAGGGACCGTCCTCGTAAGCCAGCGCGACCTTGTTGACCGCCGCCCCCTTGGCACGCAGGTGGCCGATGAAATTGACCACGTCCTTGGCCGCCCAGCTGCCCTTGGGCGACACCCGGAAGACGAACTGCAATTTCTGCTCGGTGATCGAATCGGTGACGGCGCTGGTCACGATGAAGGGCGTGCGATAGCGCTCGGCCACCTGCATGGACGGGATGGTGACGGCCGAGGCCCAGGCCCCGAGCAAGGCGCTGACGCCGTTGCGCGAGATCAGCCGCTCGGCCTCGCTGCGCCCGACCTCGGGCCGGGACTGGGTGTCGGCGACGACCAGTTCGATCTTGGCGCCGCCGAGACCGGCAAGACCGCTGGCATTGATCTCCTTGGCCGCGAGCTCATGGGCCTTCAGCAGGCGCGCGCCGTCGGAGGCGGTCGCCCCGGTCAGCGGCGCCAGGACGCCGATCTTGAGCGGATCGGCTGCGTGAGCCGGGGTGACGCCGGCCGCGACCGCGGTCGCGGTAAGCTGCAGCAGCGTGCGTTTGCTGACGGTGGTCATGTGCAATCCCTCCCGAGGATCATGAGATGTCGTGACGAGAACGGGCCGGCGATGGGGCCTCTTGCGGGCCGCTTGCCGGATCAGCGTGCGGTAAATCCGCCGTCGACCGGCAGCGCGACCCCGGTCACGAAGGACGCGTCGTCGGAGGCGAGCCAGAGCACGGCATGGGCGACCTCCTCGGGCCGGCAGACCCGGCCCATCGGGACCAAAGCCAGCAGACGCTCCTGGTTGGCCGCCGCCTCGACCGGATCGCCCGAGCGCGCGGTGAAACCCAGCTTCATCGGTGTTTCGGTCAGGCCCGGGCAGACGACATTGACCCGCACGCCATCGGCGGCGAAGCGCTGGGCGAGCGACTTGGTCAGGCCGACAATGGCGAATTTGCCCGCCGAGTAGACCGGGCTGAACATGGAGCCGACGAGGCCCGACACCGAGGCGGTGAAGATCAGCGAGCCGCCGCCGCGCTTGCGCATATGGGCGACCACCTCGCCGGCGGCGAGCACGGCCGAGGTGACGTTCAGCGCCATGGCTTTTTCATATTGCGCCAGGTCGAGGTTCTCGACGCCGGCGGGCCCGGGAATGCCGGCATGGGCCCACAGCACGTCGACGCCGCCGAGCCTGGCCGCGGCCTCGTTGATCGATTGTCTGGCCGCCTCGGACTGGGACAGATCGGCCTGGACCGTTTCGATCGCATGGCCCTTGGCCTTCATGTCGGCGGCCAGACGATCGAGCGCCCCGGCGTCGATGTCGACCGCGGCGACCTTGGCGCCTTCCCTGAGGAAGAGTTCGACACCGGCCCGGCCCATTCCCGACGCGGCGGCCGTGACGACCGCGAGTTTGCCCGCAAGACGCATGAGCTTCATGTCCTCTGCTTGATGATCACTGAGCGTAGATGTCGGGGAACTGCCCGGACGTGCTGACGATGGTGGTGCGGGTGTCGAGATAGCTGTCGAGCGCCTCGATGCCGTTCTCGCGGCCCCAGCCGCTTGCCTTCATGCCGCCATAGGGCGTCGACCAGCGGATGTAGCGATAGGTGTTGACCCAGACCATGCCGGCATCGATGCGGGCTGCGACCCGATGGGCGCGGGCGCTGTCGCGGCTCCACAGGCCGGCGGTGAGGCCGTAGCGGGTGTCGTTGGCGATGGCGACGGCCTCGTCCTCGTCCTCGAACGGAATGAGCGAGGCCACCGGGCCGAAAATCTCCTCCCGGGCGATGCGCATCTGGTTGTTCACGCCGGCGAAGACGGTCGGCTGGACGAAAAAGCCGGCGCCGAATTCGCCGGTCTCGATGCGCCTGCCGCCGGCCACCAATTGGGCGCCCTCGGCCTGGCCGATCGCGACATAGGACAAGGTCTTGGTAAGCTGCTCGCCATGGGCCTGCGGGCCCATATGGGTCGCTTCGTCGAGCGGCATGCCGACGCGGACACGGGCGGCCCGGCGCATGAATTCGTCGACCACCCGGTCATAGATCGAGCGCTGGACCAGCACACGCGAGCCGAGCGCGCAGCTCTGGCCGCAGACCACCCAGGCCGACGAGGTCGCGGCGTTCAGCGCCTGCTCGATATCGGCATCCTCGAAGATGATGTGGGGCGACTTGCCGCCGAGCTCGAAGGAGAAGCGTTTCAGCGTCGCGGCACCGGTGCGCAGGATGTCCTGGGCGGTGCGGCCTTCACCGGTGAAGCCGATCTTGTCGACGCCGGGATGGGCCACCAGATGGGCGCCGACCGTATGGCCATAACCCGGCACGACATTGAGCACGCCCGGCGGCAGGCCGGCGGCCTCGGCGATCGCCGCCAGCTCGTAGGCCGTGACCGGCGTATGCTCGGCGGGCTTCAGCACCACCGTGCAGCCGGCCGCCAGCGCCGGCCCGACCTTCCAGGCGGTGGTGAGCATCGGCGCGTTCCACGGGGTGATCGCGCCGACGACGCCGACCGGGCGCCGCTCGGTATAGGCGTGCACCGCCGGCTCCATGGGAATGGTGCGGCCGTCGATCTTGTCGGCGAGCGAAGCGAACCAGTGATACCAGCGGTGATGGGCGCCGAGATCCGGGCGAGTCTCGCGGATCGGACGGCCGGTGTCGCGCGATTCCAGCACCGCCATCTCGGCCGCGCGCTGTTCGTAGAGATCGGCGAAGCGGCGCAGCAGCACCGCGCGCTCATAACCCGGCATGCGCCGCCACGGCCCCTCGAAGGCCTCGCGCGCGGCCGCCACGGCGCGGTCCATGTCCTTGACGCCGCCGAAGGCGACCCGCGCCCATGGCCTGCCGGTGGAAGGATCGATGGTCTCGACGATCTCGCCGTCGAGGGGCGCCACCCATTGTCCGCCGATGAACAGTTTTCCGTATTCCGCCAGCGCCACCGCCATCCCCCACGCATGCACTGCCGCGCTCCATGGGCGGCATCAATAATTCATATACTGGAATTATTGATGCCCATACCTGCATCACACTGTCAACGCATTGCTCACCCGCATCGCCTGGGCGATGCTATTCGGCAGAGGCCGAACTGTGCGATGCAGCGAAATATTGATCTTATGGCCCAACACGATACCGCAACGCACACGCCAAAGCGTGAGCAGCGGGCCATCCGCCGAATGGATGATATCGATTGGATTTGTCGCGTTATTCACGATCGTGGATTATGTTGCCTACGATCGTGAATTATCTTAAGCCCATTGGCGACGATGTCGGGAACCGACCCGACCGCGCCACATCAGGACGGGAAAAATCGAATGGGTCCGATCGCCGGGCTAAAGATCGTCGACATGACCTCGGTCCTCATGGGCCCCTATGCCAGCCAGATGCTGGCGGACATGGGCGCCGACGTGATCAAGGTCGAGGCCCCCGAGGGTGACGTTACCCGCCAGATCGGCCCGTGGCGCAATGCCGGCATGGGACCGATCTACCTCAATGCCAACAGGAACAAGCGCAGCGTCTGCCTCGACCTGAAACGGCCCGAGGGACTGGAAGCGCTGAAGCGCCTGGTCAGCGACGCCGACGTCCTGATGTACAATGTCCGGCCCAAAGCGATGGCCCGGCTCGGGCTCGACTATGAATCGGTCGCGGCGGTCAATCCACGCATCGTCTATGCCGGCGTCTTCGGCTTCGGCCAGGACGGCCCTTATGCCGACGACCCCGCCTATGACGACCTGATCCAGGGCGGCTCGACCATGTCGTCGCTGATCGCCATGTCGGGCGACGGCACCCCGCGCTACGTGCCGAGCGCCATAGCCGATCGCATCGTCGGACTGACGGCGGTCGGCGCCATTTGCGCGACGCTGGTGCGCCGCGAGCGCAGCGGCCGCGGCCAGAAGGTCGACATCCCCATGTTCGAGACCATGGTCGGCTTCGTGCTCGGCGATCATCTCGGCGGGCTGACCTTCGATCCGCCGCTCGACCGCGGCGGCTACTCGCGCCAGCTCTCGCCGCAGCGCCGGCCCTACAAGACGCAGGACGGCTATGTCTGCGCGCTGGTCTATAACGACAAGCACTGGAAGAACTTCCTCGCCGAGCTCGGCATGTCGGACCTGCCGGAGCGCGACCCGCGCTTTGCCGGCTTCGCCAACCGGATGACCCATATCGATTTCGTCTATGGCGAGCTGGCGCGGCTGTTCGAGACCCGGACGACGGCGGAATGGCTGGCCTTGCTCAAGCGGGCCGACGTGCCGGCCATGCCGATGCACGACTTCGAGAGCGTGCTCGACGATCCGCACCTGGTCGCCACCGCGTTCTTCCAGATGGTGGACCACCCGACCGAAGGCCGCGTGCGCAGCATGCGGATGCCGGCGCAATGGTCGGAAACGCCGGCCGAGATCCGCAGCCTCGCTCCGCGGCAGGGCGAGCACGGCGCCGAGATCCTCGCCGAGGCCGGCTACGATGCGGCGACCATCGCCCGGATGATCGATGACGGCATCGTCAAGACGCCACCCCCGGTTTCATCTTCCACACCCTGACGGCACAGGACCAAACGGAGTTTTCCCCGATGGATTTCGCGCTCTCGCGCGAGCAGCAGGCGATTCGCGACGCGGTCGCCGGCATCTGCTCCCGGTTCAACGACGACTACTGGCTGAAGCTCGACAAGCATGGCGGCTTCCCCAACGACTTCTTCCAGGCGCTGGCGGCGGATGGCTGGCTCGGCATCTGCATTCCCGAGGCCTATGGCGGTTCGGGCCTGGGCGTCGCCGAAGCCGCTGTCATGATGCAGGCCATCGCCGAATCGGGAGCCGGCATGTCCGGCGCCTCGGCGGTCCACATCAACGTCTTCGGCCTGAACCCGGTGGTCGTGTTCGGCACCGAGGAGCAGAAGCGGCGCATCCTGCCGCCGATGGTGCAGGGCAAGGAAAAGACCTGTTTCGCCGTGACCGAGCCGAATACCGGGCTCAACACGACCCAGCTCAAGACCCGCGCTGTGCGCAAGGGCGACCGCTATGTCGTCGACGGCCAGAAGGTCTGGATCTCGACCGCCCAGGTCGCCGACCGCATGCTGCTGCTCGCCCGCACCACGCCGCTCGAAGAGGTGACCAAGCCGACCTTCGGCCTGTCGCTGTTCTGCACGACCTTCGACCGATCGAAGATCAGGGTGCATGAGATCGACAAGATGGGCCGCAAGGCGATCGATTCCAACGAGCTGTTCATCGAAGGTCTGGAAGTGCCGGTCGAGGATCGCATCGGCGAGGAAGGCCGCGGCTTCGAATATATCCTGCACGGCATGAACCCCGAGCGCATCCTGATCGCCGCCGAGGCGGTGGGCTTGGGCCGGCTCGCCCTGGAGCGGGCGACCGCCTATGCCAAGGAGCGCATCGTCTTCAACCGGCCGATCGGCCAGAACCAGGCGATCCAGCATCCGCTCGCCAAGAACTGGATGGAGCTGGAGGCGGCCCGCCTGATGATCATGAAGGCGGCCTGGGAATATGACACCGGCCAGCCCTGCGGTGCTTCCGCCAATGCGGCGAAATATCTTGCCGGCGAGGCAGGCTTCGACGCCTGCCAGCAGGCGATCATGACCCATGGCGGCTTCGGCTATGCCAAGGAGTTCCACGTCGAGCGCTACCTGCGCGAGGTGATGATCCCGCGGATCGCGCCGATCAGCCCGCAACTGGTCCTGAGCTTCATCGCCGAGCGGGTTCTCGGCCTGCCGAAATCCTACTGACACGAGGCCCGGGCGGCGCGACCGCCGCCCGAACCGGAGGAGATCCGCCGTGACCGATCGACGGGGCGGCCCGCTCGCGGGCCTGAAAGTGGTCGAGTTCGCCGGCATCGGCCCCTTGCCGATGTGCGCCATGATGCTGGCCGACCAGGGCGCCGACGTCATTCGTATCGACCGGCCGGAGCCGAGCGGCCTCGGGATCGCCAGGCCGACGCGTTACGACTTTACCAATCGCGGCCGCGCGTCGGTGGCGATCGACCTGAAGAGCGAAGCCGGCATCACCTGCGCGCTCGACCTGATCGCCGGCGCCGATGCCTTGATCGAAGGTTTCCGGCCGGGAACCATGGAGCGGCTGGGCCTCGGCCCCGAGGCGAGCTTCGCCCGCAATCAGCGGCTGGTCTATGGCCGGCTCAGCGGCTGGGGCCAGTCCGGGCCGCTCGCCGCCGCCGCCGGCCACGACCTCAACTATATCGCCATCGCGGGCGTGCTCGGCGCCGTCGGCCGGGCCGGCGCTCCGCCGACGCCGCCGCTCAACCTGGTCGGCGATTTCGGCGGCGGTGCGATGATGCTCGCCTTCGGCGTGGTCGCGGCGCTGCTCGAAGCACGCGGTTCCGGCCGCGGCCAGGTGGTCGACGCCGCGGTCAGCGACGGCGCGGCGACGTTGCTGACCAGCCTCTACGGCCTGGCCGCCGCCGGCCTGCACGGCGCGCCGCGCGGCGGCAACCTGCTTGATTCCGGCGCGCCGCATTACGAGGTCTATCAATGCGCCGATGGCGGCTGGGTCTCGATCGCGCCGATCGAGCCGAAATTCCGCACCGAACTGCTCCAGCGCATCGGCCTCGATCCTGGAACCTTCCCGGATGTCGCCCGGCCCGGCAACTGGCCGGCGGCCCGGCAGCTCCTCGCCGAGACCTTCAAGGCCAGGAACCGAGCCGATTGGTGCACCCTGCTCGAGGGCACGGACGCCTGTTTCGCGCCGGTCCTGTCGATGGCGGAAGCCAAGGCCCATCCGCACAACCAGGCCCGCGACACTTTCATCACGGTCGGTGGCATCAGCCAGCCGGCCCCCGCGCCACGCTTCGAACGGACGCCCGCGCCACTGCCGGCACCGCCGGAAGCGCCCGGGCAAAGCAGCCGTTCGGCGCTCGCCCGTTGGGGCATCGACCAGACCCGCATCGACAGCCTGGTGGCATCAGGAGTGGTCCGCGAGGCCGCCCCCGGCACGCCACCGCAGAAGGAGACATGAGATGGCCGGACTTTACTTCGAGCAGTTCGAGGTGGGCGCCACCTTCGATCACGCGCTGACCCGCACCGTCACCGAGATGGACAACACGCTGTTCAGCCTGTTGTCGATGAACCCGCAGCCACTGCATATCGACGCGCATTTTTCCGCCAAGACCGAGTTCGGCCAGCGCATCTTCAACTCGCTGTTCACGCTCGGCATCATGATTGGCATGACCGTCCATGACCTGACGCTCGGCACGACGGTCGCCAATCTCGGCATGAACGACGTCAACTTTCCGCGCCCGGTGTTCCACGGCGACACGCTGAAGGCCCATACCAAGGTGCTGTCGACGCGGCCGAGCAAATCGCGGCCGGATGTCGGCCTGGTCGAATTCGAACATACCTGCACCAACCAGAACAACGAGATCGTCGCGAGCTGCCGGCGCATGGCGATGATGCACCGCCAGAAGGCGGCGGCCTGATGCGTTCGCTGCTCTTCGTCCCCGGCGACAGCGCGCGCAAGTTCGCGCGGGCACGCCAGACCGCCGCCGACGCGCTGATCATCGACCTCGAGGATTCCGTCGGCCTCGACGGCAAGGAGGCCGCGCGCGGCATCGCCCGCACCATGCTGGAGGCCGATCGCGATCGCCAGCAGCTCTATGTGCGCGTCAATGCGCTCGACACCGGCCTGACGCTCGCCGATCTCGCGGCGGTGATGCCGGCGCGGCCCGACGGCATCGTGCTGCCGAAATGCGCGGCGGGTGACGACGTCAGGCGCCTGTCGCACTATCTCGACGCCTTCGAGGCGGCATCCGGCCGGGCCGTCGGCGCCACCCGCATCCTCGGCATCGTCACGGAAACAGCGGCGTCACTGTTCGGCCTCGGTTCCTATCGCGAAGGCTTTCCCCGGCTCGCCGGCCTGATGTGGGGAGCGGAGGACCTCGCGGCCTCGGTGGGCGCGACCGAGAACGGCGATGCCGGCGGCTATCACGCGCCCTTCCAGATGGCGCGCAATCTGTGCCTGATGGCGGCGGCCGCCGCCGGCACCGTCGCAGTCGATACGGTCTCGACCGATATCGGCGACATCGGCCGGGTGGAGACGGAGGCGCGGATGGCCCGGCGCGACGGCTTCCTGGCCAAGGCGGTGATCCATCCGGCCCATGTCGACGCCGTCAACGGGGCGTTCTCGCCGGGCCCGGCCGAGCTCGCCTGGGCCAAACGGATCATCGACGCCTTTGCCGTCGCGCCCGGCTCCGGGGTACTCAGAATCGACGGAAAGATGATAGACAGGCCGCATTTGCGCGCTGCCGAGCGGCTCGTGTCGTCGGAACGGAGGCCATGATGCCGCCCACCGTTTCCGCGTCATCGTGAAGGGCTGAGACTGCCATGTTCGTCAGACAAGCGGCCAATGTGCTGGAGATCCTGGAATATTTCGCCAAGCGAAAGAAGCCGGCGACCTTGTCCGAGGTCGCCGACGATCTCGGCTGGCCGCGCTCGAGCACGTTCAACCTGCTGGGCACCCTGACCGACAAGGGCTTTCTCTACGAGCCGGCGAGCCGCGGCCGCTATTACCCGAGCCCGCGCTGGCTGGCGCTGGCCCAGACGATTGCGGCGGCCGAACCCCTGCCGGAGGCGGTTCACACGCTGATGGCCGAGGTCGCCGCCGAGACCGGCGAGACGACCGCCATCGGCGCCCCCGCCGGGATCTCGGCCGTGTTCATCGATGTCGAGGAATCGGCATCACCCATCCGCTATTTCGCGACCGTCGGCCACCGGCTGCCGATCCATGCGAGCTCGACCGGCCGGGCCATCCTGGCGCAATATTCCCGGGAGGAACGCGATCAGGTCTATCGCAAGATCGTGTTCCAGCAATATTCGCCGACCACTCCAACCGGCATCGAGGCGGTCGAGGCCGAGTTGCGGCGCTCCGCCGAGCGCGGCTGGCACCAGAGCCTTGCCGATTACAGCCCCGACCTCGCCGGCGTCGCGGTGCCGCTGCCCTTGCCGGCGCGGCGCCTGTCGCTCGTGGTCGCCGGTCCGATGTTCCGCTGCCGCGACCGCATCCCGGAAATCGCGGCGATCCTGCAGAGCGCGCTGAGACGGTTCAGCGGCATCCTGCCCTTCGTCGACGTCGAACGGCCCTAAACTTCAATCCGGCGCATTTCACGGCGGGATCATGCCGGCAGGGTCGGGCTCGAATCGCCCCCGTCTAAGGGTTCCTCCGCATCGCGCCGTCGGACAGGAGGATTAGCCTTCCGGACTTCACCAGGCGATGCCGGGAGGTCATCATGGACAGGCCATTCGCGATCGACCGCCGGGCCATCATCGCCGGCGCGACGCTTCTGACCGCGGCCGGGGTGACCCGGCCTTCGAAAGCGCAGGAGAAGCCCGTGATCGACGCCCTGACCGCGCTCATCGTCGTCGATGTGCAGAACGACTTCTGTCCGGGCGGCAAGCTCGCCGTGCAGAAGGGCGACGAGGTCGTCCCGATCATCAACGCCCTGGGCGCGAAGTTCCAGAATGTCGTGATGACCCAGGACTGGCATCCGGCCGGGCATTCATCCTTTGCCTCGAGCCACCCGGGTAAACAGCCCTTCGAGGTGATCCAGATGCCTTACGGGCCACAGGTCCTGTGGCCCGACCACTGCATCTGGAACACCGAGGGCGCCGAGTTCCACGACGACCTCGACCTGCCCCATGCCCAGACCATCGTGCGCAAGGGCTATCGCCGCGAGGTCGACAGCTATTCCGGCTTCCAGGAGGCGGATCGCAAGACCGTCACCGGGCTCGGCGGCTACCTGAGGGAGCGCGGCATCACGCGCGCCGTGGTGGTCGGCCTGGCCACCGATTTCTGCGTCAGCTGGACCGCCCAGGATGCCGCCAGGGCCGGCCTGCAGACCTTCGTCGTCGATGAGGCCTGCCGGGCGATCGACCTCAACGGCTCGCTCGCCAAGGCGTGGACCGACATGACATCGGCCGGCGTGAAGCGGATCAAGGCAGGCGAGCTGCCGGGCTAAAGCATCGCGTTTCCAATCGAAACGGTCGCTCCGCCCGGTGCGCCCGACCGTGACGCAGATCTCCGATGGACTGCGAGGCGTGCCCGACTCACAACCCGCATCATATCGCCGCTCACGAAAAAGGCCGCCCCCCGGGGCGGCCTTTTCCAGATCCGTTTGGGTCGACAGCCGATCAGTGGGTCGACTTGGCCGTGGCGAGCACCGCCTTGACGCTGTTCAGCTGGTCGAGCTTCTCGGCCGCCTTGGCGCGCGCGGCGTCATCCTTGGCGTCGGTCAGGTCTTCCTGGGCTTCCTTGATCTCGGCGTCGATCTGATCGGCGCGCAGATCCTCGACCGCGGTGGCGGTCTCGGCCAGCACGGTCAGGGTGCCGTCGGCGACTTCGGCGAAACCGCCGCGCACATAGAGGCGCTTCGGCTGGCCGTCGCCGTGGATCGTCAGGATGCCCGGACGCAGCGACGAGACGAAGGGCGCGTGGTGGGCCAGCACGCCGAATTCGCCGTCCGAGCCCGGCACGACGACCTGCTCGACCGCGCCTGAGAAGAGCTGCCGCTCAGGGCTGACCAGTTCGAATGTGAAGGTCGTCATGAACGCGGTTCCCTTGGATTGCCTGATCAGGCCGCTTCCGCGGCGAGCTTGCGGCCCTTCTCGACCGCCTCTTCGATGGTGCCGACCATGTAGAAGGCGGCTTCCGGCAGGTAGTCGTACTTGCCGTCGCAGAGATCGCCGAAGCCCTTGATGGTGTCCTTCAGGTCGACGAACTTGCCCGGCGCGCCGGTGAACACTTCGGCGACGTGGAACGGCTGCGACAGGAAGCGCTCGACCTTGCGGGCGCGGGCCACCGTCAGCTTGTCCTCTTCCGACAGCTCGTCCATGCCGAGGATCGCGATGATGTCCTGCAGCGACTTGTAGCGCTGCAGGGTCTGCTGAACCTTACGGGCGACCTGGTAGTGCTCCTCGCCGATGACGCGGGCGTCGAGCATGCGCGAGGTCGAGTCGAGCGGATCGACCGCCGGATAGATGCCCTTTTCCGCGATCGAGCGGTTGAGCACGGTGGTCGCGTCCAAGTGAGCGAAGGAGGTGGCGGGCGCCGGATCGGTCAAGTCGTCGGCCGGCACGTAGATCGCCTGCACCGAGGTGATCGAGCCCTTCTGGGTGGTGGTGATGCGCTCCTGCAGCGCGCCCATGTCGGTGGCGAGCGTCGGCTGATAGCCCACCGCCGAAGGGATACGGCCGAGCAGAGCCGACACTTCCGAACCCGCCTGGGTGAAGCGGAAGATGTTGTCGACGAAGAACAGCACGTCCTGGCCCTGGTCGCGGAAGTCTTCGGCGATGGTCAAGCCGGAGAGCGCGACGCGGGCGCGGGCGCCCGGAGGCTCGTTCATCTGGCCGAACACCAGGGCGCACTTGGAGCCTTCGCCGCCGCCCTTCTTGTTCACGCCGGATTCGATGAACTCGTGATAGAGATCGTTGCCTTCACGGGTGCGCTCGCCGACGCCGGCGAACACCGAATAGCCGCCGTGGGCCTTGGCGACGTTGTTGATCAGTTCCTGGATGAGCACGGTCTTGCCCACGCCGGCGCCGCCGAACAGGCCGATCTTGCCGCCCTTGGCATAGGGAGCCAGGAGGTCGACGACCTTGATGCCGGTGACGAGGATTTCCGCTTCGGTCGACTGCTCGGCGAAGGACGGAGCCGGCTGGTGGATGGCGCGGGTGCGCGTCGTCTTGACCGGGCCGGCCTCATCGATCGGCTCGCCGATGACGTTGAGAATGCGGCCGAGCGTCTCGGCGCCGACCGGCACGGCGATCGGCAGACCGGTGTCGGTCACTTCCTGGCCGCGCACCAGACCCTCGGACGTGTCCATGGCGATGCAGCGCACGGTGTTCTCACCGAGGTGCTGGGCCACTTCCAGCACCATGCGGTTGCCGTTGTTGGTGGTTTCCAGCGCGTTCAGGATCTGCGGCAGATTGTCGTCGAACTGAACGTCGACAACGGCGCCGATGACCTGGGTGATCCGGCCCACACTGCCTGCCGCCTGAGCGGCCTTCGCGCTCGTCGCTTTCTTCGCCATGATACGGTCCTCGATCTAATGGGGCTTCAGAGCGCCTCGGCGCCCGAGATGATTTCAATGAGTTCCTTGGTGATCATCGCCTGACGCGCACGGTTGTACTTGAGCGTCTGCTTCTTGATCATCTCGCCGGCGTTGCGGGTCGCGCTGTCCATCGAGGACATGCGGGCACCCTGCTCGGACGCGGCGTTTTCCAGGATGGCCTTGAAGATCTGCACCGTGATGTTGCGCGGCAGCAGGTCGGCCAGGATCTCGCCCTCGCCGGGCTCGAACTCGTAAGGCGTCTTGGCACCGCCGGCATCGCCCGACACCTGCGCCGGGATGAGCTGGCTGGCGGTCGGGATCTGCGAAATCACCGACTTGAACTTGGAGAAGAACAGGGTCGCGACGTCGAACTCGCCGGCTTCGAACAGCTTGAGCAGTTCGCGGCCGACCTGCTCGGCCTGGGCGTAGGACAACTGCTTGATCGCGCGGAATTCGATGAAGCCGACGATCTGCTTCTCGAACTGGCGGCGGATCAGGTCGTAACCCTTGCGGCCGACGCAGAGGAACTTGACGGTCTTGCCCTCGGCCTGCAGCGCCAGTGCCTTTTCACGGGCGAGACGCACGATCGAGGAGTTGAAGGCGCCGCACAGGCCGCGCTCGGCGGTGCAGACCAGCAGCAGATGCACGTCCGCCTTGCCGGTGCCGGTCAACAGCAGCGGCGCGTCGGCGCCGGCCACCGAACCGGTCAGGTTGGCGAGAACCGCTTCCATCTTCTCGGCATAGGGGCGGGCCGCCTCAGCCGCGTTCTGCGCACGCTTCAGCTTCGCCGCGGCCACCATCTGCATGGCCTTGGTGATCTTCTGCGTCGCCTTGACCGAGGCGATGCGGTTTCTCAGATCCTTCAAGCTCGGCATCAGCCGACGTCCCTTCTGGCTTCGATGGCCTGCTCCACCTTGCGGCGGAAGGTCAGCGGATCAGCAATTCTTTTGATGGGCGTGGCATTGATGCCCGTGCCGTGAATCGTCACGTGCCCGAAATTCAGGATGCGGCCCCAGAAGGTCTGATCGACCGAAATCGAATCGACCTTCTCGAGCCGCTGTTCGATGGTGGACCGGGCGATGAGGCCCCATTTCGCCACCACCTTGCGCGAAGTCACCGCCAGTTCCGTCGAGCGGGTCAGGATCCAGGCGCCGAGCAGCCAGACGGCTCCCAGCGCCAGGACCACCGCCCCGTAGGGCGGCAGCAGAATGGCGGCGCCAAGGCCCGCGAGCACGGTCACCCCCGGCCAGAAATAGGCGATCCAGTGGATCGTGGCTTCGTGCACGACCGTCTCGCCTGGTCCCAGACTGTTGGTGATGTAGCTCATGGGCCCCTGGTCAGGCGAAGGAAGCCGCGAAACCCTCGACCAGCGACTTCAGCTTGCCGGCCGTGTCGTCCGAGAGATCCTTGGAGGTGCGGATCGCTTCGAGAATGGCGCCGTCGGCGTGCAGCTTGGCCAGCAGGCCGTCCTCGAAAGCCTTGACGCGGTTGAGCGGCAGCTTGTCGAGATAGCCGTTGGTGCCGGCCCAGATCACGCAGACCTGCTCTTCCATCTTCAGCGGCGAATACTGGCTCTGCTTCAGGAGCTCGGTCAGACGCGCGCCGCGGTTCAGGAGGCGCTGGGTGGTGGCGTCGAGATCCGAGCCGAACTGGGCGAAGGCGGCCATTTCGCGATACTGGGCGAGCTCGCCCTTGATCTTGCCGGCGACCTTCTTCATCGCCTTGGTCTGCGCCGAGGAACCGACGCGCGACACCGACAGGCCGACGTTCACCGCCGGGCGGATGCCCTGGAAGAACAGGTCGGTCTCGAGGAAGATCTGGCCGTCGGTGATCGAGATCACGTTGGTCGGGATATAGGCCGACACGTCGTTGGCCTGGGTTTCGATGATCGGCAGCGCCGTCAGCGAGCCCTTGCCGGCGTCGTCGCCCATCTTGGCGGCGCGCTCGAGCAGGCGGGAGTGGAGATAGAACACGTCGCCCGGATAGGCTTCGCGGCCCGGCGGGCGGCGCAGCAGCAGCGACATCTGGCGATAGGACACGGCCTGCTTCGACAGATCGTCATAGATGATGACGGCGTGCATGCCGTTGTCGCGGAAGAACTCGCCCATGGCGCAGCCGGAGAACGGTGCCAGGAACTGCATCGGGGCCGGGTCGGAAGCGGTGGCGGCGATGACGATCGAATATTCGAGCGCGCCGTTCTCTTCGAGAGCCTTGACGAACTGGGCGACCGTGGAGCGCTTCTGGCCGACGGCGACATAGACGCAATAGAGCTTGGCGCTCTCGTCCGTGCCCTGGTTCAGCGGCTTCTGGTTGAGGATGGTGTCGAGCGCGATCGCGGTCTTGCCGGTCTGACGGTCGCCGATGATCAGCTCGCGCTGGCCGCGGCCGATCGGGATCAGCGCGTCGATCGACTTCAGGCCGGTCGCCATCGGCTCGTGCACCGACTTGCGCGGGATGATGCCGGGCGCCTTGACGTCGACGCGGGCGCGCTTGTCGGCGACGATCGGACCCTTGCCGTCGATCGGGTTGCCCAGCGCGTCGACGACGCGGCCGAGCAGGCCCTTGCCGACGGGAACGTCGACGATGGCGCCGGTCCGCTTGACCGTGTCGCCTTCCTTGATGTCACGGTCGTTGCCGAACAGCACGATGCCGACATTGTCGACCTCGAGGTTCAGCGCCATGCCGCGAATGCCGTTGTCGAACTCGACCATTTCGCCGGCCTGGACGTTGTCGAGGCCGTAGACGCGGGCGATACCGTCACCGACGGACAGCACCTGGCCGACTTCGGAGACTTCCGCCTCTTGGCCGAAGTTCTTGATCTGGTCCTTGAGGATCGCAGAAATCTCAGCGGCGCGGATGTCCATCAGCCGACCTCTTTCATGGCGTTTTTAATGGTGTTGAGCTTGGTGCGGAGCGAGGTGTCGATCATCCGCGAACCGACCTTGACGATCAGCCCGCCGAGGATGGCCGGGTCCACTTTCACTTCGATCTTGGGTTCTTTGCCGAGAACGTCCTTGAGCGCTTCGGTGAGCGTCTTGGCGTTGGCGGCGGAGAGGTCTTCTGCGACCGTCACTTCGGCGGTCACTTCGCCGCGGGCCTGGGCGACCAGCGCGGAAAAGCCGCGAATGATGCCTTCGACGGCGAACAGGCGCCGGTTGGCGGCGACCACCTTGACGAGATTGCCGGCGAGGCCGCCGATCTTGGCCTGGTCGAGAATGGCGGTGACCGCCTTGACCTGGTCTTCGGCCGAGAAGACCGGGCTCTTGACCAGCCGGCTCAGGTCGTCCGAGCCGTCCAGGAGCGCCTTGAAGCGGGCGAGATCGGCGGCAACCGCATCGATCTGACCTGCCTCGGTCGCCAATTCAAAAAGGGCGGAGGCGTAACGCCCTGCCATGCCCGAAACGGTCTTATCTTCGACGGCCACCGCGTGTCTCTCGCGCTCGGCGTCGAGCCATTTCGTTCAGACCTTCGGCCGCACTCGCGTGTGACAGCCGCAAACCCTTGGCTCGACTGGGGAATTGATACCTGGAGAGAATGCACTGACGCGCCTGCCCCCCGAAGTCGCGTGTCCGTTAGCACACGTATTCTTGTGGTGCAACGGCGGCAGGGGGCAGATCCGCTGCGCCAAAAGGCCCGGGCCTGTGCAAAACTGTCACAGCGGACGGGCAGATGGTCCTCGGCGACCGCGACGCCGGTCCTGAAGGCACCGGCCGGCATGCCTGGACGCCCGAGGCCAGGGACCATCGTCCGGTTGAGCGCCTCCGGTCCCTGCAACGGAGCGAGGGGCCCGGCACCGGTCCCGTTACGGCCGAGGATCCGCTCTCGCTCCGATCAGGGGCGCGTGGAGGACCGTCAGGCGAACAGGCCCGCCCGTGGGAGCCGACAATCGTCTTTTCCTGTTGCCGGCTTCTTATTGCCGCGTAACCCGCACCTTGTCGCCGTCGGCGATTCCGTCGGGCGGGCTGTCGACCACGCGCTCGCCCGCGGTGATGCCGGTGCCGATTTCGACCTCCCGGCCATGGTCGCGGGCGATGGTGACCGGCTTCAGGCTGATCCGCTCGTCCGCGCCGACGACGGCGATGCGCAAGCCGTCCTGACCGAAGATCAAGGCGCTTGCCGGAACCGAAAGTGTCGTTTCGGGCTGCGGCAGGATAAGCCGCACATTGGCGAAGGCGCCTGTCATCAGCTCGTTGCGGCCGTTCTCGACCACGAGCTGCATGCGCGTCGTGCCGGATGCGCCGTCGACGGCCTGGCTCGAGGCCTCGACGGTCGCGGTAAAGGTGCGGGCCGGGTATTCCGGCATCCTGATCTCGGCCTTGGTGCCGATCTGGATGCTCGGGACATAGTTCTGCGGCACGTTGACATAGACACGCAGCTTCGAGGTGTCCGAGAGGACGAACAGCGCCGGCCCGGCGCCGGAGCCCGCATTGATGAGCGCGCCGACATCGGTGGTGCGGGATGTGACGATGCCGTCGAACGGAGCGGTGATCTGCTTGTACTTCTCCAGCACGCGCAGACGATCGAGATTGGCCTGGGCCGACCGGACCAGGCCCCGCCTGTTGGAGAAATCAGCCTGCCGCTGCTCCAGGGTCTGCTGCGCGACGGCACCGGACCTGATGAGCGACTGGGCGCGCTCCAGCGTCGTGCGGGCCAGCTCGACATTGGCCTCGGCGCTCGCCAGATCGGCAACCGCCTGCATGATCTGCTGGTCGAGATCGGGCGCGTCGATCTCGGCGAGCAATTGCCCTGCCTTCACCGAGGCTCCCATGTCGACATGGCGGTCCTTCAGATAGCCGCTGACGCGCGCGAAGAGCTGCGCCTGGGAATAGGCTTCCAGCCGCCCCGGCAGATCGATCGAGATGCGCCGGACCTTGGCGTCCGGTGCAATCACCGAGACATAGGGAACGGCCTGGCTCTCCGTCCAGGCGTTCAGCCGCGCATCGGCGGTCTTGCGCGTGTTGATCCCTAGCCCGACGGCGGCGGCGGCCAATCCCGCGATCAGCAGCGC
The DNA here is from genome assembly GCF_059420385.1 of Phreatobacter sp. GW821-FHT04C01. Taxonomy (NCBI): domain Bacteria; kingdom Pseudomonadati; phylum Pseudomonadota; class Alphaproteobacteria; order Hyphomicrobiales; family Phreatobacteraceae; genus Phreatobacter; species Phreatobacter sp. GW821-FHT04C01. Next base: position 414,828 of record NZ_JBWKTP010000003.1, on the reverse strand, counting down.
GGAAAGGCGCAACATCCGTCGCGACAGGACCGGGGCGGCGGCTTCGGCCGGGGCGCGCGTAGCGTGCGGCATGTCAGGTTGCGACATGCAAGTCTCCAACTGTGCCAGCGGACTGCCGCCGATCCTGAGCGTGAACCATGCTGAATACCACGGGAACGAAAATGAGAGTTGCCACGGTGGCGAAGACCAGGCCGCCGATGACGGCCCGCCCGAGCGGCGCGTTCTGCTCGCCGCCGTCGCCCATGCCCAACGCCATCGGCGCCATGCCGATGATCATGGCCAGGGCGGTCATCAGCACCGGCCGGAAGCGGACGAAGCCGGCATCGAGCGCGGCGGCCGTGGCATCGCCCAGCTCCTCCAGCCTTTCCCGCGCGAAACTGATCACCAGCACGCTGTTGGCGGTGGCGACGCCCATGCACATGATGGCGCCGGTCAGGGCCGGCACGGACAGCGTCGTCTCGGTCGCGAACAGCATCCAGACGATGCCGGCAAGGGCAGCGGGAAGCGCGGAAATGATGACGAACGGATCGCTCCAGGATTGGAAATTGACCACGATCAGCAGGTAGATCAGCACGACCGCGCCGAGCAGCCCGAAGAGCAGGCCGGAAAAGGCGCTGTCCATGGATTTCACCTGGCCGAGCAGATAGACCTGCGCGCCGCGCGGCCGGCCCGCGGCCGTCTCGTCGATCACCTTCTGCACGTCGGCCGCCACCGCCCCGAGATCCCGGCCCTGGGTGGTGGCGAAGATCTGGATCATCGGCTGGATATTGTATTGCGATACCACGGCGGCGCGCGCGGAGCGGCTGATGTCGGCGATCGCGCCCAGCGTCTGCGGGGTGGTGACCCCCGGGGCGGTGATCGGCATGCTCCTGAGCGCGTTCAGCGAATCCAGCTGGTATTGCGGCGTCTGCATCACGATCGGATAGGAGACGTTGTTGTCCAGGTTGAGCCAGAAGGTCGGCGCCACCTGGCTCGATCCGGCAAGGCTGACGACCATGGAATTGGTCACGTCACGCGTCGTCAGCCCGACATATTGGGCCCGCGTGCGATCGACATCGACATTGAAGCTCGGCCCCGCCAGCGATTGCTGGATGCGGGCGTCGACAAGGCCGGGGACGTATCGCAGCTTGCGCAGGATGTCCTGCGCATGGGCGAAGTTGGCGGCGAGGTTGGGCCCGCGGATCTGAACGTCGATCGGCGCGGGCGCGCCGAAATTCAGGATCTGGCTGATGATGTCGGCGGGCAGGAAGGCGAAGGTGACGCTGGGAAAGCGCTTCGGCAGTTCCTCGCGCAGCAGCCGGACATGGTCGGCGGTCGGCCGATGGCCTTCGCTGAGCTTGATCTGGATGGAGCCGTCCTGCGAACCGATGGCACCCGTGCTGCTATAGGCGAGATTGATGCCCGACACCGGCAGCCCGACATTGTCGACCATCGCGGCGATCTCGGACGGCGGGATCAACCGGCGGATTTCCTTCTGGATATCGGCGAACTGGTTGGCGCTTTCTTCGATCCGCGTGCCGACCTTGGTGCGCGCCGTCATCAGGATCTGGCCGGCGTCGACGGTCGGGAAGAAGTCGCGGCCGAGATAAGGTACGAGCGCGAACGAGCCGAGCACGAACAGCAGGAACAGGCTCACGAATGTCCGGCGATGCGCCAGCGCGCCGACGAGCAGTTCACGATAGCCGAGCCGGATCCGCTCGAACCGCGCCTCGAAGCCGCGCTGGAAGCGAACCAGCGGATTGCGCGAGCGCGGCAGCGGCCCATCGAGCCCGTGCATGTCGGTGTGGGGCGCATGCGGGCGCAGCAGATATTTCGCCATGGTCGGCACGAGCGTGCGCGACAGGACGAAAGAGCAGACCATCGCCGAGATGACCGCCAGCGCCATCGGCACGAACAGGAAGCGCGCCACGCCCTCCAGGAAGAACATCGGCACGAAGACGATGCAGATGCACAAGAGAGAGACGAAGGCCGGCGTCACGATCTGGGCCGCGCCGTCCATGATGGCCGGCTCGACCTCCTTGCCCTGTTCGAGATGCCAGTTGATGTTCTCGATGGTGACGGTCGCATCATCGACCAGAATGCCGATGGCGAGCGCCAGCCCGCCCAGCGTCATGATGTTGAGGGTTTCGCCCAGCGCCGACAGGATCGCGATGGATCCCAGGATGGACAGCGGGATCGACACCGCGATGATCACGGTGGAGCGCCAGCTGCCGAGAAAGATGAGGATCATCAGGCTGGTCAGGGCCGCGGCGATGATGCCTTCGTGGATCACGCCGGAGATGGCGCCCTTCACGAACAGGGACTGATCGCCGATCAGGGCGATGTCCAGGTTAGGCGGCAGCACCGCCCGCATTTCGGCGAGCTTTGTCTTGATGCCGTCGATGATGTCGAGCGTCGAAACGCTGCCGTTCTTCAGCACCTGCATGAGCACCGAGCGGCTGCCCTCGACATGCACGACGTTCTGCTGCGGCGGATTGCCGTCACGCACCTGCGCCACGTCGCGGACATAGACCATCGCGCCGTTGACGCTCTTGATCGGCAGGTCGCCCAGCGCCTCGAAGGCCGTCGGCGCGTTGTTGAGCTGGATCGCGTATTCGAGCCCGCCGATCTTCTGCGACCCGACCGGCGTGATCAGGTTCTGCGCCGCCAGCGCATTGGCGACGTCCTGGCCGGACAATCCGCGCGCCTGCATCGCCGATGGGTCGAGATCGATCTGGATCTGGCGCGTCTTGCCGCCATAGGGGAACGGAATGGCGGCGCCCGGAACCGTGACCAGGGGCGTGCGGATGACATTGACGCCGAGATCGGCGAGCGCCTGTTCCGACAGGCCGCTGCCCGACAGCGCGATCTGAAGGATCGGCACGGTCGAGGCATTGTAGACCATCACCAGAGGCGGCCCGGTGTTCGGCGGCAACTGGCGCAGCAGCGTCTGCGAGATCGCCGTCACCTGCGCATTGGCGATGCGAATGTCGACATTGCTCTGGAAGAACACCTTGACGATGCTGAGCCCGTTATAGGAGGTCGCCTCCATGTGCTCGATGTCGTTGACGGTGGTGGTCAGCGCGCGCTGGAACTGCGTCGCCACGCGCGACGACATCTGGTCGGGCGGCAGGCCGGTATAGGACCAGATCACCGCGATGACCGGGATGCGGATCTCGGGAAAGATGTCGACCGGCGTCCGCTTCGCCGCCAGAGGGCCGAGGAGCAGGATCAGCAGAGCCAAGACGACAAAAGTATAGGGCCGCCGCAGGGCGATCCTGACGATCCCGATCACGCCTTTGCTCTCCCCCCGGAAGGACGTCGCCGTCCGACAACGCTCAAGACGCCGGCGCCGGAGCATGCTCCCTCACCGCGACGGCGCGCGAGACTGCCGCTTTCTGGTGATGCCGTCCACCTACAATCGATATTATCCTGTGTTTCGAGGAAACGCCCCGCTCATCGCCCATGCCCCGGCCCGCGCGGCGGATCGGACCCTGGCGATATCGGAAACGAAAACGGGCGGCCCGAGGGCCGCCCGCTTCCGATATCCGAGTGCCGGCCCGAGCCTCAGGCCGCCGCCTTCTTCTGCGCCATGCGGCCGTAGAAGGTCTCGCCGCTCGCCGCCATTTCGCGCAGGAGCTTGTTCGGCGCGAAGCGGTCGCCGAACTTCGCGGCCAGCGCGTCGCATTTGGCGACGAAGGCCTTGGTGCCGGTCATGTCGATATAGGACAGGGTGCCGCCCGACCATGGCGCGAAGCCGAAACCGAGGATCGAACCGACATCGGCCTCGCGCGGATCGGTGACCACGCCCTCTTCGACGCAGCGCGCGGCTTCGAGCGCGGTTGTCACCAGCAGCCGGTCAATGACCTCCTGGCGGTCGACGTCCTCGGCGGCGATCTGCTTGCCGACGAACTCCTTCAGGCCCGGCCAGATGCTCTTCTTGCCGGTGTCCGGATAGTCGTAGAAGCCCTTCTTGGCCTTCTTGCCGACACGGCCCTGGCTCTCGACCAGGAAGGTCAGGAGCTTTTCCTGTTGCGGATCGACCGCCTGGGCACCGACCTGGATCTTGGTGGCCTTGAGGATCTTCAGGCCGAGATCGATGGCGACCTCGTCATTGAGGGTGAGCGGCCCGACCGGCATGCCCGCCTGCTTGGCGAGATTGTCGATCATGGCCGGCGGCACGCCTTCCATCAGCAGGAGGTGGGCCTCCTTGATGTAATTGCCGACGCAGCGGTTGACGTAGAAGCCGCGCGTGTCGTTGACCACGATCGGCGTCTTCTTGATCGCCTTGACGTAGTCGAGCGCGGTGGCGAGCGCCCGGTCGCCGGTCTTCTCGGCCATGATCGTCTCGACCAGCATCATCTTGTCGACCGGCGAGAAGAAATGAATGCCGATGAACTGGTCCGGGCGGACCGAGTTCTTGGCGAGCCCGGTGATCGGCAAGGTCGAGGTGTTGGAGGCGAAGATACAGTCCGGGCGGATCGCGGCTTCCGCCTTCTTGATCACGTCGGCCTTGACCGCCGGATCCTCGAACACCGCCTCGACGATCAGGTCGCAACCGGCGAGATCGGCATAGTCGGCGGTCGGCTTGATCTTGGCGAGCAGCGCCTCGCGCGCGGCGGACGTCGAGCGGCCCTTGTTGATCTGGTCGGTGACCAGCTTGTGCGAATGGGCCTTGCCCTTCTCGGCGCTTTCCACGTCGCGGTCGAGCAGGACGACGTCCATGCCGGCGAGCGCGGTCACATAAGCGATGCTGGCGCCCATGAAGCCGGCGCCGAGCACGCCGACCGTGCCGAGCTTGGCCGGCGGCAGACCTTGCGGCCGGCGCAGGCCTTTGCCGAGCGCGCCCATCGAGACGAACAGCGAGCGGATCATCGCCTGGGCCTGCGGCGAGCGCAGGACATGGGCGAAGTGGCGCGATTCGATGCGCAGCGCGGTGTCCATCGGCACCTGCAGGCCTTCATAGACCACCTGCATGATGGCGCGGGCGCCGGGGAAATTGTCATAGGTCTCGCGCCGGTAGATGGCATTGGCCGGCGGCCAGGTCATCATGCCGGCGGCCGAGTAGACCGGACCGGAGGGCAGGCGGAACTTCGGCTTGTCCCAGGGCTTCTGCGGGTCGACGCCGGCCTTCAGCCGGGCCTTGGCGGCCTCAACCAGGGTGGCGGCGGGAACGATATCGTCGATCAGGCCCATGGCCTTGGCCCGGTCGGCCTTCAGCTGGTCGCCCTTCAGCAGCATCTGCAGGGCATCCTGGGTCGCGGTCATGCGCGGCACGCGCTGGGTGCCGCCGGCGCCCGGGAACAGGCCGACCTTCACTTCCGGCAGGCCGACGCGCAGCTTCGGATTGTCCGAGGCGATGCGGGCATGGCTCGCCAGCGCGATCTCGAAGGCGCCGCCGAGGCACATGCCGTTGATCGCCGCCACGAAGGGCTTGCCGCAGGTCTCCAGCTTGCGCAGGATCAGCGACAGCGAGCGGCTGTCCTCGAAGAACGCGACCATGGCCGCCTCTTCGCCCTTGGCCTTCACATTGGCCGCATAGGCCTTACCCGAGCGCTCGAGCATGGTCAGGTCGGCGCCGGCCGAGAAGCTGTCCTTGCCCGAGGTGATGACGCAGCCCTTGATCGCGGGGTCGGCGACCACCGCGTCGATGGCGGCGTTGAGATCCTGGCCGACCGACTCGTCGATGACATTCATCGACTTGTCCTTCATGTCCCAGGTGAGGAGCGCGATGCCGTCGGCGTCGACCGACCAGGTGAAATTCTTGAGGTCCATGGTCTCAATCTCCTCTCAGACGCGCTCGATGATCGTCGCCGTGCCCATGCCGGCGCCGATGCACAGCGTCACCAGGGCGGTCGACTTGCCGGTCCGCTCGAGCTCGTCGAGCACGGTGCCGAGGATCATGGCGCCGGTGGCGCCGAGCGGGTGGCCCATGGCGATGGCGCCGCCGCAGACGTTGATCTTGTCGTGGGCAATGTCGAAATGCTGCATGTAGCGCAGCACGACGGAAGCGAAGGCCTCGTTCAGCTCGAACAGGTCGATGTCGCCGATCGTCATCCCCGCCTTCTTCAGCAGCTTCTCGGTGACGTCGATCGGGCCGGTCAGCATGATCGCCGGTTCCGAGCCCATATTGGCGAAGGCGCGGATGCGGGCGCGCGGCTTCAGGCCGGCGGCGGTGCCGGCGTCCTTGTTGCCGAGCAGGATGGCGGCGGCGCCGTCGACGATGCCGGAGGAATTGCCGGCATGGTGGACATGGGTGACGCCCTCGATCTCCGGATAGGCCTGGACCGCGACCGCATCGAAGCCGCCGGCCTCGCCCATCATGACGAAGGAGGCATTGAGGCTGGCCAGCGACTGCATGGTGGTCGACGGCCGCATGTGCTCGTCATGGGCCAGGATGGTGATGCCGTTGATGTCCTTGACCGGAACGACCGAGTTCTTGAACCGGCCCTCTTCCCAGGACCGGGCGGCACGCTTCTGGCTCTCCACCGCATAGGCGTCGACATCGGCGCGCGAGAAGCCGTATTTGGTGGCGATCAGGTCGGCCGAGACGCCCTGCGGCAGGAAATAGCTCTTCACCGCGATGGACGGGTCGGCCGGCCAGGCGCCGCCCGAGGCGCCCATGCCGACACGCGACATGCTCTCGACACCGCCGGCGACCGTCATGTCGTGCTGGCCGGCCATGACCTGGGCGGCGGCGAAATTGACCGCGTCGAGGCCGGAGGCGCAGAAGCGGTTGATCTGAATGCCCGGGACCTCCTGGCCGTAATCGGCCTTGAGCGCGGCGATGCGGGCAATGTCGCCGCCGGCCTCGCCGACCGGATCGACGCAGCCGAGCACGACATCGTCGACCAGGCGCCTGGTATCGAGATTGTTGCGCGTCTTGATGGCGCGCAGCGCCTGGGTCGCCAGTTCGAGCGCTGTCACCTCGTGCAGGGACCCGTCGGCCTTGCCCTTGCCGCGCGGCGTGCGGACGTGGTCGTAGACGAAAACATCGGTCATGGCGGGTTCCTTTCCCGTATCGAGCCTTCGGGCGCGACGCCTCAGAGCGTGCGCGAAATCAAGAGCTTCATGATCTCGTTGGTGCCGCCATAGATGCGCTGGATGCGCGCATCGCGGTACATGCGCGAGATCGGATATTCGTCCATGAAGCCGTAGCCGCCGAACAGCTGGAGGCAGCGGTCGACAATGGTGTTCTGCAAGTCGGAGAGCTTGTACTTCGCCATGGAGGCCATGGCGGTGTCGCATTTGCCTTCGATATGCAGGCCGACGCAGTACTCGTAGAAGACCTTGGCCATGGTCGCCTGGGTCTTCATGTCGGCCAGTTCGAACTGGGTGTTCTGGAAGTCGAGGATGCGCTTGCCGAAAGCCTTGCGCTCCTTGACGTAGTCGATGGTCAGGGTCAGCGCCCGCTCGATCATGGCGACGGCACCGCCGGCAATGGTCAGGCGCTCCTGCGGCAGCGATTTCATCATCTGGTAGAAGCCCTGGTTCGGCTCGGACCCCAGCAGGGCCTCAGCCGGCAGCTTCATGTCGTCGAAGAACAGTTCCGAGGTGTCGGCCCAGTCGAGGCCGAGCTTCTTCAGCTTGCGGCCGCGCCGGAAGCCCGGCGCGTTGTCGGTCTCGACCACGAACAGCGAGACGCCCTTGGCGCCCTGGCTCGGGTCGGTCTTGGCCGCCACCACGATCATGTTGGCGTGCTGGCCGTTGGTGATGAAGGTCTTCGAGCCGTTCAGCACCCAGCCATTGCCCGAACGCTCGGCCTTGGTGCGAATGCCCTGGACGTCGGAACCGGCGCCCGGCTCCGTCATGGCGAGCGCCGCGACCAGCTCGCCGGTCGCCATCCTGGTCAGCCAGTGCTTCTTCTGCTCGTCGGTGCCGTAGTGGAAGATATAGGGTGCGACGATAGGGCCGTGGATCGCCCAGCCCCAGCTGTCGGCGCCGGCAAGGCCGATCTCGTGGGCGATGATCGCCTCATGGCTGTAATTGCCGCCGGAGCCGCCATATTCCTCAGGGATCGAGGCCGACAGCAGGCCGGCTTCGCCCGCCTTGGTCCAGGCGTCGCGGTCCATCACGCCGGCCTCGGTCCAGCGGTCGATATTCGGCACGAATTCCTTGGCGAGGAAGGCCTTGGCGCTGTCGGCGAGCATCTGGTGCTCCTCGGTGTGCCAGGCTGGCTTCGGCAGGTTGAGCGCGCTCATCGAGAAACTCCCAAAGGCTCTTTTTCAAGCGACTGTCGCAGTTCGAAGTGCTGTTACACCATCGAATGCGCGGCCGCCTCCATTGGTCATTCGGGAGAGCCCGCCGGTCGCGGCGGGCCCTCCGATCACAGCCTTCAGAAGGCGTCGGCCGACAGCGCCATCATCGAATCCGCGCCGGCGGTGATGCGCGCCAGATGCGCGCCGCTTTCCGGCATCATCTGCTCGAAGAAGAAGCGCGCGACGCCGAGCTTGGCGTTCATCCGCTCCTCCGCGCCGTTGGCGCCTGCGGCAAGCTTCTGGTTGGCCGCCTTGGCCATCCTCGCCCACATATAACCCATCGCGACCAGGCCGAAGAGATGCATGTAGGGCGTCGAGCCGGCGCCGGCATTGTCCGGCTTGGCGAGTGCGTTCTGCATGAACCACATGGTGGCGGCCTGCAGATCCTTCAGGCCCTTCGACAGCGAGCCGACGAAAGCGCCGAGCGCCGGATCGTCCTTGTTCTGCGCGCAGAAGGTGCCGACCTCGTTGAAGAAGCTCATCACCGCGCGGCCGCCATTGGCGCCGAGCTTGCGGCCGACCAGGTCGAGCGCCTGGATGCCGTTGGCGCCCTCGTAGATCATGGTGATGCGAGCGTCGCGGACGAACTGGGCCATGCCCCATTCGTTGATATAGCCATGGCCGCCATAGAGCTGCTGCGCCTTGACGGCATTGTCGAAGCCGAGATCGGTCAGCACGCCTTTGACCACCGGGGTCATCAGGCCCATGTGGTCGTCGGCCTTCTGCCTTTCGGCGGCATCCTCGGAACGATGATGCACGTCGGCCTGCAGCGCGGTCCACAGCACCAGGGCGCGGCCGGCCTCGTTGACGGCGCGCATGGTCATCAGGGTGCGGCGCACGTCCGGGTGCACGATGATCGGGTCGGCCGGCTTGTCGGGCGCCTTCGGGCCGGACAGCGAACGGCCCTGCAGGCGGTCCTTGGCATAGGTGACGGCGTTCTGATAGGCGACTTCCGACTGCGACAGGCCCTGCAGGCCGACCGACAGGCGCGCCTCGTTCATCATCACGAACATGGCCGGCAGGCCCTTGTTCTCCTGGCCGACCAGCCAGCCGGTCGCCTCGTCATAATTCATGACGCAGGTCGAGTTGCCGTGAATGCCCATCTTCTCCTCGATCTTGCCGCAGGAGACGGGATTGCGGACGCCCGGCTCGCCGGCGCCGTCGGGCAGGAATTTCGGCACCACGAACAGCGAGATGCCCTTGGTGCCGGCCGGCGCGCCCTCGATGCGGGCGAGCACCAGGTGCACGATATTGTCGGACATGTCGTGCTCGCCGGCCGAGATGAAGATCTTCTGGCCGGAGATCTTGTAGGAGCCGTCGCCCTGCGGCACCGCCTTGGTGCGCAGCAGCCCGAGATCCGTGCCGCAATGCGGCTCGGTCAGGTTCATCGTGCCGGTCCAGGCACCCGAGGCCATCTTGGGCAGATAGGTGCGCTTGATCTCGTCATTGGCATGGACGTGCAGGGCCGCCATGGCGCCCTGGGTGAGGCCGGGATACATCGCCCAGGCGAGGTTCGACGACGACAGATATTCGCCGATCACCGCATTGATCACGACCGGCAGGCCCTGGCCGCCATATTCGGGGTCGGCGGACAGCGCCAGCCAGCCGCCCTCGCGATATTGTTCATAGGCCGCCTTGAAGCCCGGCGGGGTGGTGACCGAACCGTCGTCGTTGCGATGGCAGCCGACCGTGTCGCCGACCACGTTGAGCGGCTGCAGCACCTCTTCGCAGAGCTTGGCGCCTTCGTTGATCACGGCCTCGACCAGATCGCGCGGCGCGTCCGAGAAGCCCGGCAGGTTGCCGTAATTGTCCATGTTCAGCACATCGTACAGAACGAACAGAGTGTCCTCGACAGGGGCCTTGTAGACCGGCATGGCTCTTCTCCCTCAAGACCTCCCGCACCTCTTGGCCGTGCGGGGGATTGGCTTGGACCGGCCGACGGGCGGCCGGCATGACGTCAGTCGGCCGCGGGCGCGGCGCCCGTGGTGGCGTTTGCGGTGCCGTTCTTGGCCGCGAGCCTCTGGTCGATGACCGTGATGGCCCGCTCGAGTTCGTTGATGGCGGCGTCGATGTCGCGCTTCTGGCCGCGCAGACGGGCGACCTGCTCGCGATATTTGCCGCGCGCCACCTTCATCTGTGTGACGCCGCCGTCGCCCAGGTCGTAGAGGTCGAGCATGGCCCTGACCTCCTCCAGCGAGAACCCGACGCATTTGCCCATCAGGACCAGCCGAAGCCGGCCGCGATCGCGGCGCGAGTAGAGCCGGTCCTGGCCATTGCGCACCGGCGCGATCAGCTCTTTCTCTTCGTAGAAGCGCAACGCGCGGGCGGTCACGCCGAATTCGCGGGTCATTTCGCGGATGGTCAGGAAATCCTTGGTCGCGGCCGGCGAACCGCCGCCGGCCCCCGCCACGAGATCGGCGAGCGTCGCGGCCGAACCGCGTCCCTGGGCATCAAGGATCAGCGCTTGCGTCATCCCGAGAGAGCCTCGATCGTCAGGCGCGGCAGGGTCTTGCCACGATCGCGGTGATCTAGCGTACGTTTACGTAAACGTCAACATATTTGATTCCGTCGCGGCCGTGCACGCCGGTTCGCAGCGGGGGCCCGCCGCCCCGAAACCTCGCCGCATCGCCATCTTCGCGCCGCCGAAAAACGGTGCTACCTCTGGCCCCAGCACGGCGGCGCCGCGCCGTTCCATCCGCACCGGCCGTAACGTTTGGGCGTTGCGTCGCGAAGAAGGGCAATGGGTCCGAGGTGAGAGATCGCGACGACGAGTGGCGCGCGCTGATGCGCGCAGGCCTGGCCGGCGACGAGGCAGCCTATGGGCGGCTGCTCCGCGAGCTTGCGCCATTCTTGCGGATGATCGCCCGGAGCGGCCTCGCGCGCGCCGGACGATCGACCGCGGAAGCGGAGGATATCGTGCAGGAAGTGCTGATCGCCATTCATACCAAGCGCTCCAGCTGGATCGCCACCGAACCGCTGCTGCCCTGGATCCGCGCGATCCTCCGGCACAAGCTGATCGACGCGCTGCGCCGTCGCGGCTCGACCGGCGAGGTCGATATCGACGCGCTGGCCGAGGTGATTCCGACCCCCTCGAACGAACCCGAGATCGCCACACGCGACGTGGTCAAGCTCGCCGAGAACCTTCCCGGCGGTCAGAAGGCGGTGATCCGCGCGATGTTCGTCGACGGCCACAATACGGCGGAGACGGCAAGCGCCCTGTCGATGAGCGAGGGCGCGGTCCGCGTGGCGCTGCACCGGGGCCTCAGCGGCCTTGCCAAGATGTTGCGCGGGAGCCTGTGACGCACGATGAAGACCGATGACCTGATCGCCGCGCTGTCGCGCGATGCCGCACTGACCGGGGCGCCCGCCGCGCGCCGGCTGACGCTGGCGCTGGCCTTCTCGGCCGTGATCGCCTTCGCGCTGCTGATGCTGGCGGTCAAGCCCCGCCCCGATCTCGCCAGCGCCGCGACATCGATGCTGTTCGACCTGAAGATGGTCTATGCCGCGACCCTGGCGGTCAGCGCGATCGCGCTGCTTCGGGCGGTGTCGCGCCCCGAGGGCGTGCTGTCGCCGGTGGTGCTGGTGGTGCCGGCCGCACTGATGCTGTTCGGCCTCGGCCATGAGCTGGCGACCCAGGCACCGGCGGTCTACGGCACACGCCTGATCGGCCGCAACTGGGCCCTGTGCCTGGTTACCATCCCCTTCCTGGCGGCCGCGCCGCTGGCCGCCATTTTGATCGCCATGAATGCCGCCGCCCCGGCCGACCCGGCACGGGCCGGCGCCATTGCCGGCTTCGCCGCCGGCGCCATTGCCGCGCTGTTCTACGGCATGCATTGCGTCGACGACTCGCCGCTGTTCGTCGCGACCTGGTACACCATCGCCATCGGCGCCATGACCATTGCCGGCGCCGCCATCGGCCGGCGCGTGCTGGCCTGGTAGCGCGCCGGGCCGGAGACCGGCGCGGCCCGGCCGGCCGCCGGTCGACATCGAACACCAGCAGACAAGAAGCTGAGAACCGCCGATCGCAGGGCCAGCATGTGCTCGCCTTCGGCGCGCGGCGCCACCTTCGAAAACCTGACGGGCGATGGCCACGGCCCGGCCCGGACCGAGCCGTGCCGTCCTGCTGACGCGAATGCCCGAAAGCGGACCCCGCCGCCACGAGGTGAAGTCGCAGCGGCCGGGATGGAGCGCTCGCCCGGCCTCGGCGCGCAACCGACCCGCGACCATCTATCGCTCCGCCATTCGGCCTATCCCGGCTGACGCGCGGCACCGAGAAAGCCCCTTGCGCCGGGCCTCGCCGCATGCTTGACTGATCGAACAGTCAGTCACGCTGCCACGGCCACTCATGTCCCAACCGCTTGCGAAAATCCGCGCCAAGCCGACGTCGAAGGAAGAGATCCTCGACGCGGCCGAGCGGCTTTTCGCAAGATGTGGATTCGACGGCGCCAGCATGCGCGAGATCGCCCAGTCGGCGGGCGTCGCCCAAGCCCTGCTGCATTATCACTTCCGCACCAAGGAAGGCCTGTTCGAGGCCATGTTCGCGCGCCGCTCGGGCGCCATCAACCGCATCCGGCTGGCCCGCCTCGACACCATGATCGCGCGTGGCGGCCTGACGGTGGAGGAGATCGTCGACTCGCTGCTCAGGCCGACCGTGGAGGCCGGCTACGATCCGACGCGCGGCGGCCACTATTTCGCGAACCTGATCCTGACCACCGGCGCCTCCAACAATCCCTGGTCCCAGGGGCTGATCGCGGCGAGCTACGACGCCATGGCCAAGCGCTATATCGAGGCGCTGCGCATGGCGCTGCCCGACCTGACGCTCGCCGACGCGACCTGGGGCTATCTGTTCATCATCGGCTCGGCGCTGACCCAGATGGCGCCGACCGGACGCGCTGACCGGCTTTCCGACGGCGCGACATCCGACCGCGACACCGAAGCCCTGCTGTCGCGCGCGGTGGTTTTCGCGGCCGCCGGCCTGCGCGCCTTCGCGGCGACCCGTCCGGCCCCGGCCAGGCCGGAGGCCGAGCCGCCCACCCCTTAACCTTCCATCGTCAACAGCAACCGGGCAACCAAGATCCGGACCCGAACACGCTCGTCTAGGAGGACATTGTCCATGACCAAACTGACCCGCCGCTCGTTCACGGGCGGCCTTGCCGCCGGCACCGCGCTCGCCGGCCTTCCGGCCAACGCCCAGGCCCCGACCAAGGTGCTGCTCGGCTATACCGCCGTTGCCGATTTCACCTCCGCCTTCGTCGCCCAGGAGCAGGGCTATTTCCGCTCGCGCGGCCTCGATGTCGGCTTCCAGCTGATCGCGCTCAATTCCAACATCCCCGCCGCCATGCAGGCCGACAGCGTGCAGATCGGCGGCCCGACGCCCTCGGTCATGCTGCAGGCCAATGACGGCGGCCTCGACCTGGTGGCGGTCGCCGGCGGCTCGGTGACGTCGAAGGACGTCGCCAATTACGGCTTCGTCGAAAAGGTCGGCGCCGGCATCACCGACGCCAAGTCGGCCGAGGGCAAGCGCATCGGCGTGCCCGGCCTCGGCGCCTTCCTGCACGTGCTGTTCCGCAAGTGGATGACCGAGAAGGGCGCCGACTGGAAGAAGGTCACCTTCGTCGAGACGCCGTTCCCGCAAATGGCCGACATCCTGCGCGGCGGCTCGGTCGACGGCCTGATCACCGGCTCGCCGATCATGGAACGCATCGTCCAGGGCAATATCGGCCGCGTCGTGTCCTATTTCCACACCGAGCTGCCGGCCGGCCTGCCGGCGATCCTCTATTCGACCACGCGGGCCTGGGCGACCAAGAACCCGCAATTGATCAAGGCGTTCCGCGACGGCCTGACCGAGGGTTCGGCCTTCGTCGCCGACAAGGCCAATGACGCCAAGGTCCGCGCCATCATCGGCAAATATATCGCGCTGCCGCCGGCGGTGCTGGCCACCGCGATCATCTCGGCGCAGAAGCCGTCGATCTCGGTCGCCGAGATCGACTACTGGATCAAGATCATGCGCGAGCAGGAAATGCTGCGCGGCCAGCCGGTCGCGGCCAACGTCGTCCTGCCGTGAGCAAGCCCGAGATGCTCGCCAGGTCGCCAGCGAACGACGCCGCCATCGCTTTCGCCGGGCTCCGTGTGGAGCTCGGCGGCAAGCCTATCCTGGAAAACGTCACGCTCGACGTGAAGCCGGGCGAGTTCATCTGCGTGATGGGCCCGTCCGGTTGCGGCAAGACCACGCTGCTGCGCGTGGTGGCGGGGCTCGTCGCCGCCACCGCCGGCAGCGTCACCTCGTTCGGCCGGCCGATTACGGGACCGAGCCGCGAGGTCTCCGTGGTGTTCCAGGATTATGGCCGCGCGCTGCTGCCCTGGCGCGACGCCAAGGGCAATGTCGCGCTGGCGCTGGAGGCGGCCGGCATGCCGCGCGCCGAGCAGGGCCCGCTGATCGAGACCCTGCTGGCCAAGGTCGGCCTGAAGGATCACGCCCAGAAATTTCCCTCGCAAATGTCGGGCGGCATGCAGCAGCGCCTGCAGATCGCCCGCTGCCTGGCGCAGGAACCCAAGGTCCTGCTGATGGACGAGCCGTTCGGCGCGCTCGATGCGATGACGCGCCAGCAATTGCAGGACGAGGTGCTGGCGCTCGCCGCCGAGCGCAACACCACCGTGTTCTTCGTCACCCACGACCTGGAAGAAGCGCTCTATCTCGGCGACCGCGTCGTGGCGCTGCTGCCGCATCCCGGCCGCATCGCCCGCATCGTCGATGTGCCTCTGGCGCGCCCGCGCAACCAGCTGACCACCCGCGAGCACCCGGACTTCCTCAGGCTCCGGCGCGACCTGTTCGACATGATGCAAGAGGGCCACTGATGTCGGGCTCGCTGATGTCAGGCTCTTCGACACGCTGGGCCAAGGCGATCGCCCTGCCGCTTGCCGCGCTGGTGGCGGCCGAGATCTGGTTCCGCGGCCCGGGCGCCGCTTCCGAAAGCCTGGCGCCGCCGACCCTGGTCGCCAAGGCCTGGGTGGAGGCGCTGGCCGACGGTACGCTGGCGCTCGCCACCTTGCAGACGCTGGTCGGCGCCGTTGGCGGACTGGTGCTCGGCGCCTTCAGCGGTCTTGTCCTCGGCTTCCTCATCGGCCTGTCGCGCACGGCGATCGCGCTGACCACGCCCTCGGTCGAGCTGTTCCGGCCGATCCCGTCGGTCGCGCTCATCCCGCTGGCGCTGCTGGTCTTCGGCTTCGGCTACCGGATCGAAATGGCGATCGTCGGTTTCGCGACGTTCTGGCCCTGCCTGATCCTGGCGCAGGCCGCCGCCTCGCAGATCGAGCCGCGCCTGCTCGAAGTGTCCAAGGTGATCGGGCTGACGCCCACGCAGCGGCTGTGGAAGATCGTGCTGCCGGCCGCCATGCCGCGCATCTTCGTGGCGCTGCGCCTTGCCGCCGGCTTTGCCCTGGTGGTCGCCGTCACCGTCGAGATCGCCGCCAACCCGCAGGGGCTCGGCTATATGCTGATGATCGCCCAGCAGACGCTGCGGCCGGAACTGATGCTCGCCGCGCTGTTCTGGATCGGCTTCATCGGCTGGGCCGTCAATGCCGGCCTCAATGTCCTGCAGGGACGGCTGTTCCGCCACCAGCGGATCGCCGCGGAGGCCCGGACGTGAAAACCCGCGATATCCTGTTGTTTGCCGGCTCGCTCGCCGTCGTCGCGGCGATCCTGTTCCTGTGGTGGCTCGCCGCCGTCACCGGCACGGTGTCGCGCGCTTTCGTGCCCAACCCGTTCGATGCCTGGGCCGCGCTGATCGACGGCTTCCGGCGCGGCGACCTCCTGAGCCAGACCATCGGCACGGTCGGCCGCATGCTGCAGGGCTGGCTGCTCGCCGGCCTGATCGGCGTGGTGCTCGGCGCCGCCATCGGCCTGTCCAGGACCGCCCGCGACTACCTGCAGCCGACGCTCGAATTCCTGCGGCCGCTGCCGGCCTCGGCGATCATTCCGGTGGCCATCGCCCTGATGGGCCTGTCGCCGGCCATGGCTCTGACCGTCGTCGCCTTCGGCTCGCTCTGGCCGACCCTGCTCGGCACCATTCACGGTTTCGCCGAGGTCGAGCCGCGGCTGAAGGAAGTGGCGCGCTGCCTGCAGATGTCGGGGCCGGCCTTCGCCTGGAAGATGGGCTTGCCCAATGCCATGCCCGACATCCTGGCCGGCATGCGCCTGTCGATGACAGTGGCGCTGATCCTGGCGATCATTTGCGAGATGCTGGCGTCGCAAGCCGGCCTCGGCACGGCGATCCTGCTCGCCGCCCGGTCGTTCCAGTCGGCCGACCTGTTCGCCGGCATCGCGCTGCTCGGCGCGATCGGCCTCGTTTCCAACCTGGCTCTGCGTGCGGTCGAAAAGCACACGCTGCGCTGGCAAACACAGCACTGACGGAGGAAATACCATGGCGCGCCGGATCATCGATCTGTCCGTGTCGCTGCGAGCCGACATCGCGTCGGACCCGCCGGGCACGACCCCCTCCATTACCTATGTCGACCACAAGGCCTCGGTGCAGCAGATCCTGCAGTTCTTCCCGGGCCTGACCCAGGACGACCTGCCCGGCGGCGACGGTTGGGCCGTCGAGATGCTCGCCTGCTCGACCCATAACGGCACGCATCTCGATGCGCCCTATCATTTCCACTCGACCACCGACGGCGGCAAGCCGGCCTGGACCATCGACGAAATGCCGCTCGACTGGTGCCTGCAGCGCGGCGTCAAGCTCGACTTCCGCCATTTCCCCGACGGCTATGTGGCGACCGCCGCCGATGTCGAGGCCGAGCTGAAGCGCACCGGCGTGACGCTCCAGCCGCTCGACATCGTGGTGGTCAATACGGCGGCGGGTGCCCGCTACGGCCAGCCCGACTATGTCGGCCGCGGCTGCGGCATGGGCCGCGAGGCGACCCTCTACCTGACCGAGCGCGGCGTCCGGATCACCGGCACCGATGCCTGGAGCTGGGACGCGCCTTTCACCATCACCGCCAAGAAATATGCCGAGACCGGCGATGCCGGCCTGATCTGGGAAGGTCACCGCGCCGGCATGGTGCGGGCCTATGGCCATATCGAGAAGCTGACCAATCTCGACCAGCTGCCGGCCACCGGTTTCCAGATTTCCTGCTTCCCGTTCAAGATCCACAAGGCCTCGGCCGGCTTCTGCCGGGCGGTCGCGATCTTCGAGAACTGAGCGCCAT
Source organism: Phreatobacter sp. GW821-FHT04C01 (assembly GCF_059420385.1). NCBI lineage: Bacteria > Pseudomonadati > Pseudomonadota > Alphaproteobacteria > Hyphomicrobiales > Phreatobacteraceae > Phreatobacter > Phreatobacter sp. GW821-FHT04C01. The sequence goes on along the minus strand of NZ_JBWKTP010000003.1, from coordinate 397,387 downwards.
GAAACTCGTCACTTTCGCCGGCGCCCAGGGCCGGCAACGCGTCGGCGTGGTCGTTGGCGACGCTGGCGCCGAACGGGTGCTGGATCTCGCCGCCGCGGCGACGCGCTCCGGCAAGCCGGAGCAGGCCTTCGGCTCCATGCTGGCGCTGATCGACGCAGGGCCCGCCGGGCTCGATCTCGCCCACGCCCTGGTCGGGACAGGTGCCGGCGACGAGGACCTGTCGCAACCGCTCGGCGCCACCAGGCTGCTGGCACCGGTGCCCGTGCCGCCGCAAATGCGCGACTTCTCGGTCTTTCCCGGCCATATCATCAATGCGCCCGTCGGCATGCGCCGGATGGTCGCCCGGATGAAAGGCGACGAGGCCGGTGCGCTGGCGGTGACACCCGATGCCGACGTGCCGCAGGTCTATCGCGACAAGCCGATCTACTACATCACCAATCGCTTCAGCGTGGTCGGCACCGGCACCGAGGTGGTCTGGCCGCCCTATAGCCGGATGATGGATTTCGAGCTCGAATTCGGCATCGTCCTCGGCAAGGGCGGCGCCGACATCGCCAGGGACCGGGCCAGGGAGCACATCTTCGGCTACACGATCTTCAACGACTTCTCGGCGCGCGACGCCCAGATCGCCGAGATGCAGGGCATGCTCGGCCCGGCCAAGGGCAAGAGCTTCGACGCCGGCAATGCCATGGGCCCCTATCTCGTCACCGCCGACGCGGTGAAAGACCCCTATGCGCTGAGGGCTGTCGCCAAGATCAACGGCGAGACCTGGACCGATACGACCACCGCGGGAATGCTGCATTCGTTCGAGGACATGATCGCTTATGTCTCGCGATCCGAGACGCTGCATGCCGGCGAGTTCTTTGGTTCCGGCACGGTCGGCGGCGGCTGCGGGCTGGAGCTCGACCGCTTTCTCAAGGCCGGCGACGTGGTCGAGCTGACGGTCGAGGGACTGGGCACGCTGACCAACCGGGTCGTCAGAAAAGACGCCTGACCGGCGGCTTTACGTCACCCCCGAGCAAAAGCGAGAGCTTTTGCGGGGCGAGCCCGCAGGGCGAGGGAAGGGGGTCCAGGGCAGCATGAACGACCCCGCGGCTTCATCACTTGAATGCCAACCGACGGCATCGCCCGTCGACTCCTGGATCCCCTTCCCCTCGCTTCGCCCGGCCCCGGCAAAGCAATTGCTTTGCCTTGGGATGACGCCGGAGCATTCAAAACAGGACAGCGTCAGTCAGGACGCTCACAGGGCGAGGAAACCCATGGCGAACAATCCGATCGACGGTTTCACGGTCGACCGCAGCCAGATCGGCTATGTCGGCGAGGGGCTGCAGCGCCCCGAATGCATCCTGGCCGAACGCGACGGCTCGCTATGGGCGGCCGACGCCCGCGGCGGCGTCGTCCATATCCGCCCGGACGGCACGCAGAGCCTGATCACCCAGAGCGAGGCGAGCGCCTTTTCCGGGGCGACCGACGAGGCCACCCGCTTCACCGTCGGCACCTTGCCGAACGGCCTCGCCTTCGCGCGCAACGGCGACATCGTCATCTCCAATTTCGGCACCGACCGGCTGGAGATCATGAACCGGACGACCGGTGAGACCAAGGTGCTCGCCGATACGATCGACGGAAGGCCGATCGGCAAGGTCAATTTCGTGCTGCGCGACAGCAAGGACCGGCTGTGGCTGACCATCTCGACCCGTATCGTCAACTGGATGCAGGCGGTGTCGCCCAAGATCGCCGACGGCTATATCGCGCTCTACGACCAGGGGCGCCTTCGGGTGGTGGCCGACAACATCGCCTTCACCAACGAGATCCGCTTCGACGCCAGGGAGGAATGGCTCTACGCGGTCGAGACCTCGGGGCCGAAGATCACCCGCTTCCGGCTCCAGGACGACGGCAGCCTGACCGACCGCCAGACCTTCGGTCCGGAGGATCATGGCGCGCCGATCGACGGCATCGCCTTCGATGCCTTCGGCAATCTCTGGGGCACCCATGTGATGATGGACCGCATCTTCGCCATCACCCCGGAAGGCGAGTTACGCATCCTGCTCGACGACCACGACCCGTGGACCAGCCGGCAGTTGATGACCGCATTCTACAAGGGCGAGGCGGGGCCCGAACACATGCTGGCCGCCGGCGGCCGCATCGCGCCGTGGTTCGCCTCGGTCACCTTCGGCGGCCCGGACCTGAAGACGGTCTATATCGGCTCGCTGCGCGGCACCCGCATCCCGTTCTTCCGCTCACCGGTCGCGGGCCTGCCCATGGTGCACTGGAACGAGCGCTAATACCGCGGCACATCGGGACAGGCCCATTTTGGTGCAAGCAAGTCGTGGATGCCCGGGACAAGCCCGGGCAAGACGATGTGTTGAACTCGATGTGTTGAACTCGATGTGTTGAGTTCACGACAGGTTCGATGTCGGCGCGTACCCGGCGCACGGTTGATCCAGTGCCCGTCGCTCCAAGGACAATTCTCGTCTTGGCCAGGCTTGTCCCGGCCATCCACGTCTTCATCCCGACTGTTCATGGAGAACCGCCCCTTCGGGACCGGCCTGGTCAAGGAAATGGGCGGGCCGAGGCAATTCTCGTCCGGGTCCGCCAGCCCACGCCGACCAGACCTTGATCGGCCGGATGTTGACGACCGAAGAAGTCCGCGAAAATCGTTGTTACGCCTATGCGGTGCAACGGTAAGCGTCGCCTCCTGCCCTCACGCCGTGGCGGTCGCCTGCGCCGCCTGCCGTTCCGCGGCCTTGTCGAGCAGGGACTGGCGCCAGTTTTGCAACGTCTGACGCTCCTCGTCGGTCATGCCGAGCACGGTCAGGCCGTCGTCCAGCAGCAACGCCTCGCTGCCCGGCCGGCCGACCACCGCCAGTGCCTTGGTGCCTTCCGGGTTGAGGAAGAACGGCCAGGCACCGGCCTCGAAGCGGACCGCGGTTTCCTTGCCGAGCGAGGGACCCGACGGCGTGTAGCGCCATGTGCGCCCCTTGTCGCCCTCGTCCCGATGGCCATGAATGTCGGCGATAACAGGCGTCATGACCGTATTGTGCAGCGGCTTGAACGGCTTGTTGATGCTCGCCCCGCGGCTGAACGCCTGCCGGAGCAGGGCGAAGCCGCCGCCGACGCACAAGATGATCATGCCGGCGGCCAGCAGGACCCGATCCCAGAGGTGATCGAGGGCGAGCGAGGTGGTGACCATGGCGGGATTGCCCTGCCTCTGCACGACATGGGTCGTGTAAGAGCCGAAATGCAAGTCGATGAACGCGAAATGGGTCTCTTCCCTGACCGGCCCACCGGCGGTGCGCCGCTCGATCGTCGCGTCGCATAAATGCAGAATGAGCTTGCTGCGGCACTTGCCGGTGACGACGCGCGCATTGTCCGCCGGCTCGTCATTGCCGTTGATCTGGAAGTCCTGAATCAGGCCCGGCACCGAGAGATAGACGAGGCCGCCGGCCAAGGCCATCAGGACGAAAAAGAAGAAGATTGCGGCGATCTTGCTGGTGGGTTTGGGCAGCGTGACCGGCAGGGGCCTGGTCGGGAAAATCGGATTAGCCATGGCATCCTCACGTCTGGAACGGCGGCCGAGGCGTCGACACCGTCACAACCGGTGGCGAATCTCCCTGGGGAAGATGCGCAATCTTGCCGCGAACCACGCTTGTTTCAATCTTTGTCCGTGCCACCCTGGTCTTCCTGCCGCGCAGGGCGGCATGACGCTCCTGACCGCCCGGCCTCTCGACCTCAGATCACGACATGACGCGCACGTCCCGGCCGTCCATAATGGCGCCCGACTCGTTTGAGGCTTCCCTGACCATGCACGCCGACCATCACCGCCCCGTCCGCGAAGGCGACCGCGTCTTTCTCGTCGACGCCTCGTCCTTCGTCTTCCGTTCCTATTTCCAGTCGATGAACCAGGACCGGAAATACAATTCCCGGTCGGACGGGTTGCCGACCGGCGCGGTCAGGCTGTTCGCCACCAAGATCCTGCAATTCGTCCAGGATGGTGCGCTGGGCGTGAAGCCGACCCATCTCGCCATGATCCTGGACAAGAGCGAGAACTCGTTCCGCAAGGCGCTCTATCCCGCCTACAAGGGCAACCGGCCGCCGCCGCCGGAGGACCTGGTGCCGCAGTTCCCGCTGATGCGCGACGCCATCCGCGCTTTCGGCCTGCACCCGATCGAACAGGACACCTACGAGGCCGACGACCTGATCGCCACCTATGCCGAACAGGCCAAGGGCCGCGGCGCGGACGTGCTGATCATCTCCGCCGACAAGGACCTGATGCAATTGGTCGGGCCGCGCGTCGCTTTCTACGATCCGGAAAGCGGCATCCGCGGCAAGCCCGGCTACCGGCCCGAGCGCCTGCTGATCCACGGCGACCGCTTCGAGCGCTGGAACGTGCCGGTCGACAAGCTCGGCGAGGTCTCGGAATATTGGGAAGGCCAGCCGCCGGAGAAGATCGTCGACATCCAGGCGCTGGAAGGCGACACCTCCGACAATGTGCCGGGCGCACCGGGCATCGGCCGCAAGACGGCGGCCCAGCTGATCGCCGAATTCGGCGATGTCGAGACGCTGCTGGCCCGCGCGACCGAGATCAAGCAGCCGAAGCGGCGCGAGACCCTGACCGACCCGCAGGTGATCGAGAAGGTGCGCCTGTCGCGCAAGCTGGTCGAACTGGTGCGCGACGTGAATGTCGAGATCCCGCTCGACGATACCGGCCTGGAACAGCCCGACGGCAAGACCCTGGTGGCCTTCCTGAAGGCGCTGGAATTCACCACCATCACCCGCCGGGTCGCCGAGCTCTACGGCGTCGATGCCAGCCAGATCGAACCGGACCCGCGGCTCGCCGTGGTCGCGGGCGCGCCCCGGATTGCGGCCGCCGCGCCGGGGACCGCTGACGGCGCCGCTGCGACGCCGGCCGCCGACGCCGCCTCCGGCGACATCGAGGCGACGCCACAGGCGCTCGCCGCGCGTATCGCCCAGACGCTGAAGGCCACCGCGGTCGATCGCTCCGGCTATCTCTGCGTCACCACGCTCGACGCGCTCGATGCCTTCATCGCCGCGGCGCGCGAGGCCGGCGTGGTGGCGCTCGACACCGAAACCACCTCACTCGACGCGATGAGCGCCGAACTGGTCGGCTTCTCGCTGGCGACCGCCGCCGGCAAGGCCTGTTATGTGCCGCTCAACCATCGCGCCGGCAGCGAAGGCCTGTTCGATTCCGGGCTGGTGCCGGACCAGATCCCGGTCCGCGCCGCGCTCGACCGGCTGAAGGCGCTCGCCGAGGACCCGGGCGTCCTGAAGATCGGGCAGAACCTGAAATACGACCTGCTGATCCTCGGCCGCTACGGCGTCCAGGTGGCGCCCTATGACGACACCATGCTGATCTCCTATGTGCTCGACGGCGGGCGCGGCAGCCACGGCATGGATGCCCTCTCCGAGCGCCATCTCGGCCACGAGACGATCGCTTATTCGACGGTCGCCGGCTCGGGCAAGAACGCCGTCACCTTCGACCGCGTGCCGCTCGACAAGGCCACCGCCTATGCCGCCGAGGACGCCGACGTGACGCTCCGGCTCTGGCAGGTGCTCAAGCCCCGCCTGCCGGCCGAAGCCAAGACCAATGTCTACGAGACGCTGGAGCGGCCGCTGGCCGCGGTGCTCGCACGCATGGAGCGGCGCGGCATCCTGGTCGACCGCCAGGTGCTGGCGCGGCTGTCCGGCGATTTCGCCCAGACCGCGGCGCGGGTCGAGGCCGAGATCCAGGTGCTCGCCGGCGAACCGCTCAATCCGGGCTCACCCAAGCAGCTCGGCGACATCCTGTTCGGCAAGATGGGCCTGCCCGGCGGCACCAAGACCAAGACCGGCGCCTGGTCGACGGCGGCCGGCGTGCTGGAGGATCTGGCCGAGCAGGGCCACGAACTGCCGCAGAAGATCCTCGACTGGCGCACGGTGTCGAAGCTGAAATCGACCTATACCGATGCGCTGCCGACCTACATGAATGCCGAGACCGGACGGGTGCACACCTCGTTCTCGCTCGCCGCCACCACCACCGGCCGGCTGTCGTCCTCGGAACCCAACATCCAGAACATTCCGGTTCGCACCGAGGAAGGCCGCAAGATCCGTACCGCCTTCATCGCCGCGCCCGGCATGAAGCTGGTTTCGGCCGATTACAGCCAGATCGAGCTGCGCGTGCTCGCCCATATCGCCGACATCCCGCAATTGCGCCAGGCCTTTGCCGACGGCGTCGACATTCACGCCATGACCGCTTCCGAAATGTTCGGCGTTCCGGTCAAGGGCATGGACCCCCTGGTGCGCCGGCGCGCCAAGGCGATCAATTTCGGCATCATCTACGGCATTTCGGCCTTCGGCCTGGCCAATCAGCTAGGCATCGCCCGCGAGGAGGCCGGCGCCTATATCAAGAAATATTTCGAGCGGTTCCCGGGTATCCGCGACTATATGGACGCGACCAAGGCGTTCTGCCGCGAGAACGGTTATGTCGAGACGATCTTCGGCCGGCGCTGCCACTTTCCAGCGATCAAGTCGGGCAATCCGTCCGAGCGTGCCTTCGTCGAACGCCAGGCGATCAATGCGCCGATCCAGGGATCGGCCGCCGACGTCATCCGCCGCGCCATGATCCGCATGGAAGCCGCCCTAGCCGCCGCCAAGCTCGACGCGCTCATGCTGCTGCAGGTGCATGACGAACTGGTGTTCGAGGTGCCCGAGACTGAGGTCGACCGCACCTTGCCGGTGGTCCGCCGGGTGATGGAGGAGGCGCCCTTCCCGGCGCTGCAGCTGAAAGTGCCGCTCGCCGTCGATGCGCGCGCCGCCGCCAACTGGGACGAGGCGCACTGAGGCGCGCGCAAGGAACCCGCTTTCACGGCGCCGAACATGTGGCCTTCGGCGCCGGGGCGATCGACCTCGTCAACGCGAGGCCAAGCCATGGACGCCTGGCCATCCGCGGCCCGGCAGGAGGCTATTTCGCCTGGGCCAGGCGCTTCAGCGCGCCGCGCGCCATGAAGCCGGCGCTGATATAGGTAATGACGAAAGCAATCACGAAGGCGCCCGCCAGACCCAGCGCGGCGATCGACAGGTCGAGCCTCGCCCGCCCCAGTCCGAGCATGGCGGCGAGGTTGCCGAAGCTGACGAAGCCGAAGGTGGCATAGGCCTGGATCAGCACCGCCGTGACATTGACGAACAGGGCGATACCGGCCGCGCTCACCGAGAACCGCAGCTTTTCGCCGGTGGTCATGACCCGGCCCGTGGCCCGCACGAACACGTCGAAGGCCGGCGCCAGGGCGACCACCAGCGTAATGATCCCCATCGAACTGGGAACCTGGAAATTCAGCAGCGCCGTGACCGCGTAGACGATGGCGACACACAACACGAAGGCCATCGCAAATCGGACGATAGCCGGTGTAACGCTGGCCGGTTCAGTGGCGGAAGGGGTCATCGGCAGAGCTCTATATTTTGCAAATTGATACTGTAATTTGTGAAACGACGCCGTCATCATGCAGAATGCCGGCCTCGCTCCCCGGTTGTTTTCCAGATTCCGGGGATCCGGTCCATGGCCCGAACCGGGATCGAGACATTCGGAAATGCCGGTTCGGCCAGCTCGGGGAGCAGACATATCGGCCCTATCGTGCCGCCGGCGGTCGCACGCATAAGAAAAATGGCAGGCCGAAATGCGCTTCGGCCTGCCATCCTCAACGCGTCCCGCCCGGGCAAAGCGATCGTTTCCGCGCTCCGCGGGCGCCGGGCCCCATTCGGCCGGCGTCGGCCCCTGGGGGAAAGCCGACGTCAGGAGGCCCCGCGCGTCATGCCCTGGGGAAGACGACGGCGACGAAATGGGTCCCGCCGACTGTCTTGATCTTCAGCAGCACGGCCTTCTTGCCGTCCTGCTTCGCCGCGGCGATGTCCGCGGTCACATCCGCCGGCCGGGCAACCGTCTTGCCGGAAACCTCGAGGATGACGTCACCGTCCGAGATCCCCTTGCTTGCGCCCGCGCCATTGGGATCGACCCCGACAACCACCACGCCCTGGTCGCCCGCGCCGGGCACCTGGTTGGCCGGCGCCAATTGAAGGCCGAGGACCGGTGCGCCATTGTCCTGCTGCACGTCCGTCCTGGCGACCTGCTCGGGCCCCTGCGTGCCCAACGCCAGATCGGCGGTCTGCTCGCGTCCGTCGCGAAGGAACGTCAACCGGATCTTGTCACCGGGCTTCAGAGCACCGATCTCGCGGGTGAGCTCGCGGGCATCCTTGATCAACCGGCCATTCAGCCCGGTGATCACGTCGCCCGATTTCAGTCCGGCCCCGGCGGCGGCGGTGCCGGGCTCTGCCCGGTCGACCAGCGCGCCACGGGCGTCCCGAAGCCCGAGGCCGTCGGCGATGTCCTGGCTGACCGGCTGGACTTGCACGCCGAGATAGCCGCGCGACACCACGCCGCCATGTTCGAGCGAATTGATCACGGTGCCGACCGTGCTGGCCGGGATGGCGAAGGCCAGGCCGACGCTACCGCCGGACGGCGAGAAGATCGCGGTGTTCACCCCCACCACCTCGCCCCGCAGATTGAAGGTCGGGCCGCCGGAATTGCCCTTGTTGATCGGCGCGTCGATCTGGAGGTAATTGTCGTAGGGACCGGAGCCGATATCTCGGCCATCGGCCGAGACGATGCCGGCCGTCACCGTGCCGCCAAGGCCGAAGGGGTTGCCGATCGCGACCACCCAATCGCCCACCTTCGGAGCCTCCTTGGCCAGCGACACGAAGGGATAGTCGCCTCTTTCGGTGACTTTCAGCAGCGCCAGGTCGGTTTTCTGATCGGTACCGACAACGCTGGCGTCAAGTGTGCGGCCGTCATCCGTCGTGACGGTCACCGTCCTGGCACTGCCGACGACATGGTTGTTGGTCACGACATAGCCATCGGCCGAAATGAAGAAGCCGGAGCCGAGCGCGATGCCGCGCTGGGGCGCCTGGCGTGGCGCGGCGCCGCCATTCTGCTCGCCGAAGCGCTTGAAGAACTGCTGGATCTCCGGCGGCAGGTTGTTCAGCTGGCCGGACTGATCCCCCGGTTCGGCGGCTACGTTCACGACATTGACCCTGATCGCGACGACCGCCGGCTTGATGCGCGCAACCAGGGGCGAGAAGGACGGCATGGCCTGGGCCTGCAGGTCGGAGGTCACGACCGCCGCGGCCCTGGCCGGTGCGACGGGCGACAGAATTGCGCCTCCGACGGCGCCCGATACGACAAGCGTCAACGCCGCCACCGATGCCATCAGGCGATTGCGCCCGCGGCGCGTGATATTCGAGTTGAAGCTTGCCATAGCTTGCCTCCTCCGCTGGGAGGATCGCGACATGCGGTCCATGATCCAACCATGGACCGGCCCGCCTCTCCGCGAGATGGCCGCCGGGTTACGCTTTATTTAATCTTCCGGGGCGCGCCACCGGCCGGCCAGCCGCGCCAGCCTGTCGGGTGACGCAAGGTCTTTGCCGGCACCGACGAAGGCCGCGCCCCCCGAAAATGAGACGGCCGCGGCGGGACCTCCGCGAGCCCTCCGGCATTCGCCGCCAAGGTCTCTAGCGCCGGTCAGCCAGCACCTGGGCGATGGCCGCGCGCAGCTCCGGGATGCCCTGGCCCTTGCGGCTGGAGGTGGCGATGATCTCCGGGAAAGCCGCCGCCCGCTTCTTCAGGGCCTCGAGCGTGGTGGCAACCAGTGCCTCGAGTGCGGGAACGGCAATCTGATCGGCCTTGGTCAGCACGATCTGATAGGACACCGCCGATTTGCCGAGTTCGTCGAGCACCTGGATATCGACCGGCTTCAGCCCGTGGCGGGCATCGACCAGGACATAGACGCGGGCGAGGTTCTGCCGGCCGCGCAGGTAGTCGTGGATCAGCTTCGTCCACTCCTTCACCTTGGCTTCGGGCGCCGCGGCAAAACCGTAACCCGGCATGTCGACGATGATCAGGTCGGTCGGCGCGCCCTGCTCCGGCGGCACGTGGAAAAAGTTCAGCTCCTGGGTGCGGCCAGGCGTGTTCGAGGTCCGCGCCAGGCTGTTCTGGTTGACCAGCGCATTGATCAGGCTGGACTTGCCGACATTCGAGCGCCCGGCAAAGGCGATCTCGGTGCCGTTCATCGGCGGCAGGTGCTGCATGTTCGGCGTGCCGCGCCAGAAGTCCCATGGCCGGGCGAACAGCTTGCGGCCGGTTTCGATCAGGTTGTCGCTCACGCGCCGTCTCCGATAGGCCGATGCGCACCGCTGCCGGCCCGCAACCGAGCCGGGCCGGTCACGGCCGGCGCGGCTCTCGCATAAGAAAAGGCCCCCGCGGCGGATATTATCCGTCGCGGGGGCCTGATGAATAGCCGTCCTGACGTCAGGTCGCCGGCTTCTTGCCCGCGCCGAACATCGACTTGACGTTGTCCCAGAGCTCCAGCTTGACGCCGTAGCGACGCATGATCACCGCCTGCTGCAGCACGGAAAGCGTGTTGTTCCAGGCCCAGTAGATCACCAGGCCGGCCGGGAAGGAGGCCAGCATGAAGGTGAACATGATCGGCATCCACTTGAAGAAGGTGGCCTGGATCGGATCGGTCGGCGCCGGATTCATCTGCATCTGCACCCACATCGTCACACCCATGATGAGCGGCCAGACGCCGATCAGCAGGAAATGCGGCACGGTGAAGGGCAGGAGCCCGAACAGGTTGAACAGCGAGGTCGGATCGGGCGCCGAGAGATCGTGGATCCAGCCGAAGAACGGCGCGTGCCGCATTTCGATGGTGATGAACAGCACCTTGTAGAGCGCGAAGAACACCGGGATCTGGATGACGATCGGCCAGCAGCCGGCCAGCGGGTTGATCTTCTCGCGCTTGTAGAGCGCCATCAGCTCCTGCTGCTGCTTCATCTTGTCGTCCGCGAAGCGGTCGCGGATTTCCATCATCTCGGGCTGCACCTTCTTCATCATGGTGATGGAGGCGTAGCTCTTGTTGGCCAGCGGGAAGAACAGGCCCTTGACCAGCAGCGTGACCAGCAGGATGGCGATGCCGAAATTGCCGGTCTTGAGGAAGATCCAGTCCATCACCGTGAACAGCGGCTTGGTGATGAAATAGAACCAGCCCCAGTCGATCAGCCGGTCGAAACGGTCGACGTTCAGGCTGTTGGCATAGCCGTCGACGACGGCGACTTCCTTGGCGCCGGCGAACAGGCGCGTGGCGGTCTCGGCGGTCGCGCCGGGCGCAATGGTCAGCGCCGGCTTGAGGTAGTCGGTCTGATAGCTTTTCAGCCCATTGGCCTGGAAGAACTTGAAGCTCGAATCGGTGTCGGTGGTCTGATCCGGGATCAGGGCGGCGGCCCAATATTTGTCGGTCATGCCGAGCCAGCCGCCGCGCGACTTGAAGCTCTGGGTGCGGGCCGTCTCGATGGCGGAATAACCGACCTCCTGCAGGCCCTTGTCGCCGAACACGCCGATCAGGCCTTCGTGCAGGATGTAATAACCCGAGGTCTGCGGCGTGCCGTGACGCGAGATCAGCCCATAGGGATGCAGCGTCGCCGGAGCGGTGCCGGCATTGACCACGGCGTCACGCACCGTGACCATATAGGTCGGGTCGATCTCGAAGGTGCGGCGGAAGGTCAGGCCCTGGCCGTTGTCCCAGGTCAGCGTCACCGGGCTCGAAGGCGTCAGCTTGCCGCTGCCGACCTGGGTCCACGTGGTCTGGGCGTTGGGCACGGCGATGGTCTGGCCGGCGCCGGCGACGAAGCCGAATTCCGCATAGAAGGGCTGGCGGTGGTTGAGCGGGTCGATCGGCGAGCCCTGCGGCGACAGCAGAATGACATTGGCGCTGGTCTTGTCGACCGTCTCGCGATAGGTCGCCAGCACGAGATCGTCGACGCGCGCGCCGACGAGATTGATCGAACCGGTCAGCCGCGGCGTCTCGATGGCGACACGCGGGGTCGCGGCGATGACCTGCTCGCGCGACTGGCTGACGACGGCGGCCGGCGCCACCGTGCCGGGCGCGGCCGGAGCGGTCGCGGCACCGGGCACGGGGGCCGCCCCGGGGGCGGGCGCAGTGCCCGGCGTGGGCTGGGTGGCGGCCGGCTGCTGGGCCTGCTGCTGACGCTGCGCCTCGCGCTGCCGTTCCATCTGCGGCATGCCGATGAAATATTGCCAGCCGACCAGCACCAGAATGGAGAGCACGATCGCGAGAATGTAGTTGCGGTTGTTGTCAGCCATCGGTCCGTCCGGGTGCGGTCGGGGGGAAATCGGGGTGATTAGCGCCCCTTGGGCGCGGCCGCGCGCCGAAGCGCCTCGGCCAGATCGGTGAGCAGCGTGTCGAAGGGACGGTCGAGGGCGGCACGATTGAGCACCAGCACATAATCGGACCCCGGCCGCGCAGCCTCGCGCGTGCCGAGCCGCACGACCTCCCTGAGGCGGCGGCGCATGCGGTTGCGTTCGACGGCGCCACCGGTCTTCTTCGTGACCGTGAAACCGAAACGCGGAGCAGCGGCATCGCCGCGCTGACGTTCCTGCAAGACAAAGGCCGCCGTTGCGACACGGCGGCCCTTGGAACAGGCGATGAAATCGGCGCGACGGACGAGGCGGCTGGGCGGTGTGAAACCGGTCATCGTCGCCCTCCCGTCAGGCGAAACGGCCGAAAGATCGGCCGTGACGGGTCACGCCGACAAGCGCTTGCGGCCACGCGCGCGGCGCGCCGAAAGAATACGCTGACCGCCCTTGGTAGCCATGCGGGCGCGGAAGCCATGCCGGCGCTTGCGCACGAGCTTGGAGGGTTGGTAGGTGCGTTTCACGGGACATCTCCGCGCGGGTCTTGATCAAAGCGATCGGATGGGGTTCAGGGTGGCTCGCCTGCGGCAGTTCGAGAAACGAACGACGCCCCGGGCGCGGGCCGCTCCCAAGTCGGCCGGGTTATAAGCAGGACCCCGCCGAAAAGTCAACGCATCAGACGGGGTGCCGTTGCCGCAGGCCGCAAGACGGCCGAAGCCGCCGGGCCGCCGGCCTCAGGTCAGCGGGATCCCGGCGACATGCAGCCGGAACGCCCGACGCTCCAGCATCGCCGCGTACCAGCGGTCGAGATGGGGAAGCGTCGGCGCGTCCGGGATCAAGGCATAATAACGGAAGGCCACGACACCGAGCGGGATATCGGCAACCGAGAAAGTATTGCCGACGACGTGGCTGTGCCGGCCGAGCTCGGCATCGAGAATGGTCATGGCGGCGATCGACTTGACCCGGCCGTCCTCGATCGCGGCATGGTCGCGCTTGGCGGGCTCGGTGCGCACCAGCCCCCAGAACACCGGGGTGAGCGCCGGCATGGCCTCGGTCTGCTGCCAGTCCATCCACATGTCGACGCGCGCCTTGTCGGCGAGCGCGGCCGGCATCAGGCGGCCATGCTTGCGCGCGAGATGCCGGCACACGGCATTCGATTCCCACAACACGACGCCGTCATCCTCGACCGTCGGCACCCGGCCGTTCGGGTTCTTGGCGCGATAGTCCGGTTCATTGACCACGCCGAACTGGCGGCCCGCGTCGACCCGTCGATGGGCGAGCCCGAGCTCGCCGACACACCACATCACCTTCTGCACGTTGGACGAATTGGTGCGGCCCCAGATCTTCAGCATGGTCCATTCCTATCGCTGGCAGGTCGGACAGTAGAACGTCGATCTGTTCGACTGCACCATGCGGCGAACAATGTTCCCGCAACCGGGCTTCACGCAAGCCTCGCCTTCGCGGTCATAGACCTGGAACCGGTGCTGGAAATAGCCGAGCTCGCCGGAAGGCTGGGCGTGGTCGCGCAAGGTCGAGCCGCCGGCCTCCAGCGCCTCGGCGATGACGTCATGGATGACCGGCACCAGGCGCGCGAGGCCGGCACTGGGCGCGCCAGCCTTGGTGACCATGGTCCCGGCCTTGCGGGTCGGCGCGAGGCCCGCGCGGAACAAGGCCTCGCAAACATAGATATTGCCGAGGCCGGCAATGATCGACTGATCGAGCAGGGCCGCCTTCAGCGGCGCCTGCTTGTCCTTGAACCGGCCGGCGAGATAATCCGCCGACAGGCTGTTGCCGGTGGGCTCGACGCCGAGATGGGCAAACAGCGGATGCTCGGGCAGGCGGGCGCGATCGGTGAGCAGCATGAAGCCGAAGCGGCGCGGGTCGTTGTAGGTCACCGTGGCGCCGGAACTCAGATGCAGCACGACATGGTCGTGGGTGGCATTGCGCGAGCGCTCGTGATGGAAATCGCCGGCGACCTCCTGCTCGATGCGGAACGAGCCGGACATGCCGAGATGCATGATCACCACCTCGCCGCCATCCAGGTCGACCAGCAGGTATTTGGCGCGCCGCCCGAGGCTCTCGATGCGCCGGCCGGTGAGCCGCGCGCCGAAATTCTCGGGGAAGGGAAAACGCAGGTCCTTGCGGCGCACCTCGGCGCGGCTGATCGTCGCCCCTTCCATGACAGGGGCGAGGCCGCGGCGAACGGTTTCGACTTCAGGCAATTCGGGCATGGGCTGCTCGCCGTCCGGTTTCGCCGCGGGCGGGCGGACGTCGCTCCCGCGGTCCACTCGTCATAGCGTCGGCCGGGAGGTTCCGCTATGGTCCCGCCGGATTCACGAGGCTCCCCGATGACCGCCGCCGCCCATGACACCGATTTCGGCTTTCGCCGCGTCGATCTCGACGCCAAGCAGGGCTTGGTCGACGACGTCTTCCACAAGGTGGCCGGCCGCTACGACCTGATGAACGACCTGATGTCGGCCGGCCTGCACCGGGTCTGGAAGGACGTGATGGTGAACCGGCTGGGCATTTCCCGGACCCGGCCTTTCGCCCATCTCGACGTCGCGGGCGGCACCGGCGACGTCGCCTTCAAGGTGGTTGGCGCCGGCGCCGAAGCCCATGCGACGGTCTGCGACATCAATGGCGAGATGCTCAAGGTCGGCAAGCAGCGCGCCGAAAAGCGGGGGCTGGAAAGCCGCGTCGAATTCGTCCAGGGCAATGCCGAGGCGCTGCCGTTTCCATCGGGCTCGTTCGACGGCTACACGATCGCCTTCGGCATTCGCAACGTGCCGCGCATCCAGCTGGCGCTCGACGAGGCCTATCGGGTGCTGAAGCCCGGCGGCCGCCTGCTGGTACTGGAATTCTCGCCCGAGGTGATCCCCGGCATCGACCGCGTCTACGACTTCTATTCGTTCAACGTCATTCCGCCGCTCGGCAGGCTGGTGACCGGCGATGCCGAACCCTACCAGTATCTGGTCGAATCGATCCGCAAGTTCCCGCGTCCCGAGGCTTTCGCCGAGATGATCCGCAAGGCCGGTTTCGGCCGTGTCGAGATCACCCCGATGACCGGCGGCATCGTCTGCCTGCACGGCGGCTGGAAGGTCTGATCTTGCTCGGCGGACTTGTTCATATCCTGCGGCTCGGCCGCGCCGGCTTCGTCTTTGCCCGCGAGGGCGTGTTCGGACTGGTCGATCCGGAAACCCTGCCGCGGCCGGCCCGGCTCGGCCTGCGCGTCGCGCGCCTGATCGAGCGGCGGCGGTCGCGCACCCGTTCCGACAAGCTGACCGCCGCCCTGACGCGGCTCGGGCCGACCTATGTCAAGCTCGGCCAGTTCCTGTCGACCCGGCCCGAC
This sequence comes from Phreatobacter sp. GW821-FHT04C01, assembly GCF_059420385.1. NCBI lineage: Bacteria > Pseudomonadati > Pseudomonadota > Alphaproteobacteria > Hyphomicrobiales > Phreatobacteraceae > Phreatobacter > Phreatobacter sp. GW821-FHT04C01. The sequence continues at coordinate 381,788 of NZ_JBWKTP010000003.1, read as the reverse complement.
GTGGTGGGCCCGGCGATCGCCCGCGACCTGGAAGCATTGCAGGACCAGGTGCCGCCCTTCGACCAGGCCGAAGCCGAACGGATCGTCGGCGAAACGCTGGGGCAGCCGGTCTCCGAGCTGTTCGCCACCTTCGGGCCGCCGATCGCGGCGGCCTCGGTCGCCCAGGTCCACAAGGCCCGCACCCGCGACAACGGCGTCGAGCGCGACGTCGCGGTCAAGGTCCTGCGGCCGGGCGTCGCCGACCGGTTCCGCGCCGATCTCTCCGATTATTATTTCGCCGCGCGCTTTGCCGAGCGTTTCGCGCCCGACAGCCGGCGGCTGCGTCCCATCGGCATCGTCGACACGCTCGCCCGCTCGATGGCGATCGAACTCGACATGCGCCTGGAGGCGGCCGCCGCCTCCGAGATGGCCGAGCGGACCAAGGACGATCCGGGCTTTCGTGTGCCCGAAGTCGACTGGAACCGCACCGGCAAGCTGGTGCTGACCACCGAATGGATCGACGGACTGCGGCTGAACGATCGCGACGGGCTGGCCAAAGCCGGCATCGACCCGGAAGCCCTCGGCCGCACGGTGATCCAGAGCTTCCTGCGCCACGCGCTGCGTGACGGCTTTTTCCATGCCGACATGCACCAGGGCAACCTGTTCGCCGATACCGGCGGCAATCTGGTCGCGGTCGATTTCGGCATCATGGGGCGGATCGGACCGAAGGAACGGCGCTTTCTGGCCGAAATCCTGCTCGGCTTCATCACCAAGAACTATCGGCGCGTCGCCGAAGTGCATTTCGAGGCCGGCTATGTGCCGGCCCACCATTCGATCGACGAATTCGCCCAGGCGATCCGGGCGATCGGCGAGCCGATCCATTCCCGGACCGCCGATCAGATTTCGATGGCGAAACTGCTGTCGCTGCTGTTCGAAGTGACGGCGATCTTCGAGATGACCACCCGCACCGAGCTGATCCTGCTGCAGAAGACCATGGTGGTGGTCGAAGGCGTGGCGCGCTCGCTCGACCCCAAGCTCGACATGTGGTCGACCGCCGAACCGGTGGTGCGCGAATGGATCACCCGCAATCTCGGTCCGGTCGGACGGCTGCAGGATGTCGGCGAGGGCGCGCTGACGCTCGGCAAGATCGTCAGCGACGTGCCCATGCTGCTCGCCCGCGCCGCCATGCTGTCGGAGCGGATCGACGAACTGACCCGCGACGGCTTCGTGCTGGCACCGCAATCGCTGAAGGGCATCGGCGAGGCGGAAGCGCGGCGCAACCGCTGGGGCACGGTGGCGCTCTGGCTGATCGCCGCCCTGCTCGCCGCCCATCTGCTGCTCGACTGAAGCGCGACCTTCCGGTTGCCGCCGGCTGCGACTATGTTCTGTCATGGCTCAGTTATTGACCCCCGATACCGCCGTCGACCGCCTGGAACAGCTCTATGCCGAGGCGACCGGCGCGTTGCGCGCCGCGCTGGCGCGGTTCCTGGCCGGCGGACCACCGCCCTCGACCGAGGAGCGCGCGCAATTCGTCTATCCCGAGCTCGCCGTCACCTATGCGCCCGACCGGGCGGCACCGCGCAACCGGCGCGCCTACGGGAAATTCGCCCATCCCGGCCTTTACACCACGACGGTGACCCATCCCGGCGAGTTTCGCCGCTACCTGCTCGATCAGTTGCGCCCGCTGGTGTCCGAATATGGCGCCGTCATCGAGGTCAGACCGAGCACGCAGGAAATCCCCTACCCCTACGTGCTCGACGGCGGCAATGAATTCTCCGCCGGCAACGCCACGCCGGGAGAGCTCGCCCGGTTCTTTCCCGTGCCGCTGCTGGCGCTGGTCGGCGACGAGATCGCCGACGGCACCTATGACGGCCCGGCGGTCAGCGGCCGGCCGCTGTCGCTGTTCGACGCGGTCAGGGTCGACTATTCGCTGCGCCGCATCATCCATTATACCGGCACCGACTGGCGGTCGGTGCAGCCCTGGATCCTGCTGACCAATTATCACCGCTATGTCGACCAGTTCGTCGCCTGGGCGGTCGAGGAAATCGCCGAAGGCCGGGCGCTCCGGCTGATCGCGCCGGGCGGGCTCAGCGTCGACGCCAGCAATCTGGAGGGCGCGGTCGAGCGGATCAGCGCCTCCGCCTGGCATCGCTTCCAGATGCCGGCCTATCATCTGGAACGGACCGGCACGCCGGGGGTGACGCTGGTCAATATCGGCGTCGGGCCGTCCAACGCCAAGAACATGACCGATCACCTGGCGGTGCTCCGGCCGCATTGCTGGCTGATGGTCGGCCATTGCGGCGGCCTGCGCCAGGCCCAGGAGATCGGCGACTACGTGCTCGCCCATGCCTATCTCCGGCGCGACCGCATCCTCGACGCGCTGGTGCCGCCGGAAATTCCCATTCCGGCGCTCGCCGAGATCCAGACCGCCTTGCAGGAGGCCTGCGCGGCGGTGACCGGGGCAAGCGGCGACACGCTGAAGCACCGGCTGCGCACCGGCACCGTGGTGACCAATGACGACCGGAACTGGGAGCTGCGCTATACCCAGGAAAAGCGGCTGATCAACCTGTCGCGCGCCATCGCGGTCGACATGGAAAGCGGCACGATCGCCGCCCAGGGCTACCGGCTCAGGGTGCCCTACGGCACGCTGCTCTGCGTCTCCGACAAGCCGCTGCACGGCGAGATCAAGCTGCCCGGCGCCGCCAATGCCTTTTATGCCAATGCGGTCGCCCAGCACCTGCTGGTCGGGCTCGACGCGATCGAGCGGCTGAAGCGGACCGGTGGCGCGATTCACTCGCGCAAGCTCAGGAGTTTCGACGAACCGCCGTTCCGCTGACCTTTCAGCACGAACCAAAGGCGATCTTGATCGGCCTCGACAACCGGTTAGGGTCGTGCTCCCCTCGCGACCGGGCTCATCCCACCATGCTCCAGTCCAAACGTATCCTTCTGATCATCGGCGGCGGCATCGCCGCCTACAAGTCGCTGGAGCTGATCCGCCGATTGCAGGATCGCGGCGCCAGCGTGCACTGCATCCTGACCAGGGCCGGCGCCGAATTCGTCACGCCGCTGTCGGTCGGCTCGCTCAGCGGCGCCAAGGTGCATCAGGAGCTGTTCTCGCTGACCGACGAGGCCGAGATGGGCCATATCGAGCTGTCGCGCGACGCCGACCTGCTGGTGGTGGCGCCGGCCACCGCCGACCTGATGGCCAAGATGGCCCATGGGCTGGCGAGCGACCTCGCCTCGACGACGCTGCTCGCCACCGACAAGCGGGTGCTGCTGGCGCCGGCGATGAATGTGCGCATGTGGCTGCACCCGGCGACCCAGCGCAATCTCGCGATCCTGAAAGCCGACGGCGTCGCGGTGGTCGGCCCCAATGACGGCGGCATGGCCTGCGGCGAGTTCGGCCCCGGCCGGATGGCCGAGCCGCATGAGATCATCGCGGCGATCGAGCGGATGATGCTGGACCCGGCGGTCAGCCGGCCGCTCCTCGGCAAGCGGGTGGTGGTGACGTCGGGACCGACGCGCGAGCCGATCGATCCGGTGCGCTACATCTCCAACAACTCCTCGGGCAAGCAGGGCCATGCCATCGCCAAGGCGGCGGCCGAAGCCGGCGCCGAGGTGATCCTGGTGACCGGCCCGGTCAGCCTGCCGGACCCGGTCGGCGTCACCGTCGTGCATGTCGAAAGCGCCCGCGACATGATGACGGCGGTCGAACAGGCCCTGCCGGCCAGCATCGGCGTCTTTGCCGCGGCGGTCGCCGACTGGCGGGTGGCCGAGACGGCGGGCGCCAAGCTGAAGAAGGGGCCGGCGGGCCCGCCGAGCCTCGCCTTCGTCGAGAACCCGGACATCCTGGCGACCATCGCCAAGCACCCGACCAAACGCCCACAGCTGGTCGTCGGCTTCGCCGCCGAGACCGAGGCGGTCATCGACAATGCCCGGGCGAAACTCGCCCGCAAGGGCGCCGACCTGATCGTCGCCAATGACGTCGGCACGGCGACCGGCACCTTCGGCGGCGATGCCAATACGGTTCACATCGTGTCGGCCGACGGCGTCGAAACCTGGGCCAGGCAATCCAAGGACGACGTCGCGCGGGCGCTTGTCAGCCTGATCGCCAAGAAGCTCTAGCGGAAACGTCGACCGCAGCTTTGACCCGGCTTTCGAGCGCGGTTCGGACCGAAGCTTCGGGCGAGGCCTTGAACGGCGTCGCCAAAAAACAATCTGAGCGCGAAAATAGAGGTATCATGACCACGCCCCTGCCGATCCCGGTGCAACGGCTCGCCCATGCCGAAGGCCTGCCCCTGCCGGCCGCCCAGACCAGCGGCAGCGCCGGCATGGACCTGGTCGCGGCGCTGCCCGAAACCGAGCCGGTGACGCTCGCGCCCCGCGCCAGGGCGGCCGTGCCCACCGGCCTCGTCCTGGCCATCCCCGAAGGCTTCGAAGGCCAGGTCCGGCCTCGGTCCGGCCTGGCTTTGAAGCATGGCCTGACGGTCGCCAACGCCCCCGGCACGGTCGACGCCGACTACCGCGGCGAGGTCAAGGTGATCCTGATCAACCTCGGCGAAGAGGCTGTGACAATCCGCCGCGGCGAGCGGATCGCCCAGCTGATCATCGCGCCGGTCACCCGAGCGGAACTGTATCTGACTGATACATTGGATGAAACAGGACGCGGAGCCGGCGGCTTCGGCTCGACCGGACGTTGAGGGCGCGACCCCTGCGCTGCAATCAGAGGTCGTATGCAAAACTTGCCTATTATGAGTCGGGCGACATGTGCTCCCTTTCCGTAAAGGGAAACCAACGTTAGTCCCGGACGTTGAGGTTTGCATGCCCATCCTGTCTCGTCGCGGCCGGCTAGCGATAGCTGCCGTTCTCGATATCGCGATCCACGGCCGCCACGCGCCCGTGGCCGCAAAAGCTTTGGCGCAGCGGCACGCTTTGCCGCCGCGCCACCTGGAACCCCTGCTGCAGGGGCTCGTCCGTGCCGGCATCCTGAAAGGGCTGCGCGGTCCGCGCGGCGGTTATGATATTGCCCGCGACCGGCGCAAGATCAGCTGTGGCGAGATCGTCCGCGCCGTCGCGACCCATGGCGACGACGAAGCCGAGAGCATGACCTTGCTGGTTTCGACGGTGATCGAGCCGGCGATCGCCGAGGCCGAAAGCCGGTTCTACGCCGCGCTCGACCGGATCTCGATCGCCGAGCTCTGCGCCTCGGCCGAAGGGCAGTCCAGGCCGTCACTGGCGCTGGCCTGAGGCGCGCCCGGGCGAATCACCGGATCCGCCGGGCAAGTTCCCGGCGGCGCCGCTATCTGGCCGTGATCGGGGTTCGGCTCAGGCTGCCCGCGACATCACCCGGGCGAGCCGCTCCAGCGCGCCGTCGAGCGTCTCGTCTTTCTTGGCGAAGCAGAAGCGCACCACCGAGGTCACCGGCGTCTCGGCATAAAAGGCCGAGACCGGAATGGCGGCGACGCCGTGGTCGGTGACCAGCTTCCGGCAGAAGGCGACGTCATCGGTGATCCCGGCGGAAGCCAGATCGATATTGATGAAATAGGTCGCGGCGCTCGGAAGAACCTGGAAGCCGGCCTGTGCGAGGCCACCGGCGAACCGGTCGCGGGAGCGTTGCAGATCGGCGCGCATGCCGTTGAAATAGCCGTCGTCCTTGGCCAGCCCATAAGCGACCGCCGCCTGAAGGTTGGGCGGCGTGGTGAAGGTGAGGAACTGGTGGGCCTTGGCCAGCACCTTCATGAGGGCGGGCGCCGCCGCCACGAAACCGACCTTCCAGCCGGTCAGCGAGAAGATCTTGCCGGCTGAACCGATCTTCACCGCCCGCTCACGCAAGGCATCGACGGCCAGCACCGAAACGTGCCGGGCACCGTCGAAAATCACGTGTTCCCAGACCTCGTCGGACACCACGGTCGCGCCGAAACGCTCGCAGAAGCGGCCGAGCAGTTCCAGGTCCTCGCGCGGAAACACCGAAGCCGAGGGGTTGAGCGGGTTGTTGAACAGCACGACCTTGGTCCTGGCCGTGAACACCGCGGCGAGATCGGCCTCGCTGAAGCGCCAATGCGGCGGCCTGAGCGTGACGAAGCGCGGCACCCCGCCGGCGCGGCGCACCAGCGGCAGATAGGCGTCATACATCGGCTGGAACAGCACGACCTCGTCGCCCGGCTCGATCAGCGCAAACAGCGCGCCGGCGATGGCCTCGGTGGCGCCGGAGGTGATCATCACCTCCTGGTCGGGATTGAGCGACAGTCCCTGGAAGCGCGCGTAATGGGTGGAAACCGCCTGGCGCAGCTCGGGCAGGCCCATCATCGGCGGATATTGGTTCCAGCCGGAGACGACCGCGTCGGCGGCCTTCTGGCGGACATCGGCCGGACCCGGATCATCCGGGAAGCCCTGGCCGAGATTGATCGCGCCGGTCTCGCGGGCGAGTTGCGACATGACTTCGAAGACGGTGGTCGGAAGATCGGCGAAAATCGGGTTCATGACAGCACCGGGAAGACGGATCGTTCGTTACAACGAACGGGACGATCGGTATGCAGAAAGGCCGAAAAAGAGTCAATTCACGCGGCGGCCGGAGCCACCGGAGCCAGGACGGGCCGCGCGACGAAGGTCATGCGATGCGGCGTCAGCCCGAGATTGACCGGATGACGCTCCGCCGAAAAGCCGTGCGCGGCGAACAGGCCGAGCATATCGGCCTGGGAATAGGTCGACAGCCCGAGCTCGCTGCGGATCTTGCGATAGGGCGACACCGCGGTCGCGGCGAGGCCGGCGATCGAGGCGAACAGGAAGCCCTGGCCGAAGCCGTTGCGCAGGAGCGAGCCGACATCAGCGACAATGCCGGTATCGGGCGAGATGACATCGGCGATCACCAATTGCCCCGAGGGCTTCAGCTTGGCCTTGAAACGGTCCAGCAAGGTGCCCAGCTCGGCGCGGGTGAGATATTGGATCAGCGAGCTGACCACCACCAGGTCGGCCTCGTGGTCGCCGAGCACGTCGTCCAGATCTTCCGGCAGCACGCTGGCGACATTGGGCAAGGCACCGAAATGGTCGCGCAGCCTGGCGACCACCGAGGGCGCGCCGTCGCACAGCACGAGACGGCCCACCGCAGCGGCGACACGGCCGGCATCCAGCGCCTCGCCGCAGGCATAGTCGAGCACCACCGCGCCGGGACCGGCGCGGCTTTCCGCGAGATGCCGGAGGATGCCGTCGGCAATGGCGCGGTAGTGCACGGCCTTGTGCCTGGCGTTCACGTAGATCGCGTGCTCGCCGTCCCAGAAGGAGCGCCAGTCGGTCATCGCAGCCGCCTCAATGCGAGGACCCCGTCAATTTGTCCGACAGCGCCAGGAACACGCCCGACACCACGAAAACGACGTGGATCAGAATGAGCCAGGTCACCTCGCGGTCGCTCATGGCGGCGATATTCATGAAGGCCTTCAGGAGATGGATGGCGGAAATGGCGACGATGGAGGCCAGAAGCTTCAGCTTCAGGGCCGAAAAATCGATCGTGCCCATCCATTCCGGCCGCTCGTCCGCGGGGATGTCGTGCATCCTCGAGATGAAGTTCTCGTAGCCGGAGAACACCACCATGACCACCAGATTGCCGGCCAGAGACAGGTCGACCAGCGTCAGGATGCCGAGGATGACGTCGGACTCCTTGGCGCTCGGGATGATCATGACGAGATGCGCGAGTTCGCGCAGGAAGGTGATCACCAGCAGCGCCAGGCCAATGACCAGGCCGAGATAGAACGGCGCCATCAGCCAGCGGCTGGCGAACAGAACCTTCTCGACACGCCGCGCGACGGAGGCTGGAGATCGTGGGACCGCAGATGCCTGGGCCGGGCTGGGCGACGCTTCGGTCATGTGGCTTTTTTTGCACGCGGCAGACGGTCGGGCAAGAGCGCGCCCGTCCCGCGCACCGGGCTATTCGCCCTCGCCGAACCGGTCGGCGACCAGCACCGCGATGGCATCGACCGCTTCCGAGGCCTCCCGCCCGGTGGCCCTGACGGTGATCGAGGTGCCGATACCGGCCGCCAGCATCATCAGGCCCATGATCGAGGTGCCGTCCACCGTCTCGCCGCAGCGCGACACGCTCACCGCCGCGTCGAACCGATCGGCGCAGGCGACGAACTTGGCCGAGGCGCGCGCATGCAGGCCGCGCTTGTTGAGGATCGGCACTTCACGGACGATCTCGCCTTCGGCGGCCGGCGCTTCCGGCGGACAGTCAGCTTCGTCATCCACCATGGCCAAATCCTTTGCTCCTCCGCCGGCGCCTGTCGGCGCTCTCGCCTTGTCGTCCGCGATCGCCCGCATCGTGCTCAATGACCCGCGAGCACGCGGCTGGCGATGTTGATATATTTGCGGCCCGCCTCCTGGGCGTGCAGCACGGCTTCCTGCAGCGGCTTCTCGCCGCGCACGGTCGCGAGCTTGACCAGCATCGGCAGGTTGATGCCGGCGATCACCTCGACCGCGCGGCCGTTCATGACCGAAATGGCGAGATTGGACGGCGTGCCGCCGAACATGTCGGTGAGAACAGCCACGCCGTCGCCGGTATCGACATGATCGACGGCTGCGATGATGTCGCGGCGGCGCTGATCCATATCGTCGCTCGGCCCGATAGCGACCGTTTCGACCTGACGCTGCGGTCCCACCACATGTTCCATGGCGGCGCGGAACTCGACGGCGAGTTGACCATGCGTGACGATGACGAGACCGATCATCCGGCACTCCGCGCGCCACGACCCGCGCGCAAGATCACAAAAGAGGCGGATATCATCACCATGTCACCGGAGAGCGCAAGGTCCACCCTTGCGAACGATTGCAGATTGGTGCGCCGCAGCAACACAAGCCTCATGTCAACGCCTCCCCTGCAATAGCGAGAGCACAAGCGGCAACGGATCGCAACCCGGGGCCACCGGGAGCCGCGACACTATGACACCGTCGATCACGGTTTTCAGCGCCAGGACGTCCGGCATGCGGGCGCCATCGGCGGCATCCAGGTCGACCACCAGCCCGACCACCGCCACGGCCTCGTAGCGGCAGGCCAGCACGCCGCGCCCACGTTCCTCGACCAGGCCGGCGATGCGCTCGGGCGCGCGGACCAGCAGCCGGCCATGGGCCGCCTCGAGACGGACGCGGTCATCGGCCACCAGGCGGGCGAAAGACAGGCCGCCGGTGTGTGCCGCGTCGAGCAGGCCGAGCACCAGGCGCGACTTGCCCGCCCCCGACGCGCCGCGGATCAGCACCGCCTTGGCGCCCGCCAGCACGGCGCTCGCGTGAACCGTCCGGCCGGCGCCTTCCGCCACGATCAGACCGCCGGAAGCCGGACGACGAAACGCGCCCCGAGGCTGGTCGGCTCGCCTTCGTCGTCGGCCGGTCCGGGCCGGTTTTCGGCCCAGATGCGGCCGCCATGGGCCTCGACGATCTGCCGCGAGATCGACAGGCCGAGGCCGGAATTCTGGCCGTAATCCTGGTGCGGACGATCGGTGTAGAAGCGCTCGAAAATGCGCTGCAAGGCATCCGGGCGGATCCCCGGCCCGTCATCCTCGACGGTGATCTCGACGGCGCCCTTCAGCTTGCGGGCGGTGACCCGCACCTCGCCGCCCTCGGCCGAGAACGAGCGGGCATTGTCGACCAGATTGGTGACCACCTGGCTGATCCGGCTGTCATGGCCGGGCACCACGAAATCCTGCGGCCGGCCGCCTTCGAACTTCAGCGAGACCTTGACGCCGTCGGCGCGCTTGACCTCGTTGGCAATGGTGACGAGCGTGCCGAGCAGCTTGGCCAGATCGACCTTGGTGGCCTCCTGGCGCTGCAGCTCGGCATCCAGGCGGCTGGCGTCCGAAATGTCGGTGATCAGCCGGTCCAGCCGCTTGACGTCGTGCTGGATGACCTCGAGCAGCCGCGCGCGCGAGGTGTCCGACTTGGCCAGCGGCAAGGTCTCGACGGCCGAGCGCAGCGAGGTCAGCGGGTTCTTCAGCTCGTGGGCGACATCGGCGGCGAAGCTCTCGATCGAGGCGATGCGGGCATAAAGCGCGTCGGTCATGTCGCGCAGCGACCGCGAGAGATGGCCGATCTCGTCGCGGCGATGGCTGAAGTCGGGGATCTCCTCGCGCGACCGGTGATGGCGGCGCACCTTCTCGGCGCCGCCGGCGAGCTTGCGCACCGGACCGGCAATGGTGCGCGCCATCAGGATCGACAGGACCACCATGACGAAGGCGGCGACCAGGAACACCCTGAGCACCTGGAAGCGCTCGGCATCGATCACCGCGTCGATCTCGCCGCCCTGGGTGTTGAGCAGCAGCACGCCGAGCACGCCGCGGAAGCGCTGCACCGGGATCGCCACCGAGACGATGACCTCGCCGCGGTCATTGACCCGCACCATGCTGCCCTTCTGGCCGCTGAGCGCCTGGGCGACCTCCGGATAGATCTTGCCATTGCGGAAGCCGACGTCCCGATAGATCGGGAAATCGCCGCCGCCGCGCAGGAACCGGCGCACCTCGTTCCACCATTTCTCGTAGAAGGGCGGCTTCTGGCCGATCGGCGGCAGGTCGAAGGTCGAGATGTCGCCGCGGCCATAGAGGTTGCGGCTGTCGAGGATCAGGTTGCCTTCGCGGTCATAGATGCGCGCCTGGGTCTCGGTGGGCCCGGTGAGGCGGCGCAGCACCGGCGCGACCCGCTCCGGATTGATCGGAAATTCCAGCAGCGCCGCGGGATCGTCGACCGAGGCGCCGGAGCCGCCGAGCTGCATCTCGAACAGCTTGTCGGGGTCGATCGGAATGACCGAACCGTCGACCGCGGCCGAGGCGGCGATCGCCCCGGCGATGATTTCGCCCTGCACCAGCAGGCTCTGGACGCGCGACTCGATCAGCCCGGCGCGAAACTGCGACAGCCAGAGAATGCCCGAGACCAGCGCCACCAGGCCTGCCAGGTTGAGCAGCACGATGCGGCGGGTCAGGCTGGAGAACGAGCGGTTCAGCACCGCCCGCATGCCGCGCGCCAGGACCCGGACGAAGCGCGTCCAGGGCCGGGCCGCCCGCGCGTTCAGGAGCGCGGATGGGCCGTCGAGAGCGCTTGGGGGCGTCCGATCGAGCATTGGCGTTGCAGCGAGGCGGTTCGCCTCACTCCTTGAAGCGGTAGCCGACGCCGTAAAGCGTCTCGATCATCTCGAAGTCGTCGTCGACCACCTTGAACTTCTTGCGCAGGCGCTTGATGTGGCTGTCGATCGTGCGATCGTCGACATAGACCTGATCGTCATAGGCCGCGTCCATCAGCGCGTTGCGGCTCTTTACCACCCCGGGCCGCGTGGCGAGCGCCTGGAGGATCAGGAACTCGGTGACGGTGAGCGTCACCTGATGGCCGTCCCAGGTGCAGGTATGCCGCTCGGGATCCATGCGCAGCTTGCCGCGCTCCAGCACCTTGGCGTCGGTCTTCGGCTCGGCGGCGGGATCCTTGGCCTGGGCGCGGCGCAGCACCGCCTTGACGCGCTCGACCAGCAGGCGCTGCGAGAACGGCTTCCGGATGAAATCGTCGGCGCCCATCTTCAGGCCGAACAGCTCGTCGATCTCCTCGTCCTTGGAGGTCAGGAAGATCACCGGCATGTCGGTCTTCTGGCGCAGCCGGCGCAGCAGCTCCATGCCGTCCATGCGCGGCATCTTGATGTCGAGAATGGCGAGGTCCGGCGGGGATTGCTTGAATCCGTCGAGCGCGGAAGCCCCGTCATTATAGGTGACGATCCGGTAACCTTCGGCTTCGAGCGCGATCGCGACCGAGGTCAGAATATTCCGGTCGTCGTCGACGAGTGCGATGGTCGGCATTGTTCAACCTTGAATGGGGGCAAAGACCTGCCGTTCGAACGGGCTAAGCATGGCGGAAATAGGGTTCGCCTAGGATAATGCCATGGCAGAGCGATGTCATGGGCCGATTCGACCCGATTCAGGCCCGAATCCGCCGGCAGAGGGTGCGCCGCGAACGCCTCGCCGTCAAAGCAAAAGGCCGGGGGCATGCCCCGGCCTTGCGATCAGGACCTTGCCGTCAGGCTTATTTCGGCAGGGCGACCGGCGTATCGGCCTGCTGCGCCAGATAGGCCAGGAGGTCGGCGCGCTGCTGCTCCGAGCGGATGCCGGCGAACGACATGGTGGTGCCGGGAATGGCGGTGCGCGGCGCGCCCAGGAAGGCGAACAGCGCCTCGAAGCTCCAGGGCTCGGCGTTCTTGCCCTTCATCGCGGCGGAATAGTTGAAGCCCGGCGAGGCGGCATGGGGCCGGGTGACGATGCCGTAAAGGTTCGGGCCGGCGCCGTTCGGGCCACCCTTGGCGGCGTTGTGGCAGGCCTGGCACTGACGGAACACCGCGGCGCCGTTCGCCGGATTGGCGGAGGCCATCACTTCCGCGATCGGCTTGGCCGGAGCGGCCGGGGCCGCCGGCGCGCCGGCGGTCGGGGCCGCGGCGACCGCCACCTCGAAACCGGGCTTTGCCGGCTTCGTCGGCTTGAAGATCACGTCGTTGGCGAGAATGCTGCCGCCAAGCGTGCTCGTGCCCACCAGCAGCAGAGCCATCGCGATCTTGTTGAATTCAAATCCGTCCATCGGGACAAGCTCCAGGCAACCGGCGACGCGTCGAGTTCATGAGGATGCGCGAAAACCGCGCGGATGGGGCCGGCCAATTCGGGGCGGACACTATCCAATTTGCTCCTCTGGAGGCAACCCGTATAAGCACGCTTCTCGCATGCTACTTTTTGACGCCTCCAAACTGGCCTTCTACCCCAAAAAACGCTGATGACAACCTCTATCGTCCTGATCCCGGCGCGCATGAGCGCCTCGCGCCTGCCGGGCAAGCCGCTGGCCGACATCGCCGGCCAGCCGATGATCGTGCAGGTCATGCGCCGCGCCGAGGCCGCCGGCGTCGGTCCGGTGGTGGTGGCGACCGATTCGGCCGAAATCATTGCCGCGGTGGAGGCCGCCGGCGGACGCGCCGTGATGACCCGTGCGGATCATCACACCGGCTCCGACCGGATCCACGAGGCCCTGAACCTGGTCGACCCGGAGGGGCGGGTCGAGCGCATCGTCAATGTCCAGGGCGACCTGCCGACCATCGACCCGCGCGTGGTGCGCGCCTCGGCCGACCTGCTCGACGACCCCGCGGTCGATATCGGCACGCTCGCCGCGGTGATCACGCGCCACGAGGAGATCAACAATCCCAACGTGGTCAAGGTGGTCGGCACGCCGCTGAACGAGCGCCGGCTCAGGGCGCTCTATTTCACCCGCGCCACGGCGCCCTCGGGCGACGGCCCGCTCTATCACCATATCGGCCTCTACGCCTATCGGCGCACCGCCCTCGACCGTTTCGTCGCGCTGCCGCCGGCGCCGCTCGAAAGGCGCGAGCGGCTGGAGCAGCTGCGCGCGCTGGAACACGGCATGCGCATCGACGTCGCCGTCGTCGATGCCGTGCCGCTCGGCGTCGACACTCCTGCCGATCTCGAACGGGCCCGTGCGCTGCTCGCGACATCCTGATAGATCGACGATGACCCAGACCGAAGATCGCCCCACCGAAGACCAATCCCCTGAGCGGAGCTCGCGTCCCATGATCCTCGCGCCGAAGCGCATCTCCTTCCAGGGAGAACTCGGAGCCAACTCGCACATCGCGGCGAAGGACGTCTTTCCGGACGCCGACGTGCTGCCCTGCCCGAGCTTCGAGGACGCTTTCGCCGCCGTGCAGAACGGCGAGGCCGATCTCGGCATGATCCCGATCGAAAACTCGATCGCCGGCCGGGTCGGCGACGTGCACCACTTGCTGCCGCGCGCGGGGCTGAGCATCATCGGCGAATATTTCCTGCCGATCCGCTTCCAGCTGATGGCCATCAAGGGCGCGTCGCTCGCCACCATCAAGACCGCGCGCAGCCACATCATGGGCATCGGCCAATGCCGGCTGATGATCCGCAAGCTCGGCCTGAAACCGGTGGTTTCCGGCGACACGGCCGGCTCGGCACGCGAGGTGGCCGAGGCCGGCGATCCGACCCAGGCGGCGATCGCGCCGCGGCTCGCGGCCGAAGTCTATGGCCTCGACATCCTGGCCGAGGACATCGAGGACGCCGCCCACAACACCACGCGCTTCGTCATCCTGTCGCGCCAGAAGATCTGGGCCGCGCCCAACCAGAACTGCCTGACCAGCTTCGTCTTCCAGGTGCGCAACGTGCCGGCGGCACTCTACAAGGCCATGGGCGGGTTTGCCACCAATGGCGTCAACATGACCAAGCTGGAAAGCCACATGATCGACGGCCGCTTCGTGGCGACCCAGTTCTACGCGGAGATCGAAGGCCATCCGGACGACCGGTCGGTGAAACTGGCGCTGGAAGAACTCGCCTTCTTCGCCAAGGAGCTGACCATTCTCGGCGTCTATCCGCAGAACCCATGGCGGAACGAAGTGGAAAAGCAGATCGCCGAGTAAGACCGCAAAGGTTCGCCAGAAAACCCGAATCGCGGCAATGTCGCCGGGGCAACGGGCTTGCGTCATGGATTACGAGACATTTCGCCTCGCGGTGGCGCTGGCCGATAGCGGCGACCTCGGCGAGGCCGGCACGCGCGCCGGCGGCGTCGGCAAGCGCACGGTGACGGCGCGCATCGCGCAGCTGGAGCGGCGCATCGGCGCGCTGCTGTTCGACCATTCCGGCAAATCGATCCGGCTGACGCCGGCCGGCGAAGCCTTTGTCGGCGAGGCGCGCCTGGCGCTGGCGGCTTCCGAACGGGCCGAACGGCTGGCCCGCGCGGTCGCCGACCGGCCGGAAACCATTGCCATCGGGGTCGCGTCCGGCGCGCTGTTCGGACCGGTCCGCGACATTGTCGAGGATCCCGCCTGGGCCGAGGCGGGACTTGCACCTGATATCCACGACATGCCGGCCGGCGACCAGCTGCAGGCGCTCGCCGACGGCCGGCTGGTGCTCGGCTTTCTCGCCCCGCCCTTCGCCGCGACGCCCCGGCTCGACCATCGCATCGTCGCCGTGTCGAAATGGTCGGCGGCGGTGCCCGAGGCCGACGCCCACCTGCGCAAGACGGTCAGCCTGGCCAATCTCGCGCGCAAGCCGCTGGTCATGCTGGCGCGCGACCAGGCGCCGCTGATCCATGACGGGCTTCTCGCCGCGCTCAGGGCGACCGGCGCCGATCCCTATGTCGCCCAGACCGGCCGGGAATGGTCCTCGGTGCTCGCCATGGTGGCGCTCGGCCTCGGCTCGACGCTGGTGCCCTCGACCATCGCCAAGCGCCTGACCATCGACGGCGCGACCATCCTGCCGCTGATCGAGGCGAACGACCTGCCGCCCTGGACGACGGCCTGCGCCTGGATGCCCCAGCCGCCCGGCTCGCGCGGGGCGCAAGCCATCGCACTGGTCCGGAGCCGTTTCGGCTGAAGCTCGGCCGGCTCAGCTCTTCAGCACCAGGCCGCCGTCGACGAAGGCCCGAATCAGGTGATGGGCGATCGCCACCGGCGGCGGGCAGGAGAACCGTTCCGGGTGCTGGCGGGCGAGCATCATCCAGCACTCCTCGCGGGTGAACCAGCGCGCGTCCTCGAGCTCGTCGGTGTCGATCTCGATCTCCCGTGAAGTCGCTTCCGCATGGCAGCCGATCATCAGCGAGCCCGGGAACGGCCAGGGCTGATCGAAGAGATAGCCGACCCGGCCGACCGAAATATGCGCCTCTTCCATGATTTCACGGCGCACCGCATCGGCGATCGTCTCGCCCGGCTCGAGGAAACCGGCGAGCGCCGAATACATGCCGGGCGGAAAGCGGCGCTGGCGGCCCATCAGGCAACGGTCGCCGTCGACCGCCAGCATGATCACCACCGGGTCGGTGCGCGGAAAATGCACGGCCTGGCAGGTCGGACAATCGCGCCGCCAGCCGGCCTGGGTCATGGTCGAGGGCGCCCCGCATTTGCCGCAGAAACGGTGATTCGAATGCCAGTAGAGCAGCGCCTTGCCCTCGGCCATCGGCCCGAGGTGATGCGGCTCGACGAGGCCTGCCACCGCGATCGAGCGCATGTCGGTGATCAACAGGCTCGGATCGGCGACCTTCACCTCGGGCAGGCGATAGGCCTCCGGGTCGGGCTTGGCGAAATCCGGCAGGAGCCTGGCGAAACGGGGCGCGCCGTTGGCCAGGCCGAGAAAGGCGGTCTCCAGGCCCGGACCGAAAGGCTCGGCCTCGGCGAGCGTGAACAAGGGGTCGCCCATGTCGCCATTGCGCCGGAGCACCGGGGTCTCGCCGCCGAACAGGTAGAGCCGGGCGCGCGGGTCGGCGAGCGTCGCGGCCACCCAGGCCTCGTCGCCGCGCTTGGCGCTCATCCGGTCGAGATTGTTTTCGGTATAGCCGAGCGTGATCGCGGGCAGTTTCGGCAGCGGGTCGAAATCGGACATCGGGAACTTCTTTTCGATCTGAAGGGGCTGACGCTCGCACGGCTCATCGGCCCGAGCAACGCGTCAGCCGGAGACGAGCCTTGCGGCCAGCGCCGCGACCAGGCCGGCGCGCGGCGCGTCGCCATAGGGCTGGGCCGGCGCCTTGCCCCAGACCGGGCCGGGCCAGGCCGGGTCGCCGCGGAACCGGGCGATGACATGGACGTGAAGCTGCGGCACCATATTGCCGAGCGCCGCCACGTTGAGCTTGTCGCAACGGGTCATGCCCCGCAGCACGTCGGAGGCGGCCGCGATCTCGTCCATCAGGGCGATACGGTCGGCCCGCGCCAGATCGGCGATTTCCACAGCCCCGTCGCGGCGCGGAATCAGGATGAGCCAGGGATAGGTGGCATCGTTCATCAGCCTGATATGACAAAGTGAAAGGTCGGTCACCGGCACCGAGTCGGCGGCCAGCCGCGGGTCGATATCGAGGTCGTGCGGTTCGGTGGTCATGGCAGATGCCTTTCGAATCGGCTTGAGTTCGGCGTCCCGACGCTCCATATAGACCCTGGGAGGTTGGCGGTGGACGAGACTCTCGCCAACCCGGTCAGGTCCGGAAGGAAGCAGCCGTAACGAGCCCGTTTCGGGTCGCGTGCCAGCCTCCCACTTCAACCCATGTCGAGCACGTTATGGATTCCACGCCCGAGAACGAACCCGGGTTCGATCTCGGGGTGACAGAGCCCGCGGCAGGCGCGAGCTACCGGGTGCTCGCCCGCAAATACCGCCCGCAGAGCTTCGAGGACCTGATCGGCCAGGAGGCCATGGTCCGGACCCTGTCGAATGCCTTCGACACCGGCCGGATCGCCCAGGCCTATGTGTTCACCGGCGTGCGCGGTGTCGGCAAGACCACCACCGCCCGCATTCTCGCCCGCGCGCTCAACTACGAGCTGCCCGGCGAAGTCGACAAGCCGTCGATCCATCTGGCCCGGCCCGGCATCCATTGCCAGGCGATCATGGAAGGCCGCCATGTCGACGTGATGGAAATCGACGCGGCCTCCCATACCGGTATCGACGACGTCCGGGCGATCACCGACGGCGCGCGCTACGCACCGGTCTCGGCCCGCTACAAGGTCTATATCGTCGACGAGGTCCACATGCTCTCGGAGAAGGCGTGGAACGCCTTCCTGAAGACGCTGGAGGAACCGCCGGCCCATGTGAAATTCATGTTCGCCACCACCGAGATCCGCAAGGTACCGGTGACCGTGCTGTCGCGCTGCCAGCGCTTCGACCTCCGGCGCGTCGACGCCGACGTGCTGGTGCGCCATTTGCAGACGATCAGCGGCAAGGAAAAGGTCGAGGTCGACGCCGACGCGCTCGGCCTGATCGCGCGCGCCGGCGAGGGCTCGGTGCGCGACAGCCTGTCGATCCTCGACCAGGCGATCGCCCATGGCGCCGGCAAGGTCAGCTCCGACGAGGTCCGCCGGATGCTCGGTCTCGCCGACCGGGCGCGCGTCATCGACCTGTTCGAGCACCTGATGTCGGGCAATGTCGCGGCGGCCATGGCCGAGCTGAAAAGCCAGTATGACGACGGCGCCGACCCGGAAATCGTGCTGACGGAACTCGCCGAATTCGTCCATTTCGTCACCCGCGTGAAGGTGGTGCCGCAGGCCGCCGACGATCTCTCGTTCAGCGAGACCGAGCGCGACCGCGGCCGCATCTGCGCGGCCAAGCTGTCGCATCGGGTGCTGACACGCGCCTGGCAGATGCTGATGAAGGGCATCGAGGAGGTCGGCCGCTCGCCGAAGCCCTTCGCCTCCGCCGATATGGTGCTGGTCAGGATCGCTTATGCCGCCGACCTGCCGACGCCGGACGAGGCGCTGCGCATGCTGGCCGACGGGGCGATGGGATCCGGCGCCGCGCCGGCGCCCCGCGCGCCGTCGGGCGGCAATCTCGGAAATGGCGGCAATATCAGCCAGGGTGGCGGCGGCGCGGCCAGCGCGGCGCTTGCCCCGCGGCTGCAGTCGGTCGCCATGCCGGAGCGCGCGCCAATCGCGATGCAGACGCCGATGCAGGCGCCCATGGCGCCGCCGGTCCAGGCCGGCATCGTGCTCGGCTCGTTTCCCGAGGTGGTCAAACTCGTCAATGACAAGCGCGACATCCTGCTCAAGGGCGCGCTCGAACGCGACGTGCATCTGGTGCGCTGCGAGGATGGGCGGCTCGACATCCGGCTGACGCGCCAGGCGGCCCCGACGCTGGCCGGCGACATCCAGAAGAAACTGTCCGACTGGACCGGCAAGCGCTGGATGGTCACGGTGTCCTCGGAGGAGGGCGAGCCGACCTTGCGCGAGCAGCAGGAGGCGGCCCAGGCCGATCGCGAACGCGGCGTGCGCGCGCATCCAACCGTCCAGGCCATCCTGGCGCGCTTTCCGGGTGCCGAGATCGTCTCGGTCCGGCCGCTGAACGATCAGACCGGCGGCGCGGTCGCGGCCCCCGTCGAGCCCGACGACGACGACGACAGCTGGGAGCCGGTGGCTCCCTGGGACGATGATTTCTGATTTGAGGATGACGCCATGAAAGACATCATGGGCTTGATGAAGCAGGCGCAGGCCATGCAGGCGAAGCTGCAGGAAGCGCAGGCCGACATGGAGCGCACCGAGGTCGAAGGCTCGTCCGGTGGCGGCCTGGTCAAGGTGCGGTTGACCGCCAAGGGCGACATGAGGGGCCTGTCGATCGACGCCTCGCTGTTGAAGGCGGACGAGAAGGAAATCGTCGAGGACCTGATCGTCGCCGCCCATGCCGACGCGCGCAAGAAGGCCGAGGTGGTGATGGCCGAACGCATGAAGGCGGTGACCGGCGGCCTGCCGCTGCCGCCGGGGATGAAACTGCCGTTCTGAGGCGGGGCGGGGTGGTCGTCGAGTGAGGGCCAGCGCTTTCACGTCACTCGGCACCAACGTCACCCCCGGCGAGCGAAGCTCGAAGGACGGCCGGCCGAATTGCAGTGTGGAGCACCTGCTTCGTCCCGATGCATTCCACCTCGCGAGCCTTTTTCGGCCCGCGAGAACCGACCTTCCCTTCGCCCGAGACGAGATCCGATGCAGAGACGTGTCACCGGCCCGGAGATCGAGCGGCTGATCCAGTTGCTGGCCAAGCTGCCGGGCCTCGGGCCCCGGTCGGCCAGGCGCGCCGCGCTGCACCTGGTCAAGAAGCGCGAGAGCCTGATGCAGCCGCTCACCGCGGCGCTGGAGGAGGCGCTGGCCAAAATCGTCATTTGCTCGACCTGCGGCAATGTCGACACCTCCGACCCCTGCACGGTGTGCAGCGATCCGCGCCGCGACGGCTCGGTCATCGTGGTGGTGGAAGACGTGTCGGATCTCTGGGCGCTGGAACGCGCCAGCGCCATCAACGCCAAATACCACGTGCTCGGCGGCACCTTGTCGCCGCTCGACGGCGTCGGGCCGCAGGACCTCAATATCGAGGGCCTGCTGACCCGGGTGCGCGAGGGCGGCGTACGCGAGGTGATCCTGGCGGTGAACGCCACGGTCGACGGGCAGACCACCGCCCATTACGTCACCGACCTGCTCGCCCATACCGACGTGAAGGTGACGCGGCTGGCGCATGGCGTGCCGGTCGGCGGCGAGCTCGACTATCTCGACGAGGGTACGATCACCGCGGCCATCCGCTCGCGCACCGCGTTCTGAACCAAGTCTTCACGGTATCAAGCGGTCACAGGATCAGGTCCCGGCGCGCCACCCGTGCCGCGGTCTCGCGCGCACCGGTGCGGAACAAGCTGTCGAGCGCCCGGGTCACCGGTTCGACGACGCGCGGATCGACCGCGAAATCGGCGCCGAAGATCTCGCGGGTCGCGAGCAGCGCCGGCGCGAGCCTCGCCGCCACCGGTCCGGCCTCGGCGGCGACCGCCTTGAGCCGGTCGGCCAGCGGATCACGCAGGTCGATGGCGACACCTGTCTCGTCCACCGCCGTCACGTAACGCATCCAGGCGGCGATGCCGAGCGCCATGACGCCGATCGGCTGGCCGAGCGCCAGCCGCTCGCGGGCCGGTCCGACGAGGCGCTGCGGCAATTTCTGCGAACCGTCCATGGCGATCTGCCAGGTGCGGTGGCGCAGCGCCGGATTGGCGAAACGCAGCCGGAGGTTCCGCTTGTAGTTTTCCAGGTCGAAACCCGGCAGCGGCCGCAAGGTCGGCGTCGCCTCGTCCATCAGACGGGTCACGACGCTCAGGATGCCGGCATCGGCAACGGCATCGGCGACCGTCTCATAGCCGGCGAGATAACCGAGATAGGCGAGCGTCGAATGAGCACCGTTGAGCAAGCGGAGCTTCATCAGTTCATAGGGCGCGACGTCGCCGACCATTTCGACGCCGCTGGCGGCGAGATCCGGCCGTCCCGCCGGAAAATGATCCTCCACCACCCATTGCCAGAATGGCTCGGCCACCACCGGCCAGGCATCGGCGACGCCGAGCGCGCCGTCGATCTCGACGCGGTCGGCATCGGTGGTCGCCGGCACGATGCGGTCGACCATGGTCGAGGGACAGGCGAGCTCGGCTTCGACCCAGTGGCCGAGATCGGCGTCGCGCAGGCCGGCAAAGCGCGTCAGCACCCGCTTCACGGTCTCGCCATTGGCCGGCAGGTTGTCGCAGGACAGCACGGTGAAGGGAGCATGGCCGGCACGACGGCGGCGGCGCAGCGCCTCGACCAGATAGCCCGGGGCCGAGCGCGGCAGGTCATGGGCGAGATCGTGCCTGATATCGGGATGATCCTCGGCGAGCGCACCGGTCGCCGGGTCGTGGCAATAGCCCTTTTCAGTCACCGTCAGGGAGACGATGCGCACCGCCGGGTCGGCGAGCCTCGCCAGCAGCCGTTCGGGATCTTCCGGCGCCACCAGCACCTTGGAGATCGCGCCGATCACCCGGAAACGGGTCGGTTCCGCCGAGCGGATGCCCAGCGTGTAGAGCCCATCCTGGGGCTTCAGCGCATCGCGGGTGTCGCCGGCGCGCAGCGACGCGCCGACAATGCCCCAGGCGGTTTCGCCGGCGGCCAGGCGATCGTCGATCACCACGGCCTGATGGGCGCGATGGAAGGCGCCGATGCCGAGATGGACGATGCCGGTGGAAACGGCGGTCCGGTCATAGGCGGGGCGGGCAATGCCGGCGGGAAGGCCGCCGAGACTCGCATCGGAGAGACGACTTGCATCGGAGAGACGGGTCACAGCCGGTAAGCCTTCTTCGCGAGGCCATAGGCGAGGTCATGCGCCAGGTCGCCGGCCTCGTCCTCGTCGAGCCGTCCGGACAGCACGAGTTCGGCGAGATGGGCGCAATCGACACGGCGGGCGACATCGTGGCGCGCCGGGATCGACGGGAAGGCCCGGGTGTCGTCGTTGAAGCCGACGGTGTTGTAGAAACCGGCGGTCTCGATCGCCAGGTCCTTGAAGCGCTTCATGCCTTCGACCGAATCGTAGAACCACCAGGGCGGCCCGAGACGCAGCGCCGGATAGTGTCCGGCGAGCGGCGCGAGCTCGCGCGAATAGGCGGTTTCGTCGAGGGTGAACAGGATGATGGTCAGGCCGGGCTCGTTGCCGAAGGCGTCGAGCAGCGGCTTCAGGGCGCCGACATAGTCGGTGGGCCCTGGAATATCGGCGCCCATGTCGCGGCCGAAACGGGCAAAGACCTGGCTGTTGTGATTACGCCGCGAGCCCGGATGGATCTGCAGGACCAGTCCGTCGTCGAGGCTCATGCGCGCCATTTCGGTGAGCATCTGGCCACGGAACAGGTCGGCCTCGTCGGCGCCGGCCTCCCCCGTGACGATGCGATGGAACAGGCGCTCGATCTCGACCGGGCCGAGATTGGCCGTCCGCGCCGAGGGATGACCGTGGTCGGAGGCGGTGGCGCCATGGGCCTTGAAAAAGGCCCGGCGCTTGCGATGGGCGGCGAGATAGCCGGTCCAGGTCGCGGTGTCCTCGCCGGTAATCTCGCCGAGCTTCCTGACATTGTCGCGGAAGCCCTCGAAATCGGGATCGACCACCGCGTCAGGACGGTAGGTGGTGACGACGCGGCCGGTCCAGCCGGACGCGGCGATCTTGGCATGCCATTGGAGATCGTCGAGCGCGCCTTCGGTGGTGGCGATCACCTCGATGTCGAAGGTCTTGAACAGGGCCCGCGGCCGGTAAGCGGGCGTCTGCAGCGCCGCGGCGATGCGCTCATAGGCGGCATCGGCATTGGCGGCCGAGAGCCGCTCGTCGAGACCGAACAGGGCGGCGAAGGCATGGTCGAGCCAGAGCCTGGTCGGGGTCGCCCGCAGCAGGTGATAATGGCCGGCGAACAATCGCCAGATCTTGCGCGGATCGGTCTCGACGGCCGAACCGTCCTTGGCGGCGATGCCGAGCGCCTCCATCGGCACGCCCTGCGAATAGAGCATGCGGAACACGTAGTGATCCGGGATGACGAAGAGCCTGGCCGGATCGGCGAAGGGTTCGTCCTCGGCATACCAGCGCGGGTCGGTATGGCCATGGGGCGAGATGATCGGCAGCTCGGCGACGCTGTCATAGAGCCGCCGGGCGACCGCCCGGGCCTCGGGTTCGATCGGCAGCAGCCGATCCGGCGAACAGATGCGGCTTGCAGCGGGCGGCAGCCTCAGCGGCGTCATGCGACCTCCTCAGCGGGCTCGTTCGGCCCGACGATGATCATTTGGACATGGGTGAGATGGGCGAGCATGGCGGCGCGTGCCGCCGCCGGATCACGGCGCGCCAGCGCGGCGACGACCGCCTGGTGATCGGCAAGCGTCATCCGGCGGTTCTCCGGCAGGCCGGTGCGCGCCGAGACCACTTCGAACAAGGGCGAGAACATCCGGTCCCACAGCCCTTCGACGATCGACACCAGCACGGTATTGCCGGTCGCCCGGGCAATGGCGACGTGAAAGGTCCGGTCGACGGTCTGGCTGGCGCGGTGATCGGGGCTCGCGGCGAGCTCGGCGATCAAGGCCTCGAGCGCCGCGACATCGGCGGGAGAGCCAAGGGCCGCGGCGAGCGCCGCGATTTCCGGCTCGATCAGGCGCCGGGCCTGGATCAGCTCATGCGGGCTCGGCCCGGCATCGAAGGCGACAACGCGCGACGGCGGCGCCTCGCTGACCGTGATGCCCGAACCGGTCCTGACCTCGACCAGGCCGGCGATCTCCAGCGCGATCATCGCCTCGCGCACGGTCGGGCGGCTGACGCCGAACATGCGGGCGAGTTCGCGTTCCGCCGGCAGCCGCTCGCCCGGTTTCAGGTCGCCACGGGCAACGAGATCGGCGACCTGGCGGGCGACGCGCTCATAGAGCCTGTCCTGATCAACGGCTTGAAACGGCGACACCAGGGTCTCCCGACGTGAGCCGGGCAAGCTAATGGGGCGCCGCGATTTGTCAAATGGTCAGGTGGTAAGGCCAATTTTCAAGAGGGCGCAGCGCAGCCTGACGAGCCATGCCTCGCGGCAGAGCCGCGGCCGGCTCATGGGTGATCTGATGCTGCGTTCGGAGGAGCTCGGGCACCGGAAGAAATTCGCGCGCTTGCCCGGCTCTCGACCCAAGCGATGCCCTTGCGCGCTTTCAAGCCGTCTCGGCCCGCACCCGCTTGCCCGGCCCGGCCACCGGCACGACGCTTTCGCCTTCGCCCAGCCGGACGAAGACATAGTCGCAGCGGCCGTCGTCGATGATCTGCACGCGATGGATGACGCCCTTGCCGAAAAAGCCGAAATCCCCCGCCGACATGATCGACGACTTGCCGGCATCGCCCCAGTCGATGCGGCAGCGGCCGGAGGTCAGATACATGATGCTGTCGTAATTGGCGTGGTGGTGCCATTGGCCCGGCTCGTCGCGGGCCGTGACGTCGCAATAGCCGACCCAGATGTCGTCATTGACGAAGGCCTTCTCGCGCAGCTGGCCGCGCGTGACCGGGCCCGGCTCGCGCTGGTCGGGCCGCACGAAGATGAGATCGTCGGGGAACATGTCGGGCCCCGGACCGCTGCGAACGCGCGGTCCCGGCTGGTCGACCGCGACGACGCTCTCACCCTCGCCCAGCCGGACGAAGACATAGTCGCAGCGGCCGTCGTCGATGATCTGCACGCGGTGGATGACGCCCTTGCCGAAAAAGCCGAAATCGCCGGCCGCCATGATCGCCGACTTGCCGGCATCGCCCCATTCGATGCGGCAGCGACCCGACATCAGATACATGATGCTGTCGTAATTGGCGTGGTGATGCCATTGGCCGGGCTCGTCGCGGGCGGTGATGTCGCAATAGCCGACCCAGATGTCGTCATTGACGAAGGCCTTTTCGCGCAGCTGGCCGCGCGTGATGGGCCCCGGCTCGCGCTGGTCCGGCCGAACGAAGATCAGGTCGTCCGGGAACATCGAATGGGCTGCAAACATGGAATCGCTCATGGTCCACCTTGGCGTCGAAAGAGCCGGGGTCACGGAAGCGCAGGCAGCCGGCGGCGCACAGGACCACTTTCGACGACCCCGCTGGTCCACCTCCGCGATACCCGACGATGGCCGCGGCCTGCGACTGGTCTTGTCGCTCAACGCAAACCGGTCATGTGTCGGCCGGAAGACGGCTCCTAACATGACCTGGCTGCGGCAACGGCCGGCAGGTCGCCGTGAACCCCCGGCATGAGACGGCTGCCTGCCGATGAAATGCCCCGAGACGTCAAGGGCCTGGTCGGTGAAAGATGCACGCCATATTCCGCAGCATTCCGCTTTCGGCCGGGTCGGTCACGCGGCAGCTCACCGCTGGAATTCGCGACAAGATCACCGGCGGCCATATCCCGATTCATACCCGCATGCCCTCGCAGCGGGCGCTTGCGAAACTGCTCGGCGTCTCGCGTGGCGTCGTCGTCACGGTCTATGAACAGCTGATGATCGACGGCCTGCTGGTCTCCCGGAACGGCTCGGGGACCTTCGTCGATTTCGACTACCGGCCGAAGGTCGAAGCGCCGCGGATTCGCTATTCCGGCCGGATCGCGAGCTTCCACGAGCATTCGCGCGACGCCGCGCGTTCGACCGGCACATTATTGCTGCCGGGCAACAACCATCCCGATCTGTTTCCGCTGATGCAATGGCGGGCGGCCGAGCGCCTCGCCGAGAACGCGGCGCGCTCGGTGCGCACCCATCGGACCGACACCCTGTGGCAGATCAAATCCTTCGTCAGCAGCCGGCTCAGGATATCCAGCAACGTTCATGCCCATCCCGACAACATCCTTGTGACCAAGGGGACGTGGCCGTCCCTGTCCTTGCTCGGCATGGCGCTGGCAAACCCGGGAGAACGCTGCGTCGTCGAGGACCCCGGACATCCCATGTCCTGCGCGGCCCTGCGATTTTCTGGCCTCGACATCGTCCCCGTCGGTAGCGACGCCGAGGGGCCTCTGCCGTTCGACCTCGATCCGGCCGGCGTCCGAATGATCCTCACCGCATCGGCCGTTCAGTTTCCAACGGGAACGCGGGTCAGCCTCGACCGAAAACGGCAGATCGTCGCCTGGGCGCGCGCTCATCGCATCATGATCGTGGAGGATGACTACGAAGGCTGCCTGGGCGTCTATACCGAGAACCGAGCCCCCTACTATTCGCTGATCGAGCAAGGCGGCGCGATCTATGTCGGCTCGCTGAGCAAGTTCTTTTCCTACCGCAACCAGCTGGGGTTTCTGCTCGCTCCGAAAGACATCGTCGATACCTTGCAAAACCTTCAGTCGTTCCTTGGCCTGTCGCCCGAGAGCGGCTCCTTGTCGGTCATGGCCGAATTCATCGGCCGGGGTTTCATGGACGACCATATCGACAATGTCAGAACCAAGATGGCCGAACGGAAGAAGCTGTTCTTCGACGCATGGCGAGAGGCCGATCTGGCGCCGGGCGAGCACTTTTCCGATAGCCCCGGCATTCACGTCACGATCCCGAGCCTAGCGGCCAGCGGCGGCTTTCGACACAGAGGTCAGGGATCGCCCGGTGGCATTCTGGGCGCCAGGAATGTCGGCGAATACTCCATGACGGGACGTCACACCGGCAAACTGGCCATCGGCCTGTCGAAGATCACTGCCCGCAATATCCATTTCATCATCGCTCAGCTGGCCCGGCGCTACGCGAGGTCATGACGACGCGTGACTGCGACTGCGTGCAATGGGCCGGCCACTGTCGGCCGCGGCTCGGGCGGCATGGCCGGTCCGGTCGGCAAAAGTGGTCCTGTGCAAGGCCTGCCAGCCGGTCTGAGATCGTGCGGAACAGGCCTGCCTGCCCGGAGGACCCCCATGTTGAGCCGTCGTTCCCTTCTGTCGGTCGCGGCAGCCTCGGTGGTGGCGCCGGCCGTCGCGCAGTCGACACGCGAGAAAACCCTGAAGTTCGTGCCGCAGGCGGGTCTCTCCTCGCTCGACCCGATCTGGACGACCGCCGCGGTCGTCCAGAACCACGGCTTCTACGTCTTCGACACGCTTTATGGGCTTGATGCCAAATTCAACGTCGTCCCTCAGATGGCGGCGGGACATGGCGTCTCCGACGACAAGCTGACCTGGACGGTGACGCTGCGCGACGGGCTGACCTTCCATGACGGCGCAACGGTCCGCGCCATCGACTGCATCGCCAGCCTGAAACGCTGGGCGGCGCGCGACGTGCTCGGCCAGTTGCTCGCGGCAACGGTCAACGAATGGATCGCCAGGGACGACAAGACGCTGGTCATCCGGCTCAAGCAGCCCTTCCCGCTGATGCTGTTCGCCCTGGCGAAACCCGCGACCAACGTGCCGTTCATCATGCCCGAGCGTCTGGCGATGACCGACCCCCTGAAACAGATCACCGAGATGGTCGGCTCCGGCCCCTATCGTTTTCTCGCCGAGGACTTCGTGTCCGGCACGCGCGCGGCCTATGCGAAGTTCGCGGGCTACCGCCCGGCTCCGGGAAGCCCTGAGCGAACCTCCGGCGCCAAGATCGCGCATTTCGAGCGGATCGAATGGACCGCCATGCCTGACAGCGCCACGGCGCTCGCGGCGCTCCAGACCGGCGAGATCGACTGGTGGGAGCAGGTGCTCGCCGACACGGTGCCGCTGTTGAAACGCAACCGCAACATCGTCGTCGGCGACGGTGATCCGAACGGTTATATCGGCGTCGTCAGGTTCAACAGCGCGCAGGCGCCGTTCAACAACGCCAAGCTGCGCGAAGCGGTGCTGCGCGCCGTCAACCAGGCCGATTATCTCGGCGCGATCACCAATAACGACCCGACCGCCTACCAGACCTGCCATACCACCATTCCATGCGGCACGCCCTATAGCGTCACGCCGGCCAGCAGTGGGATGTCCGAGGCGCCGGATCTCGCCCGTGCCCGCGAACTGGTCAAGGCATCGGGGTATGATGGCGAAAAGATCGTCATCCTGAACCCCGCGGACTTCCCGACGATCCGGCCGATGGGCCAGATCACCCATGACACGCTGTCGAAACTCGGCCTCAATTCGGAGCTTCTGGAGACCGACTGGGGTACGGTGCTGCAGCGGCGCGGCAGCCGCGAGCCGGCGGACAAGGGTGGCTGGAGCATTTTCCACACCTGGTTCCAAGCGGTCGGCAATACCTTGCCGCCCATGCTCAGCTACACGCGCGGCCAGGGTGCCGCCGGATGGTTCGGCTGGTATGAAAGCAAGACTGCCGAGACGCTGAACCAGCAATGGCTGGCGGCCAGCACCGAGGAGGAACGCCTCAAGCTGGCAGGCGATATCCAGAACGTCGCGGCACAGGAGGCACCCGTCGTGCCGCTCGGCCTGTTCAAGATCCGCACGGCCTATCGCAACAGCCTCACCGGCATGGTCGAGGGCGTCAGCCCGTTCCCCTGGGGCGTTCGCCGCGTCTGAGCGGCGAGAGCGAGGCTCGTCTTTGATCGCGAGGTTGCGCTGCCGCCTGGTCCCGGCGCGTCGGCGATCTTGACAGTTCGTTTTGCGTTGTGCGTATATCGCTCTTATGTGCGCTTAGTGCACAATGAACATCAAGAGCGATGGACGCCCCGATGCAGATCTATTTCCACGAGACGCTCGATCCGGTGCGCGCGCCGGGCGCGCATAGCCGCTATCTCGACCAGCTCGGCGAGATCGTGCATCGCGAGGGCAATGCGGAGGGGTCCGCCGGCGGCGAATTGATCGCCATGTGGATCCCGATCTTCCTGACCGGCCATTGGCCGCAAATGGTGTCGTTCTGGCAGGGGCCGGGCAGTTGGGACGGTTTCGGCGCCCATTTCGACAGCCACCAGGACCTGTTCCACAAGCCGTTGGAACGCTGGTATGGCGAGCGCAGCGGCGGCTTCGACCGCGTGCTGGTCGGTACCGACTATACCCCGACACGCGAGGCGCTGATCGAAAGCGGCCGGCGCGCGCCGGTGGTGCTGCACCAGACCATTCGCTTGAAACCGGGCGGGGCCGCCGGCTATCTCGCTCGCCTCGGCGAGGCGCGTCAGGCCATCGGCACGGCCTATGGTTTCAGCCTGCTCGGCGCCTATGAGGTCGCCTTCCGCAATGGCGGCGAAGTCATTCTGCTCTGGTCCTTCCCCGACGTCCTGTCGGTGACGCGGGCCGAATCCCGGCCTGAGGATTTTCCCGCATGGGCCGCCTGGATCCGGCAGTCGCACGAGCTCGAACAGGATCATGTCGGCGTGGTCATGCGGCCGACCGACTGGTCCTTCGTGAAGTGACCGCCCCGCCTCCGACCGGAACGACAGCAATGGGAGATGATGCGATGAACAGGCGCAATATGGTCGTCGGCGGCCTCGGCCTGACCACCCTCGCGGGCGATGCGACGGCGCAGCCGAGCGCGCCGCGGCGCGCGCCGATCGTGCTGGTGCACGGCGCCTGGCACGGCGGCTGGTGCTGGTCGCGCGTCAAGCCGCGGCTCGCCGCCGCCGGCCACCCGGTCAGCAGCCCGACACTGACCGGGCTCGGTGAAAGACGGCATCTGATCTCGCGATCCGTGGTGCTCGACACCCATATCCAGGACGTGGTGCAGCATATCGAGAACGAGGAGCTGAACGACGTCGTGCTGGTCGGCCACAGCTATGGCGGTTTCGTCGTCACCGGTGCCGTCGAACTCCTGGGCGCACGGGTATCGCATCTCATCCTGCTCGACGCCTTCTTTCCGCTCGATGGCGAGACGGTGAACACATATGCCGGCGAACAAGCGACCATCGAGCGCAACGCCAAGGCCGTCCTCGACCCCAACTGGAACATCCCGCCGCTCGGCGCCGCCGCTTTCGGTGTCACCGACAAGGCCGACGCCGCCTGGGTCGATGGCCGGACAAGCGCACAGCCGTTCGGTACCTATGCCCAGCCGATCCGCCTGCCGAAGGGCGTCGGTCACCTGGCGCGCCGATCCTATATTTCCTGCGACGACCCCGGCGTGGCGTTCTTCGAGGCGACGCGAAACCGGATCAAGGCCGACCCATCCTGGCATTTTGCCGGATTGAAGGCGCCGCATGACGCGATGGTCACCCATCCGCAGCTGCTTTCGGATACGCTGCTGCAGCTGATCGCCTGAGGTGGTGCACGTGACACCCGCTTCCGCTACCAATCCGCCGCGCCTCTTATCGCTGGCGCATCTGACCGTCATCGATGCCGGACCGGTCGAACTGATCCGGGCCGCCGCCGCCGGCGGCTTCGACCACGTCGGCCTCAGGATCGTCGCCCCCACCCCTTCCGACCGGATCGTGCCCGTCATCGGCGATGAGGCGATGATCCGCGCGGTCCTGGCTGAAATGGCGGCGACCGGCGTCGGCATCCTCGACGTCGAGGCGATCTGGCTGACGCCGGACACGGATCCCGCCGCCTTCATGGCCATCGCCGAAACCGCCGCCCAGCTCGGCGCGGCCCAGGTGCTGGCCATCGGCCATGACCCGGAGCGGCATCGGCTGGTCGAGAACTTCGCCAGGCTCGCGGAAACCGCGCGCGCCCATGGCCTCGGCACGCAGCTCGAATTCATTCCCTATTGCGTGATCAACAGCATCGCCGCGGCGCAGGCGGTGATCGATGCCGCCGGCATCCCCGGCACCGGCGTCATGGTCGACGCGCTGCATCTCGCGCGCTCGGGCGGCAAGGCCGCCGATCTCGCCGCCATTGCGCCCGACAGCCTCCGCTATATCCAGCTTTGCGACGCCCGCCGCGATCCGCCCTTTCCCGACGACCTGCGCCGGGAGGCGCGCGGGGACCGGTTCTATCCGGGCGACGGCGACCTCGATCCCGCCGGCCTGCTCGCGGTCCTGCCGGCCTGCATGCCGCTCAGCATCGAGGCCCCGGTGGCAGCTCACGCCGGACTTTCGGTCATCGAACGCGCCCGGCTTTGCGGCGAGCGCACCCGTGCCACGCTCGAGGCGCTCGGCCAGCGCTGACAGGCCGGCGCCGTCAATCGACGCGCAATCCGAGCTCGCGGATCAGCCCGCCCCAGCGCACCGTCTCGGCGGCGATCAGCGCGCCGAACTGCTGCGGCGTGCCGCCGATCGGCTCGATGCCGAGCAGGGCCAGCTTCTGGCGAACATCGGGCGCCTGAAGCGCCACATTGATCGCCGCGTTCAGCCGCCTGACCAGGGCCGGATCGGTGCCGGCGGGCGCCAGGATGCCGAACCAGCCGGTGACGTCGAAACCCGGCCGGACCGCCTCCGCGACGGTCGGCACGTCGGGCAGGATGCTCGATCGCGTGGCGGTGCTGACCGCCAGGGCCCTGAGATCACCCGAGTTCAACAGCCCGACGGCGCCCGACAGCGTGTCGAACTGGAAGTCGATGACATTGCCCATCAAGGCGACATTGGCCGGACCCGAGCCGGGAAAATTGATGACGACCGCGTCGAAGCCGACCTCCTTGCGCAGCAGCATGGCCGAGAGCGCCGTCAAGGTCGCGCCGCCACCGCCGGTGCCGAAATTGAGCTTGCCCGGATTGGCGCGGGCGGCATCGAGCAGGTCCTGCAAGGTCCGGTAGCGCGACTTGCCGTTGACCAGCACGACGATCGGCGACTGGGCGAGCGCGATGACCGGCGCGAAATCCTTCTGGTTGTCGAAGCTCAGATTGGGATAGAGCGCCGGCGCGCCGGCATGGCCGCTGGTGACCAGCAGCAAGTTGGCGCCGTCCGGCTGGGCCTTGGCGACCGCCGCGGCGGCAAGCGTGCCGCCGGCACCCGCCCGGTTGACCACCACGACGGTCTGGCCATTGGTTTCGCGCAGCTTTTCGGCGACCACCCGGGCCAGGACATCGGCCGGGCCGCCGGCGGCAAAGCCGACATGCAAATTGATCGGGCGGTTGAGCAGCGGTTGCTGCGCCGGCGCCGGGGCGGGCGCCAGAACGAGCCCGAGCAAGGTCGCGGCGGCGAAGCGGATCATGGCGAGTTTCCTCATGGCTTTCGTCGGTTTCTTGTTGGGATATCAGGCATTGCGGCGCAGAAACGGCACCAGCAGTGCCAGCACATCGTCGGGCGCTTCCTCGGCCTGCAAGTGGCCGGCATCGACGGCGGCGCCCTCGACCTGGTCGGCCCAGCCTCGCCAGATATCGGCGGGTGTCTCGCCGGTTTCGTGGCGGCCGGCCTCCCAGGTGACCAGCACCGGGCAACCGAGCTTACGTCCCGCCGCGCGGTCGGCCTTGTCGTGGTCGTGGTCGATTGTCGCGGCCGCGCGGTAGTCGTTCATCATGGCATGGCGGACGGCCGGGCGCCGGATCGCTGCGCGATAGGCCGCGACCGCCTCGGGCGCCAGCCTGTCACGATAGCGGGTCATCTTGCGCAAGGTGCGGTCGAGGAAATCGTCGGGATCGGCGCCAATGAAACGCTCCGGCAGGTCGAAGGCCTGGGCGAACAGGAACCAGTGCCACGCCCCCATGGCGAAGCCCATGTCGACCCGCTGCCAGACGTCGATGGTCGGCACGACGGTGAGCGACACGAAGGCCCTGACATCGGCGGGGCGGTCCAAGGCCAGACGGTAACCGACCCGGGCGCCGCGATCATGGGCGACCACGGCGTAGCGATCGAAGCCGAACCGCGCCATGACCGCGACCTGGTC
Source organism: Phreatobacter sp. GW821-FHT04C01 (assembly GCF_059420385.1). NCBI lineage: Bacteria > Pseudomonadati > Pseudomonadota > Alphaproteobacteria > Hyphomicrobiales > Phreatobacteraceae > Phreatobacter > Phreatobacter sp. GW821-FHT04C01. Next base: position 349,412 of record NZ_JBWKTP010000003.1, on the reverse strand, counting down.
CAGCGCCAGGGCCCGCTTCGCCATGCTTTCCGGCCCCGCGACGTGAACCGAGACGGTGCTGTCGCCATAACCGCGCAGATCCGGCGCGACGACGGTGAAATCGCGCGCCAGCACCGGCGCGATCCGGTGCCAGGCCATATGGGTCTGCGGATAGCCGTGCAGCAGCAGGACCGGCGGGCCGGAGCCGGCGATGGCGACCCGGATCGCGGCCTCGCCGGTCTCCACCGTATGATAGGCAAATCCATCGAGCATGGCGGGCCTGCGGGCTCAAAGTTGCGGCGGCGGCCGATAGCCGCGCCGGCTGCCCGGCGTCAGCGCGCCGAAGCGCGGCCAGCGGATCGGCGCGCCGACATCGTCGAGCAACGCCTGCAGGTCGGCGAGCCGGCCGGCATCGGCCCGCACCGCGCGTGGCGGCAGGCCGTGTTTCACGGCATAGGCCGCCAAGGTCCCGACCGCCTCCCCGATGCTCCACTCGACCACATGGACCCGGTAGGCGCCGCTGGTGATGCGCGTGGTGCCGAGATTCTTGCAGGCCGGCAGCAGGTTTTCGACACGCACCGGGATGAGCGCGCCGAGCGGGATCTCGAAGGGATAGCTGTCGATGTCGACGGTGTCGCGGGCCCGGGTGGTCGGCGGATGCAGGTCGATGCGATAAGCACCGATGCCGACGCTGTCGAAGAAGCTCTCGGCGGCGGTCGCGCCCGGCCGCGCGGCGACGCCGATATGCTGCTCCCTGACGGTGAACTCGGCTCTGATCCGGCGGCCCTCGCGGTAATAGACCTGCTTGGCCAGGCCATCCGACGTGCCGAGCACGTCGCCGCGCGGGCGCAGGCCCGGATAGCCGTAGCCCCGGTCGTGGCGTGGCGCCTCGGTCTGCATCCAGTAGAGGAAGGACAGGCTGAACTGCCGGCACTCTTCGAGCGCCGCGTCGCGTGCTTCCGGCGAGACGCCGATGACCGGCTTCAGCCAGTAATCCATCTGCGGCCAGTTCGCGAGCGTGATGTCGCTTGCATAAGTGCCGGGCTCGAAGCTGCGCCGGCAGGCGATGCGGCGGGCATGCCAGAGATCGAACAGATAGTCCTCGTCGCTGTCGCCGGCGAACAGGGCGCGTTTCAGCGGCTGATGGGTGACATGGTTGCTGACCGTCCAGTCGAACTGCCGGTTCGGCCAGAAATCGAGCTTCAGGTCGCGGAACTCGGCATAACGCGCCGGGCGGGTGATGGTGTGGTCCTCACCGGGCAAATGGTCCATGGCGAAACACCAGGTCAGCGCCTGCTGGTCCATGGGATCGGCGACCTGCAAGGCGTGCAATTCGCCGGTCTCGGCGGCGGATTCGGCGCCGATGACATGCTCGACCCCGGCAAGTTCCAGAAGTTCGCCGGTTTCGGTGGCGTCGACCACCAGCACGGCCTCGATGTCGATGTGCCCACCGGTCTCGAGGTTGCGGAAGGTCAGGCCGGAGATGCGGTCGCCGTCCCGATGGGCGGTGACCGCCGCGTGCCGGCGCAACACGGTGAGCCGGCCGGCGCTTTCATAGGGCGCCAGCATGTCGTCGATGACCCGGACCGCCACTTTCGGCTCGTGGCAAAGCGTGCCGACATTGCCCATGCCGGGATTGAAGGGAGCGCGGCCGCGAGCTTCCGCCGTCACCGGATAATGGGTGAGGTAGTAGTCGCGGATCAGCCGGCGAAAGCGGGAATAGCTGCGCGAACCGACATCGAGTTCGACCCAGGGATGCTCGTCGAGCGGCACGCCCTGGGCGGTCAACTGGCCGCCGAGCCAATCGAGTTCCTCGACCAGGACGACCCGGCGACCGAGGCGCGCGGCCGCCAGCGTCGCCGAGACACCACCGAGACCGCCACCGACAACAAGCACGTCCGTGCGCATGAAACAAACCTCTCCCGCCGGACGCCGGGTGTCCCGCGCGGCCGCTGCATTGTTGCCGCTTCTCTCATCGTGCTAGAAGCGCATTTGTGCGATATATATACAAACGTGCGTTCTGCGCACAAGAGGAAATTCCGATGACGAACGAGACCGCCTCGCCACCCGCCCCTGCCCTGTCCGGCCGGACCACCGTCCTGACCATTATCGGCCACCCCATCGCGCAGGTCCGCTCGCCTGTGACCCTCAATCCGGAATTCCGCCGCACCGGGGTCGATGCGGTACTCGTGCCGGTCGACCTGGAGCCGGCGGCACTGCCGGGGTTCATCACGGCGCTGCGCGGCTGGCGCAATGCGCCGGGCTGCATCGTCACCGTGCCGCACAAGATGCCCTGCGCCGGCCTCGTCGACGACCTGACCAACCGGGCCCGCCTGCTCGGTGCCGTCAACATGATCCGGCGCCGGCCCGACGGCCGGCTCGCCGGCGACATGAGCGACGGTCCGGGCTTCCTGAAAGCGCTCGCCAATGGCGGCTTCGATCCGGCGGCCAAGAACGCCGTGGTGTTCGGCGCCGGTGCCGTCGGCCGCGCGCTGCTGCTCAGCCTAACCGAGGCCGGTGTCAACCGTATCGCCTTCCACGAACCCGACGACGCCAGGCGCGCGGCGCTGGTCGCTCTGGCCGAGGCCGCCGGCGTCACGGATCGCTTCAGCACCGATGTCGGACCGGATCTCGGCGGTTTTCAGCTCGCGATCAATGCAAGCCCGGTGGGCATGGGCGCGGATGGACGCCTGCCCTTCGACCCCGCGAGCCTGCCGCGCGACGCGCTGGTCGCCGACGTCGTCACCGAACCGGTCGAGACGCCGCTGCTCAGGGCGGCACGCGCCCATGGCTGCCGTGTCCAGACCGGGCTCGCCATGTCGGACGCCCAGGTCGCCATGCAGATTGCCTTTTTCGACCTCGGGCCGGTCGGCTGAGCCCTTTTTGCTCAGCCTGTCCCAAGCGCCAGGGCGGGACGGGCCCGATGCCATGGGGTCGCGTCCTGGAACAGGCCGGCGGCGCGCAGCAAGAGCGCGTCGCCACCGCGCCGCGCCATCATCTGCAGCCCGATCGGCATGACGTCGCGGGTCGAGCCCGCCGGCAGGGACAAGGCGGGAAGCCCGGCGAGATTGGCGGGAGCGGTGAATTGCGGATGATCGAGAAAGCCGAGGGTCGAAAGCGATGCAAGGTCCGGCGCGGGCCGCGCCGAGGTCGGCGTCACCAGGATGTCGACATCGTCGAAGGCCCGGTCCAGGGCGGCGGTGAGCTCCAGGCGCAGGACGCGTGCCTCATCCGCCGCGATCGGCAGCCGCGTAGGCCCATCCTGTAGCCGGCTCCTCAACGTTGCGCCGAACAGCTCCGGACGGGTTGCCAGCGCCTCGCCATGGATCGCCCGTGCCTCGTCCATGAGAATGGCGAAACAGGCCGAGTGATAGTCGCCGAGCGGTGGCAGGACGACCTCCCGCACGACGGCGCCGAGCGCGCGAAACTGATCGACCGCGCGGGCAAAGGCCAGGCCGGTCTCGCGATCGACGGGCGGCGTGCCGGCGAGCCACGGCATCGGCAGGCCGATGCGCGGCATGCCATCCCGACGCGGCGGAGCCGGTTCATCCACGGGATCGGCAAGCGCCGCGAACAGCGCCGCGACATCCTCGGCCGAACGGGCGAACAGGCCGCAATGGTCGAGCGACGGCGCCAGGGGCGCGATGCCGTCGAGCGGGATCCGGCCGTAGCTCGGCTTGAAACCGACGACGCCGCAAAAACCCGCCGGCGCGCGGACCGATCCACCGCTGTCGGTGCCGAGCGCCGCCGGCACGAGACCGGCCGCCACCGCGACCGCCGAACCGCTCGACGAGGCGCCGGTCCAGCGTGCGCGGTTCCACGGGTTCAATCCCGGTACGGGGCGATCCGGCTCCACCGTGCCGAAGGCCAGTTCATAGGTGGCGAGCTTGCCGATGAGCACCGCGCCCGCCGCCCTCAGGCGCGCCGACACGGTGGCATCCGCGATCGCCGGCGCATCGCAACCCGCCAGGGAGCCGTGGCGGGTCGGCTGCCCCCTGACGTCGATCATGTCCTTGATGCCGATCGGGACGCCATGGAGCGGGCCAAGCCGCGCGCCGCCGCGCACCGCTCGCCGCGCGGCGATCGCGGCACGCCGCGCCTCCGCCTCGTCCAGGTGGACGAAAGCGCCCAGCTGATTGTCCAATGCTTGGATGCGGACCAGGTGCGCATCGAGAATCGCGACCGGATCGAGCTTGCCCGCCGCGATCAGGCGGGCGGTCTCGACCAGGCCGAGATCGGTCAGCGCAGCACCGGCCGGACCGGCCGGAACCGGCATGCTGCTCACTTGACGAAAACCAGCGACAGGCCGGGAACCAGCACGGTGACGGCGAGCACGGCCAGCATGATGGCGATGAACGGCATGACCGCGCGGCAGATCAAGCCGAAGCTTTCCTTGAAAGCCGCCGTCGCCACGATCAGGTTGATCGCCACCGGCGGCGCCACATAACCGACCTGCAGGTTGACGATGACGATGATGGCGAAATGGATGGGGTCGAAGCCATAGGCCGCGCCGAGCGGCGCGATCAGCGGCGCGAAGATGACGATGGCGGAGCCCTCGTCCATCAGGGCGCCGGCGATCAGCAGCAGGACATTGATGGCCAGGATCATCGCCCAGGGGTCGTGCACGATCGTCTGGGCCATGTCGACGAGGGCCTTCGGCACGCCCTCATAGTCCAGGATGACATTCAGGCTGCCGGCGACCGCCAGCAGCGGCAGCATGTTGCCGAGCAGCTTGACGGTCTCGACCGCGATATCCTTGATGTCGCCGAGCTTGACCTCGCGATGGACCGCAAGCTCCACCAGCAGGGCATAGATCACCGAAAGCGCCGCGGATTCGGTCACCGTGAAGCGGCCGGAATAGATGCCGCCGAGCAGGATCACCGGCATCAGGATGGCGGTCACCCCGGTCCGGGTCGCGATCAGCAGCTCGCGCCAGTCGAAGGGCGTCGTCGCGCGGCTCCAGCCGATGACCACGGTATAGAGGCAGAGCGCGGCGGTCAGCAGCAGGCCCGGTCCCCAGCCGGCCTTGAACAGGTCGGTGATCGAGATATTGGTGGTGATGCCGTAGAGCACCATCAGGATGCTCGGCGGGATGATGATGCCGAGCGTGCCGCCCGAGCAGAGCATGCCGAGCGAATAGTGCTTGCCGTAGCCGTTGGCGATGAGCGCCGGATACATCAGCGTGCCGATCGCCAGCATGGTGACGACCGACGAGCCCGAGATCGCCGAGAAGGCGGCCATGGCGAGCACGCTGGCGATGCCGAGACCGCCCGGGATCCAGGAGGTCAGCGCGACCATGACCCGCACCAGCCGGCCGGCAATGCTGCCGCGCGACATCAGCACGCCGGCGAACATGAACATCGGGATCGACAGCAGGACCTCCCTGTCGACGGTGAACCAGAGGTCCTGGACCAGATATTCGACCGAGCTGCCACGGGCGAGAAAGGCATGGACGAAGGCGACCGCCACCGCGACGGTCAGGATGACGTTCTGGCGCAGCACCAGAAGGCCAAGGATGAGGGCGGGAAGGGCTGCGGCCATCATGGCGTCGGCTCCAGTTCGGCCGGCCGCAAGTCCGGGATGAGCGCAAAGATCAGGTAGCGAAGGCCGGCCGAGATGAACATCCAGGGCAGAACGATCTGGAACGGCCAGACCGGCACGCCGAGCGACAGGGCCTGCTCGTTCTGGACATAGGTCTGGGCGACATAGAGCAGCGACCAATAGGCGAAGGCTGCGCAGATGACGAAGGACAGGCTGTCGGCGATGCGCTCGATCGATGGTTCGAGCCAGGCCGGCAGGAGCTTGTCGAGCAGGTTCACACGCATATGAGCGCCAGCCGCCGTGCACAGGCCAAAACCGATCAGGCCGGCAATGGCGGTGGCATAGACGGCGGCGCGCAGCGCACCGAACAGGCCCTGGCCGAACAGTTCGCGGCCGACGACGTCGGCGAACAGGATCGTCGCCACCGCCAGGAGGGCCGCGACCGCGATGGCGGATTCGAGCCAGAAGAGTGCCGCGAGGACGCGGCGGGCCGTTGCGACCATGACGTCGCCCCCTTGTAAGAGAGATTTGAGATGTGGGCCGGGTGGCCGGGCGGCTAAGAGCGGGTCGCGGCGAAATCGCGCCGACCGGCCTGGACAGCCTCGAAGAAGGCCGCCGAGGGCGCTCCGAGGCCGCCGACGAAAGTCTGCTGGCGGGGAGCGATGGCAGCGATCCAGCCGCGCCGCTCCTCCTCGCTCAGCGCGTGGATGCTGCCGCCGGTGGTGCGGAACTTCCCGGCGAGCTCGGCCTCGGACTGCTCGAACTCGCGGTTCAGCGTCTCGAGCGTCGGCAGGCCTGCGAGCACCCCCGCCTTCTGCGCCGCCGAGAGCTTGTTCCAGGCGGCGAGGTTCACGACCACCCCGCTGAAATTATAACCGTGACGGGTCAACGTGTAATGCGGCGTGCTGACCGCCGCGGGCGAGGCGACGTAGAAGGTGAAGGGCAGGTCGGCGCCCTCGACCAGGCCCTGCTCGAGCGCCGAGAACAGCTCGCCGATCGGCAGCTGCACCGGGTTGGCGCCGAGGCTCGACCAGAAGAACTGCGAGGCCGGCGCCGGCGAGGCGCGGATCTTGCGGCCGCGCACGTCGGCTGGCGATGTGAGGGCGGTCCTGGTGGCCACATTGACCCAGCCGCCGGCGGCGAAACCGACCAGCGCCAGGCCCTTCGCCTCCAGCAGCGGGCGCAGGCGATCGGCCAGGCGGTTGCGGATCACCCATTCCGCCTCGGCCTCGGTCTCGAACAGGAACGGCGTCAGCAGCACGCCGGCCTCGGGCACGATGGCGCCGAGCGCGATCATCGAGATGATGCCGCCCTGCAGGCGGCCGCGCGCGATCTGCTGCAGCGCCTCCTGCTCGCTCGATACATATTGGAAGGCCGACTGCACCGCGCCGGCGCTGGCGGCGCCGATCTTGAGCGCGATACGTTCGTGATGCTCGCGCAGGATGCCGGTCGAGGGCGCCGCGGAGGCGATCCGCCAGTGCTCCTGCCCATGCGCCCCGGAAATGCCTGAAGCCAGGGCGCCTGCCGCGCCGAGAGCCGGCAATGCACGGATCACCGCGCGCCTCGATATCCGCATGAACCTTCTCCTCTGAGGGGGACGGCTGCTGGCCGCCGCTTGGTCTTTTTGAGCGCTTAGCGCTCATTTGTGCGTTATATAGCAAAATAGAATCGTCCGTCAAACGGAGCGCGCGCTGACGACCCCGGCAAACTCGACTAGGGTCTGCGAGCCAGGCGGCCGAAATGGCGGATTCGAGACTTTGTCACACGCCGAAGGGACAGGAATGGCCGAGGCCGACCCGAAGAAGAGCTATCGTTTCGTCTCGGGCTTTGCCCGCGGGCTTTCCGTCATCGAGGCGTTCGGGCCAACCGCCCGGCAATTGACGGTCGCCGATGTCGCGACGAAGACCGGGCTTGACCGCGCGGTGGCGCGGCGCCTCCTCTTGACGCTGCAGGAACTCGGCTTCGTTTCGGTCGAGCGGCGTAAATACGAGCTGACCCCACGCATCCTGCATCTCGGCTATTCCTACCTCGCAACCGTCGGGCTCGACGGCGCGACGCAGCCCTTCCTCGACGCCCTGTCACGCGAGATCGGCGACACGGTTTCGCTGTCGGTGCTGTCGGGCGACCGCGTGGTGTTCATCGCGCGCTCGGATGCCTTTGCCGGCCATTCCGAGGCCGGGCGCATTTCCTATACGATCACGCCGGGGATGACGGTGGCGGCCTATGCCTCGGCCTCGGGCCGCATGCTCATGAGCGCCCTGCCACCGGCGGAGATGCAGGCCATTCTGGCGCGCAGCGAATTGAAACGCCTGACGCCCCATACCGAAACCGATCCGGCGCGGCTGGCGGCGATCGTCGCCGAGACGCGCGCCCGGGGTTACGCCTTGAACGAACAGGAAACCGAACTCGACCTGCTCGGTGCCTCGGTGCTGGTGCGCAGCCGTGCCGGGCGGCCGGTGGCGGCGCTCAACACCAGCTCCTATCTCGGCCGGGTCGACCGGCACCGGATGATCGCGGAGGTCATCCCGAGACTGCGGGCCTGCGCCGAAAAGCTCACCGGCATCCTGCTCTAGGCGATATCGGCGGCCGGCCGCGGCCTGCCCAATGCATCCGGCTTGCCCAATCCGTCGCTCGCCTATTATGCAGGCTGGGTGGGCGGCCGCGACCGGTGCCCCGGGGGGCATCGATGAACGACGGCGACGCACGGCAAAGCCAGACCTTCGTGACCGGGTTCGCACGCGGCCTGTCGGTGATCGAGGCCTTCGGACCCGGCCACCGCAGCATGTCGGTGGCCGAGGTCGCCCAACGCATCAAGCTCGACCGCGCGGTGACGCGCCGGCTGCTGCTGACGCTGACCGAACTCGGCTTCGCCAAGGTCAATGGCAAGCAGTTCGAGCTGACGACGCGTGTCCTCCGGCTCGGTTATTCCTTCCTGGCCTCGGTCGGCCTCGGCGCGGCCTTGCAGCCCTATCTCGACGAGCTGTCGCGAACCATCGAGGAGACCGTGTCGATCTCGGTGCTCGATGAGGCCGAGGTTGTTTTTGTCGCCCGCTCCGACATGCCCGGGCGGCGCATGGCCTTCGTGGTGACGATGGGCATGCGCCTGCCGGCCTTCACCGCAGCCTCCGGCCGGGTGCTGCTCGCCGCCCTGCCGGCTGGCGAGGCGGAGGCCCTGCTCGCCCGCATCCAGGTCGAAAAGCTGACGCCGAACACGATCACCGCGCGCCGCGAGCTGCTGAAGATCGTCGCCGCCGCCGGCACCGACGGCTACGCCATCAACCGGGAAGAGCTCGAGGAAGGGCTGATCGGCATTTCGGTGCCGGTGAGGAACCGCGCCGGACTGGTGGTCGCCTCGCTCAATGCCAGCGCCAGCGCGCTCCGGACGTCGGAGGAACGGCTGCTCGGCGAGATCCTGCCGCGGCTGAAGGAAGGGGCCACGGGGATGTCGGCCATGCTGCCGTAGCTGGCGGGGCTCGGCGTCCGGCAGGGGCATGGGCAACCGGTCGACCCAGCGACCTTCGGTCCAAGGACGATTCTCGTCTGGGCCGAGCTTGTCCCTGATATCCACGAATTGCCTTGACCGCGAGAGCAGACGTGGGTGCCCGGGACAAGCCCGGGCGAGACGAAGTGGTGCGAGCATGACGACGTGATGCCATTCCGCCGTTCGGCGCGCCTCTCCGTCCTAGCCAGCGGTACCAGCCCGCGGCGCGCGTTCAGGATATCTTTTTCCGAGGGGTATTTGGTGGAGCCAGGCGGGATCGAACCGCCGACCTCTTGAATGCCATTCAAGCGCTCTCCCAGCTGAGCTATGGCCCCACACGTCCCTGTCGGACGCTCGGGCGGATCTTGGGGTATCCGCCAGGAGGCCCTCCGGGGAGGGCCGGTGCAGCGCGGGCCGAGCGGCCTGCGTTGCGGAGCGCGTGTCTCGCACATTTCCACCGCAGCATCAAGCGCCCTTCCGATGTAATTTTACGAAGTCGTGACAGGGGCCCGGAATGGCCTCCCGAGCCCGCTCCGGAACGGCCAAATCCCTGGCCAAATCAGGGACCTGATGCCACTTGGCCAGTTTTCCACATTACGCAACGTTAGCGAAACCTCTTCTTAATGGCGCCCCGCTAGTGTCCGGGCCAGAACCGCATCGTCGGATAAATCTGGGATTGGGGTGTCGATGGCAGCGGCCGCGACGATCATCGAAGAACTGGAACATGTCATTGCCCGCGGTCCGAGCGACCGGCGCGTGGAGACGCTTCGAAAGGTCACCGATCTCTTCCTGGGGGACGCGGCGCGCTATACGCAGACGCAGATCTCGCTGTTCGACAATGTCATCGTGCGGCTTTCCGCGGCGATGGAGAAAGCCGTCCGCCAGGAGCTGGCGGAACGCCTGGCGCCGGTCCCGAACGCCCCGCCGATCATGCTGCGCAGCCTCGCCCAGGACGACGAGATCGATGTCGCCCGCCCGGTGCTGCTGCTGGCGGCCCAGCTCGACGACAGCCTGCTCGCCGATATCGCGGAGACCAAGAGCCAGGAGCACATGGCGGCGATCGCATGCCGCAAGAAGGTCTCGGAAGCGGTCACCGACGTGCTGGTCAAGCGCGGCAACGACAAGGTCGCCCTGACCGTCGCGTCCAACGAAGGCGCCACCTTCTCGACCGAGGGCTACGGCGCGCTGGTATCGCGCGCCAAGGACGACGACGTGCTGGCCGAATGCATCGGGCTGCGCAAGGACATTCCGCCCTATCTGTTCCGGGTGATCCTGGCGAGCGCCAGGGAAGGCGTCCAGGAGCGCCTGCTGGCTTCGACCGCCGCCAAGGACCGCGCCCAGGTGCGCACCGCGCTGGCCGGCGTCGCCGACCGGATCGCCGTCGGCTCCAGCAAGGAATTGCGCGACTATACCGCCATTCACCGGGCGATCGTCGGGCTGCATCACAAAGGCAAGCTCGGCGAAGCCGAACTCAAGTCCTATGCCAAGCAGGGCAAGTTCGAGGAGACGGTCTGCGCGCTGTCGGTGCTGTGCGGCGTGCCGATGGACATGGTCGAACGGCTGTTCCTCGGCGAGCGCGCCGACCCGATCCTGATCCTGGCGCGCGCCGCCGGCCTGTCCTGGACCGCGGTCAAACATGTGCTGAAGGTACGGCCGAACAGCTCAGCCATGGCTCCCGCGACGCTCGAACTGGCGCGCGAAAGCTATGACAAGCTGACCACCAACACCGCGCTTCGGGTGTTGCGGTTCTGGCAGGTCCGCGGCAAGTCGGCCAAATCCCACTGATCACCGCCGGACACAGCCGGCCGGTCCGTGAACGCCGGTCAACGGCGCCGCGGACGGCCGGCATGGCCGGGCGTCAGGGCGAAAAGAAATCAGTGCAGACTGACGGTTTCGAGCTCGTTCTGCCAGGCACCCGCCACCGCTTCCTCGCGGCGGTCGGTCACCATGATCGGTGAGCCGTCGGCAGATATCAGCGCGAACAGGTCGAGGCCGGGCGGCAGCGGCGGGGCCTGCGGAAACATGCGGGCCATGTCGTCGGAGCGGATCGCCTTGACATAGGCGACCTTGGCCAGGCCGAGCTGGGCGAGAACTTCAGGGGTCATCATCATATTCATGGTCAAACCTCCTCCATAGGCAGGTCGAACAAGGCTCAGTCGTGAGCCGCGATATCAATGCGCCGCACGATCCGTTCAGGCTCCGGGCGGGCAAGATCAACCGAGAGCAACCCGTTCTTCAGGTCCGCCCCCATCACTTCCATGCCATCGGCCAGCACGAAGACGCGCTGGAATTGCCGTGCCGCGATACCCCGATGGATGAAGGTCCGGCCCTCGCCGTCGTCCTGTTGACGGCCGCGAATGGTCAATTGGCTTTCTTCCACCGTCACATCCAGCTGGTCCCGGGTGAAACCCGCGACAGCCAGCGTGATTCGAAGCCGATCCGGCAGGCCCGCATCCGCGGCGATCCGCTCGATATTGTAGGGCGGATAACCGTCGGCTGCCTTGGTGACCCGGTCGAGCACCCGCTCGAGCTGGTCGAAACCGAGCAGAAACGGCGACGAAAGAGACGGCACACGCGACATGGTCGAAGTCCTCGACTGAGCGACATCGGCCGGGCCCCGAAGGCGCCCAGCGCCGCGGAGCGTTCCGCGACCCCCCGAATATGGAGGTCGCGACCGTCAGGTTCAAGATCAGGGACGCAAGCCGGTCCGCGGGTGCCGGGGCCGCGCCGCTAAAGACGCTTGCCGCTCGCCTCATCGAACAGGTGCAGGTGTTCGGCCGGCGCCATCACCGAAATCGGCGTGCCCGGCGCCAGCAGCGCCTTGCCCGGCAGGCGCGCGATGATTTCCGCCCCCGTGCCGTCGAGCGGCCCGTAGACGAAGGTTTCGGCGCCGACCGCCTCGACCGCCGAAACCGGGAAGGTCAGCCCGACGGCGTCGTCCGGGACGGGACCGGTGACGACGGCGAGGTGCTCGGGGCGAATGCCCAAAAGCGCGCCGCCGGCCGGCACGGCAAGGCCCTTGCCGCCGGTGACCCCGGCCAGATGCGGCCCGGCCGGGCCCTGCCCGACCTTGATCAGGTTCATCGGCGGCGCGCCGATGAAGGTCGCGACGAAGGTCGTCGCCGGCCGCTCATAGAGCTCGAGCGGGCTGCCGGCCTGCTCGACATGGCCCTTGCTCATGACCACCAGGATATCGGCCAGCGTCATCGCCTCGAGCTGGTCATGGGTGACATAGACGGAGGTGGTGCCGAGCGCGCGCTGCAGTTTCTTGATCTCGACCCGCATCTGCATGCGCAGCTTGGCGTCGAGGTTGGACAGCGGTTCGTCGAACAGGAAGGCCTTGGGCTTGCGCACGATGGCGCGGCCCATGGCGACACGCTGGCGCTGGCCGCCGGAGAGCGCGCGCGGCTTGCGGTCGAGGAACGGTGTGATCTCCAGGATGCGGGCGGCTTCGCGCACGCGCGTGTCGATCTCAGGCTTGGGCGTGCCGCGGTTGCGCAGGCCATAGGCCATGTTGTCGTAGACGCTCATATGCGGATAGAGCGCATAGTTCTGGAACACCATAGCGATGTCGCGCTCGGCCGGCTCCAGCTCGTTGCAGACGACGCCGCCAATGGTGATGGTGCCGCCGGTGATCGTCTCCAGCCCGGCGATCATGCGCAAAAGCGTCGACTTGCCGCAGCCCGACGGCCCGACCAGCACGCAGATCGCGCCGGTCGGCACCTTGATGTCGATGCCCTTCACGGCTTCGACGCCGCCGGCATAGACCTTGCGGACCTGCTCGAGAATGACCTCGCTCATCGATATGTCCTCATTTTTCCGTCTCGACGAGGCCCTTGACGAAGAGCTTCTGCATGACCACCACGACGAAGACCGGCGGCAGCATGGCGAGGATGGCGGTCGCCATGGCCAATTGCCATTCGGTCAGGGCATCCTGGGTGACGATCATCTTCTTGATGCCGATGACGATGGTCTGCATGTCGTCGCGCGTGGTGATCAGGAGCGGCCAGAGATACTGGTTCCAGCCATAGATGAACTGGATCACGAACATCGCCGCGATCGAGGTGATCGACAGCGGCAGGAGCGTGTCCTTGAAGAACTGCATGGCGCTGGCGCCGTCGATCTTCGAGGCCTCCACCAGCTCGTCCGGCACGGTCATGAAGAACTGGCGGAACAGCAGCGTTGCGGTCGCCGAGGCGATCAGCGGCACGGTCAGTCCGGTATAAGTGTCGAGCAATCCGAGATCGGCGACGACCTTGTAGGTCGGATAGATGCGCACCTCGACCGGCAGCATCAGGGTCATGAAGATCACCCAGAAGGCGGCCATCCGGAACGGAAAACGGAAATAGACCACGGCGAAGGCCGAGATGATCGAGATCATGATCTTGCCGATGGCAATGACCATGGCCATGACCAGGCTGTTCAGCATCATGCCGCCGACCGGCTCGCGGGTCGACGAGGCGGTGCCGACAAAGATGGTCTTGTAGTAGTTCTCCAGGAAATTCGGCCCGGGCCAGAGCGGCATCTGGCCGTTGGCGATGGTCGAGGCGTCCCAGGTCGAGGCGACGAAAGCCACGTAGACCGGGAAGGCGACGATGGCGATGCCGATCAAAAGGATCAGATGCGGCAGGAAATCCAGGAAGCTCTTGCGCTCGACCATCAATATTGGACCTTGCGCTCGATATAGCGGAACTGGATCGCGGTCAGCCCGATCACCATGATCATCAGGATCGCCGACTGCGCCGCCGAGCCGCCGAGATCGCCGCCCAGGCGGCCGTCGGAATAGACCTTGTAGACCAGGGTCTCGGTGGCCTTGGCCGGGCCGCCGCCGGTGGTCGAATCGATGATGCCGAAAGTGTCGAAAAAGACATAGACGACGTTGACCACCAGCAGGAAGAAGGTGGTCGGCGACAGGAGCGGGAAGATGATGGTCCAGAACCGGCGCATCGGCCGGGCGCCGTCGATCGCCGCCGCCTCGATGACGCTTTTCGGAATGGCCGCGAGACCGGCCAGGAAGAACAGGAAATTGTAGCTGATCTGCTTCCAGGTCGCCGCCATGACCACCAGGGTCATGGCGTGATTGCCGTTCAGCAGCGGGTTCCAGTTGAAACCGAGCGCCCGGATCGCCTGGCTGACCAGGCCGAGCGAGGGTTGGAACATGAACAGCCAGAGCACGCCGGCGATCGCCGGCGCGACCGCATAGGGCCACATCAGGAAAGCCTTGTAGGCGCCCGTGCCGCGGATCTGCTTGTCGGCCTGGGTGGCGAGATAGAGCGACAGCGACAGCGACAAGAAGGCGACGAGACCGGAAAAGATCAGCGTCGTCACCATCGACCGGTAATAGTCGCCCTTGGACAAAAGGTCGTGGTAATTTTCGAACCAGACGAACTCGGTGGACAGGCCGAAGGCGTCCTGAATCTGGAACGACTGCCAGACCGTCTGTCCTGCCGGCCAATAGAAAAAGATCAGGGTGACGGCGAGCTGCGGCGCCAGCAGCAGATAGGGCAGCAACTTGCCGTCGAAGACGACGCGCTTTTCCATGATCCCCCCAAAGGCACGGTCCGGAGCGGGCGGGCAAGCCCGCCCCGGCATCGTATCGGTCAGCGCGTGACGGTGCGCTCGAACTGGCGCAGCATGGTATTGCCGCGCGCGACCGCCGCGTCGAGCGCCGCCTGGGCCGGCTTCTGACCGGCCAGCGCCGCCTCGATCTCCTCGGCCCAGACGTCGCGCAGCTGGACCATGTTGCCAAGGCGCAGGCCGCGGGAATTCTCGGTCGGCTCCTTGTTGGTCAGCTCCAGCAGCGGCGTCTCGAGATAGGGGTTCTGCACGTAGAAGCCCGAGGCCTTCACCTTGGCATAGGCCGCCCGGGTGATCGGCAGATAGCCCGAGTCGGTGTGCAGCTTGGCCTGGCGGTCGACATCCGACAGGAAGGTGAAGAAGCGCGCCACGCCACGATATTCGGCGGCCGGCTTGCCGCCCATGACCCAGAGCGAAGCGCCGCCCAGCGTCGAGTTCTGCGGCGCGCCGGCGACGTCAGGGTAATAGGGCATCGGCGCATTGGCCCATTCGAACTTCGCATTGGCGCGAACGTTGCCGTAGAAGCCCGAGGAGGTCAGCATGATCGGGCATTCGCCCGAGGTGAAGCGGCCCTCGCCGGTATTGGTGCGGCCCGAATAGCTGAAGGTGTTGTCGCGCTGCAGCTCGATCAGGTTCTGCAGGTGGCGGACATGCAGCGGCGAATTGAAGCGCAGCTCGGTGTCGAAACCGTCGATGCCGTTGGCCCGGGTCGACAGCGGCACGTTGTGCCAGAGCGAGAACTGCTCGATGTTGAGCCAGGTGATCCAGGCCGAGGAGAAGCCGCATTTGTCATAACCGGCGGCGCGCAATTTCTTGGCGGCCTCGAAGACATCAGGCCAGGTGCGCGGCGGCTGGTCCGGATTGAGGCCGGCGCGGCGGAACGCGTCCTTGTTGTACCACATGACCGAGGACGACGAATTGAACGGGAATGACAGCATCTCGCCGCGCGATGTCGAATAATAGCCCGCGACCGCCGGCAGATAGGCGCTGGGCTCGAAGGGTTCGTTGGCTTCCGCCATCATCTGGTAGACCGGCTTGATGGCGCCGCGGGCCGCCATCATGGTCGCCGTGCCGACCTCGAAGACCTGCAGGATATGCGGCGCATTGCCGGCCCGGAAGGCCGCGATGCCGGCGTTCATCGTGTCGGGATAAGACCCTTTATAGGTCGGAACCACCCGGTATTCACGCTGCGAGGCGTTGAACTCCTCGGCGAGCTTGACCACCACCTCGTTATTGGCGCCGGTCATCGCATGCCACCACTGGATCTCGACCTGGGCCGAGGCGGGGCTGGATACGAGCGCGGCGGCGGCGGCAACCGCCAGCATGAAACGGCGATTCAACATCGATAACCTCCCAAAGGGCGCGAGCTCAGCGCCAATGCGGCTTGGCGGGGCGAAACCCGTGCCGTTCTTGGGTCCGCCGAACGACGGACGGATGACACTCTAATGAAGCTTCGATGACAGAGTAAGGGGCGGCCCGCCAGATTTCCCCGATATCGCAACAGCCTGGCGGCCGAGCGGCGCCGGGCCGGCGGCCCGGTCAGCGCGTCGCCGCGCGGGCGCTGGCGGCGACGGCCACGAGCAGCGCCGCGACCACCGCGAAGGCCAGCGGCAGACTGGTCGCCTGCGCCACGAAACCGATCAGGGCCGGGCCGGCCAGGATGCCGGCATAACCGACCGTCGTGACCGCCGCGACGGCCAGGGACGGCGGCATCGCCGTCTGCCGGCCGAGCGCCGAATAGAGCACCGGGACGATATTGGCGGCACCCAGCCCGACCAGGGTGAAACCGCCGAGCGCCGCCGGCCATGACGGGACCGTGATGGCGAGGCCGAGCCCCAGGGCCGCGCCGATGCCGCCGAGGACCATGACCGTAGGACCGCCGAAGGCCCGCACGATGCGGTCGCCATTGAGCCGGCCGAGCGTCATGGCGACGGCGAAGGCGGCGTAGCCGAGGCCGGCACGAGCCGGCTCGACATCGCGCACCGAGGTCAGGAAGACGGCGCTCCAGTCAAGCATCGCGCCCTCGGCCAGGAAGACGATGAAGCAGAGCAGGCCGATCAGCACCACCCGGCCATGCGGAAGCACGAACAGCGGCGCGCCGTCATCGCCGCCGTGGGACAGAAGGTCGCGCCCGAAGCCCGCCAGCAGGCCGGCGACGACCGCCGCGGCCGCGAGCATGGCCGCAAGCGGCGAGGCACCGAGCCAGAGCAGCAGGCTGACGCCGGCGGCACCGACGATGCCGCCGGCGCTGAACAGGCCGTGGAACCCCGACATCAGCGTGCGGCCGGCGGCCTTCTCGACGATCACCGCCTGGATATTGGTCGCGACATCGACGGTGCCGACACCGGCGCCGAACAGGACGAGCGCGGCGGCGAGCGGCGGCAGGCTCGCGCCCGTGGCAAGAAAAGGCAGCGCCGCCGAGATCATCAGCCCGGCGGCCCAGATGACCGCGCGGCAGCCGAACCGGGCGGCCAGAGCCCCGGCCAGCGGCATCGCCACGATCGAACCCGCGCCCAGGCACAGCAGGAGCAGGCCCAGCGCACCATCGTCGAGCCCGGCGCGCGCCTTGGCGAAGGGGACCAGGGGCGCCCAGGCCGCCAGACCGAAACCGGCGAGGAAAAATGCCGCGCGTGTCGACGCCCTGGCCGCGGCGGAGGCAGCATGGCGGGCTTCGGCCTCGGCGCGGCTTGTCATATGCGTCTTGTTCAAGGCGGACCCGTCCTGCTTCCGCGGCCGACCCGAGCCGGTCCGGCGCCAGCCGATCAGGCGCGATGATAGGGGTGGCCGGCCAGGATCGTCATGGCGCGGTAGAGCTGTTCGAGCGCCATCACCCGCACCAGCTGGTGGGGCCAGGTCATCGCGCCGAAGGACAGGACCAGGTCGGCTTCGGCATGCAGCGCCGGATCGAGGCCGTCGGGCCCGCCGATGACCAGGGTCGCGGCTTCCTCGCTTGCGTCCTTCCAGCGGCCCAGACGCTCGGCGAAGGCCTCGCTGCCCAGGCTCTTGCCGCGCTCGTCGAGCAGGATCAGCCGGCCGACGCGCTGGCGGCGGATGGCGCCAGCCTCGTCAGCCTTGCGCTGCACGGCGTCGGGCGCGCGGCTCTCGTCGAGGGTGACCACGTCGAGGCCGCGAAAGCCCAGCGCCTTGCCGGCCTTCACCGCGCGATCCTGATAACGCGTGGCAAGATCCGTCTCCGGACCAGCCTTGGTCCGGCCGACGGCGACCAGGATCAGTCGCATGAGGTCTCAGCCCGGCGCCGCGATTCAGCCGGCCAGCCGGTCGGCCGGACGCGCCGCCGACCACATCTTCTCGAGATTGTAGAAGGTGCGGACTTCCGGGCGGAACACGTGAATGATCACGTCGCCGGCATCGACAAGCACCCAGTCGCAGGCGGGGACGCCCTCGACCCGGACCTGCGGCACGCCGGCCTCCTTCAGCGCCTGCACCAGATAGTCGGCGAGTGCGCCGACATGGCGGTGCGAGCGTCCGGACGACACCACCATGGCGTCGGCAATGGACGTCTTGCCCTTCAGGTCGATGGTCTGGATTTCCTCGGCCTTGTTGTCTTCAAGGGTGTCGAGGACGATTTTGAGGACCTCGGCTGGAGCGGGGCTCGTCGCGGGGGTCCCGGTCAGCGGCGCACTCTTCGCCGTTCCCGGCAGGTTGGTGGTGGACAGGGGTCCGATCCTCTCTGCTACGCGCCGCACGGGCGCACAAACCTCATAATAGTCGAAAACATGGCAATTAGACAACGCGGCCTGACAAGCTCACCCGCGAAGCCGCCACACCCCGGTGCGCTTGATCTCGAGATCCTCCAGCGCGCGGGTCACCGGAACCTCATATTCGGCAAGCTTTTCAAGCCTGTCCCTGGGCAGGTAGGTGCGGCCGGGATCGCCGATCAGCACGGTGCGGCCGGCCAGGGCGAGCGGTCCGAGCCAGCCGAGCATGGCGTCCGTCATGTCGCGCTGATAACAGATGTCGCCGGCCAGAATCACCTTCCAGCCATCGTCGCTGCCGGTCGGATCGACGGTCGAGGCTGCGATCGCGACGCCGTTTTCCGCCGCGTTGAGCGCCACCGCGACCTCGGCGAAGGCATCGATGTCGACGGCCCGGACAGAAGCCGCCCCGGCCTTCGCGGCGGCAATGGCGACCAGGCCGGAACCGGTCGCGACGTCGAGCACCGACCGGCCGGCCACCGTCTCGGGGTGATCGAGCACATAGCGGGCGAGCGCCTGGCCACCGGCCCAGGCAAAGGCCCAGAACGGCGGCGGCAGGCCGATCGCACCGAGTTCCTCCTCGGTCTTCTGCCAGAGCGTGGTCGCCTCGTCGGCGAGATGCAGCCGGATCTCGGGCGCATGCGGCACGGCGAGCAGGCGGGTGTTGTCGCGAATGAACGCGGCGCGATCCAGAATCATGCCGTCACCATCATGCCACCACCTCAAAATGGAAAAAGCCGGGCGCGAAGCCCGGCTTTCCTTAGTCTTGCAAGGCTTTTCAGCCTTACTGGGTTAGGGCCGGGCCGCCCTGGGCCTGCGGGTTCTCGGCGATGCGCTGGCGATAGAGCGCCGCGAAGTCGACCGGATCGAGATAGAGCGGCGGGAAGCCGCCATCGCGGGTCGAGTTGGCGATGATCTGGCGCGCGAAGGGGAACAGCAGGCGCGGGCACTCGATCAGGACGATCGGGTGGACCGCCTCGGCCGGCACGCCGGCAATGCGGAAGATGCCACCATAGACCAGTTCGAACTTGAACAGGATCAGGTCCTTGGTCCGCGCGTCGCCGTCGATGGTCAGCTCGATCTGGAACTCAGTCTCGCTCATCGGGTTGGCGTTGACGTTGATCTGGATATTGATCGCCGGCTGCTCCTGCTGGGGCATCAGCGAGCGCGGAGCGTTCGGATTCTCGAAGGAGAGATCCTTGATATACTGCGCCAGCACGTTGAGCTGAGGCGCGGCTTCCATTTCATTGCCGCCGTTGGGGGTCATCAGGGTCGTCTCCGTTCACGCCGCATCGGCCGCGGCTGGGGAATGCGTGATTGGCGCGCTCGCTAGCACGGGCGGATAGAGCCGGCAAGAACGCGATCGGTACGGCGGCGGCTATTCCCGGTCGATGCGGCGGGTGCCGCGGCGCACGCGTGCCGCCTCGGTCTCCTCGCGCCAGTCGCCGGGCTCGAGGTCGAGCACGCCGGGCGGCGGCGGCGTCCGGCCCGGGCCACGCGGCGCCACGTCCCGCGTGCCGAAGAACAGGGCCTTGAAGGCCGGCAGCAGCAGGGCGACCGCGACGAGGTCGGTGACGAAGCCGGGAATGGCCAGCAGCAGGCCGGCGAGCGCGGTCAGCATGCCGCTGCGCGCGGCGCCGGCGTTCAAGAGCATGACCCGGCCGGTGGCGAGCTGGGTAAACAAGAGCCGCGCGCCGCCCTTCAGGATCATGATGCCGAGCACCGAGGTGGCGATGACGCTGACGAGCGCGGTCAGGAAGCCGATACGCCCGGCAACCCACCAGAAGGCGGCGAATTCGACGAAAGGAAGTGCGATCACTCCCAGGATCAGCCAGCGCAACCGGACCATCGATCTCCCCTTGGCCCCGCAGTCTCGCGCTGGCCGAAACCGCGCGCGAGAAATCCAGGCGAGCGTCTTAGCTGTGGTGCCGCGCCCCAAGATTCAAGCGGACTTTCGGTCGCACCGCCGCCAGCTATGATGGCCGGACCAGTTCCAGCCGTGGATGAGAACCATCATGCCGACCTCCCGACGCGCCTTCGGCGCCCTTTCACTCGGTCTGCTGGCAGGCCTCGGCAAGGCCCGGGCCGCGGATGCCCCGGCCTGGCGGCACGGCCTCTCGCTGGTCGGCGCCCTGCGCTACGGACCGGATTTCAGGCACACAGACTATGTCGATCCGCAGGCGCCGAAGGGCGGCGTCGTCCGCCTGTCGATCGATGGCGCCTTCGACAGCTTCAACCTGATCCTGCCGCGCGGCGCGGCGCCGCCGATCGCCAGCCTCGTCTATATGCCGCTGTTCGAGGACAGCCTGAACGAGGTGTCGACCTCCTATGGAGCGATCGCCGACGCGGCGCGTCACCCGGACGATTTCTCGTCCGCGACCTATCGGATCCACCCGAGGGCGCGCTGGCACGACGGCCAGCCGATCACGCCGGAGGACGTGATCTGGTCGATGGAGCAGATCAAGAAGAACGACCCGCGCATGGGTTTTTACTACCGCAACGTGGTGCGGGTGGAGAAAACCGGCGAACGCGAGGCGACCTTCGTCTTCGACGGTCCGGGCAATCGCGAGAAGCCGCATATCGTCGGCCAGTTGCAGATCCTGCCGCGGCACTGGTGGGAGGGCACGGACGCGCAGGGGCGCAAGCGCGACATTTCGCAGACGTCGCTGGAGCCGCCGCTCGGCTGCGGCCCCTATCGCGTCAAGAGCTTCGAGGCCGGCCGCAATGTCGTGATGGAGCGCGTGACCGACTGGTGGGCCAAGGACCTGCCTGTCTATGTCGGCCAGCACAATTTCGACGAGCTGCGCTTCGAGGTCTATCGCGACGACACGGTGGAGCTCGAAGGCTTCAAGGCCGACCAGGTCGATTTTCGCACCGAGAACACCGCCCGCTACTGGGCGACCGGTTATGATTTTCCGGCGGCGCGCGACGGCCGGGTCAAGCTCGAGACCTTCGTCGACCGCACGCCCGCCGGCATGCAGGCGATCATCCTCAATTTGCGCCTGGCCAAATTCGCGGATGTCCGGGTGCGGCGGGCGCTCGACCTGATGTTCGACTTCGAGAGCATGAACGCCAACCTGATGTTCGGCGCCTACCGGCGCACGGCGAGCTTCTTCGAGGATACGGAACTGGCGGCCCGTGGCCTGCCGACCGGCCAGGAGCTGGCGATCCTGGAGACGGTGCGCGCGCAGGTGCCGCCCGAGCTGTTCACCACGCCTTACGCCAATCCGGTCAATGGCAGCCAGGATGCCCAGCGGGCCAACCTGCGCGAGGCGACGCGCCTGATGCGCGAGGCCGGCTACGAGGTGCGCGACCGGCGGATGGTCGAGATCAGGAGCGGCCAGCCGCTGCGGGTCGAACTGCTGATGAACGGCTCGACCTTCGAGCGTGTCGCGCTGGCCTACAAGACGTCGCTCGGCCGGCTCGGCATCGAGCTCGTGCCGCGCCTCGTCGACACCGCCCAATATATCAACCGGATGAACGAGCGACGCTTCGACGCGCTGGTCTCGAGCTATCCGCAGACGCTGTCGCCCGGCAACGAGCAGCGCGACTTCTTCGGCTCCGAAGCCGCCGACCGGCCAGCCTCGCTCAATCGCGCCGGCATCAAGAACCCGGCCATCGACCAGCTGATCAACCGGGTCATCTATGCCAAGGACCGGGCCGAACTGGTGGCCGCGACCAAGGCGCTCGACCGGGTCCTGCTGGCCAATCACTACATGATCCCGACCTGGTTCTCGGCGGATATCCGCACCGCGCGCTGGAACCGCTTCGGCCGGCCGGAGCGCATGCCCGAATATGGCGGCGCGGCCTTTCCGAACATCTGGTGGTGGGATCCGCAGCTGGCGCAAAGGGCGGGGACACGCTGAGGGGGGTGGCGGAGCGTGGTGGGGATGTCTCATCCCCGGTCAGCCTGGCACTTACATCACCCCCGGCGAGCCGGAGCAGAAGCCCTTGCTTCTGCGGAGTGCGAGGGAAGGGGGTCCAGGAGTTGCAGAGCCCTGTCCTCAACGTCGCGAAATCACGTAAACATATGCGCTGAGGGCGCGGCCCGTTGGCTCCTGGCCTCCCTTCCCTCGCTTCGCTCGCCGGGGGTGACGTCAGGGGTTCCAGCGCGCTCTCGTGAGCGGCGGCGCACCTATCACCCGCCTCACGCCACCTTGGGCGTGCGGCCGCTGAGCACGTTGAGCATGACCGGCCGGTCGATGTTCTGGCCGCTGAGGATGACCGCGGCTTTCAGGCCCTTGAGCGCGCCCGCCTCCTTGGCGAGAGCGGCAAGCGCCGCGGCACCTGCCCCCTCGGCGGCGTTGTGCGTGTCGGTCCAATAGGTCCTGACCGCCTCGGCAATGGCGTCTTCGGAAACCTTGACGATCCGCTCGGCGCCCCTGGCGATGATGGCGAGCGCTTCGGCCGAGGGGACGCGCACGGCGATGCCGTCGGCGAAGGTCGATACGCTGTTGACCTCGACGACACGGCCGGCGTCGAACGACAGGGCATAGGCCGCCGCATCTTCCGAGACGACGCCGACGATACGGGTGTTCAGGCCGAGCAGGTCGCGGGCGCTGATCAGCCCGCAAATACCGGAGCCGAGGCCGATCGGCGCGTAAAGCACGTCGATATCGGGATGGGCCGTGAACAGCTCCAGCCCATAGGTCGCGACACCAAGGACCAGATCGCGATGGAACGAGGGCACGAATTCGTAGCCGCGTTCGGCCGCGATCCCGGCCGCCCGCTCGCGCGCCTCGTCGAAATCGCGGCCATGTTCGATCAGCTCGGCGCCGAAAGCCTTCATGGCGGCATTCTTCTCGATCGAATTGCCATGGGGCACGACGATGGCGAGCGGCAGTCCGGCATGGCCGGCGGCAAAGGCCAGGCTCTGGCCGTGATTGCCGCGGGTCGCCGAGACGATGCCTTTGACCGCGGGGCGCTCGCGCTTCAGCCGGTCGAGATAAACGATGCCGCCGCGCACCTTGAAGGCGCCGATCGGTGTGTGGTTCTCGTGCTTGACGATGACCGGCAAGCCATAACGCTTTGCCAGCAGCGGCCAGGCATAGGCCGGGGTCGGCGGCATGGCCGCGTGGACGAGCCGGGCCGCGCCATGGAGTTCATCGAGCGAGAACAGGGGCATGGTCATGCGGCCCGCGGCGGGAACACACCGGCGCGGCTGAGCGCCGCCGGCAGCGGCTTGCCGAGCACGCCGGACAGCCAATGGGCGGTGTCGATCAGGGCGTCGATGTCGAGCCCGGTCGCGATGCCCATGCGATTGAAGCTGTAGACGAGGTCTTCGGCCGCGACATTGCCGGTCGCATTGGGGGCGAAGGGGCAGCCGCCGACCCCGCCGACGGAGGCATCGAGATAGTCGACGCCAGCCGCCACGGCGGCAATCGCATTGGCGACGCCGGTATTGCGGGTGTCGTGGAAATGGCAGCGCAGCTTCACCGTCGCCGACAGCGCCTTGGCGCGCGCCAGCATGTCGGTGACCTGGCTCGGCACGCCGCAGCCGATGGTATCGGCAAAACCGATCTCATAGGGGTCGAGGCGCAGCACCTCAGCGGTGATCGCCATGACCCGCTCGACCGGCACCTCGCCGTCGAACGGGCAGCCGAAGGCGGTGGCGATCGAAATGGCCAGCGGCTTGCCGGCCGCCTTGGCCAGCCGCGCCACCTCGCCGGCGCCGGCCACCAGCTCGGCCGTGGTGGCATTCTGGTTCTTCTGCGCGAAGGTTTCGCTGGCGACGCAGACATAATTGATCTGGTTGCAGCCGGCGGCCAGCGCCCGCTCGGCGCCCTTCACATTGAGCGCCAGGCCGACCAGCGTGCGGTCGGCATAGCGGGGCAGGATGCCGGCCATGACCGCCTCGGCATCGGCCATTTGCGGCACCCGCTTCGGATTGACGAAGCTGGTCACCTCGACCTTCCGGAAGCCCGCGGCGAAGGAGCGCTCGATCAGCGCGATCTTGTCGGCGGTCGAGACCGGCACCTTCTCGTTCTGCAGGCCGTCGCGCGGCGCGACCTCGATGAGCTCGACCGAGCGGGATATTCGCGGCACGGGCATGGCGACCTCCAGGATGGCCTCCTTTGTCGGAAATGGTCCCGGCGAATGCAACCCACCGAACGGGCGAGGCAGCTTTTCGCCGGCAGCGCCCCGTCATCGAGGCCGGCCAAGGCGCAAGGAACCCGGCGGGCCCGCGCCCCTGTCTCAGGTGCCGCGCGGCTTGGCCCGGTGGGTCGCCGCCGCGGCGGCGGGATCGTCGGGCCAGGGGTGGCGTGGATAACGCCCCTTCATCTCGCTCTTCACCGCCTGGTAGGAGCCCTTCCAGAAGCCCGGCAGGTCGCGCGTCACCTGCACCGGCCGATGCGCCGGCGAAAGGAGCTCGACCACCAGCGGGATTTTTCCGCGCGCGACGCTCGGGTGCGCGGCAAGACCGAACAGCTCCTGGACACGGATCGACAAAGTCGGCTCCTCGCCTTCGTAGTCGATCGGGTGGCGCTGGCCCGAGGGTGCATCGAAATGCGACGGCAGGTCGGCCTCGATCCGCCGCTTGACGTCCCAGGGCACCAGCTGGTCGAGCGCCACGCCGAGATCGTCAGCGCCGATCTGGGCGAGCGCCGTCTTGCCGAGAATGTGCTGCGGCAGCCATTCGGTGACCGAAGCGGCCAGGGCCTCGTCGGACAGATCGGGGAAACTCTCGTCGACGCGGCGCAGGAAGGCGACCCGGTGACGGGTGGCGAGCTGGGCCTTCGACCAGGGCAGCCGGTCGATGCCGAGCGCCGCGATGCCCTCGGCCAGCGCCATCGCGCTCGCCTCGTTCAACGGCACGGCCAGCGTGTCGACGCCGAGCGCGATGGCACCGAGGCGCCGGGCGCGGCGGGCACGCAGGGCCGCCGCCGGCTTGTCGAACACCACCTCTTCGCGCGTCGCGATGCGGTCGGCGAAACCTTCCTCGATCTCGGCGAGGCTGATCGGGGCGGCCGAGAAAATCCGCGAACGCGCGGCGACGCCGCCGATCTCGGCGATCGCCAGGAAGGGCTCGCGCGCCAAGGGCGAGGCGGCATCGACCGCGGCGCCGCGGCCATTGGCCAGCAGGAACTCACCGTCGCGGCCACGCGCCTTTGCGATCCGGTCGGGGAAGGCCAGAGCCAGGACGGCGCCGGCGCGCTCGGCCCCCGAACCTGTGTCGCGGGCAGCGTTCACATCCCTCAGCCAGCCGGCGGCCATGCGCCGGCTGTCCTCCGCGCGCTTGCCGCGCTCGAAACGCAGCCGGTCGAGCCGGTGGCCGAGATGGACATCGTCGCCGCCGAGCCCGCGCTCGGAAACCAGCAGCGCCAGATCGGCGCCGATCCGCCCCTCTCCGCGCCTGGCGGCGTCGACCACCATGCGGGCGAGCCGCGGCGCCAGAGGCAAAGCACGCAGCCGCTGGCCCTCGGCATTGATCCGGCCATCGGGTTCGAGCGCGCCGAGGCTTTCGAGCAGCGCGCGCGCTTCGGCCAGCGCCGGCTTCGGCGGTGGATCGAGAAAGGCCATGGTCAAGGGATCGGTGACGCCCCAGGAGGCGCAATCGAGCAGCAGCGAGGACAGGTCGGCTGCGAGGATCTCGGGCACGGCATAGGCCGGAAACGAACCCTCCTGCGCCTCGTCCCAGAGGCGGTAGCAGACGCCGGGCTGGGTTCGGCCGGCGCGGCCACGGCGCTGATCGGCGGCGGCGCGCGACACCCGCACCGTCTCGAGCCGGGTCAGGCCGAGATCCGGCTCGAAGCGCGGCACGCGGGCCAGGCCCGAATCGACCACGATACGCACGCCCTCGATGGTCAGCGAGGTCTCGGCGATCGAGGTCGCCAGCACCACCTTGCGCCGGCCGGCCGCGGCCGGCTCGACGGCCCGGTCCTGTTCGCGCGGGTCGAGGGCGCCATAAAGCGGCACGATGTCGACGGCGGGATCCTTGACGGTCGCCGCCAAGAGGTCGGCGACCCGCCGGATCTCGGCGGTGCCGGGCAGGAAGACCAGGGCCGAGCCGGGTTCCTCGGCGAGCGCGCGGCGCACCACGCGGGCGACCTCGTCCTCGAGGCGGGCGGCGGGATCGCGGCCGGTGAAGCGGGTCTCGACCGGAAAGGCCCGGCCGGCGCTTTCGACCACCGGCGCGTCGCCGAGCAATTTCGCGACACGCGCGCCATCGAGGGTCGCCGACATGACGAGGATGCGCAGGTCCTCGCGCAGGCCGCCCTGGGCGTCGAGCGCCAGAGCCAGGCCGAGGTCGGCATCAAGGCTGCGCTCGTGGAATTCGTCGAACAGCACCGCCGAGACATCGGATAGCGCCGGGTCGTCCAGGATCATGCGGGTGAAAATGCCCTCGGTGACCACCTCGATGCGGGTGCGGGCGGAGACCTTGGAACCGAAGCGGACGCGCAGGCCGACAGTGGCGCCGACCGGCTCGCCCAGGGTGCGGGCCATGCGGTCGGCGACCGCGCGGGCGGCGATGCGCCGGGGTTCGAGCACCAGGATCTTGCCGGTGCCGATCCAGGGTTCGCCGGCCAGCACCAGCGGCACGCGGGTCGACTTGCCGGCGCCGGGTGGCGCGACCAGCACGGCCGAAGGCGACGCCGCGAGCGCGGCCTTCAGCCCGGGCAGGGCTTCATCGATGGGGAGCGCGGACATGGACACCTGGCGCGTTTACGGTTCCTTCACCGCATCCGCAAGCGCCAGTGCCGCAACCGCCTGAAAAGCGTCCGGGAGGCCTCGTCCTTGCGACGTGCCCCGGTGAGGACAGCCACCGTTCCAATCCGGAACAGGCGTCCCGAAAAGGGAAGGCGGCCAGCGTGATGACCCGGGATCGAAAGGATAACCAGCCCGATGACGCCACCGCGCGGACATTGCTCGACGTGCTCGTCGCGCAGGATCGCCGCTGCACCTTCCTGCTCCAGACCCCCGTCCGGAGTTCCGATGATCCCCCGCCCAAGGGATCCTCGGTCCGGGCGGAGGAGTGACCGTTCCCTGTTCCTCCAGGGTCACTCCAAAGGACGGCCCGCGGCGCCCCCGCCGCGGGCCGTTTGCTTTTCGGGTGACAGGCCGGCGTTCCGATGCATCGCGCCCCTTGCGAAGCCGACATGGCTGCGGCTATGGTCGCGCCGATCCTGAGCGGGCGTAGTTCAGTGGTAGAACGTCAGCTTCCCAAGCTGAATATGCGGGTTCGATTCCCGCCGCCCGCTCCAATCCTTCCAACGACGTGATCTCGTTCGGTCCTGATGCGAGCGGCTTTCCGCCTGCTCGCGCCCCAGCTTTGTCTCAAATCAGGACATCCTGCGCGGAGCCCGGCATGGCCGCCGGAGCCCCCATCACGCCGATGCGCGGCTCAGCCCACCGCCACCCGATTCTGATAGACCGAGAGATGCGCATAGGCCGTGGCGAGCAAGGGCGTCGCCAGTCCGGCGCTGCGGCCGCGCGCGAGGAGATCGCCGATGATCTGGTCGGCCTCGATGGCGCCGCCGCCCTGCAGGTCCCGGTACATGGACGAGGTCTGGTTCGAGCCGGCGGCGGTCATCTGCGCCCGGGTGTTGGCGACAAATGCAGGGCTCGGCGCCTTGCCCACGGCCTCGACCACCGAGACGACCTCGTCGAGGAAATGGTGGGCGAATTCGGTGCCGCCGTGGGCGGCAGCGACCTGCCCGACGGTGCCGCGCATCAGGCAGGTGATGCCGCCGAGTGTCGCCAGCAGCACCCATTTTTCCCACATCTCGCGCGCCACCGTCGGTGACAGCCTGGCGTCGAAGCCGGCGCCCTGCATGAAGGCGTCGAGCGCCTGGGTGCGCGGCGACGGCGCACCATCGAGCTCGCCATAGACCAGCTCCTGAAACTTGGCGAGTTGCACGATGCGGCCCTGGTCATCGATCGTCGCCGCGACCTTGCAGACGCCGCCGATCACCGACGTGTCGCCGAAGCGGGTGGCCAGCACATCCATGTGCCTCATGCCATTGAGCACGGGCATGATCATGGTGTCGGGCCCGATGGCCGGAGCGACGTCGTCGAGCGCCGGCTCCAGCGCGAAAGCCTTGACGGTGAGCAGCACGGCATCGAAAGGCTCGGTCAACTGGCCGGCGGTGACCAGTTTCGGCTTCAGCGTCACATCGCCGTGCGGGCTGACGATCCGCAGCCCGTTGGCCTCGATCTGGGCGGCACGCCTCGGCCGGACCAGGAAGGTCACGTCGCGGCCGGCCGCGGCCAGGCGACCGCCGAAATAACCACCGGTCGAGCCGGCTCCGACCACCAACAGGCGCATGGTACTCTCCGCTATCGAGGCGAACCGCCCGGCCCATGCCGGCCGCGGTTCGCCGTCCCGCCAATCCCATTATAGGCGAACGGCCGGGCGCGCCGCTCGCGCAATCGAGCCGCCCCTGCATTGACGGCGCGTCGGCTTGCACCGCGCCGGATGTGGCGGCGACTGTCGGCCAAGGCGCCAGGCCCGCCTATCGGCAGCCGCCCGTCGCCGGCGACTGCAATCCGCCTCACTCCTTGCCGCCGCCGCCGGCCATGGCGCGGGCGTTCGAGGCCGCCATCAGGGCCTCCCTGATATTGTCGAGGTGGCGTGACATGGCGGTGCTCGCCTTCCTGGCGTTTCTCGCACGCACCGCCTCGTAGATCGCCTCGTGGTCGGCGAGCCACATCGGCCGGTAGTCCTCCATCCGCATATGGACGTGGATCTCGCGCCAGATGCGCGACTCGATCTGCCCGCGCCACAGCGAATCCGAGATCGCGACGAGGGCGCCGTTGCCGGTCGCCTCGGCCAGCAGAATGTGGAAGCGGTGGTCGGGGCCGTCGGCCTCTTTGCCCTGCGAATGCTCCCAGCGCATCATCGCCAGGGCCTCGGCGAGCTGCGCCAGGATCGCCTCCGAGGCGCGCTGCGCGGCGATGGCGGCGATCTGCGGCTCGACCAGCCGGCGCGCTTCCAGATTCTCGAACGGCCCGAAGCCTTCGAGCGCCTGGACGTCGGGCGCCTCGTGCCGGCTGATGACATAGGCGCCGCTATTGCTCTTCACTTTCAGCATGCCTGCCATGGCGAGCGACAGGATCGCCTCGCGAATGGTCGGCCGCGACACGCCGAAACTCTTGGCCAGATCGCGCTCGGCGGGCAATCGCTGGCCGATCTTGTAGCTCGACTGGACCATGGCGGCGATTTGCCGGGCCACGGCCTCGAAACTGCGCGGCGGAGAGGAAGGCGGATCAGGCAGCATGGCGAACAGAGCCGTGGGGGTTTTCGGTTTGACAAGCCCGGTATAGCCGAGACAATCTGGTCAGGCCAATTTGGTAAGACCAAAAAGAGGGCACGGCCCCATCTTTCTCCCCGATGCATGACGCCCGCCGCGGCGGCAAGAGGAGCTGACCTGGTATGGCGAACCTGAAGCCGAATTCGGCGGAAGCACGCGACGTGCTGTTTCACCTGCATTCGCAAACCAATCCGGGGCGGCATGCCGAGGTCGGGCCGCTGATCATGACCCGCGGCGAAGGCGTTCATGTCTTCGATGCCCAGGGCAAGCGCTACCTGGAGGCCATGGCGGGGCTCTGGTGCACCTCGCTCGGCTTTTCCAACGAGCGCCTGAAGGCGGCGGCGGCGGCGGCCTATGACAAGTTCGGCTTCTACCACAGCTTCAACCACAAGACCCCCGACGTCACCATCGACCTCGCCGAACAGCTGGTGGCGCTGTCGCCCATCCCGGACGCCCAGGCCTATTTCGCCACGTCCGGGTCGGAAGCGACCGAGACCATGGTCAAGCTCGCCTGGGTCTATCACGCCGCCCGGGGTCACCCGGCCAAACGCAAGATCATCGGCCGCGACCGGGGCTTCCATGGCTCGACCATCGTGGCGGCCTCGATGTGCGGCCTGCCGCGCATGCATCGCGAATACGGCCTGCCCTTGCCGGGCTTCCTGCACACCCATTGCCCCGACGCCTATCACGGGGCACTTCCCGGCGAGACCGACGAGGCTTTCGCCAGCCGGCTCGCCGCGGATCTCGAGGCGACGATTTTGGCCGAAGGTCCCGATACGATCGCCGCCTTCATCGCCGAGCCGATCAATGCCGGCGGCGGCATCGTGGTGCCGCCGCAAGGCTATTTCGCCAGGATCGAGGCGGTGCTGCGCCGCCACGACATCCTGGTCCTGGGCGACGAGGTGGTCTGCGGCTTCGGCCGTACCGGCAACTGGTTCGGCTGCCAGACGGTCGGCATGCAGCCGGACATGATAGCGCTCGCCAAGGGCCTGTCCTCGTCCTATTTCCCGATTTCGGCGGTGCTGCTCGGCCGGCCGATCCGCGACGCACTCGCCGAGATGAACAAAGCCGGCGAACTGTTCGGCCATGGCTTCACCAATTCCGGCCATCCGGTCGGCGCCGCCATCGCGCTGGAGACGCTGCGTATCTATCACGAGATGGATGTGGTCGGGCATGTCCGGGCCATGGGCGCGCGGCTGAAGACCGGACTCGAGGCCATTGCCGCCCGCTCCGCCATTGTCGGACAGGTGCGCGGCGAGGGCCTGATGATCGGCGTCGAACTGGTCGCCGATCCCGCGACGCGCAGGGCATTCGACCCGGACCTGAAGATCGGCGCGCGGTTCGACGCCCTGGCACTGGCCAACGGGCTGATCATTCGCGCCATGGGCGACACCATCGGCTTCTGCCCGCCGCTGATCATCGACGCGGCCGGGATCGACGAGGCGCTGGACCTGTTCGCGCGGACGCTCGGCCAGGTCGAAGCCGAGGTCGGCGAAACCCGGTTGCCGGTCCATCCTGGCCAGGCCGCGGAGTAGCGACCAGATCCCGCACAGCCAAGACCTGCATCCCCACCACCCGCGAGGAGAGCGTGCATGCATCGTCGAGACCTGCTTCGTTCCACGCTTGGCGCCGGCCTCTGCGCCGCTCTCGCAAGCCCCGCCCTCGCCCAGGCTCAGGCGGCACGGACACTGCGCTTCGTGCCGCAGGCCGACGCGGCCATTCTCGATCCGATGATCACCACCGGACTGGTCAATCGCAACCACGGCTTCCTGGTGTTCGATACGCTGTACGGCGTCGATGAGCAGCTTCGGCCACAGCCGCAAATGGTCGCCGGCCATGTGGTGGAGAATGACGGCAAGACCTGGGTGATGACGCTGCGCGACGGCCTGAAATTCCACGACAACGAGCCGGTCAGGGGCCGCGACGTGGTCGCGAGCCTGCGCCGCTGGGCCTCGCGCGACGCCTTCGGCAATTCGCTGTTCAGCGTGGTCGACGAGATCGCGGCGCCCGACGACCGCACCATCCGCTGGCGGCTGAAGAGCCCGTTCCCGATGCTGCCGGAGGCGCTCGGCAAGGTCGGCGCGATCATCGCCTTCATCATGCCGGAGCGGCTGGCCCTGACCGACAGCAACCTGCCGGTGAAGGAACTGATCGGCAGCGGGCCGTTCCGTTTCCAGGCCGACCAGCACGTGCCCGGCTCACGCATCGTCTATTCGCGCTTCGACAACTACGTGCCACGGCCGGACGGCGCGACCAGCCTGCTGGCCGGGCCGAAACAGGTGCATTTCGACCGGGTCGAATGGCTGATCATGCCGGATGCGGCAACCGCCGCCGCCGCCTTGCAGCGTGGCGAGATCGATTGGTGGGACCAGCCGATCATCGATCTCCTGCCGCCGCTGAAGCGCAACAATGCGCTGAAGGTCGAGCTGCTCGACCCGATCGGCAATGTCGGCGTGCTGCGCTTCAACCATACCTTGCCGCCATTCGACAATCCCGCGATCCGGCGGGCGGTGCTGTCGGCGGTCAGCCAGCGCGATTTCATGTCCGCCATCGCCGGCGACGACCAGAGCCTGTGGCGCGACAAGGTCGGCTTCTTCCCGCCCGGTTCGACCATGGCGAGCGACGAAGGCATGGCGGCGCTCAATGGCCCGCGCGACCTCGCCGCCGCCGCCAAGGCGATCAAGGAAGCCGGCTACAAAGGTGAGAAGGTGATGCTGATCGCGCCGGGCGATTTCCCGGTCATCGGTGCGATGAGCGAGGTCACCGCCGACCTGTTCCGCAAGATCGGCATCAATGTCGACTACGCTGTCATGGACTGGGGCTCGATGCTGCGCCGCATGGCCAACCGCGAGACGCCGGACAAGGGCGGCTACAACGCCTTCTGCACCTATTCGGCGGGGGTCACCCAGCTCAATCCCTCCGCGCACAATTTCCTGCGCGGCTCCGGCGACAAGGCGACCTTCGGCTGGTCGTCGAGCCCGAAGCTCGAGGAAATGCGCGACGCCTGGTTCGTGGCTCCGGATGCGGCGGCGCAATCGAAGATCGGCATGGCAATGCAACGCCAGGCCTTCGTCGACGTGCCCTATGTGCCGCTCGGCGTGTTCTACCAGCCGACCGCCTACAAGAAGGAGCTTCAGGGCATGCTGAAAGGCCTGCCCTTGTTCTGGAACGTCCGCCGCGCCTGAGACACGATCGCATCGAGGATCCGAAATGCTGCCCATCACTGGCTATGTCGACCGCTGGAGCGTGCGCCCGGGCGAGAAGCTGAATTTCAAGATCGGCGTGCGCGGCGGCGGACGCTATTCGGCCCGCATTGCCCGCGTGCTCTGCGGCGACCCGAACCCCAAGGGCCCGGGCTATCGCGACGTGCCGGTGGCCTGGGCGCTGGAGGGCGCGCATCAGGGCGAGGAACAGCAGATCGCGCTCGGCTCGTGGGTCGACATAGCCCGGCTCGACCTCGGCGCTGCCGGACGGCCGGTCGCCTTTGCCGCGACCGTCTGGCCGACCTTGCGCTCGGCAGGGCGGCAGGCGGTCGTCAACTGGTCGGGCAATGGCGCGGCGTTGACGCTCGGCATCGGTCCCTCGGGTGCGTTCTGCCGCCTGGCGACCGCCGCCGGCACGCTCGAGGTCGAGGCCGGCATGGCGCTGACCGAACGGGCCTGGCACGATATCGCCTGCCTCTATGACCCGGCGAGCCACACGCTTCAGCTCGGCCAGGCGCCACGCCGGATCCGGCTCGACCGGGACGAGCGGCGAACCATCAGCCAGACCGCGGCGGCCGGCGCATTGGCCGGGCTCGGCAGCGCGGCGATCGCGGCGGAGCGGGTGGGCACGGCGGTCACCGCGCATTTCAACGGCAAGATCGAACGGCCGCGCGTGCTCGACGGCGCCGACGGCCTCGACGCCATCCTGGCCTCGCAAGGCTCGGGCCTGGCGACATCGGCGAGCGGCCTGATCGCCGAATGGGATTTCGCTTTGGATATCCCGACCGATACGGCAACCGATATCGGCCCCGGCGGGTTTCACGGCCGCTGCGTCAACCTGCCGACCCGCGCCATGACCGGCTCGCGCTGGACCGGCGCGTTCCATCGCTGGACCGAGGCGCCCGGCGAATGGGCGGCGATCCATTTCCATGACGACGACATCGGCGATGCCGGCTGGAAGACCTCGCTCAGCTTCACCGTGCCGGATGACTGGAAAAGCGGGGTCTATGCCCTGCATCTCGAAAAGGACGGGGCACGCGACAATATCGTGTTTTATGTCCGCGCCGCCGTGCCGGGCTCCCAGGCCAAGGTCGCCTTCCTGGCGCCGACCTTCAGCTATACCGTCTACAGCCAGTACCAGAAGGCCGGGCGGCAAGCGCTCATCACCGAGCGGTCGCTCGCCTGGGGCGCGCTGGCGCAAGCCCCCGACGGCCATCCCGAATACGGCGTCTCGCCCTATAACTTCCATTCCGACGGCAGCGGCGTGGTCATGTCGACCACCCGCCGGCCGCTGATCGACAAGCGGGTCAATCAGATCCACCTGGTCGATCCGAGCCCCAACAGCTCCGGCCTCTACTGGATATCGGCGGACAGCTACATCACCGACCTGCTGACCCGAAAAGGCATCGCCTTCGAGGTCATCACCGATCACGATGTCCATGCCGAAGGCGCCGACCTCCTGTCGAAATACCAGGTGGTGCTGACCGGCCAGCATCCGGAATATCACACGACCGAGACGCTCGACGCGCTGGCCGCCTATTTCGGCGGCGGCGGCCGCTTCGTCTATCTCGGCGGCAACGGCTTCTACTGGAAGGTCGTGCCCCATGGCGACGGCCCCTGGGCGTTCGAGCTGCGCCGGGCCGAGGGCGGCATCCGCCTGTGGGAGACCTTGCCGGGCGAGAGCTACCACGCCTTCGACGGTTCCTATGGCGGGCTCTGGCGCCGCCTCGGCCGGCCGCCGCAGGCGCTTGTCGGCGTCGGCTTCAGCACCCAGGGCGAATATAAGGGCTATCCCTACACGTTCCTCGACGGCATCCTCGATCCGCGCGTCGCCTTCATGCGCCAGGGCATGGAGGACAAGGCCGTGCCCGGCACGGTGTTCGGCGAGCGCGGCCTGATGGGCGGCGGCGCCGCCGGCCATGAGCTCGACCGCGCCGACACGCTGCTCGGCACGCCGCCGCACGCCATCATCGTCGGCCGCGCCGTGGTCGAGGATCCCACCTATCAGCCGGTCAACGAGGAACGCCGCGACCATACCTGGCCGGGCAAGCGCGAGGACATCATCCGCTCCGACCTCACCTTCATGGAAACCGCCAATGGCGGCGCGGTGTTCTCGGTCGGCTCGATGAATTTCATCGGCGCCTTGCCGATCGATAATTACGACAATCCGGTTGCCGGGCTGATCACCAATATCGTCAGGCGCTTCGCCGATCCGGCGCCCTTCCCGGCGCCGCAAGAGCCCGCATCGGACTGACCGGTCGCGCCGATGGTCGACGGGCCGGCCTTGCCGTCAGCCGCCCTTGTCGCCATCGGCCGGCGCCGGCTTTTCCACCATCGCGAGCGCCAGCTTCTCTTCCCTACGGCCGAGCCAGAGGCTGTTCAGCAGCCAGGCCACCGAGGCGAGGCTCGCGATCGCCGAAACCGCCGTCAGCCCCAGCCCGAAATGGCCGAGCGAGGCAAAGGACCACGCTCCCACCTGGTCGCCCAGCCGATAGACGACGGTGTCGATGAAGCTCTTGGTCTTGTAGCGGTCCTCACGCGGAACGACGGTGAACAGGATTTCGCGAGCCGGCCGGGCAATGGCGAAATTGCCGGATCGGCGCAACACCTGCGCCGCCACCACCGACGAGACCGCCGGCCACAGCGCGACGGCGGCGAAACTGACGATGCTGAAGGCCGGCAGGATCGCCAGCGTCGCGCCGACCCCGATCCTGCGCAGCAGCGGGCCGGTCAGGACGATCTGGCAGACCAGCGTCAGGACGTTGACGGCAAGATCGACGGTCGCGAAAAACGCCGTCTGGGAGGCGCGATCGTGAAAGGCCCGGCTGACGATCGTCGCCTGCTGGAAATAGAGAAAGGTCGAGGTCACCGCGAACAGCAGCAGGAACAGGCTGACGTTCAGGAGATAGGGCGATGCGATGGCGTCGCGAAAGCCGGCCAGGCCGCTGCCGCCGATGGGCTCGTCACCAGCATCCGCTCGCGGATCGCGCGACAGGGCCGGGGACAGCCGCGATAACCGCCCGACGCAGAACACCGCGACCTTGAGCAGGCATGCCGCGCCGATCATCAGATGCCCGGCCGACAGATGGCGCGCCGTCGTCGCCGTCACCGCCGACCCCGCGATCGATCCGACGGTCGCGCCCGCGGCGATGAAGCCGAACAGTCGCTTGCCCTGTTCCGACGAGAAGATGTCGACGATCAGGGCCCAGAAGATCGACACCACGAACAGATTGAAGATCGAAGTCCAGATGAAAAAGCAGCGACCGCCCCAGATCGCCTGTTCCGGCGTCGCGACATAGAGCGCCACGGCGAACAACAGGATGTTGGCG
Organism: Phreatobacter sp. GW821-FHT04C01; assembly: GCF_059420385.1. NCBI lineage: Bacteria > Pseudomonadati > Pseudomonadota > Alphaproteobacteria > Hyphomicrobiales > Phreatobacteraceae > Phreatobacter > Phreatobacter sp. GW821-FHT04C01. The sequence continues at coordinate 313,334 of NZ_JBWKTP010000003.1, read as the reverse complement.
CTGAAGAAGCGATAGGCAATCGGAATGAAGGTGGAGCGCGGAAAGCTCTTGATCAGGAAGCCGTAGGGAAGGTTGAGGATCAACATGCCCGCGAGCGTACCCGTGAACAGCCATGGCAGGTTTTCGACTCCGCCCGCCACGCCCATCTGGTCGCGGATCGGGCGCAGGACGTAATAGGCCGACAGCACCGAGAAGATGTAGAGCCACGACCATGCCAGCGCCGAGACCTCGGCCGGCCGGACGTCGACAACCCGGTTCACGGCGCGGAGGGCGGCCTGGGTGAAGCCGCCGGGAACCGCGGCCGGAGCAGGCACGCTCACCTGAGCGCCTCGATGCGCCGACGCATCTCGGCGGCGGTGAGCTGTTGGCCGTAGAGGGGCGCACCCTGGGCGAAATCCCTTGCCCGCGCCAGCGGTCCGACCACGACCGGATCGAACCCGGCGCTGGTGACCAGCGCGGAAGCGACCGCCAGCGCCGGCTGGTCGTCGCCGGCGATCGGAATGGCCATGCGCGCGCCGGCCCGGTTCGCATTGTCGTGGAGGATACGATAGTTCAGCGTGTTGAAGGCGCGCACGATCCGCGCGCCGGCCAGATAGCCGGCGGATGTCTCACCGATGCCGCCGTCGCGCGCCTCGGTCGCGATCTCGCCGTCGCGCGCCGGCACGGCATTGCCGGCATCCAGGACGACCTTGCCCGCCAGCGCCCCGGCATTGTCCTTGCCGATCTGCGGATAGGCCCGGTAGGGCACCGCCATCAGGGCCGCGTCGCCGAAGGCAAGCGCATCCGGCACGCTGCCGGTTCGCGCCAGGGGCCCGAGACTTTGCGCGAGCGCGGCGAGCTCTTCCGGATGGCGGGACGAGAACAGGACGGGATGGCCAGCCTTCACCCACAGCGCGCCGAGCGTGCCGCCGATATGGCCGGACCCGACAATGCCGATCCGGATCGGGCCCGCCGACGGCGCGGATTGGCCGGATGCACGCTCCGCTGCAGCAATCGCCAGGACGGCCAGCGCACCGGCGCGCAGCAGAAGCCGGCGCGAACAACCGAAACCAGAATTCTCCGTCACGACGACCTCCGCTCCATTTGCCGGCCGCACCAGGCCGGGATGCCGGAGCGAAAAGCTCCCGTCGGCATGACGCCCCGGTGGGGCGCGCGCCGGCCCGTCACAATGCGTCGAAGAACGCCGCCATGGCCCGGCGCTGCGCGGCGTCGGGTAAGCGGCCGCGGCCCGCGGCCAGATTGTCCGCCATGTGATCGGGGTTGCCGGTGCCGGGAATGACCGCGGTCACGGCCTCATGGCCGAGTAGGTATTTGAGAAAGAATTGCGGCCAGGTCGCCGCGTCGAACGCTTCGGCCCAGTCCGGCAAGGTCCGGCCGGCGACGGCGCGAAAGATCGACCTGCGGCCGAAGGGCAGCGCGGTCAGGACGGCGGCCCCCACTTCGGCCGCGGCCGGCAGCAGCCGCGTCTCGGCCTTGCGTTCGGCGAGCGAATAGTCGACCTGCAGGAAGTCCGGCTTCTCGCGCCGCAGGATCGCTTCGGCGGCGGCGTAGTCGCGATCGGAGGTCGTGGTGATGCCGACATAACGGCAGAGCCCCTCCGCCTTCCAGTCGCGGAAAGCCGCGAGGCTCTGGCTCGCCCGGCTGACATTGTGCAGCTGGAGCAGATCCACCTGGCCGGTGCGCAGGCGGTCGAGAGACCGGCGCAGTTCCGGCGCGCCGGCCGCCAAGTCGGCATTTTCGAGCTTGGTGGCGAGGAAGAGCCGGCCGCGGGCCCCGGGCGGAATGATGGCGCCCAGAACCTCCTCGGCCGAGCCATAGGACGACGCGGTATCGATGAGCTTGCCGCCATCCTCGATCAGCCGGTCGATCACCGCGCCAAGTGCGGCCCTGCGGCCTTCATCGGCGCCGACGCTGAAATTCGCGGCGGTTCCCAGGCCGACGACCGGAACCTGTTCGCCCGAATGCGGGATCGGCCGGGTCGCCACGGGCAGGGCGCGCGCGCCGGCCGCCGGCGCGGCGAAGACCCCGCCGATCGCCAGACCCGCGCCGATCGCGAGAACATGGCGACGGGTCGCGGCCGCTGCATAACGCGGATGATGGTCGCGAAAGTCTGTCATTGTGGGCGCCGAGGCCTGGAGGACCATGACGGATCGCAGCCCCGATAGTCCGGCCGGCCGGCGGCCACGGCAATTCACAAGCCTCCCACGGCGCTTCACAAATGAGCGACCCGCGGCGGGCACGTCCGGCCGGAGCCGGTCGCCGCCGCGGGTCACCGCGTTCCGGTCGCGCTTCCGGCCTTTGCGCTCGTCGCAAGCATGTCAGGCGCCGCCGCCGGCTGACTTCAGGCCGAAATCGTAGCGAAGATGGCGCCAGCGCTCCGGCGCCGGCGTGCCGTCGGGATAGGCGGGTTCCCGGCGCTCGGGCAGCGCGGCGACGAGGCTTTCCTTGACCCCGAAAACCGCATCGCTCTCCAGCCACGGATCGCCGGAAATGAAGACATGGGTCACCAGGGTCTCGAACCCGGGCGCCGAGACGTGGAAATGGACATGGGCCGGCCGCATCGGATGGCGCTTGGTCGCCTCCAGAAGCTGGCCGACCGGCCCGTCATGCGGGATGGGATAGCTCGACGGCACGATCGACTTGAAGTGGAAGCGGCCGGCCTTGTCGGAAATGAACCGGGCGCGCAGCGAGGCCTCGTCGGGCTCGCTCTTCTGGGCATCGTAGAAGCCGTCATCGTCGGAATGCCAGATATCGATCACCGCGTCCCCCAGCGGTGCGCCGTCGGCGGTGCTGACCTGGGCCTCGACATACATCCGTTCACCGTCCATGCCGGCGGCGATATCGCTGCCATGGGCGGTGACCCGGTGCTCGCCGAGATAGAACGGCCCGAGCACCGTGGTTTCGGTCGCGCCGTCGGGCAGCCGGTGATTGATGGCATCGACCAGCATCGACACGCCCATGACATCGGACAGCAGGATGAATTCCTGGCGCTTGTCGTCGCACATGTGGCCGGTGCGGGTCAGGTAGTCGATGGCGAAACTCCATTCGTCCTGGGTCAGCTCGACCTCCTTGACGAAGGCATGGCTGTGGCGGACCAGGGCCTGGACGATCTGTTTCAGCCGCGGATTCTCACAGCCCTCGAAACGGGCCAGAACTTCCTCGGTCAGGTTGTGCTCGTTGAAGCTCAGCATGGATGGCTTTTCCTCGGTTCTGGTCGGCCGGCGCGGTCAACCGGCGGATAACGGCCGATCGCCGGCCCAGGCCCTGGCGATCAGGTCGCGGATCGCCGCGCGGTCGATCGGACGCGGGTTCCAATAGGGGTTCTTGACCGCGAGGTCGGCGGCCTGATCGATGCCGGCCTCGGCCATGCCGAGATCCTTCAAGGCGCGTTTTGCGCCGACCCGGCCGGCGAGATCGAACAGACCCTGGGGGGCATCGGCGACGCCGAGGGCCCTGGCGACACGCGCCAGGGCCTCCGGCGCGGCCGCGGCATTATAGGCCGCGGCATGCGGCAGCACGACCGTATGGGTTTCGGCATGGGGCAGGTCGAAAGAGCCGCCGAGCGTGTGGCAGAGCTTGTGGTGCAGGGCCATGCCGACCGAACCGAGACAGGAGCCGCAGAGCCAGGCGCCGTACAGCGCCTCGCTACGGGCCTCATGGTCGGCGGGGTTCTGGACGATGCGCGGCAGAGCGCCCGACAGGGCCCGGATGCCCTCCTCGGCCATCAGCGAGACGATCGGATTGCGGTCCTGCGCGTAAAGCGCCTCGACGGCGTGGGCGATGGCGTTGATGCCCGAGGTGCCGGTCAGCCCGACCGGCAAGGACAGGGTCAGGTCGATGTCATAGATGACCGTTTCCGGCAGCACGTCGAGGCTGCGCACGGTGGTCTTCAGGCCGTCCTTGGTCTCACCGAGGATCGGCGTCATCTCGGAACCGGCATAAGTCGTCGGCACGGCGATCTGGCTGACGCCGGTGCGCAGCGCGAGCGCCTTGCCGAGCCCGATGGTCGAGCCACCGCCGAGCGAGACCACGCAATCGGCATCGGCGTCCCGCAGGACCGCCATGGCAGCGCCCGTCACTTCGACCGGCGTATGCATGACCGCGCCGCTATGGACACCCGCGGACAGCGGGCCGAGCAGGTGCGTCAGGCGCTCGCCCTCGGCGGCCTGGTGCGGCGTGGTCAGCACCAGCACCCGCCTCGCCCCGAGGCGCGTGGCTTCGTCGGCCAAGGTCGACAGCGTGCCGCTGCCGAACACCACGCGGGCCGGCAAAGCGCCATAAACGAAAGAGCCGATCATCGGCCCGCCTCCTCGGTTCGATCCCTGCCTGCCGGGCGGTTCGCGAAAAAGCGCCCACCCTGTTCACCTGATATATCCGCCCGTTCAGTCAATCGGCGGTCCCGGCCCTTCAACCGCCGGGGATATAATCGACCTGATGCCGGTCGATGCGCAGATCGCCGAGCTCGCGCCGGACCCGCAAATGCTCGGGATGGCTGGCATAGCGCTCCAGATCGGCGGCATTGGCAAATTCCGAGACCAGGACGACGTCGCAGGCATAGTCGACATTGCTGATGTCGACGCCGACCTCGATGTCATTGAGCCCCTCGATCAGGCCGCGCAGGCCTTCGAAAGCCTGTTTCACCTTGCGGCGAGCCTCGGCCCGCTCCTCGGGCGTTTCGCCGCGCAGGCGCCACATGACGATATGCCTGATCGGACCGGCCATGGTGCCCTGCTGCGAGTTTGACGCGGGTTCAGCATCGGCTTGCGGCCAGCGGAAGAAAAGCGTGTATTGGGAAATACACTTTTTCATTTAGCGGAAAACTATGGACCGCCTCAGACAGGTCGAGATCTTCGTCAAGACCGCCGAACTCGGCAGCCTGTCGAAGGCGGCGGAACGCCTCGGCATGTCCAATGCCGCGGCCAGCCGGCACCTGAGCGCGCTGGAAGACCGGCTGGCGGCGCGGCTCATCGAGCGCAATACCCGCCGCCTCTGGCTGACCGAGGCCGGCCAGGACTTTTTCCAGCGCTGCACCTCGGTGCTTTCAGAGCTCGCCGAGGCCGAGCAGGCGGTCAATGAGCGACAGGCGGCGCCGACCGGTCAGTTGCGCATCACCTGCTCGCTGTCCTTTGCACTGATCTATCTCGCGCCGGTCCTGCCGGCCTTCCACGCGCTCTATCCGAAACTGACCGTGCAGATCATCGCCGCCAACCGCTATCCCGATTTCATCGAGGCCGGCATCGACGTGGCGATCCGCACCCGCGAGCACGAGCCCGATTCCAACATCATCGTGCGCCGGCTGAGCCGCACCCGGCGCGTGCTGGCAGCCTCGCCCTACTATCTCGCCCGGCGCGGCACGCCGACCTCGCCCGATCAGCTCGCCGAGCACGACATGCTGGTCTACAACCTCGCCAACGACCCCTATGTGCTGCACCTGAAGAAGGGCACGGCGTCACGCCAGGTCCGGATCACCAGCCTGCTCGACAGCAATGACGGCCAGATCATCCGGGCCGCGGCGGTGGCCGGCCACGGCATCCTGATCCAGCCGCTCTATATCGTGCACGCGGACATCGCCGCGGGCCGGCTGAAGGTCATCCTCGACGACTGGGACCTGCCGCCGCTGACCATGAACATCGCCTACCAGAACAAGCGGCGGCTGCCGGTCAAGATCAAGGTCTTCACCGAATTCCTGACCGCCCATATGCGGGCGAGCGCGGTGGCGCAGATGTGAGACCGGCGACCACGGCCGGTCCCTTCGCCGCCCCGTCACATGGCGGCGACCAGCCCGTCGCGCCGGCTTTCGGTGGCCGCGACATATCCCTCGCCCGGGCCGCCGAGCCGCATGACCATCTGCGCGGCGCCGGCTTCATGCGATGAGGCCGGCAGCGCGACGAGGCGATGGCCCTTGCCGGTGAGGGCCGCGAGCGTCGCCGGCGGCAGGCCCGCCTCGATCATCACCTGGCCGTCCTCGGCGATGCGCCAGCGCGGGCCGTCGATGGCGGCCTGCGGGTTCTCGCCGTGATCGACCAGCCGCGACACCAGCTGGACATGGCCCTGCGCCTGCATGGTCCCGCCCATGACGCCGAAAGCGGCGTGCGGCGCGCCGCCGGCCCGCTGCGTCATGAAGCCGGGAATGATGGTGTTGAGCGGCCGCTTGCCAGGCCCGACTTCGTTGGGATGACCACTTTCCAGCGAGAAGCCCGCTCCCCGATTGTTCAGCGCGATGCCGGTGCCGGGCACGACGACGCCTGCGCCGAAACCGCGAAAATTCGACTGGATGACCGAAGCCATGCCACCGTCGCGGTCGGCGGCGGCGAGATAGACCGTGCCCTGGGCGCGGCTCGCCTCATGACCGAGCCCCAGGGTCCGTGCCGGATCGATCCGGCCGGCAGCCTCGGCCAGCCGCGCCGCCGACAGGAGATCGGCCGGCGTCATGCGCATGAATGAGGGGTCGCCGACATGGTCGGCGAGATCGCGCAGCGCCAGGCGGGTCGCCTCGATCATCAGATGCAGGCGTTCCGGGTCGTCCGGGGCAAAACGGCCGAGATCGAAATGACCGAGAATGCCGAGCGCGGCGAGCGCGGCGATGCCCTGCCCGTTCGGCGGCGGCTCGTGGATCGCCATGTCGCGATAGGTCTGGCCGATCGGCTCGACCCAGGTCACCTCATGGGCCGCGAGGTCGGCCGCGGCGAGCGGTGCGTCATGGGCGGCGGCGAAGGCCGAGATCGCGCCGGCCAGCGCTCCCTCGTAGAAATCGCGGCCGTCGGTGGCGGCGATGCGCTCGAGGCTGCGCGCGAGATCGGCGTGGCGGAAGCGCTCGCCGGCCCGGGGCGGCCGCCCACCGGGCAGGAAGCTCTCGGCAAAGTCCGGCTGACCGTCGAACCAGGGCGCCTGCATCCGCCAGTGACGGGCGACCATGACCGGCACCAGGAAGCCGTCGGCGGCATGGCGGATCGCGGGCTCGAACAGGTCGGCGAAAGGCAGCCGGCCGAAGGCCCGCGACAGGGCGCGCCAGCCGGCCACCGCGCCCGGCGTCATCACCGTGTCCCATCCGACCAAAGGCATGGCTGCCGCATGGGCGAACCGCCGCCGCTCGAGCCGGGCGGGCGCCCGGCCCGAGGCGTTGAGGCAGCGCAGCCTGTGCCCGTCCCAGACGATCGCGAAGAGATCGCTGCCCAGGCCGTTCATGGTCGGCTCGACCACGGTCAGTGCGATGGCCGAAGCGACCGCCGCGTCGACGGCATTGCCGCCGCGCGCCAGCATGGCGAGCCCGGCCTGGGCCGCCAGCGGCTGGCTGGTGGCGACGCAGGCATCGGCGAAGACCGGCAGGCGCGTCGAGGGATAGGGGAAAGACCAGTCCATGGGACAAAACCTTATTCGACCTTGAGGCCGAGCCCGTCGACCAGCCGGCGCCAGCGCGCGCGGTCGGCCTGGAGCAGGGCGGCGAGCGCGTCCGGTCCCTCGCCGAGGGGCTGGAAACCGAGCGCCGCCAGGCGTGCGGCGAAGGCCGGCTCGCGAACGATGCCGGCAATCGCCGCGGCGAGCCTCTGGACGGCCGGGTCGGGCGTGGCCTTCGGCGCGAACAGCCCGATCCAGACCTCCGACTGAACGCCTGGAAATCCGGCTTCCGCCGTGGTCGGGACCTCGGGCAGGGAGGCCAGGCGCCGGCGCGCGGTCACCGCGAGCGCGCGCAGCCCGCCCGCCGCGATCTGTTCGCCGAGGCCCAGGGGAACGTCGACCATGAATTGAACCCGGCCGGAGACCAGGTCGCCGAAAGCCGCGGCGGCGCCCCGATAGGGCACATGCAGCGCCTGGAAGCCCGCTTCCGCGCGCAACAGTTCGGCGGTCAGATGGGAGACGGTACCAGCGCCGCTCGAACCGAAGCTGACCGCGCCCGGCCGGGCCCTGGCATCGGCCACGAGCGCCGCAAGGCTTGGATGAGGCGAGCTGCCGGGAACCACGATCAGATTGGGGGTCGTGCCGATGGTCGCGACCGGCGCGAGATCGGCGACCGGGTCGAAGCTCGCGCGGGCGCCGGCGAGCACCGGAGCCACCGCCTGGGTGCCGGCCGTACCGACCAGCAGGACACGACCGTCGGCCGGCGCGCGAGCCACTTCGCGCGCCGCGATCGAGCCCGTTGCCCCCGGCCGGTTCTCGACGATGACGCTGCCGCCGAGAACCGCCTGCAATCGCTCGGCTACGAGACGAGCGACAATGTCGGTGCCGCCGCCGGCCGCGAAGGGCACGAGCAGCCGGACCGGTTGCTCCGGCGCCGGGATTTGCGCCGTGGCCGGCATGGCCTGGAGGACAAGCCATGCGAGCGCCGCAGCGGCGTTCAGGCGGCCGAGGCCGAGGCGCCGGCCGGCGCTCCGCCGGCGGCTAGCCGAACCTGTCCCCGGGATCGCTGCCGCGCGGACCATCCGCGCGGGGCAGGTTCGATCAATGGCGTTGCACACGATGCTGGCCCTCCAGTCGGGATAGCCGTGCCCTCGCTACGCGTACCGCGCGCGGCATCGGATCTCCGCCCTCACACCGTTTCCTGTACACTGTACAATTCTCTCTTGTCCAGCGGACAGGATGACCCGAGATCCGGCAAAAGCGCGGCGGCATGGAGCACAACGGGACGTGGCGGTATCAGCCGGATCAGGCTTTGGCGGAGCCCGGATGACGCCACCGCCGGGCGCCCCGGACCTGCGCAGATTTGCCGCAGACCGGGCTTTGTTGCATATGCTCCGCTCCCGGTCAGGCAGTCTCGGCGCGCACCCATGGACCAAAGCAAGGATTTGAGCACGCCCCACCGTGCCCCGATGCGCAAGCGCGGGCTCGAACGTTTCGGCCTGCTGCTCGACGCGACCGCCGATCTGCTCACCGAGCTGGTCAACGAGGACATCAGCCTGGCCCAGATCGCCGAGCGCGCGGGCGTGCCGCTCGCTTCGGTCTATCACTTCTTCCCCAACCGCAACGCCGCCTTCGTCGCGCTCGCCCAGCGCTATCACGCCGAGCTCGGGGCTTCCGCGCGGGCCCCGGTCGAGCCGCCGCCGGAGACCTGGCAGGACTATATCGCCAACCGGCAGCGGCACGGCGCCGGCTATCTCAACGCCAATCCCGCGGCGCTGCGCCTGTTCATGGGCGCCGGGGTCAGCGTCGAGGTCAGGAATACCGACCTGAACGGCAATGCCGAGCTCGCCCGCCTCAGGGCTGCCTATCTCAGGGCGACCTTCGACATGCCGAACATTCCGGATCTCGAAGACAAGGTCGCCGTCTCGATCGCGCTGGTCGACGGCATCTGGGCGATGTCCTACAGCCTGCACCGGCAGATCGCCCCGCGCTACCTGAACGAATCCGTCCGCTCGGCGATCGCCTATTTGCGTTTATACCTGCCCGAGCTGGTCGGCCGGCGCCCGAACTGACCGCGCCGGCCCGACAGCCGGCTGCGCCCTCCTGCGCGCGACCGGCGCGGGGCTTTTCGCTCATGGACGAACCTTAGCTGTCGCAACGAGCCCCACTTCGGCCAGCCAAATTCCGGCTCCCTGACGATAGAAATTTCCATCATCAGGATTTATCCGGATGAGTCCCCTCCGCGCCTCGGCACGCCATGGGTCCCGTTGAGCCGTGATGATTATCCAATTATTTCAGCCCATTACATGCCGCATGATCTCAATCGATCGCGACTCGGCTGACCTGAACGGCACGAGCCGCCATTTCTCCCTCTGTCTTGATAGTCGAATTATTTATCACTAGCGTCGTGAGGCTATCAGAAGCGGATCAACCGCCATCGAGGACCATCTCGTCTCGCACAGCAGAGGGGCCGTTATGAAACGTCGTGACTTCCTGAAGGCGGCGGCATCCGCAGTCTCCGCCGGCATCGCCGCGCCAGGGATCGCCTGGAGCCAGAACAACAAGACCATCACCTTCGTCCCGCAATCCGACCTGACCCTGCTCGACCCCGTGCAGACCACCGGCCTGGTGACCCGCAATCACGGCCTCATGGTCTTCGACACGCTTTACGGGGTCGACGAGAAATTCGAACTGCAGCCCCAGATGGCCGCGGGCCATGTCATCGAGAAGGATGGCCTGCGCTGGACCGTCACGCTGCGCGACGGCCTGAAGTTCCATGACGGCGAACCGGTCCGCGCCAGGGACTGCGCGGCCAGCATCGTGCGCTGGTGGAACCGCGACGTGTTCGGCGGCGATCTGCGCAACGCCACGGCCGAGCTGTCGACGCCTGATGACAAGACCCTCGTCTTCGACCTCAAGCAGCCGTTCCCACTGCTCGCCTATGCACTCGGCAAGCCTTCCGGCATCTGCCCGATCATGCCGGAGCGCCTGGCGCGCCGGCCCGGCACCGAGCAGGTGACCGAGATGGTCGGCAGCGGCCCGTTCCAGTTCGCCGCCGAGGAACGGGTCCTCGGCTCGCAGGTGGTCTATAAACGTTTCGCCGGCTATGTTCCGCGCGCGTCGGGCACGGCCAGCTTCATGGCCGGCCCGAAGGTCGTCCATGTCGATCGCGTCGTCTGGCGCGCGCTTCCCGACCCCGCGACCGCGGCGGCCGCCATGCAGGCGGGCGAGGTCGACTGGTGGGAACAGCCGACGCCGGATCTCATCCCGCTGCTCCAGCGCCGGCGCAACATCAAGGTCGAGGTCAAGGACACCGGCGGCTATCTCGCCATGATCCGGCTCAACCACCTGGTGCCGCCCTTCGACAATCCGGCCATCCGCAGGGCCATCCTCTCGGCGATCAACCAGGCGGACTATATGACCGCGGTCATGGGCACCGAGCGAACCTATTGGAAGGACAATGTCGGCTTCTTCCTGCCGGAATCATCCTTTGCCAACGACGCCGGCATGGAGGTCTTCGCCGGCGCGCCAAACTACGCCAAGGCCAAGGAGGAGCTGATCAAGGCCGGCTACAAGGGCGAGCGGATCGTCTTTGTGGTGCCGACCGATCTGCATGCGCTCAATTCGATGAGCCTGGTCGCCGCCGACATGTTCAGGAAGATCGGCCTCGACGTCGACTACTACACGTCCGACTGGGGCACGGTCCTGCAGCGCATCGCCTCCCAGCGCCCGCCCGACCAGGGCGGTTGGAGCGCCTGGTGCAACTACGTCCCGGGCGCGACCACCATCAATCCCTCGACGCATACCTATCTGCGTGGCATCGGCCGCGCCGGAACCTTCGGCTGGCCGACCAGCGAGAAAGTCGAGGCGCTGCGCTACGCCTTCCTGTCGGCGCAGGACGACAAGGACAGGAACCGGCTGGTGCGCGAGATCCAGGCCCAGGCGTTCCAGGACACGCCCTATCTGCCGCTCGGCTATTACGCCCAGCCGACCGCCTATAATCAGCGGCTGCGCAACGTGCCTGCCGGCTTCGCCCAGTTCTACAATGTGATGAAGGACTGACATCGAGACCGATCGGCTTGTCCAGCGGGTCGGTCCTCATTGCCCTTGCTTCGGCGTCTGACGATGCCGGAGCGAGGCGAGGCCACTACGCAGTGATTATGACGCTTTGGCTGGGCAGGCGCAGCGCTGAGGGAGACAGTGGAGCAATGGCGGCTTGGTACCACTTCCTCATGCTCGCACCGCGTCGTCTTGGCCGGGCTTGTCCCGGGCACCCACGTATTCATCCGCTCGCGGCAATCAATTCGTGGATGGCCGGGACAAGCCCGGCCAAGACGAGAATTGTCCTTGGCAGGCCTCCATCAACCGCGCCTGGCGGATTCGCCGCCGGGTATTTCCTCAAAGATGCTGCTCGGAGCAGCCGGGATCGCGAAACATGACCAATCCGCAAGCTGAAGCCGGATATGCCACCGCCATCGATCTGCGGGAACGCTATGCCCGCGGCGGGACCTCGCCGACCGAGGTGGTGAAGGCGGTGCTGGACCGGATCGACGCGGTCAATCCCGCGATCAACGCCTTTTCCGTCGTCATGCGCGAAGAGGCCATGGCATCCGCCGGCCAGTCGGAACGCCGCCTGCGCAGCGGCGAGGCAGGCCCGCTGGAGGGCATTCCGGTCACGATCAAGGATGCCTTCGACGTCGCCGGCCAGGAAACCGCGACCAACACGCTCGCGCTCAAAGGACCGATCGCCACCAGCGACAATATCGTGGTGGAGCGGTTGCGCCGTGCCGGCGCGGTGATCATCGGCAAGACGACCATGTCGGAGTTCGGCTGGTCCGGCATCAGCCGCAACCCGGTGACCGGGATCACCCATAACCCTTGGGGACACGGCCTCAATGCCGGCGCCTCCTCGGCCGGGGCCGGCGCCGGGGCGGCGGCCGGCTTCGGGCCGCTGCATCTCGGCTCGGACGGCGCGGGTTCCATCCGCATGCCCTCGCATTTCTGCGGCGTGTTCGGGCTCAAGCCGACCTATGGGCGTGTGCCCTATGCACCCGTTTCCAACAATGACTATGCCACCTTCATCGGCCCGATGACCCGTACGGTTGCCGATGCCGCACTCATGCTGGAGACCATGGCGGGACCGCATTTCCTCGACCACACCTCCTGCGAGGCGCCGCCCGACGCCTATCTCGCCAGGCTCAAGGCCTCGATGAAGGGCAAGCGGATCGCCTTCAGCCCCGATCTCGGCCATGCGCGCGTCGATGGCGAGATCGCGGATATCGTCCGCGGCGCGGCGCGCGTGTTCTCCGACACGCTTCAGGCCGATGTCGCGGAGGTGACGCCGGATTGGGGGCCGCTCGGGCCCGAGCTCGGCCGCTTCTTCTGGGCCGTCCTGTGGGGCCGGCGCAGTCCGCTTCTGGCCGAATGGGAGGACCGGATGGGCGCGGATCTCGTCGCCTGCATCCGCGAAGGTGCGAATTTTTCGGCGACTGAATTCATCAACACGCGCGAGCGCAAATTCGCCTATGTAGCGAAGATCTCGTCCTTCCTCGAGGACTGGGACTATCTGATCACCCCGGTCGCCTCGGTTGCCGCCTTCCCGGTCGAGCGGGTGCGGCCGGCACACTGGCCGGAGCACGCCTGGGACTGGCTCGCCTGGTCGGAATTTCTCTACCCCTTCAACATGTCGGGCCATCCGGCCGCGAGCGTCCCCTGCGGCATGACCCGCGCCGGACTTCCGGTCGGCCTGCAGATCGTCAGCCGCCGTTTCAACGATCTCGGCGTGCTGCAGGCAGCCGCCGCCTTCGAGGAGGCCGTGCCGATGCACCGCCAGCGCCCGGCCTTGGCGCCGGCCGCCTGACCAGGACGCCACCTGCCCCGCACACCCGGTCGCGCCGTCGGCCGTCATCCTTCAAACCGCGTGAGGAAGCCATGAGACGAAATTCCAGGGATGCCGAACTGCGCGAGCGGGCACGGCTGGTGATCCCGGGCGGCATGTATGGCCACGAGTCGGCCGCGCTGCTTCCCGACACCTTTCCGCAATATTTCTCGCGCGCCGAGGGGGCCTATCTCTGGGACTGCGACGGCAACCGCTATATCGACTACATGTGCGCCTTCGGGCCCAATCTGCTGGGCTATCGCCACCCGGCCGTCGAAGCCGCGGCCGCGGCGCAAGGCGCGCAGGGCGACACCATGACCGGCCCCTCCGAGGCCATGGTGGTCCTTGCCGAGGACTTCGTGTCGATGATCTCGCATGCGGATTGGGCGATCTTCTGCAAGAACGGCAGCGATGCCACCAGCATGGCCATGGTCACCGCCAGGGCCTATCGGGACCGCAAGAAGATCCTGGTCGCCAAGGGCACCTATCACGGCGCCTCGCCCTGGAACACGCCCAGCCTGAAGGGCATCGTGCCCGAAGACCGCGCGCATATCATCACCTTCGACTACAACGACCTGGACAGCGCCAGGGCCGCCTTCAAGAGCGCCGAGGGCGACGTCGCGGGCGTCTTCGCCACGCCCTTCCGCCACGAGGTCTTCGCCGATCAGTTCCTGCCTTCCGCGGAGTACGCGACCGGCTTGAGGCGCCTGTGCGACGAGGCCGATGCCCTGCTCATCATCGACGAGGTCAGGACCGGGTTCCGGCTGTCGCGCGATTGCAGCTGGGCAGTCCATGGCGTCGCGCCCGATCTCAGCGCCTGGGGCAAGGTGCTCGGCAACGGCCATCCGATCTCCGCCCTGCTCGGCTCGGACAAGGCGCGGCAGGCCGCCGCGTCGATCTATGTGACGGGGTCGTTCTGGTTCTCGGCCGTGCCGATGGCCGCGGCGATCGCGACGCTGAACATCATCCGGTCGACCGATTATCTCGAGCGGATCGCCGCGGTCGCCCAGCGCCTGCGGGACGGTATCGACGAACAGGCGCGGCGGCACGGCATCGCCGTGCGCCAGACCGGTCCGGCGCAGATGCCGCAGATCCTGTTCGACGAGGATCCCGACTGGCGGAAGGGTTCGTTCTGGACCGGCACGGCAGCCCGGCTCGGTGCCTATATCCACCCCTATCACAACATGTTCTGCTGCGCGGCCATGACGCCGGCCGATGTCGACGCCACGCTCGAGATCACCGACCGCGCCTTCGCCGAGCTGAAGAATGCCTTGCCCACCTTGCCGGCCCAGCCGAATGAACGCCTGCTGCAGCGCCTCGCCCAGCGCCGCTAGCATCACTTGACGCGCCTGCGGGCCGGATGTCTCGCAAGGCCGGGATCGCCGGCTTGCGCGAGGTTCGGGCCGCGCCGACACAACGAGGACATGTCCGATGACCGAGACCGCGCCGTCGCAACAGGCCAGACAGTGGCTCGAGACGTTCGCCGAACGCCTCGCGGCGGCCGACGGCGCCGGAACGCTCGCGCTGTTCGCGCCGCATTGCTACTGGCGCGACCTCGTAGCCCTGACCTGGTCGCTGGCCACGTTCGAAGGCAAGCCCGAAATCCAGGACATGCTGGAGCGCTGCCTCGCCGGCGCCCGGCCCGCCGCGTTCAGCCTCGAGGGAGAACCACGCACGGATGCCGCCGGCGTCACCGAGGCGTGGTTCCGGTTCGAGACCAGGGTCGGGCTCTGCCGCGGCCAGGTGCGGCTGCGCGCGGGCCTGTGCTGGACCCTGTTCACCTGCCTGCTCGACCTCAAGGGTTTCGAGGAGAAGCGCGGCTCCGCGCGCGATATGGGCGTGCAGTTCGGCGCCGTCAGGGACCGCAAGACCTGGACGGACGGCCGGCGGCAGGAAACCGCCACGCTCGGCCACGACGTTCAGCCCTATTGCCTGATCATCGGTGGCGGCCAGGGCGGCGTCACGCTCGCGGCCCGCCTGAAGATGCTGAACGTCCCCGCCCTGGTCGTCGACCGGCACCCGAAGCCCGGCGACGCCTGGCGCGAACGCTACAAGTCGCTCTGCCTGCACGACCCGGTCTGGAATATTCACCTGCCCTACCTGCCCTTTCCCGATCACTGGCCGGTGTTCACGCCCAAGGACAAGATGGCCGACTGGATCGAGGCCTATGCCTCCATCATGGAGCTCAACGTCTGGATCGCGACCGAGGCCAAGGCCGCCCGTTACGACGACGCGCGCGGCGAGTGGACCGTCACGGTCGAGCGTGAGGGCGAGACCATCGTCCTGAAGCCGAAGCACCTCGTCGTCGCGACCGGCATGGCCGGCGCTCCGACCGTGCCGCACTATCGGGGCCAGGAGACCTTCGCCGGCCTCGCCTGTCATTCGAGCGCCTACCGCTCGGGCGAGGCCTTCGCCGGCAAGCGCTGCGTGGTGATCGGCTCGAACAATTCGGCCCACGACATCTGCGCCGACCTCTGGGAGCACGGCGCCGACGTCACCATGGTGCAGCGTTCCTCGACCCTCGTCGTCCGGGCGGAAACGCTCAGGAGCTTCTTCTCCAGCAAGCTCTATTCCGAAGAGGCGCTGGCCGCCGGCATCAGCACCGAGAAGGCCGACTTCACCGTCGCCTCGCGCCCCTATGCCGTCATGGCCGAGGCCCAGAAGGCGACCTATGTCGACATCCGCGAGCATGACGCGGCCTTCTATGACGCGCTGGCGCGGGCCGGCTTCCTGCTCGACTTCGGCGAGGACGACAGCGGCCTGTCGATGAAATACCTGCGGCGCGGCTCCGGTTATTACATCGACGTCGGCGCTTCCGAGCTCATCATCGACGGCCGCGTCAAGCTGAAGAGCGGCGTCGCGGTCGAGCACATCGCGAAAGACGGCGTGGCGCTGAGCGACGGCTCTGTCCTTGCCGCCGACCTGATCGTCTACGCGACCGGCTTCGACGCCATGGAGACCTGGCTCGAACGGCTCATCTCGCCGGCCGTCGCGGCCAAGGTCGGCCATATCTGGGGGCTCGGCTCCGACACCCGGCGCGATCCCGGACCCTGGGTCGGCGAACTCCGCAACATGTGGAAGCCGACACGCCAGGAGGCGCTCTGGATGCAGGGCGGCAACCTGTTCCAGGCCCGCTTCTATTCGAAGCTGCTGGCGCTGCAGCTCAAGGCCCGGATGGAGGGGCTGGAGACGCCGGTGCACGACCCCAAGGATCTCGGCAGGCCCTGACCGGATCGCTGCAACAGGCCGGGCGTCGGCCCGGTCAAGCCACCTGTTCCGGCCGCGGGGTCGCCGTCGCGCCATCGAAGCGGCGGTCGAGCAACATGGCCGCGTCTAGCAGGCGCGCCGTATAGGGGTGCTGCGGCCGGTCGAAAATGTCGTCGCGCGCGCCGATCTCGACGATGCGGCCGTTCTGCATCACCGCGACCCGGTCGGCCACCTGCTCGACCGCGCCCAGGTCATGGGAGACGAACAGGCAGGCGAAGCCGTAGCGCTCCTGGAGATCGCGAACCAGCTTGAGGATCTGCTTCTGGATCGTCATGTCGAGCGCCGAGACCGGTTCGTCGGCGACGACAAAGGCCGGCCGCCGGACGATCGCCCGCGCGATCGCCACCCGCTGGCGCTGGCCGCCGGAGAGCTGATGCGGCAGGCGGCGGAGGAATTCCGGACCCAGGCCGACCTCTTGGCAGACCTCGCGGACGCGCTCCTCCCGCGCCCGGCGATCCATGGACGGATCGAGCTTCAGCGGCTCGGCGACGACGTCGGCGATGCGTTGGCGCGGGTCGAGCGAGGAATAGGGATCCTGAAAGATGATCTGCATGTCCCGGCCCCGCGACCGGGTGGAAGAACCGTCGCCCGCGGCGATCGTCTCGCCGCGAAAGGCGATGCTGCCGGCGGTGAGCGGCGTCAGCCCGATGATGGCCCGGCCGAGCGTCGTCTTGCCCGATCCCGAGCCGCCGACAAGCGCCAATGTCTCGCCGCGGCCAATGGTCAGGTCGACGCCGTCGACCGCGCGCTTGGCCTCGCCGCGCCCGAACAGGCGCGCGCGGCCGGGATAGTCGATGACGATGCCGCGCAACTCGACCAGCGGCTCGACCGGCGGCCGGGGGCGGGCGCCACCGGCCGCGCGGCGCGGCAGGGCGTCGATGAGACGGCGGGTATAGTCATGGCGCGGCGCCGACAGCACGGCGGCGCTCGGGCCCTGTTCGACGACCTTGCCGCGATGCATCACCACGACGTCGTCGACATAATGGGAGACCATGCCGAGATCGTGGCTGATCAGCAGCACGGCGGTGCCGTTCTCGCGGGTCAGCTCGACCATCAGATCGAGAACGTCACGCTGGACCAGGGTGTCGAGCGCCGTCGTCGGTTCGTCGGCGATCAGCAGGTCCGGCTTCAGCAGCATCACCGAGGCCAGCATGATGCGCTGGCGCATGCCGCCGGAAAATTCGTGCGGATAGGCCTGAAGACAGCGCAGCGGGTTCTGAATGCTGATCCGCTCCAGCATCGCCAAGCTCTGCTCCCGGATCTCCGCCCGGCTCAGCCCGCGATGCAGGGAGAGGCCCTCGGCCATCTGGTCGCCAATGGTCATGGAGGGGTTGAGCGAGACCATCGGCTCCTGGAAGACCATGCCGATATGCGCGCCGCGAATGGCGCGCATGGACCGCGTACCCAGCCCGACCAGCTCGGTACCGTGGAACTTGATGCTGCTGCCGGCGGCGGCGATCAGCGGCGCGGGCAAAAGACCCAGAATGGCGCGGGCGGCCATGGTCTTGCCCGAGCCCGATTCGCCGACCAGCGCCAGCATGCCGCCGGGCGCGATGCGAAAGCTCGCGCCGTCCACCAGCCTGGCGCCATGGGCGCCAATGGTGACCGACAGATTGTCGGCCGCGATGACCGCGGGCCGCGGGTTCGGTTGTTCCGTCATCGGTCAAGACCCAACTTTCGAGTGGTGGGGACGCTGCGGGTGTCGGGCGGCTGGCGCCGGGATCGCGCCGCGCGCCGCGGCGCTAGGACTGCATCTTCGGGTCGAGCCAGTCGCGCAGCGCATCGCCCAGCATGTTGATGCCGAGCAAGGTGATGGAGATGCAGAGCCCCGGCAGAATGATCAGCGACGGCGCCTGGGTGATGAAGGGCCTCGCCGTCGAGAGCATGTTGCCCCAGCTCGGCGCCGGCGGGGGCACGCCGAGGCCGAGAAAGCTGAGCGCGCTCTCCGACAGGATGACCCAGCCGAACATGGTGGTGGCGAGTACGGTGATCGGCGCGACGCAGTTCGGCAACACATGGCGCAACATGGTGATCAGCTCGCTATTGCCCATGACCCGCGAGGCTTCGATATATTCGCGCTCGCGGATCGACAGCACGCTCGCGCGAGCGACGCGCACGACGGCGGGAACATAGGCGAGGCCCAAAGCGAGGATGATCGCATCCCGGCTCGCACCGGCCACCGCCATGATGCCGAGCGCCAGGAGCAGGCCGGGAAAGGCCAGCAGCGAGTCGTTGACGATCATGATCAGGCGATCGCTCCAGCCGCGCAGGAAGCCGGCGATCACGCCGAAGACGAGGCCGAAGAACACCGCGAAGCTCACGGTCGCCAGGGCAATCCAGCCGGTGTTGCGGGCACCGTAAATAAGCCGGCTCATGATATCCCGGCCGAATTCGTCGGCGCCCAGCGGATAGGCACCGGACGGCCCCTTCAGCACACCTCTGAGATTGAGCTTGAGCGGGTCATGCGGCGCCAGCGCCGGACCGAAGATCGCCAGCAAGGCGAGCAGGAGGACGATGCCGCCGCCGATCATGAGGTTGACGCGGCCATTGGCGAGCCTGGGAAACATGCGGGTCATCGCGCCATCCTCGGATCGAAGAACGGGTAGAAGAGATCGACAACCAGATTGACCAGGACGTAGTTGAGGCTGACGAACAGGATGCAGCCCTGCACCACCGGGTAGTCGCGCGAATAGATCGCTTCGACGAGCAGGCGGCCGAGGCCCGGAATGGTGAAGACCGTCTCGGTGACGGCGATACCGCCGAGCAGGCCGCCCAGGATCAGGCCGATCAGCGTCCAGGTCGGCGCGAAGGCATTCTTGAAGGCGTGCCGCCACATGACCGACGCCTCCGAAAGCCCCTTGGCGCGGGCATGGGTGATGTAGTCGAGCCGCGCCACTTCGATGGTGCTGGCCCGCGCCATGCGCACGATCGGCCCGAGCTCGACGAGCAGCAGCGTCAGCACCGGCATGAAGACGAACATCAAGGCCTGGCGCATATCGTCGCTGAACGGGACATAACCGACGATCGGGAACCAGTTGAGCCAGAGGCCGAAGACCAGAAGGATCATCAGCCCGAGCCAGAAGCTCGGGATCGACAGAAGCAAGGTCGAAATCGCCACCGCGCCGAGATC
Organism: Phreatobacter sp. GW821-FHT04C01; assembly: GCF_059420385.1. NCBI lineage: Bacteria > Pseudomonadati > Pseudomonadota > Alphaproteobacteria > Hyphomicrobiales > Phreatobacteraceae > Phreatobacter > Phreatobacter sp. GW821-FHT04C01. The sequence goes on along the minus strand of NZ_JBWKTP010000003.1, from coordinate 293,724 downwards.
GGCAAGGCCGCCCTGCCGCCAGGCCGCCAGCATGCCGGCCGGCACGGCGATCAGCGAGGCGAGCACGACCGCGGCGACGACGATGGTCGCCGACACGGCGAACCGGTCCAGCATCAGCGGCAAGACGGCGTCGCCGGTGGTGATCGACTTGCCGAAATCGCCGGACAGGATGTTGCCCACCCAAAGCAGGTATTGGGTCGGGATCGAACCGGACAAGCCCATGCTCTGCCTGAGCTCTTCGACCTGTTCGGGACTGGCGAGATCGCCCAGCATGATCGCCGCCGGGTCGCCCGGGATCATTCGCATCATGAAGAAGACCGCCAGTGAAACGATGATCAGGGTTGGTATGGCCTGCGCCAGACGCCCGAGCAGAAAACGGCTCATGACCTGATTGCCCTGTCTTGTCTGAATTAAGAAAATGGCGCGCCCCGGGGCGAATGGCGGCCCGGCGATCCGGACGCGGAATGCCCCACGGCCGGTTCACGACCGCCCCGTCGCGACGGATCGCCGGCGAGCGGCGCCCCCCCGCCTCAGACGCCGGCCATGCCTGTCGCCGCGCGCGACGGCCTCGCCGCGGCCATCCGCTCATGCCGGGCCATGCGGCCGTGGAGCGGTCGATCCAGGCCCGATGGGCCGGCCCGATGAAGATTGAGCATGGCGTCGAATTCCCCGATGGCGCCGGCATTGCGGCATGGCCGCGTCTTCTGACGCGACCACCTTCTTGTAAATGCGATCGACGATCGACGCAATCATTTTGCCGAACGCAATGCTTTCTGTATCTATCTATCTGTTTTTTCTATGTATAATGATCCTTTACGACATCATTTCGCACCAAAAACTGGTCGGAAACTGCATTTCGCAATCGACATTTTGTACTCGTGACACCTCGCCCTCAATCCACGTCAAGAGCCCGCCTGATCGCATGAAATGCCCGCAACGTCTCGATCGACCGCCCGGCGCTGACCACCTCCGGCCAGGTCGACAGTTTGATGGCGGCGAAACCGGCCTCGGGGTCGACATAGATGAACTGGCCATAAATCCCGCGCGCCAGATAGGCTCGGCGCCCGCCATCCTCGATCCAGACCTGGTTGTGATAGGCGCCGTCAGGCAGGACCTCGCGATAGATGCCCTGGAACAGATCGGCCCGGCCGTTGCGCGTCTCCTCGATCCAGCCCGCCGGCACGATCTGGCGATCGCCGCGACGGCCTCCATCGAGCAGCAGCCGGGCGAAGCGGCCGTAATCCCGCAGCGTCGCGCAGAAGCCGCCATCGGCGAGCGCCGCGCCGCCGTGGTCGACGGTAAAATAGGCATCCTCCTCGGCGCCCATCGGCGCCCACAGCTCGCGACCGAGCAGGACCGGCAAGGAGGTGCCCGTCGCGCGCTCGAGGGCGAAGCCCAGGACGTCGGTTTCGATCGAACGGTAGCGGAACAGCGAGCCATGGGGGCGGTCCTGCTCGGTCAATGACAGAACCAGCTCCCAGACCGTGCGCGGCCAGCCGTCCGGCCGCTGGTCGCGCCAGCCGCAGGCGTAGCCGAGCTTCATCATATGCGACCCGGGGGTGTCGTAGGATTCGTCGAAGACGACGCCCGTCGTCATGTCCAGGACATTCTGGACGCTGGCCCCACGATAGGCCGTGGCGCCGAGCTCGGGCAGGTAGTCGGTGATCGGCGCGGCCGGATCGATCAGCCCCTTGCCGATGACGATGCCCGCGAGAACTCCGACGATCGATTTCGCCACCGACATGGACAGGTGCTGGTCATGCGGCATCATGTCGTTGAAGTAGCGCTCATAGACGACCGATCCGCGATGGATCACCAGAAACCCATCGGTTGCATCGGCCTCCAGGAAGCTGTCGACGGTCATCGCGCGGCCGCCGGCTTCGAACGCGACCGGTCCCAGGTCCACCGGCCGCTCGGGCAAGGGCATGACCGGCCCGCGCCCGCGCCAGACCTGCGCCGTCGGCGTCATCTCGCGGGTGTGCTGAAAGGTCCAGCGGTGAAGGGGCGGCCGGCTCCAGCCGCTGCGCGGCAGCAGGGGCGCGCCGGGATTCGACGGGTCGCGAAACTCTCGTGGTGCTGCGGGGTCGGTCACGCCTGGATCCTCGTCTTGATGGCTCGATCTCGCCGGCCGGCCCCGGCGCGGCCGACGCGGGACCATCGGCAGGCGCCGGGAAATGCCTCGGCAAACGGCGCGCAGTTAAGGGGATCCGGCCGCGCAGCGCAACGTCATTTTGCGATCGACGATCGCACTTTCGAAACCAGCGTGCGGCTGGTGACGGGCTACCGGGGTCCGGACGTCCCGGTCCTGTCGGGCCGTTCGGACGACCTGATCGGCTCCCGCCGATTCATATTCTATGTCATACAGTTTTCGACGCAGATCGCGTCGAAGCGCGAGCGGCAAAAAACAGAACAATTCTAATGAAAGGCGCTATTTATCAGACAATTAGACGCCAATTCGATTCTGTCGGGACCGGGCTTGCGGCGGCACAGGGTTTCGCTACAATGCGATTGTCGATCGCAAAAATCGACAAACAGACCGACAAAATTCCGCGGGGCGGCCCGGTGACGGCGCAATCGCGGAGGTGAGGCCCATGTCAGGAAATAGCCCCTACCGGATCTTCGACGCCACGCTCGCCGCGAAACGGCTCTTGTCGCCGCATATGATGCGCCTGACCTTCGCGGGTGCCGATGTCACCGACATGGCGACCCATGCTCCGGATCAGCGTATCAAACTGTTCTTTCCGCACGCGGACGGCCGGCTGCCGTCACTGCCCGACAGCCCCGACTGGTATGACATCTACCGGTCGGTGCCGCCCTCGGAGCGCGTGCCGATGCGCACCTACACCATTCGCCACCTGCGCGCCGCGCGCGGCGAGGTCGACGTGGACTTCGTGCTCCATGGCGAGACCGGCCCGGCGTCGAAATGGGCCCTCAACGCCGATATCGGCGATTTCATCCAGATCTGCGCGCCCGGGCGCGGGTTCGAGGGCGAATGTGGCGGCTATGAATGGAAACCGCCTGCTGATGTCGGGCAAGTGCTGCTGATCGCCGACGAAACGGCGCTGCCCGCGGCGGCCGGCATCATCGAGATGATGGCCGCCTGGCCGCGCCCACCGGCGACGCAGGCCTTTCTGGAAGTGCCCGAGGATGCCGATCGGCTGGACCTGCCGCGTTTCGACGGGCTCGACCTGCACTGGCTCGTCCGTGACGCCGAAGGGCGGCAGGCGGGGTTCGGCGAGCTGATGGTGCAGGCGGCCGGCCGCGCCCGCCTGCCCACCGCTGCCGCCGCCGGCCCTGCCGATACCGCACTTGCCGATGTCGACATCGACCAGGACGTGCTGTGGGACCGGGCCGAACAGACCGACAGCCCGTTCTACGCCTGGGTCGCCGGCGAAACCGGCGCGGTCAGCCAGATCCGGCAATTCCTGATCAAGGACAAGGCGATCGACCGGCGGCAACTGAACCTCATGGGTTACTGGCGGCAAGGCCGCATCCGCGAGTAGGACACACGGAATTGACGCTTCGCCGCCTGATCCATCTGATCTGGACCGATCGTCCGGCGGTCACGCCGTCGCGACGGACGCGCTTTTCCGAACTGCTGCGGCTCTGCGCGCGCATCGGCTACTCGCCACATGGCTTTCCCGGGCACGTCATCGCTTCCCCGATTTGAACCCAGGAAAGGGTCGTTCCATGACCTATCAGAACTATTCGCGCGCCCAGCTGCAGAAGATCGACGCCGCGCATTACCTTCACCCCTTCACCAATCACAAGGACCTGCGCGCCGCCGGCGCCCGGATGATCGTGCGTGGCGAAGGACCGTTCATCTACGACACCGAAGGCTTCGAGATCCTCGACGGCATGGCCGGGCTCTGGTGCGTCAATATCGGTTATGGCCGGCATGAGCTGGCGGAAGCCGCCGCCACGCAAATGAACGAGCTGCCGTTCTACAATTCGTTCTTCGCCTGCGCGACGCCGACGCCGGTGCTGCTGGCCGGCAAGCTCGCCGAGCTGGCGCCGGCCAATATCAACCAGGTCTTTTATGGTTCGTCGGGCTCGGAGGCCAATGACACCGCGCTCCGCCTGGTGCGGCACTACTGGGCGCTGGAGGGCAAGCCGGAAAAGAACATCGTCATTTCCCGCACCACCGCCTATCACGGCTCGACCATCGCGGCGACGTCACTCGGCGGGATGGCGCGCATGCACAAGCAGCTCGGCGGCGCGGTTCCCAATATCGTCCATGTCATGCCGCCCTATGCCTTCGACCTGGCCCTGCCCGGCGAAACCGATCACGATTTCGGCCTGCGTGCCGCTCGCGCGGTCGAGACGGCGATCCTGGAGGCGGGGCCGGAGAACGTCGCCGCCTTCATCGGCGAGCCGATCATGGGGGCCGGCGGCGTGCGCATCCCGCCGGCGAGCTACTGGCCGGAGATCCAGGCGATCTGCGAGCGCCACGACGTCCTCCTGATGCTCGACGAGGTGATCACCGGCTATGGCCGCACCGGCGAGTGGTTCGCCGCCCAGACGCTCGGCATCAAGGCCGACACCATCACCACCGCCAAGGCGCTGACCTCGGGCTACCAGCCCCTGTCGGCGCTGCTGGTCGGCGACCGGATCGCCACGACCCTGGTCGAGAAGGGCGGCGAATTCACCCACGGCTATACCTATTCCGGTCATCCCGTCTGCTGCGCCGTGGCGCTGAAGAACCTGGAGATCATGGAGCGCGAAGGGCTGGTCGAGCGCGTCCGCACCGAGACCGGGCCCTATTTCGGCGCCGCGCTCCGGCAGCGGCTCGCCGATCACCGGCTGGTCGGCGAGGTTCGCTCCATCGGCCTGATGGGCGCGGTCGAAATCGTCAAGGACAAGGCGGCTCGCGCCCGCTACCAGCCGCAAGGCGAAGCCGGCATCATCGTGCGCGAGCATGCCATTGCCAGCGGCCTGATGATCAGGGCGGTGAACGATACCCTGGTGATTTCTCCGCCCCTGATCTGGACCCGCGAGACCATCGACATGGCCTGCGACCGCCTGCTGCGCGCGCTCGACCTGGCGGCCGCCGACCTCGACGGCAGGGCCTGAGGCACGAGACCATGGTTCCGGCCGCCGGCAACGGTGGCCGGAGCCAGTGTCCCGCCGATCCGGGCAAGACCCGGGCGGTCCGCGGGGCCGTCAGGCCGTCAGGCGCTCTCGTCGTGGAAGCGCGCGCTCTTCAGGAGATAGGCTTCGCCCTCACGGATGTCGTTCTCGATCGCCTGGCGCGCCCGGACGCCGTCCTTGTCTTCGAGCGCGGCCAGTGCCTCGGCGTGATAGTCGACGGCGATCATCTCGGACAGGTCGCCTTTGAACCAATCGGCCATGTTGCGCAGGAACGGCCCCACCTGCATCCACAGGGTCTCGATCAGAAAGATCATCTGCTCGTTGCCGCAATGGCGGTAGATGGCGAATTTGAAGTCGTAATTGGCGCGCAGATACTGGCCGATATCGCCGGCGCGGATCGCATCGATCCGCTCCGCGCAGTTGCGCCTGATGGTGCGCAGATTGTTGCCGTTGATCTTGCCGGCGGCGCGTTCGGCGGCGGCGCCCTCCAGCACGGTGCGGGCATCCATGAGATTGGAGAAGGCGCTCGACGTCATCAGCGGCACTTCCATGCTGCCGTTCGGAAGCGGCCTGAGAGCGCGCAGCGACTGCAGGCGCAGCAAGGCGCTGCGCACCGGCATGTCGCTGGTGCCGAGCTCCTGAGCGAGCTTTCGCGAGGTGAGCTTCTGCCCGGGTTCGAATTCGCCGGACATGAGAGCCCGGACGATTTCGAGATAGACCTTTTCGTGCAGGGGAGCAGCGTCGAGCGGTGTAAGGCCGAATTGCGGTTTGTTCGCCATTGTTGTCCTGACCACGGAATCGCGTGGGTTTATTGTCTGATCGCACCTGTGGACCTGACGAGCAAGCCGCTCCGATCACGGACCCTCGCGCCAAGGCCGCCCGGAAGCGGGGACGCGCGGGACGGGTTGCACGGCCCCGCAAGGCTCGGCGGTCGCCCGCAGAGCGCCGCTTCAGCGCCCGCCCACGTGATCGCGGATGCAGCGGAAGGCGGCAAGTGTTTCGAGCGATCGCTCCGGGCTGGTGAATTCCGGCCAGGTGGAAAGCTTGACCGCCGCGAACTCGGCGTCGGGATCGCAGAAGATGAACTGCCCGAAAATGCCGCGCGCCAGATAGGTCCGCCGGGCCGTGTCCTCGATCCAGAACTGGTTGCGGTAAGCGCCCTGGGGCAGAACGGTCGTATAGGGCGCCTGGAACAGCTCGCCCTTGCCGTCCCGGATGTCGGCGATCCATTCCGCGGGCACGATCTGGCGGCCGCCACGGCGGCCATCGGCGAGCAGCAGCATGGCGAAACGGCCGAAATCGCGCAATGTCGCGCAGAACCCGCCATCGGCCAGCGCCGTCCCGGCGTGATCGACGGTGATATAGGCATCCTCCCCCGCCCCCATGGGCGCCCAGAGCTCGCGGCTGAGCAGCTCGGCGAGCGACGAGCCGGTCGCCCGCTCGAGCACGAAACCGAGCACGTCGGTCTCGATCGAGCGGTAGCGGAACCGCGTGCCATGGGGACATTCGCTTTCGCGCAGCGACAGCACCAGGTCCCACATGGTGCGCGGCCAGCCCGGCTTGTCATGCTCTTTCCAGCCGCAGGCGAGGTCGAGCTGAACCATATGCGAGCCCGGCGTCGTATAGGATTCGTCGAAGACGACGCCGCTCGTCATGTCCAGCACATGCTGAACCGTGGCGCCGCGATAGGCCGTCGCCTCCAGCTCCGGCAAATAGCGGGTGACCGGGGCTGACACATCGAGCAGCCCCTGGCCGGCGACGATGCCGGCGAGAATGCCGACGATCGACTTGGTCACCGACATGGCCAGATGCGTGCCATGGGGCCGCATGCCGTTGAAATAGCGCTCGGTCAGAATGGCGCCGCGATGCAGCACCAGGAAACCGTCGGTGAAACTTTCGTCGAGAAAGGCTTCGATGGTCCGGCGCTGCCCCTCGAAATCATAGGCGAGCCCCCCGAGATCCTCGAGCGCCTCGCGCATGGGCATGACGGGACCGGCGCCACGCCAGACCTGCGCGGTCGGGGTCATTTCGCGAATGTGCTGGAAGGTCCAGCGATGCCAGGGCGGCAGGTCCCAGTCGCGGCGCGGAATGATCGGCGCGCCTGGATGGTTCGGATCGCGCGGGTCGGGCATCGGCATCTCGGTGGTCATGGCATCACAATCGATTTGGCATCACAGCCGATTTGGCATCACAGCCGGCTTGGCTTGGGGCGATCCGGCCCGGATGGGCGGCAGGGCTAAAGCTCGATCTCGACATCGCCGACCGGCTGCGTCGAGCACGCCAGGACGTAACCCTGTTGCTTGTCCTCGTCGGACAGGACGGAGCGGCCGGGATCGGCGCAATTGGAGGCCAGGCGCCAGTCTCCGGATGCGACCCGGACACGGCAGGTGCCGCAAATGCCGGCTTCGCATTCGGCCGCGAGATCCAGGCCTCGCGTCCTGGCGAGTTCGAGCAAGGTGACGGCGCCAACGCCTTCGGCCGTCAGGCCGCTTGCGCGAAAGCGGACACGATAGGGCGCGGCCGTCTCGGGCTGGCGCGCGGCGGCATCGTCCGTCCCGAAGCTCTCCTCGAGAAAGCGCCCGGCGACCGCCGGCAACCAGGCTTCGTGCATCCGCCGGGCCGCCTGCCGGAAGCCGTCCGGTCCGCAGCACATGACGGTGCGCGTCGCCAGGTCGGGACAGATCGATCGCAGCATCTCGGCGTCGAGCCGGCCCTCCAGCAGCCGGATGGCGCCGCTTGCCACCATCGCCGCCAGACGCGCGCCATCATGGGCTTGCGCCCCGGCGGGACGGGTCAGGTTCCAGGACAGGCGGATCATCGTCTTGTCCCGGCCGAGCGCCAGCAACTCGTCGAGGAAGGCCATGTCGGCCTCGCCGCGTGCGCTGTGATGGAACACGATGTCGCGCGCCAGGTTCCGGTCGGCCATCGTGCGCATCATCGCGATCATCGGCGTGATGCCGCTGCCCGCCGAGAGCAGCAGCAGCTTGGCGTCAGGGGCTGCCGCCGCCAAATGAAACCGGCCATTCGGCCCGGTCGCCCGCAGGGTATCGCCGATGCCCAGACGATCGTGCAGCCAGTTCGACCGGTGGCCGCCGGCGACCCGCTTGACCGTGACGGCCAGCTCCCCCGGGCGGGAAGGCGCCGACGACAGCGTATAGTTGCGGCGCGCCCGCCGGCCGTCCTGGTCGAACAGCAAGGTGATGAACTGGCCGGCTTCATAGGCCACCGCCTCGTCCGGCTCGGTCCGGAAGCGGAAAGTCCTGACGTCATGGGTTTCGTCGATGACGCCGACGCAGCGCAGCGTCCGCTCGCCATGGACCGTTCGCGCCGCGGCAGGCGCCGCCCCCACGGCACGACCGACCACCGGCGCCGTCGCGGGCTTCAGCGCGACCGGCGCCTTGCGCGAGAGCACGGTGAGCTTGTCGCCGAGGAACAGCCGGCCGGGTCCGCGCGGCACCAGGAACTGGCCGAAATAGACCTTGCCGTCCTCGCCGCGCCGCTGGCGGCCGAGCATGGCGAGCGGCTCCTGGTCGTCGCGTCTGGCGCCCGAGCTGGGATCCAGCGTGACCATGACGCATCGATCACAGGCGCCGACGGCGTCGAACTCGACCTCGCCGATGCGGATATGGCCCCAGCCGTCCTCGGCATAGGCATCGGGCCCCGATATCACCAGATTGGGCCGGAAGCGCGCCATCTCGACGGGGTCGTCGAGGTAGAGGTTGAGATCGGCGAGCGAGGCGGCATTGGTCAGGAGCAGCGGCGCCGTGTCGGCGAAAGACACCGGGCCGCCTGGACCGATCGACAGCGGTCGATGGGTCAGCGGCCCCTTCAGGACCAGCCGGCATTCTCGGTCCAGCACGCCCGACAGCCACGCCGCGGCGGCATCGCCGACATCGAGCGGGGTCAGCCGATCCCGCCAGATCGTCACCTCGCGCGGCAGGGGCCTGAGGCCGGCCCGCGCGACCACGAGGGGTGCCGTGCCCGGCGCCATCAGCACGATCTCGTCGCCGTCGATGTCGCAGCGGACCGTCAGCAGGTTCGGCGCGGTGCGCGCGGTCAGAACCTTGTCGTCGCTGCCGACGACCATCAGCCGCCGGTCCGCGACCAGTCCCTCCTCCTCGACGCGGACGCTGTCGCGGGTGAGCGCCGCCGCCGATTTCAGCGGATAGACATGCAGGCTTTCCAGCCGGCCGTCGTGAAGCGGCCGGTCGCGGCTCAGGTCGGGCTCGATCCCATCGGTCGACGGCGTCCGCAGCACGGCTGTCTTACTCCCATGATCGCGGGACATGCGACCTTGTCGCCCCCAATCACCGCTCGACGGCCGCGCCGGAGTGCGCGTTCCGTCTCGCCGCCTCTCCTTATAGTGCGATCGACAATCACGCAATATTGCGTTGGCGGCGTCACCAAAAATGCTCGCAACAGTCTGTACTTCATCAATTTTTCTGCCCACCCTTCCGATGGACGAGTTCAAGAAACTGGAATTCCGATCGGCTGCGCGGCCTTGGGCGCAGCCTGTTCATCACACCAACAACAAAAAAGCCGACCCACGGGCCCTGGCCCGTGGGTCGGCTGATGTCCCCGCTCTGGGGCGGACGACGCGTGGCCTTATTCGGCGGCGAGCACGACGGCTTCGTCGGCGGCTTCCGACACGTCCTGGCCCGACAGCACCGCCTGGAGCCGCGCCTCGTCGAGCTCGCCTTCCCAGCGGGCGACCACGATGGTGGCAACCGCGTTGCCGACAAAATTGGTCAGCGCGCGGCATTCCGACATGAAGCGATCAATGCCGAGGATCAGCGCCATGCCGGCGACCGGCACCGCCGGGACCACCGAGAGGGTGGCCGCGAGCGTGATGAAGCCGGCGCCGGTAATGCCGGCCGCGCCCTTGGAGGAGAGCATGGCGACGAGCAGCAGCAGCACCTGGTCCCACAGGCTGAGCTGGATGCCGGTGGCCTGGGCAATGAACAGCGCCGCCATGGTCATGTAGATATTGGTGCCGTCGAGATTGAACGAATAGCCGGTCGGGATGACCAGGCCGACCACCGATTTGCGGCAGCCGGCGCGTTCCATCTTCTCCATCAGGCTCGGCAGGGCGGCTTCCGAGGAGCTGGTGCCGAGCACCAGCAGCAGCTCTTCCTTGATATAGCGGATCAGCGCCAGGATCGAGAAGCCGTTATAGCGGGCGACCAGGCCGAGCACGACGAAGACGAACAGGAAGGAGGTCAGGTAGAAGGTCGCGACCAGCAGCAGCAGGCTGGCGATGGAACCGATGCCATATTGGCCAATGGTGAAGGCCATGGCGCCGAAGGCGCCGATCGGGGCCGCCTTCATCAGGATGGCGACCAGCTTGAACATGGCCTGCAGCATGGACTGCATGACATCCATGACCGGCTCGCCGCGATCGCCGACGGCGGCCAGCGCGATGCCGAACAACACCGAGAAGAACAGCACCTGCAGCACGTCGCCGGAGGCCAGCGCGCTGACCGGCGAGGTCGGGATGATGTTCATCAGGAAGGCGGTGAGGGTCTGCTCATGCGCCTTGGCGGTATAGCCGGCCACCGCCTTGGGATCGAGCGTTGCCGGATCGATATGCAGGCCGGCGCCGGGCTGGACGAGATTGCCGACGATCAGCCCGATGATCAGCGCCAGCGTCGAGAAGGTCAGGAAATAGATCATCGCCTTGCCGGCGACGCGGCCGACCTTTTCCAGGTCGCGCATGCCGGCGATGCCGGTGACGACGGTCAGGAAGATGACCGGCGCGATGATCATCTTGACCAGCTTGATGAAGGCGTCGCCGAGCGGCTTCATCTCGGCGCCGAGGGTTGGATAGAAATGCCCGAGCAGGATGCCGGCGGCGATCGCGGCCAGGACCTGAACATAGAGATGCTGGTGGAATTTCTTCTGCGCGGCCACAGCCGGCGCTTCGAGCGCATAAGCCATCCTGGTCTCCTCGCCTCTGGGCCGCGGCGCCTCGTCTTGGACGCCGTTCGTGCCGTCGCTGGGTTTCATGATCTCCGGCGCTGTTTCACACCGGGGCAGCACCACGTCCGCAAGGCCCGTGCCAGCGGCCATCGACTTGGGCCGCCGGAGCTAGCCCCTTGCAAAATCTACGATTCCCGCTGAGGCTCGCAGGACGCGACAAGAGCTGCTGTGCGGAAATCCGCACAACGTGCTAGGGTCGTGGCGGATTTTCGCACGCGGGTCCCGCCGGTTCGGCGGCGGCCGGCGGCATCGGAGAAGACAGCCCGCGTGATGTCGGCCTTCGTGTCTCCCGAGCCCGGCAGGACCAGGCGGTGGCTCACGCCACGGCGGGCGGTCGCCGTGCTGCTGGCGCTGGCGACCCTGGTCGCGCTCGATTTGGGCGCGCGTTACGCCGCCGCGCGCTGGGCCTATGCCAGTGTCCGCGTCGCCGCGGAGACCGCCGCCGAGCTGCGGGTCGCCGTGCTGCAGAGCGAGATCGAGAAACATCGCTCGCTGCCGCTGATCCTGGCCGAGGACCCGGATGTCCGCGCGGCGCTCGCCTCGAAGAACCCGGAGCGGATCGCCGCGCTCAATCCCAAGCTCGAGACCTTGAGCACCGGCGCGCGTGTCTCGGTGATCTATCTGCTCGACCCCGGCGGCATGACGATCGCCGCCAGCAACTGGCGCACGCCGACCAGTTTCGTCGGCAACAACTATGCCTTCCGGCCCTATTACCGGCTGGCCATGGAGCATGGCGCGGCCGAGCATTTCGCCTTCGGCACGGTGAGCCAGTTGCCTGGCCTGTTCCTGACCCGCCGGCTCGATGGGCCGGACGGGGTGATCGGCATCGTCGTGGTGAAGGTCGAGGTTCAGGCGATTGAAACCGAGTGGCGGCGCTTCGCCACGCCGACTTTCGTCACCGACGAACGCGGCATCGTGCTGATCTCGAGCGAGCCGGCCTGGCGCTTCCATGCGCTCGCACCGATCGCCCCGGACCAGCGCGCCGAGATCCGCGCCAGCCTGCAATTCGGCGACGCCTCGCTCGAGGTCCTGCCGCTGGCGACCCGGCTGACCGGAACTGACCGCGATGTCGTCAGGCTGCGCCTGCCGGACGGAACCCAGGACCGGATGTTCGTCGAACATGCGGCTCAGGTGCCGACCACCGCCTGGCGCCTGCATGTGCTCGCCCCCGCCGAACCGACGCTCGGCCTCGCCACCACCGCGGCCCAGGCCGTCGCCCTGCTCGCCGGGCTGATCGGCATCGGCGCCACCGGCCTCTGGCGCCTGACGCGCCGGCGCCGCGCCAACGAACGGACACGGCAGGAGCGCCTGAGGCGCGAGCTCGAGACCAATGTCGCCGAGCGCACCGCCGAGCTGCGCAGCGTCAACGGCCAGCTCTTGGCCGAGATCGACGAAAGGCAGCGGGCGCAAACAGCTCTCGACGACCTGCAGGACGAGCTGGTCCAGGCGAGCAAGCTCGCCGTGCTCGGCCAGATCTCGGCAAGCGTCGCCCACGAGATCAACCAGCCGGTCGCCGCCATCAGGACCTTCGCCGACAATGCCCGCGCGCTTCTGGCGCGCAACGACCTGGCGACCGCCGGCGGCAACCTCGCCACCATTGCCGCGCTGACCGAGAAGATCGGCAGCATTACCGGCGAACTCCGGGCCTTCGCGCGCAAGGCGCCCGCCAAGGTGGAGGCCGTGCCGCTGGCCGCCGTCATCGACGGCGCCCTGCTCCTGGTCGGCCACCGGCTGCGAATGCAGGCCGTCGACCTCGATGTCGCCATGGCCGAGCCGGACCTGGCGGTCACGGCCGACCGTATCCGCCTGGAACAGGTGCTGGTCAATCTGTTGCAGAACGCGATCGAAGCGCTCTCCGACCGCGAGGACGGCGCGATCCGGATCGCCGCGCGGCGTCAGGCCGACCAGGTCGTCGTCGAGATCGCCGATAATGGCCCGGGCTTGCCGCCCAAGGTCATGGGCGCCCTGTTCATGCCGTTCACCACCACCAAGGCCGATGGCCTCGGCCTCGGCCTGGTGATTTCCAACGATATCGTCACCGAGGCCGGCGGCAGCTTCGCCGTCGAGAACCGCAACGGTGCCGTCTTCACCATCACCTTGCCGAGGGCTCCCTGATGGACGTCGCCTTCATCGACGACGACGACATCCTGCGCGCCGCCAACGTCCAGTCGCTCGTGCTGGCCGGCCTCGACGTCGTCGCCTTTCCCTCGGCGACCGCGGCGCTCGACGCGCTCGACGCGGGTTTTGCCGGCGTCGTGGTCAGCGATATTCGCATGCCCAGGGTCGACGGCCTGGAGCTGTTCCGGCGGTTGAAGAAGATCGACCCGGACCTGCCGGTCATCCTGATCACCGGCCATGGCGACATCGCCATGGCGGTCGATGCCATGCGCGAGGGCGCTTATGACTTCGTCGCCAAGCCCTATGCGGTCGACCGGCTGATCGGCAGCATCCGCCATGCCCTGGAAAAGCGCCGGCTGGTGCTGGAAAACCGCGCGCTGCGGCGCGCCGCCGAGGCCGCCAGCGACGACCTGCCGCTGCTCGGCGTCACCCCGGTGATGGAGCGGCTGCGCCAGACGCTGCACCAGGTCGCCGATGCCGATGTCGACGTGCTGGTGGAAGGCGAGACCGGCAGCGGCAAGGACGTGGTGGCCAATGCCCTGCATCGCTGGAGCCACCGGGCGGCGCGCCCCTTCGTCGCGGTCAATTGCGGCGCGCTGCCCGAAACGGTGATCGAGAGCGAATTGTTCGGCCATGAACCGGGCGCCTTCACCGGTGCCCAGCGCAAGCGCATCGGCCGGTTCGAATATGCCCATGGCGGCACCCTGTTCCTTGACGAGATCGAGGCCATGTCGCCGGGGCTGCAGGTCAAGCTGCTGCGCGTGCTGGAGGCCCGCGAGATCACCCCGCTCGGCACCAATGAGGTGCGCCGGGTCGACGTCCGCCTGGTCGCGGCGACCAAGACCGACCTCTTGCAGCTCGCCAAGCAGGGCGCCTTCCGCGAGGATCTCTATTATCGCCTGCATGTCGTGTCGGTGCGCGTGCCGCCGCTCAGGGAACGGGCCGACGACATCCCGCTGCTGTTCGGCCATTTCCTGACGCGCGCGGCGAAGCGTTTCCGCCGCGAGCCGCCGGCGCTCGACGCCGCCGTCCGGCGCCATCTCGCCGGCCATGACTGGCCGGGCAATGTCCGCGAGCTCGCCCATTATGCCGAGCGCGTGGCGCTCGGCCTGGTGGCGCATGCCTCGCCGGCGCCCGCGACCGCCCATGCCCAGTCGCTGCCCGAACGGGTGGAGGCCTATGAGGCGGGCCTTATTCGCGAGGCCTTGGCGGCAAGCCGCGGCGACGTGCGCGTGGCGATCGAGGCGCTCGGCCTCCCCCGGAAGACCTTCTACGACAAGCTGCGCCGATATGGCATCGATCAGAACCAGTATCGCACGGCGGGGTGATGCGCGGCGTCATCGCCGCGGCGGGTCCCGGCCTGCCCGCATCACAGCGACGATGGGACAAGACCCTTGGTTCGACAGATCAGCCCCGACCACCTCGACCTCGCCGAATTCCTGCGGCCCGACGACCGGATCGTCTGCGGCCAGCTGACCGCCGAGCCGGTGACCCTCACCGAAGCGCTGGTCGACCAGGCCGACCGCATCGGTGCGCTCGAGGTGTTTCTCGGCACCAGCTTCTCGCACACCTTCGCGCCCGAGCGCGCGCCGACGCTCAGCTTTCTCAGCTATGGCGCGACCGGCACCAATACGCGCCTCGCCAAGGCCGGCCGGCTCGACGTCCTGCCACGTCACTACGGCGCGCTCAACGCCGCCTTCGAGACCGGCGAGATCCACGCCGACGTGGTGTTCCTGCAGCTCGCCGAGGGACCGGGCGGCTATAATCTGGGACTGGCCAACGATTATGTGGCGCTCGCCGCGCGGCACGCACGCTGCGTGCTGGCCGAGACCCATCCCGATATCCCGGTGACATCAGGCGCGCCCTTGCCTGACGGCGTGACCATCACCGCGACGATCCCGGCGCGCCGGCCGCCGATCGAGCTCAAGGCCAGCCGGCTCGGCGCCATCGAAGAGCGCATTGCCGACCATATTGCCGGCCTGATCGGCGATCGCGCGACGCTGCAGATCGGCATCGGCACCATTCCCGACGCCATTCTGAGCGGGCTAGGCCACCATCGCGATCTGGGTTTCCATTCCGGCGTGATCACCGACCGGGTACTCGACCTGATCGAGCAAGGCGTCATCACCAATGCCCATAAGACGATCGACCCCGGCATCACCGTCACCAATACGGTGTGCGGCACCCACCGGCTGAACCGCCACTTGCACATGAATCCCGGTGTCGCGGTCATGCCGGCGGCGCATACCCATGGGCTCGACGTGCTGAGCCGCCAGGACAATTTCATCTCGGTCAATTCGGCCATCGAGGTCGACCTGACCGGCCAGGTGAATTCGGAACTGGCCGGAGGCTCGGCGATCGGCGGAGTCGGCGGCCTCGCCGATTTCGCCCGCGGCGGCGTCGCTGCGCGCGGCGGCCGGGCGATCATCGCCCTGCCCTCGACGGTGCGCGACGGCGCGGCAAGCCGCATCGTCGCCAGCACCCGGCGCGTCACGCTCGGCCACAGCGATGTCGACCTGGTGGTGACCGAACACGGCGTCGCGGACCTGCGCAACGTGCCGCTGCACCGCCGCGCCGAACGGCTGATCGCCATTGCCGATCCGCGGTTTCGCGAGGATCTGGCGCGTCAGGCCCACGCCATGGCGCGGGAGGGGTGAGGCTTTCCGCTCGTTTCAGCCCCGCGCGGCGACAAACTCGTCGGGCACGACGCCGATCCTGAGCAGGATCTCGGCCTCGTCGAACTCGCCGAGATTGGGATCGCCCGAGCGGCAGAAGGCGATGGCGCCGCGGTCCTCGCCAGTGACGGCCAGGCGCGCGGCCGTGCGCGCCGCATCGGCGCTACGCTTCTCGATCGGCTCGCCGGGCACGATCTCGCCGTCGACCAGCCTGTAGGGCTGCACCACGTAATAGGTCGTCTTCGCCATCTCGACCTCCTGGGGATCGGCGCCAGAGGGACTTGCGTCTCATCTCCAAATGAGAACATAAAGAGAACGGAAAAGTCAAACGATGGATCAGGACCATGGCCGACCAGCCAGGCGGCAAAGCCATTCGCGAAACCGCCGACAGTCCGACGGGGCGGCGCGGCGGGCGCGAGGTCTCCGAGGCCGAGACCGCAGCTCTGCTCGGCAGAATCAGCAGGCTCCGCACGCAGTGCGTCCGCGCCCTCGCCGCGTTGCCCGTCGGAGGACCTGAATATCGGGTCGCCGCCACCGCCATGACCGCCATGGACGATCTGGCCGAACGATTGACCGGGCATTCGCCTGTGCAGGCACCGGTGATCGCCTCCTGACCGGACAGGCTGCCCGATCGGCCAATGCCGGGGCGGGAGCCGGGACCGGGGCGTCGACCGATCGGTGCCGGTCGCCGCCGGGCATGACCCGATCTCGGCGCGCGGCGGCGGCCCGGCGCCGGAATTGACATATGACGGACCGGTGCGAAACTGCCGTCGCAGCTCGGATGGCCGGGGCCGTTGCCAGCACCCGGTTTGTCCGATCCTTGCCTGAACCGGACATGTCGCGTTTCGTCTCGTCACGATGAGAGGGCCTTCATGATCGCCCCGACGCACGCACGATCTGGCCCGCGACCCAGCCTTGGGAGGCGTGCGCCGTGATGAACGCCGTGGCCTTGCGCGACATTGGCCATCCGTTCGCACGACCGGCCGGCGCGCCGCCACCCGGCTTCGGCCTCACCGCCTTGCCCACCATGACCGTCACGCCCGCGGCGGGGAATGAACGGCCGCGGATGAGACGACCCAAAACAAAAAACCACGGGGATACCGGGAGGGAGACGACGCATGGCCAGCCTGAGCACGATGCACCATGCCGAGCGCGTTCTGTCGGCGGCGCAGAACCTGCCGCGCCTCGCCGCCGACCGGCGCATCGCCAGTTCCTGGCGCCGCTGCCTCATCGACCATAAGCTCGACCCGGCCAGGAACGGGCCGCCGCGGACACTGACCCGGAGCGAGCTGAAGGATTTCATCGCGCCGATGGACGAGCTGATCCATCTGGCCATGCCGGAGATCGAGAACCTCTACCGGGTGGTGCGCGACAACGGCTATTGCGTCAATTTCACCGATACCAACGCGGTCATGATCGCCAGCCGCATTCCGCCCGCCGACGAGGCCGAATTCCGCCGCTGGAAGCTCTATACCGGCTCGATGTTCTCCGAGGCGGTGGAAGGCACCAATGGGGTGGGCACCTGCCTGGCCGAGGAACGGCCGATCACGGTGCATCGCACCGACCATTTCCGCGAGCATTGGGCGGCGATGAGCTGCAAGGTCGCGCCGGTCTTCGATCATTGCGGGCGGCTCGCCGGCGCCCTCAACATCACCTCCTGCCGGGCCGACCTGGAGCGGCCGGCCAATGATCTGGCCTTGGCGATCACGGTCGAGGCCAGCAGGCGGATCGAGGAACGCTTTTTCCGCGCGCATTTCCGCAGCGCCTGGATCGCCGCGCTGGTCCAGCATGGCCCGGATGACGAGGGCGGCTTCGTCGCCTTCGACGAGGATCAGCGCATCGTCGGGGCGAGCCGCTCGGCCAGGCTCGGCCTCGGCCTGTCGGATGCCACGATCCAGGCGGGCGCCCGCCTGTCGGATGTCGTCGTGATCGACAAGGGCGCCACGGGCGCGGAGCCCGAGACGCCGCTGGCCATGCGCCGGCCCGACGGCACGCCGCTCGGCCATATCCGGATCAGCGAACCGGCGGCACCGCGGCGGACCACGACGACGGCCCGCCACGGCGCCGATCGACGGCCTGCCGCGCGCGACGACGCGCTGATGCGGCTGGCCGGCGGCCATGGCGCGCTCGTCAGAGATGTCCAGCGGCTGGCCGCTGTCGCCGACCATGATTTGCCGGTGCTGCTGCAGGGCGAGACCGGCACCGGCAAGGACCTGTTCGCACGCAGCCTTCACGCCGCGAGCAGCCGGGCGGCGCGGGCCTATGTCGCGCTCAATTGCGCGGCCATGCCGGAGAGCCTGATCGACAGCGAATTGTTCGGCTACGAGGCCGGCGCCTTCACCGGTGCCCGCCGCGACGGATCGAAGGGGCTGATCGTCCAGGCCGACAAGGGCACCCTGTTCCTCGACGAGATCGGTGACATGCCGCCGGCGCTGCAGACCCGCCTCCTCCGGGTTCTGGAAAACCGCGAGGTGCTGCCGCTCGGCGCCGGGCGGCCGGTGCCGGTCGATTTCAGGCTGATCAGCGCGACGCACGAGGATCTTGCCCAGCTGGTGCGCGAGGGCCGGTTCCGTGCCGACCTGTATTATCGCCTGCGCGGCATGCAGGTCGCGTTGCCGGCCTTGCGGGAGCGGACCGACAAGGCCGCGCTGATCGACGCCATGGCCGGCGAGGAAGCGCCCGGGGCGCTGTTGACGCCGACGGCCCGGGCGGCCCTGCTCGCCTATGACTGGCCGGGCAACATCCGCCAGTTGCGCCACGTGCTGCGGCTCGCGGCCTGCCTGGCGCAGGCCGGTGTGATCGCTGTGGAAGATCTGGACCTGCCCGCGTCAGCGGCACCGGGCGAAAGTCCTTCACCGAGCCTTGCCGCCGCCGAACGGGCCGTGATCGACGACGCCCTGCGTTGCCATGGCGGGCGGGTGCCGGAAGCCGCCGGCGCACTCGGCATCAGCCGGGCGACACTCTACCGGAAGATCAAGCGGCTCCGGAACGGCGCCGGGCGCGTTTAGGGTTCGATCATCTGGAATCGAACCGGGCATGTGGCTATGTGCAAGCCACTTCACTCCGAAGCGATCAGCCCCTCAGCTCAACGCAAGCTCTCAGGCGATCGTCCTGACCCCATGGAAACCACCGCGGACATAGACCAGGGGGCTCGCCCCGGCGCCGATATGGCCCTCGCTGAGATAAACGTCCCGCACATTGCCGACAAAGACCGAATGGGTGCCGGTCTCGAACTCCTCCCGCAGGTCGCAATCGAAGGCGACGACGGCATCGGCGAGAACCGGCGTGCCGGTGGCGCGCGCCGCCCAATCCCCAAGCGCGAAACGCGCGTCGCCGGCGAGCCCCTTCTGGCCGGCGAAAGTGAGCGCCAGCGGCGCATGGTCCTCGCCGAGGAAATTGACCACGAAACAGCCCTCCTCGCGAATGCGCGGATGGGCGCTGGCATTGCGATTGACGCAGACGATGAGCGAGGGCGGATCGTCCGACAGCGAGCAGACCGAGGTGACGGTCAGGCCGGTCCGTCGGCCGGCCTCGCGGCCGACCGTCACCAGCGCCACGGCGCCGGCGCAGTGGCGCATGGCCTGTTTGTAGATCTGAGCTTCCATTGTCGTGAGGGTCCCCTGGCCGTTTCGACGCGCGATCCCGCGGCCGCAAGGGACATCTCCCGCGCGCCCTCGAGACCACCCGACAGGCTGTGTGGAGACGGAGCGGCGGGGCCGCCCCGTCGCTTGTCCTACGCGGCGCGAACCAGGTTCGGCGACAGGTGCTTCAGTCGCGGCATGACCTCTTTCGCCAGCAGCCGCAGGGAGTTGTGCCAGACCTCCGGATTGTCCTTGTAGTCGAAACCGAAGACCAGCAGCGTGCCGAAGCCGCCGACCTGATTGTAGATCGTCTCGATCTTCTCGGCGACCGTCGACGGCGAACCGACGATCCAGTTGTGCCGCGCGCAATAGTCGACGGTCACGTCGCTGTCGGGCACGTCGGGGGCATGTTTGAGATAGTCCTTGAAGCCGAAATGGGCGAGCAGCTGCAGGAAATACTCACTCATCATCCGGCCCATCATGCCGCCGACCGACAGCTTCCAAGCCTCCTCGTCGGTCTCGGCGACGAAGACCTCGCGCACCATGCGCCAATCCTGACGGTTGGGCGTGCGGCCGGTGCGGGCGGCACCGATCTCGACCGATTCCCAGTGGCTGGAGACATAGGCCGGGTTCAGATTGAGGCTCATCGGGATGAAACCGCGTTCGCCGGCGAGCTTCAGCGTGTCCGACCCCTTGCTCAATCCCGCCACCGCGATCGGCGGATGCGGGCTCTGGACCGGCTTGATGTGCGGTTTCAGGAAGTCGAACATCACGTCCGGCTTGGTCACCGTCCAGAACTTGCCCTGGTGGGTGAACGGGGCATCCTCGGTCCACAGCCGCAGGATGATCTCCAGCGCCTCGCGGGTCATGTCGCGGTTCTGCCCCGACATGCCATCGACATTGAACATGGCCCAGTCGCTCGGCAGGCCGCTCGCCGCCACGCCGAAATTGAGCCGGCCCTCGGACAGGTGATCCAGCATGGCGACGCGGTTGGCGAGTTCGGCAGGGTGGTGATAGGGCAGCAGGAAGCCGCCCGGGCCGAGCCGGATATTCTTGGTCTGCAGGAAGGCCTGGGCGAGCAGCAGGTCCGGCGCCGGATGCGGCTCCCAGGGCGCGGTGTGGTGCTCGCCGATCCAGGCCTCCTGATAGCCGAGTTCGTCGCACCAGCGCAGAACCTGCAGGTCCCAGTCGTGGCCGTCCTTCAGCCCTCTCTCCGGCGGATGGGACGGCATGGTGAAATAGCCGATTTCCATGGTGTTTCCCTTCATGTGGTGTCGTCGCAAGCGTCTTGTCGCGCCTTGCGGGGTCTGTTCAGCAACAGCCATGCCATGGCGAAGCGACTGCGGCGGCGGGCCGGAAAACCGAGACTTTTCAGATCTACCGATCGACGGCCCGGAAGTACGCCTGCCGATCCCGTCGCAACCTCGCGACGCCGATGTCGCAGGTGTGAGACGACATGAGACCGCGGTCCCGGCGAGCGAACGTCCGCGCGCGTCGCCCTGTGCTTTGATCGATTTGGTTCATCGATCGCGGAGAACAGATCATTTGCTTCATCAGTCGGCCGGCGTCATCGTGGCGTCATTCCACCGAGACCCAAGCCGATGCAGACAGCCCTTCGATGCATGATGATGCGCGGCGGCACGTCCAAGGGAGCCTATTTCCTGGCGTCCGACCTGCCGGCGGATAGCGCGTTGCGCGACGCCCTGCTGCTATCCGTGATGGGCTCGCCCGACCCGCGCCAGATCGACGGCATAGGCGGCGCCCACCCGCTGACCAGCAAGGTGGCGATCGTCTCGCGATCGACCGAGGCCGATTGCGATATCGACTTCCTGTTCGCCCAGGTGCTGGTCGACAAGCCACGCGTCGATACCAACCAGAACTGCGGCAATATCCTGGCCGGCGTCGCGCCCTTCGCCATCGAGCGCGGGCTGATCGCGGCGCAGGATCCGGTGACCCGGGTCAAGGTGCGCACCGTCAATACCGGCACGATCGCCGAGCTGCTGATCGAGACCCCCGGCGGCCGGGTCAATTACGCAGGTGATGCCCGCATCGACGGCGTGCCAGGCACGGCCGCACCCGTCGCCATCGACTTTCTCGACGCGGCGGGTTCGGTCTGCGGCGCGCTTTTGCCGACCGGCCGGGCCGTGGATCATGTCGCCGGCGTCGACGTCACCTTGATCGACAACGGCATGCCGGTGATCGTGCTCGCCGCCTCCGCCGTCGGCCGCACCGGCTACGAGCCGCATGACCAGCTCAACACGGATATGGAGCTGAAGGCCCGGCTCGAAGAGATCCGGCTCGCCGCCTCGCCCTTGATGAATATCGCCGACGCGGCCAACAAGAACGTGCCGAAGATCTGCCTGGTGGCGCCGCCGATCGCCGACGGCCACGTCTCGACGCGCAGCTTCATTCCCCATGAATGCCATGCCGCGATCGGGGTCTTCGCGGCCGTTTCGGTCGCCACCGCCTGCGTGCTGCCGGGCTCGCCCGCGGCCAAGGTCGCGCGCCTGCCGGAAGGGTCGACCAAGCTGGTTTCGGTCGAGCATCCGACCGGCGAATTCACCGTCCGGCTCGAGGTCGGCGGGACCGCGGATGCGCCGGTCGTCGCCCGCGCCGGCCTGCTGCGTACGGCGCGCGCGCTGTTCGACGGCACGGTCTTCGTCCACGCCGCCGTGCTTCCGGAAGGCGCCGCCCTGTTTCCCCGCGCCGCCGAATAGGCCTTCCCTTCGTCCACGAGGTTTCACCCATGTCCACGCAGAAGAGCGGTCTCGTCGTCACCGCCCATCCCGGCGATTTCGTCTGGCGCGCCGGCGGCGCCATCGCGCTGCATGCCCGTAAGGGCTACCGGATGAAGATCGCCTGCCTCAGCTATGGCGAGCGCGGGGAGAGCCAATGGGCCTGGAAGAAGGCCGGCATCAGCATGGAGGAGGTCAAGGCCGGCCGGCGCGCCGAGGCCGAAGCCGCCGCCGCCTTGCTCGGCGCCGAGATCGAGTTCTTCGACGCCGGCGACTATCCGCTCAAGCCCACGGAAGCCATTCTCGACCGGCTGATCGATATCTATCGCGAGGAGAAGCCGTCCTTCGTGCTGACCCACGCCCTGGAGGACCCCTATAATTTCGATCATCCGGTGGCCGCCCATCTCGCCCAGGAGGCGCGCATCGTCGCGCAGTCGGCCGGCCACAAGCCGGATCCGGACAGGGTCTATGCCGCGCCGCCGGTGTTCCTGTTCGAGCCGCACCAGCCCGAGCAGTGCAATTACAAGCCGAACCTGATCCTCAATATCGACGAGGTCTGGGAGCTGAAGCGCCAGGCCTTCGAGATCCTCGCCGCGCAGAAGCACCTGTGGGAATACTATACCCGCGTGGCGCTCAACCGCGGCGTCCAGGGCGGCCGCAACAGCGGCAAGCCGATGACCTATGGCGAGGCCTATCAGCGGCTGTTCCCCGAAGCCCTGGAGGTCCTGGCATGATCGGCGTCGTCGTTCGCAACATTCCACGCATCGAGCGCACCGTCACCGAGCGCTTGGCCAAGGCCGGCGTCTCCACCGTGCACGAGGCCATGGGCCGGCTCGGCCTGATGAAGCCTTATATGCGGCCGGTCTGGCCGGGCGCGGCGATCGCCGGCAGCGCGGTCACCGTGCTCGGCCAGCCCGGCGACAACTGGATGATCCATGTCGCCGTCGAGCAGTGCCGGCCGGGCGACGTGCTGGTGGTGGGCATGACCACCGATTCGACCGACGGCATGTTCGGCGATCTGCTGGCGACCTCGCTGAAGGCCCGCGGCGTCGTCGGCCTCGTCATCGATGCCGGCGTGCGCGATGTCGCGACCTTGCAGGAAATGGGTTTTCCCGCCTGGTCGCGCGCCGTCTCGGCCAAGGGCACGGTGAAGGCGACCATCGGCTCGGTGAACGTGCCTGTTGTCTGCGCGGGGGCCAACGTCCATCCCGGTGACGTGATCGTCGCCGACGACGACGGCGTGGTGATCGTACCGCACAAGATAGCCGGCAAAGTGGCGGATGCCGCCGATGCGAGGCTCGCCAATGAAGAGGACAAGCGGCGGCGACTGGCCTCCGGCGAACTCGGCCTCGACCTCTACAAGATGCGCGAGCCGCTGGCCAAGGCGGGCCTGCGTTATGTCGACAGCCTGGATGAGCTGGAGGGGTGAAGAGGGGGCTGCTCGCGAAACAACCCTCTCCCAAAGGGAGAGGGTGGCAGCGTCAGCTGCCGGGTGAGGGGTCGTCCCTCTCCAGATAGGGCGCTATGCGCGACGAGCGTCGGCTTCAGTTCGGAGACCTCACGCCCCTCACCCGGCGCCTGACGGCGCCACCCTCTCCCTCTGGGAGAGGGTTATTGGCCCCTCAACGGAACGACTGGCGCTGCAGGCCGGCCTTGTCGATGACGGCGGTCCATTTGGCGATGTCACCCTTGAGCTTGGCACCGAGTTCTTCCGGCGTGCTCGCGGCGGCCTCGATGCCGAGTTCCTGGAAACGCGCCTTGACGCCCGCGTCGTTCACCGCTTCGCGCAGGCGCTGGTTGAGCAGCGTCACGATCTCGGCCGGCGTGCCCTTCGGCGCGAAGACCGCGTTCCACGAGGTCACGTCATAGTCGGCGACGCCGGCCTCGGCCACGGTGGGCACGTCGGGCAGCGAGGCCGAACGCTTGGCGCCGGAGACCGCCAGCGGCTTCAGCTGCTTGCCGGAAATGCTGCCGCCGAGCGAGGCAAAACTGTCGATGGCGATATCGACATCGCCGCGGATCGCGCCATTGGTCAGGTCCGGCGTGGCCCGATAAGGCACATGGGCGAAGTCGATGCCGGTCGCCGACTTGAACAGCGCGGCCGAGAGATGCTGGGTCGAGCCGTAGAGAATGGTGCCGACATTGAGCTTGCCCGGATTGGCCTTGCCGTAGTCGAGCATCTCCTTCAGCGTCTGGCGCGGCGCCGTGGCGCTGGTGGCGAAGACGAAATCGAACAGGCCGAGCGTCGAGACCGGCACGAAATCATTGACCGGGTCGAATTGCAGGTTGGTGTAGAGCGCAGCACTCACCGCCGTGCCGTTGGTCAGCAGCGCCAGCGTATAGCCGTCGGCATCCGAGGTCAGCACCTGGCGCGCCGCCGACATGCCACCGGGCCCCGGCTGGTTCATGATGGTGAGCTGCTGGCCGATCAGGCCGGTCAGCTTTTCGCCGACGATGCGGGTGGTGATGTCGGCAATGCCGCCGGCCGCGAAGGGCACGAAGATGCGGATCGGCCGGTTTGGAAAGCCGGCCTGGGCCAGGGCGGGCGCGGCGAGCGGCAGGGCGGCCGCGGCGCCGAGGCCAGCCAGCACCTGCCGGCGGGTCGTGAGGTGATCCATCATCTCTTCTCCAGCCCGGTTCCGGGGGCAAAAAACAGGAGCGGCGGCGCCACCGGCTTCGCAGGTGTCAGGCGAAACGGTAGAGCCGCGCGGGATTGTCGACGAACAGCGCCTGCTGCAGCGCCGGATCGGCGGTGTAATGGGGCACGATGTCGACGAGATCGCCGTCGTTCGGCATCAGCTTGACGTTGGGATGCGGCCAGTCGGTGCCCCAGAGCACGCGCTCGGGCGCCGCCGCGATCAGCGCCCGGGCGAAGGGCACGACGTCGTGGAAGGGCGGACCGGCGGCGCTGATGCGCTCCGGCCCGGTCACCTTCATCCAGCACTTCTCGTCGGCGCGCAGCAGGTCCACCAGCGCCGCGAAGGACGCGGCGTCGTGGATCGCGCCGGCCCTCACCCCGCCCATGTGGTCGATGACGTAGGTGAGCGGCAGCGCCCGCAGCATGGGCACGAAATCCGGCACGTCCTGGGCCTCGAAATAGAGGTCGACATGCCAGCCGAGCGGCTTGATGCGCTGGACGATGCGCTGGAAGGCGGCGAGATCCGGAACGGCGCCGAGCCGGCGGACGAAGGTGAAGCGGCAGCCGCGAATGCCCTGCTCGGTCAGCCGTTCGAGCTCCCGGTCGGTAAAGCTTTCGTCGATATTGGCGACGCCGAGATAGCGCCCGCCGCTCTCGGCGATGGCATCGGTCACCACGCTGTTGTCGCGGCCATGGCAGGTGGCGTTGACGATGACGGCGCGCTCGACGCCGAGCTTGCTGTGCAGCGCGCGGAAGGCCGAAAGCGGCGCGTCATGCGGCGTATAGGAGCGGCCGGGCGCATAGGGGTAACGCGCATGCGGCCCGAAGATGTGGCAATGGCTGTCGCAGGTCAGCGGCGGCAGCGTGAAGGCCGGCGTCCTCGTGTCGGGATCGGGCGCCAGAATGGTCGGTTCGGGTTGGCTCATCGGGTGTCCGCTCATTTCGGTTTGGCGCCACGCCGGTCTCTCGCAAGACGCGCTCCGCGCTCTTGAGCATCCGCGACGGCGCGGCAAAGCCCCGGATCGATGCCGAGATCGGCAACCATCTCGGCGGCCTCGCGCATTTCGGCGGCGCGCCTGACGCCGTGTTTTTCCACGCGCTCGGCCATGTTGGCGGCGAGCGCCGGCCAGTCGATCGACGGGAAGGTCTCGGCGAGGCTGCCGAAGACTTCGGCCTCGACATTCCAGGCCTTGGCCGAGGCGGCGCTCTCGACGATCAGCGCCTCGATGCCCTTGATCATGATCGACCGGCAGAGCTTCATGGCCGAGGCGCGGCCGTGCTCGACGGCGACCGCGGTGACATCCATGCCGATGGCGTTGAGCATGACCGCGACGCGCGCGGCCTCCGGTCCGCCGGCGAGAATCGGCACACGAATGCCATAAGGCCCGACCGGCGCCATTACCGCACCCTCGACATAAGAAGCACCGGCGGCCTGAACCCGTTCGGCAGCCTGCCGCTTGGTGGTGGGCGAGGCCGAATTGACGTCGAAAAAGACCTGTCCGGCCTTCAGGAAGGGGGCGGCCGTGCCGGCGACGTCGAGCACGGCCGAGGCGGTCACCGCCGAGACGACGATATCCGCGCCGGCGATGGCGCGCGCGGCGGAAGCCGCCGGCGTCACCCCCAGGCCGCCGGCCAGCGCCCGATGGGCCTCGGCCCTGGCGGGATCGTCGAACAGGATGTCATAGGCCGTGACGCTGACATCGCCGCGCGCCAGCCATTGCCGGGAAAAGGTCTGGCCGACCTCGCCGAAGCCGATCAGCGCCAAAGACAAGGTGTTGGTCATGGATCCCCGCCGGCCCGCAGGGGCCGCCCAGCGTGAACGTCAACGGACGACACAGAAGCGAAAGCCGACCCATGAATCAAATGAGAGTTTTGATATGACTCTCCCAACCGGCTCAGCTATCGGCGTCGCCTTTCGCCCCTTCGCGCAAATGGGCGACGATCAGTTCGAGCAAGGTCGCCGCCGGCGGCGACGGCGGAATGCCGTGTTTGGAAACGATGCCGAGGGTGCGGGTAACGCCGGGATTGCGCAGCGACAGCGCGACGACGCCGGCCGGGTCGACCGCGCCGAAGGCGAGGCGTGGCACGATGGTCAGGCCGATGCCGGCCCTGACCATGCTGACCGCGGTCGCCACATGCTGGACCTCGTAGCGCCAGTCGAGATTTTCCCGGCGCGAGCCGAGGGCGTCGTCGATCAGCACGCGGTTGCCGGTCTGCGGCGCGATGCGCACCAGCGGCACGCCTTCGAGCGCCGACCAGTTGACCGCCGGCTCGCGCGCCAGCGCATGACCCTCGGGGCAGACCAGCATGAAGGGTTCCTTCAGCAGCGGCCGGATCTCCAGGTCCCAGCGATTGGCGGCGACAATGGTCAGGCCGAATTCGGCGCGGCCGGCCTGGACATGTTCGGCGATCTCGGTGGCGGAATTGTCATAGACGCGCACGCCGACCTGCGGATGGGCCTGCTTGAACGCCGCCAGCACCGTGGGCAAATAGGCGACCGCAATGGTCGGCAGGCAGCCGATGGCGATGCGCTCCAGCCGCTCCCGGCCGCGATCGCGCAGCGCCACGAAGGACGAGGTCAGCTCGGCCATCACGCCCTGCGCCTTGGGCAGCAGTTCCAGGCCGGCCGGGGTCAGCGTCACCTGGCGGGTGGTGCGGGTGAGCAGACGAACCCCGAGATCGTCCTCGAGCTTCTTCATGCGATGGCTGAGCGCCGTCTGCGACAGGTTCAGATGGGCCGCCGCGCGGTTGAAACTGCCACGCTCGGCGATCGCGACGAAGGCCTCGAGCCCCAGGAAGTCGATACGCATGGACAAGGCTCCTGCCGCGACCGGCCGGCGTCACGCCGCGCCGGCCTTAGACAGGTGCATAGAATGAATTGATGCCGCTGGAAATGCGCCACGCCTCATATAGCACCGCGAGCCGGCATCGTTTCCGGCGGCGGAGGCGAAGCCACGACGGCTCCGCCTTCGCCTTGTCCGGCGTCAGGCGGCGCGGACATTCTCCAGGAACTTGTGCAGTTCACCACGCAGCATTTCCGACTGGCGCGACAGGTCGGAGGCCGAAGCCAGGACCTGGCTGGAGGCGGCGCTGGATTCGGCCGCGGCCTGGGTCACGCCGGCGATATTGGCCGAGACCTCCGACGTGCCGGCCGAGGCCTGGGCGACGTTGCGGGCGATTTCCTGGGTGGCCGCGCCCTGCTCCTCGACCGCGGCGGCGATCGAGCTGGCGGTATCGTTGATCCGCCTGATCACCCCGGTAATGCCCTGGATGGCGGCTTCCGATTCCGTGGTCGAAGCCTGGATATCGGCAACCTGGGTGCTGATCTCGGCGGTCGCCTTGGCGGTCTGGTCGGCCAGCGCCTTGACCTCGGAGGCGACCACCGCGAAGCCCTTGCCGGCCTCGCCGGCGCGCGCCGCCTCGATCGTGGCATTGAGCGCCAGGAGATTGGTCTGGCCAGCGATATTGCTGATCAGGCCGACAATGTCGCCGATCTTCTGGGCCGCCACCGACAGCCGGCGCATCTTCTCGGCCGTGCCGTCGGCATCACCGGCGGCCTGGGTGGCGATGGTCGCGGATTCGCTGACCTGGCGGCTGATCTCCTGCACCGAAATCGACAGTTCCTCGGCCGCGGTCGCCACCGTCTGGACATTGGTGGAGGCCTCCTCGGAGGCGCTCGCCACCGCCAGCGACTGGGCCGAGGTTTCTTCCGCCGAGGCGGTCATGGTCTGGGCCGCGGCCTGCAGCTCGGTCGCCGCCGACGACACCGCGTTGACGATGCCGCCCACCGCCTTCTCGAAGCCATCGGCCAGTTCGGCCATGGCGACGCGCTTGTCGGCTTCGCTCTGCGCCTTGATGCGCTCCTGTTCCTGCTCCAGGCGGATCTTGTCGAGGCCGTTATCCTTGAACACCAGCGCCGCCTTGGCGACTTCGCCGACCTCGTCGCGCCGCTCGGCGCCGGTCACCGCGGTGGTGTAGTCGCCGCCGGCCAGGCGCTGCAGGATCGCGACGATCGAGCGGATCGGCCGGGCGATGCCGAACTGGCCGACCAGGAAGCCGAAGACCAGGCCAAGCGCGATGCCGAACCCGGCAATGGCGGTCAGCACCATGGAGGAGCGCTGATATTCGGCGGTCGCGGCGCGCGACACCGTCGCGACGCGCTGGTCGAGCTTGTCGCCCAGCGCCCGGACCGCCAGCCGCAGCTTCTCGGCCACCGCCTGGCTCGACAGAGCCTCACGCTGCAGGCGCTGCAATTCCTCGGAAGCCTGGAAATTGCGCACCGCTTCCGCGGCGACGAAAGTGCCGCGCAATTCCTTCTGATAGGCCTCGAAGGTCTGCTCGATCTCGCGCAGCGCCGCCATGTCTTCCGCGTCCAGGCCGCGGCGGGTCTCGACGAGCCGCTGGCGGAAGCGGGCGATGTCCTCGTCGATCGGCTTGCGAATGGACTGGATCACCTCGGGCCGGGGATCGCCGGCCAGCTGGAACTCGGCGCGGTTGAGCGACAGCACGATGGAGCCGAGGCGGGTCGCGCCGAGCGCGCCGCCGGAGGCGGCCTCCATGGCGTCGGTCGCATCGCTCAGCGACTTCAGCGAAACGATGCCGAGGCCGGCCACCACGCAGGCGATCAGAGACAGGAAGCCGACGATCGAAAGGACTTTGGTCAGAACGCGAAAACGCGCGAGGAACGACATGAGGGAAACTCCAGCAGCTCGGCCGATGCTCGCGCGATGCAATCGACGAATGCCGGGACGCGAGTCGTTACTCACTGCGCTAACAAGAAGATCGTTAACGCCAAGTGAAGGCGTGGAATAGGCCGCATCACTCCACCCCGAACACTCTTTGTACTATTTGAAATACTTACCAATTCTCAGGCAGCCGTTGCCAATAGAAGCAGCCGCGATACAGGTGTTGCTGGCGGCGAATGTGAGCAATTGAACGAGTGTGACACAGTCCCGCCACATTCATTGCACGCGCCGAGCCGGGGCGACGTTAGGGCAGCGCCACGCTTCGTCGGCACCACGGTACCTGAAGACTTGTCATGGCCGCACGATCACGGATCATCGGGCGCCGCGCACGACGTTTCATGACGGGCTTGTCACGGTCACACGCGAAGGCTAGCTGTCGAGAAACCTGCGGGAACCGCCGATGATCCTGACCAGAAGCCGGCTGCTGACCGGCCTCATCACGCTTGGAGCGCTCGCCATGTCCAAAGGATCGGGCCGAGCCGCCAGTGCCGCGCTCGACCGCCAACTCGTCGCGGCGGCCCAGGCCGGCGACGCCGCGGCGATCGGGCGGCTGCTCGGCGAGGGCGCCAATCCCAATGCCCGCGGCCTCAACGATGCGCCCGCCGTACTGATCGCCACCCATGGCAATCATGTCGCCGCGGCCAGGCTGCTGATCACCGCCGGCGCCGACGTCAATGCCAAGGACGGCATCCGCGACAGCGCTTATCTCTATGCGGGAGCCCGCGGCCACCTGGAGATCCTGAAGCTGACGCTCGCCCATGGCGCGGACCTGAAAAGCACCAATCGGTTCGGCGGCACGGCGCTGATCCCGGCCTGCGAACGCGGCCATGTCGAAACCGTCGCCGAGCTGATCCGCGCCGGCGTCGCCGTCGACCACGTCAACCGCCTCGGCTGGACCGGCCTGCTCGAGGCGATCATCCTGTCGGACGGCGGCCCGCGCCATGTCGCGATCGTCAAGCTGCTGCTCGAGGCCGGCGCCAATCCCAATCTCGCCGACAAGGACAGCGTCACGCCGCTCCGGCACGCCCGGCAAAGGGGCTATCGCGAGATAGTGCAATTGCTGGAGGCGAAGGGCGGGCGCTGAGCAGAGCCGTGTTGCGGGCAGCCCCTGAGTTTCGGTGGTGTGGCTGCCGCCGATGGTGACGAGATACCCCGAACATCAGACCCTCGGCCGCTTGGCCTGGCGTTCGCACACATCTCAGAAATATTCGTCCTCTTAGCGCTTTGCGCGACGGTTTGCCGTCCTTCGAGGTTCGCGTCGGAACCACGCACCCTCACCTCTTCCCGGCGGGGAGAGGTCGACCTTGAGCGTAGCGAAAGGTCGGGAGAGGGGGCGAGGCACGAGACGAGATGTCACCATGCGAAACGCGTAAAGCCTTGTTCTGAAACTGCAACTCCCCCTCTCCCGACCTCATAGCATCGAGCGAACGCGAGATGCGTTCGCACTCGCTATGCGGCCGACCTCTCCCCGCCGGGGAGAGGTAAGGAGGGGTGGTTCCGGCGCGACATCTCAAAGAGCGCCCATTCAGACTCATCTGAAAGACGTGCGCCAACGCCGGGCCGTGTGGCCGGGGGTGCCGTCCAGCCCGGCCGGGGCGGTGAACATCGGCCTTTCGCCGCTCACCAATAGCCAGCGCATTTCAATCGATTCGCTCCGGCCTTCGCGCCATTTACCTCGACCGCAGCCCTGCGGTCGTCCGATACCAGCCGCGCTTTGACAGCCTGCACTCTATGTGCAGTATACAGTGTTCAGGAACATGAAGTGCTCGCGGCAACGCCTCGGCGAACCGAAGAAGCATGACCAGGAAATGACAGGGAGACGGTGATGGCGGGCCTGACGGCACCCCTTGTTCGCGCTGGCTCGCAGCCCGGCCGCAGGCCTTGCCGCGCACCGGCCCTGGCATGCCGGTCGGCCGCGCGGTGACGGCCATGGAGGTCGCGTCGATCGACGGCCAGCGCGCGCGGTTTCTCGCCACGGGCAAGAATGCCGACCTGCCTGTTGTCGACGCCCATCATCATTTCTTCGATCTCGCGGCGAACGACCATCCCTGGCTCAAGGGCGCGCGGCTCGCGTCGTTCCGCTATGGCGACTATTCCGCGATCTGCCGCGACTTCATGCCTGCCGATTACCAGCGGGCGGCGGCCTCGCATCTGATCGTCAAGACCGTGCTGATGGAAGGCGAGTGGAACCCGGCCGATCCGGTGGGCGAGGCACGCTGGGCCTCGGGGCTCGCGGCCGGCGCCGGCCGGCCGAATGCCATCGCCGCGCAGATCTGGCTCGACCGCGACGATGTCGGCGCGGTGCTTGGCGCCTATGCCGGGCTGCCGCTGGTGCGCAGCGTGCGCCACAAGCCGAAGGCGACGACACGGGCGGATCATCACGACGGCTTCGCGGCGCCGGGATCGATGCGCTGCCCGCGCTGGCGCGACGGTTATGCCCGGCTCGCCGCAGCAGGCCTGCATTTCGAGCTGCAGGCCCCCTGGTGGCATTTCGCCGAGGCCGCCGAACTCGCCCGCGACTTTCCCGCGACCCTGATCATCGTCAACCATGCCGGCCTGCCGGCCGATCGCAGCGCCGAGGGCCTGAAAGCCTGGCGCGCGGCGCTCGATCTCCTGGCGCGCCAGCCGAACGTGGTGATGAAGGTTTCCGGCATCGGCGTGCCCGGCGAAGCCTGGACCCTGGCGCTGCAGACGCCGGTCATTGCCGGCACGCTGGCGGCTTTCGGCGCCGACCGCCTGGCCTTTGCCAGCAATTATCCGGTCGACAGCCTCTGCGCGTCGTTCACGACCATTTTCGACGTGTTCAAGGCGGCGACCGCCGATCAGGCGCCGGCGACCCGCCTGGCGCTTTTCCACGACAACGCAACGAACTGGTACCGGCTCTGACGGCGCCACCCACGGGGAGGAGGACACCATGGCATTTCACAGGCTCTTCAAGCTGGCCGGAGCGGCGCTGGCGCTCGGCCTGAGTGTCGGCCTCGCCGTGCCGGCGGCGGCCCAGCAGATCCGCGCCCGGCTCGGCACCAGCCTGCCCGACGCCCATCCGCAGACGCTCGGCGCGCGCAAATTCGCCGAGCTGGTCGCCGCCAGGACCGGCGGCCGCATCGCCGTCTCGGTCTATTCCAACGGCGCGCTCGGTTCCGACGTCCAGATGACCTCGGCGCTGCAGGGCGGCTCGCTCGAATTCACCGTGCCCTCGACCGCCACCATCGCCAATATCGTGCGCGATTTCGGCGTGGTCGGCCTGCCCTTCTCATTCACCAGCGAACGCGAGGCGGATGCGGTGTTCGACGGGCCGTTCGGCCAGGCGCTGCTCGCCAAGCTGCCGGAAAAGAACCTGATCGGCCTGGCCTTCTGGGAAAACGGCTTTCGCAACGTGACCAATAGCCGGCGGCCGATCCGCACGGTGGAGGACCTGCAGGGCATCAAGATCCGCACCATGCAGAACAATCTCTATATCGACATGTTCAACGGCATGGGCTCGAACGCCGTGCCGCTGGCGGTCACCGAACTGTTCAGCGCGCTGGAAACCCGCGCCGTCGACGGCCAGGAAAACCCGTTCACCGTGGTCTTCGCCCAGAAATTCTACGACGTGCAGCGCTATCTCTCGACCACCGGCCATGCCTATGACGCGCTGGTCCTGCTCGCCGGCAAGACCTTCTGGGACAAGCTGAGCGAGGCCGACCGGCAGGCGGTGCAGGAGGCGGCCCGCGAGGCGACCCTCTACGAGCGCCAGCAGAGCCGGACGCTGAACGGCGAATTGCGCGCCCAGCTGATCGCGGCCGGCATGCAGGTCAACGACCTCAGCCCCGAGGAGCGCGCCCGCATGCGCGAGCGCCTGAAGCCCGTCATCGACAAATATTCCGCCCTGCTCGGCCAGCCGCTGGTGACCGCCTTCTTCGAGGCGATCGCCAAGGCCCGGGCCGCCGGCCAGTAAAGCGCGAGCACCGCCGGCGGGGCCCCGCTCCGCCGGCCGACCAGGGAGGGACCCGCCATGGATATCCAGAGGCTGCTCATACGCAGCGTCGAGAACCTGCTGATCTTCGGCTTCGTCGTCATGATCGTCATGGTCTTCGGCAATGTCGTGCTGCGCTACGGCTTCAATTCCGGCATCACCGTTTCGGAAGAAGCCTCGCGGATGATCTTCGTCTGGCTGACCTTCGGCGGCGCCTTCCTGGTCGCCCGCGAAGGCGGTCATCTCGGCATGAATTCGGTGGTCGCCATGTTCGGCACGCGCGGCCGCTGGTGGTGCCGGCTCGCCGCCGAGGTGCTGTCTCTGTTCTGCATGGCGCTTGTCGTCATCGGCTGCTGGAAGCAGACGCTGATCAATCTCGACAACATCGCCCCGGTCACCGGCCTGCCGCTGGCGGTGACCTATGCGGCGGGCCTTGTCTGCGGCATCGGCATCGGCGCCTTGAACATCCTCACCATCGGCCGCCTGCTGAGGGGCGAGATCGCCGAGAACCAGCTGATGATCGGCGCTGAATCGGAAGAACTCGCCGCCTTCGAGGCGAGCCAGGCGGAGAAGAACCGCAAATGACCGTCGTCGTCTTCCTGTTCTCGCTGCTCGGCGCCATGGCGCTGGGCATGCCGATCGCCATCGCGCTGCTGGTCTGCGGCGCGGCGCTGATGGTCCATCTCGACACATTCGACGCGCAGATCCTGGCGCAGAACCTGGTCAACGGCGCCGACAGCTTCCCGCTGATGGCGGTGCCCTTCTTCATGCTGGCCGGCGAGCTGATGAATGCCGGCGGCCTGTCGCGCCGCATCATTCAGGTCGCCCTCAGCCTGATCGGCCATGTCCGCGGCGGCCTCGGCTATGTCGCCGTGCTCGCCGCGGTGGTCATGGCCAGCATTTCCGGCTCGGCGGTGGCCGATACCGCGGCACTCGCCGCCATCCTGATCCCGATGATGCGTCAGGCCGGCTACCGGCTCGACCGCTGCTGCGGCCTGATCGCCGCCGGCGGCATCATCGCCCCGGTCATTCCGCCCTCCATCGGCTTCGTCGTGTTCGGCGTCGCCGCCGGCCTGTCGATCACCCGGCTGTTCCTCGCCGGCATCGTGCCCGGAATCCTCATGGGCGTAGCCCTGATCATCACCTGGTACATCGTCGCGCGCGACGAACCGGTGGCGCGGGCGAAACGCGCCAGCCTGAAGGAGGTCGCCAAGGCGGTGATCGACGGGGTCTGGGCGCTCGGCCTGCCCGTGGTGATCATCGGCGGCATGAAGATCGGCGCCTTCACGCCGACCGAAGCCGCCGTGGTCGCCGCCGTCTATGCCCTGTTCGTCGGCATGTTCATCTATCGCGAGATCAAATGGGAGGACCTGCGTCCGGCCTTCCTGTCGGCGATCCTGACCTCGAGCTCGGTGATGTTCCTGGTCGCGGCGGCGCTGGTCTCGGCCTGGCTCATCACCATTGCCGACATTCCCGGCGAGGTCGCCAACCTGCTCGGGCCGCTGATCCAGAACAAGACGCTGGTGCTGATCGCCATGATGCTGCTGGTGGTGGTGGTCGGCACGGCGCTCGACTTCATCCCGACCGTGCTGATCCTGACGCCGGTGCTGATGCCGATCGTCAAGCAGGCCGGCATCGACCCGATCTATTTCGGCGTCCTGTTCATCATCAACAACGCCATCGGCCTGCTGACCCCGCCGGTCGGCACCGTGCTCAACGTCGTCTGCGCGGTCGGCGGCGTGTCGATGGACCGGGTGGTGAAGGGCGTCATGCCGTTCCTGATCGCCCAGCTCATCGTGCTCGCCTTGCTGGTCGCCATCCCGGAACTGGTCACCGTTCCCGCCAAATTCTTCTACGGGCGCTGACGGCGCACGCCGCCATCGCCACCACGCAATCCAACCCAACGACCGGAGGACAGCATGATGATCACCCGCCGCACGGCGCTCGCCGGCACCGGTGTCGCCCTCTTCGCCATCGGCCGGCCGGCCCGCGCGCAGGCGACGCGCCTGCGTTTCGGCCATCCGCACCCGGAAGTGGATTCCTGGCACAAGGCGGCACTGGTCTTCGCCGAGCGGGTCAAGGCGAAGAGCCAGGGCGCGCTGGAGGTGCAGGTCTTCGCCAATGGCGCGCTCGGCTCCGATCCCGCCATGATCAGCTCGGTGCGCGGCGGCACGCTCGACCTCTGCCTGACCGGCAATCCCTTCTTCACCGGGCTGGCGCAGAAGCTGAACGTGCTCGACCTGCCCTTCCTGTTCGACACGCGCAAACATGTCGCAGCGGTGCTCGACGGCCCGATCGGCGACGGACTCCGGCGCGAGCTCGAAGGCTCCAACCTGAAGGCGCTGGCGACCTGGGAGGTCGGCTGGCGCAACCTGACCAACAGCCGGCGGCCGGTGCAGACGGCCGCCGATATCCGGGGCCTGAAGATCCGCACCACGCCGAACCCGGCCCATATCCGCGCCTTCCAGCTGCTCGGCGCGGTACCGACGCCGATGGCCTTCACCGAATTGTTCTCGGCGCTCGAAACCGGCGCGGTCGACGGCCAGGAAAACCCGGTGACGCTCATCCTCAACGCCAAGTTCAACGAGGTGCAAAAGCATATCTCGCTGACCCGCCACGCCTTCACCAGCGGTCCGTTGGTGATGAACAAGACCAAGTTCGAGGCGATGGCGCCGGCGACCCGTGCCATGCTGGTCGAAACCGCGGCCGAATGCGCGGTGATCCAGCGCGAGATGAACGAAGGCAGCGAAGCCACCAGTCTCGCCGAACTCAAGAAAGAGGGCATGCAGGCGGTGGAGACGCCCGACCGCGCCTCGTTCTCGGCGGTGGTCGCGGCGGAAGTGCGCAAGGAGTTCGTGACCAAGTTCGGCAGCGAGCTGATCGACGCCATCGTGAAGGTGGCCTGATGCGCATCATCGATCTCAGCATGCCCATCGAGCAGCATTTCCGTTGGCCGACGGAGCTGCTGGTGAAAGGCGATATCGGCGCGGGCGACCAGTTCCGCGTCAGCCGCTTGCATACGACCTGCCACGGCTTCTCGCATGTCGATGCCCAGGCCCATGTCATCGCCGACAGCCCGACTATCGAGGCGACGCCGCTGGAGCGGGTGGTCGGCCCCTGCCGGGTGCTCGACCTGCGCGACGTCAGGCCGGGCGAGGCGATCGACGACATCAGGCTCGCCGCGGCCGATCCGGGCGGACCGGAGGGCGAGATCCTGCTCCTGTCGACCGGCTGGGACCGCCAGCGCGACTACAAGACACGGGATTTCTGGCTCGACGCCCCCTATCTGACCCGGGCGGCCGCCGAATGGCTCGCCGCGCGCAAGCCGACGGCGCTCGCCTTCGACTTCCCGCAGGATTACCCGATCCGGCTCCTGCTCGATAACAAGCACGTGCCGTTCAGCGAGCATGTCACCCACGATGTCTGCCTCAGGGCCGGCATCACGCTGATCGAATATCTGGTCAATACCGCGGCGCTTCCGGGCCCGCGCACCTTCCTCTGCGCCGCGCCGCTGAAGATTCCGGATGCCGATGGTTCGCCGGCTCGCATCTATGCAATCGACGGGCTGACCGTTAATGACTGAGCATCGCGCCGGGGGGTATCGCCACGCGATTCGCCGCGGCGCCATTCCCGGCCGGCCCATGACTTGCCGGCCCATGACTTGCCGGCCCAAGACCTGCCGGCCCAAGACCTGCCGTGCCCTGGAGAACGAGGCATCGTGAGCGAGCAAGCGGACCAGGGGCCGGGCGACGGCAGTTTCGCGGATGTGCCGCGCATTACGCGCCGGACGCTGCATGACGAGGTGCTCAATCACCTGCGCGACATGATCATCGAAGGGCGGCTGGCCCCCGGCGCGCGGATCAACGAGGGCCTCGTCGGCGCCATGCTCGGCGTCTCGCGCACGCCGTTGCGCGAGGCGATCAAGACCCTGGCGAGCGAGGGACTGGTCGAGATCGTGCCGGCCAAGGGCGCGGTGGTCCGCCGCCTGACCGAACAGGATCTCATCGCGATCCTCGAAGTGCTGAAGGAGATCGAGCAACTGGGCGGGCGGCTTGCCTGCGCGCGCGCCGACGACACGACGATCGCCGCCATCGCCGACCTGCATGACCAGATGATGGTGCTCTACCGGGCCCGCAACCGGCTGGACTATTTCAAGCTGAACCAGGCCATCCACGCGGCCATCGCCCGGGCCTCGGGCAATCCGGTTCTGGCCGAAACCCATGCCATGCTGCAGTCGCGCATCAAGCGGATGCGCTTCATCGGCAATGGCGAGCCGCCGAAATGGGCCGGAGCGGTGGCCGAGCACGAGGCGATGATCGTCGCCTTGAAGGCGCGCGACGGCGAGGCGCTGGCCCGCATCATCGGGGTGCATCTCGACCAGACGCTGGTCCGCGTGCGCGACGCCATCCAGGCCTGAGCCATGCGGCATGGGAGGCCACGAGCCCGGCCTTCTCGCACCGGCCGGCGTCAGGGGTGCGGCACCAAGGCCACATCACTGCGACGGCTCCTGCGGATTTCGGTCGGCGCGCGCTTGTAGACCTCGGCGAATACCGCGTTGAAGCGGCGCAGGCTGCCGAAACCGGATCGCATCGCGATCTCCGCCATGGCCAGATCCGTCTCGTCGAGCAGCCGCTTGGCCCGCTGCACGCGTGTCGTCCGCGCGACCTGGACCGGGCTCGCGCCCAGGTGCTTCTCGAACAGGCGGCTGAGATGCCGGCTGCCGATGCCGAGCCGCGCGGCGAGCGCGGCGACGCCGTCGTCGTCGAGCGCGCCGCCATCGATCAGCCGCAGCGCACGCTCGACCGTTGTCCGCGAGCCTTTCCAGGCCGGTGAGAAGGGAGCCGCCTCGGGGCGGCAGCGCAGGCACGGGCGAAATCCGGCCGCCTCCGCCGCGGCCGCGGACGGGTAGAACGTGACATTCCCGGACCGGGCCGGGCGCACCGGGCAAACCGGCCGGCAGTAGATCCGCGTCGTCCGCACGCCGGTGAAGAAGCGCCCATCGTAGCGCCCGTCCCGGCCGATACGGGCACGCTCGCACTCCTCGGGATCAAGCATCGATACCTCGAAGACGGTCAGGCGACGGAGTCCGAATCCGGCGAGCCAAGGTGATGTGCCGATGCTATCGCAGGCACCCGTCAGGGCGAAGGATAATGCCATGAGCCAGATCCTCGACAATCCTGTTTGGCATGCCTTGACCGGCCCGAACGCCACCTTCGCCGTCGGCTCGGGCCTTGCCCGTCACTTTCCGCGCGACATGGCGCCGTTTTCCGCGATCGCGGCGGCGACGCCGGCGGCCTATGCGGACCTTGCCGTCGGCCTGCCCATGGATACGGAAGCGCGGCTTTTCCGGCTTTTTGACGAGCCGCCGCCGGAAGGCTGGGTCGCGATCGATGCGTTCCCCATGCTTCAAATGGTGGCCCGGGACATCTCGCCCGGCCGGTCCGGCGAGCTCACCCCTGTTTGCCTGACGGCCGCGGACATCGGCCAGATGATGGAGCTTGCCGCGATCGCGAAGCCCGGCCCCTTTGGCGCCCTGACCCCTCGGTTCGGCACCTATCTCGGGATCCGCGAGGGCAACCGGCTCATCGCCATGGCCGGCGAACGCATGCGCGTCCCCGGCTTCGTCGAGCTCAGCGCCATCTGCACCCATCCGGACGCACGGGGCCGGAGCCTTGCCGCCCATCTGACCGCCCTGTTGATGCAGGCCGCCCGGGATCGCGGCGAGGTGCCCTTCCTCCACGTTCGCCCGGAGAACAAGGCGGCCGTCCTGCTCTATCAACGCCTCGGCTTCGCGGTCCGCCGCACGATCTGGATCCTGTGGCGCAAGCCGATGGCGCAACCGGCATGACGGCGGCGCAGCGCTTTCCCGGCTGGTCGGTCGTCTGGGTCGCCTTCATCGTCGCCGTGTTCGCCTGGGGCATCGGCTTCTACGGCCCATCGGTGTTCCTGCTGACGCTGCATATGACGCGCGGCTGGCCGATCTCGATCATCTCGGCAGCGATCACCACGCACTTCCTGCTGAGTGCGGCGATCGTCGCCTTTCTGCCCGAGCTGCATCGCCGATTCGGCATCGCGCAGGCGACCATGGCCGGCGCCGTGCTGTCGGCGCTGGGCTTATGTGCCTGGGCGAGCGCCGCGGCACCATGGCAGCTCGTTCCGGCAACCCTTCTGTCCGGCGCCGGATGGGCCCTGACCAGCGGAGCGGCCATCAACGCCATGGTTGCCCGCTGGTTCGACCATGATCGGCCGAAGGCGCTCAGCCTCGCCTTCAACGGCGCGAGCATCGGCGGCGTCGTCTTCACGCCGCTCTGGGTCGCGCTCATCACGCATCTGGGCCTGCCGGCCGCGGCCCTGGCCGTCGGGATCACGATGGTCGCGATCGTCTGGCCGCTCGCGGCACGCTTTCTCAAGGCCGGCCCGGCGGATCTCGGCTTGCAGCCGGACGGTCGGAGTGCCGCCGCTGTCGCGCCGGAACAGCACCCCAAGCTGCCACGGGCAGCATTGCTCCGGGACCACCGATTCGCGAGCCTCTCGACCGCCTTCGCCCTGGGCCTGTTCGCGCAGATCGGACTTTTCGCCCATCTGGTCGCACGCCTCGCCCCCGAACTCGGCGCGGGCGGTGCCGCGGCCGCCGTCAGCCTGGCCACGGTCAGCGCCGTTTTCGGCCGCACCTTGCTCGGCTGGTGTATCGGCGAGCGCGATCGGCGGATCGCATCCGCCGCCAATTTCCTGGTTCAGGCCATGGGCACGCTGCTCATCAGCTTCGGCACGGGCCTTGCCCCGCTGATGCTCGGATGCGTGCTTTTTGGTCTCGGTGTCGGCAATCTCATCTCGCTGCCGCCCCTCATCGCGCAGAAGGAGTTTGCGCGCGCCGATGTCGGAACCGTCGTCGCGCTCGTGACGGCGATCAACCAGGCCGTGTTTGCCCTGGCGCCGGTCATGTTCGGCGCATTGAGAGACGCATCCGACAGCTATGCCTTGCCTTTTGCATTGGCTGCCGGCGCCCAGGTCGTCGCGGCGGCGATCGTGCTGATGAGACGGCGCTGAGCCGGCCTTCGCCGAGAACCGGACAGACCGATTGGCGGCGGCGCAATCGGCCATCACGGATTTTCCAGGATATCCTTCAAAGCCACGGCCTGATTATGCACCGTGTCCCGGGCGCCGAACAAAAGCGTGACATGTTCTTTCGCGGCGAGGTCGCGCAGTGGCTCCAGCACGGCCGGCAGCAGTGCCAGCTCCGCCCGGTAGCGTTGCCTGAACATCTCCCAGCGCTCCGGCCTGTGGTCGAACCACTGCCGCAACGCGGTCGAGGGCGCGACGTCGCGCATCCATGTGTCGAGCGCCACCTTGTCCTTGGACAGTCCACGCGGCCAGACCCGGTCGACCAGGATGCGCCGGCCGTCGGACGGCTGAGCGGGATCGTAGACACGGCGTACGGAAATCTGCATCGCGGCGGTCCTTCAAGCCTTCGCGATACTCATCCAACAGCCGGGATGGGCGCGTGGCAACAGGGCTCACCCGTAGATCGGGAAAGCCCGGGTCAGCTCCGCCACCTTGGCCTTGACGGCCGCCTCCGCGCCCGATGCCGTGCCGTCATTGGAGATCGCCACCGCGTCCAGCACCTCGGCGATCAGCCGGCCAATGGTGGCGAATTCCGGCTTGCCGAAGCCACGCGAGGTGGCCGCCGCGCTGCCCAGGCGAATGCCCGAGGTCACCGTCGGCTTTTCCGGGTCGAAGGGGATGCCGTTCTTGTTGCAGGTGATATGGGCGCGGCCGAGCGCCGCCTCGGCGACCTTGCCGTTCAGGCCCTTGGAGCGCAGGTCGACCAGCATGAGGTGGTTGTCGGTGCCGCCGGACACGATGGCGTAGCCGGCCTCCATCAGCGTCTCCGCGAGGACCCGGGCATTGTCGACGACATCGGCGGCGTAACGGCGGAAGGCCGGCGTCAGCGCCTCGCCGAAGGCGACCGCCTTGGCGGCGATGACATGCATCAGCGGGCCGCCCTGGAGCCCCGGGAAGATCGCCGAATTGAGCCTCTTCGCCAGCGCCTCGTCATTGGTCAGGATCAGGCCGCCGCGCGGCCCGCGCAGGGTCTTGTGGGTGGTCGAGGTGACCACATGGGCATGCGGGAAGGGCGAGGGATGGGCGCCGCCGGCGACCAGCCCGGCGAAATGGGCCATGTCGACGAACAGCGTGGCACCGACCGCGTCGGCGACGCGGCGGAAACCGGCGAAATCCCAGAAACGCGAATAGGCCGAGCCGCCGGCGACGATCACCTTGGGCCTGTGCTCATGGGCGAGCCGCTCGACCATCTCCATGTCGACCAGCTGGTCCTCGAGCCTGACGCCATAGCTGACGACATTGAACCATTTGCCGGACATGTTGGGCTTGGCGCCGTGGGTGAGATGGCCACCGGCGGCCAGATCCAACCCCATGAAGGTGTCGCCCGGCTGCATCAGCGCCATGAACACCGCCTGGTTGGCCTGGCTGCCGGAATTCGGCTGAACATTGGCGAAACCGCAGCCGAACAGGTCCTTGGCCCGCGCGATGGCGATCTCCTCGGCGACGTCGACGAACTGGCAGCCGCCGTAATAGCGGCGGCCCGGATAGCCCTCGGCGTATTTGTTGGTCAGCACCGAGCCCTGCGCCTGCAGGACGGCATGGGAGACGATGTTCTCCGAGGCGATCAGCTCGATCTCGTCGCGCTGGCGGCCGAGCTCGTTGGCGATGGCCTCGGCGATGGCGGGATCGGCCTCGGCAATGTCGGCGCTGAAGAAGCTCTTGAGCTCGATCCTGGTCATGGCGGTCCCTTCAGCATTCGGCGAGATTGACGGCGAGACCTCCGAGCGAGGTCTCCTTGTATTTCGACTGCATGTCGCGGCCGGTCTCGCGCATGGTGGCGATGACCTTGTCGAGCGAGACGACATGGGTGCCGTCGCCCTGCAGGGCGAGGGACGCGGCATTGATGGCATTGACCGTGCCGAAGGCGTTGCGCTCGATACAGGGCACCTGGACCAGGCCGCCGATCGGATCGCAGGTCATGCCGAGATGGTGCTCCATGCCGATCTCGGCGGCGTTCTCGATCTGCTCGTTCGTGCCGCCGAGCACCGCCGCCAGGCCGGCCGCGGCCATGGAGCAGGCGACGCCCACCTCGCCCTGGCAGCCGACCTCGGCACCCGAAATCGAGGCGTTCATCTTGAACAGCGCGCCGATCGCCGAAGCGGTCAGGAGGAAGCGCCGGATACCCTCGGCATCGGCGCCCCGGCAATGGTCGCGGTAATAGCGCAGCGCCGCCGGCACGATGCCGGCCGCACCATTGGTCGGCGCGGTGACGACCCGGCTGCCGGCGGCATTCTCCTCGTTGACGGCAATGGCATAGAGACTGAGCCAGTCCATCACCTCGTGCGGCGCGCGCGTATTGGAACCGGCGGCGGCATCGAGCTTGCGTTTCAGCGCCGGCGCCCGGCGGCGGACATGCAGGCCGCCGGGCAATTCGCCCTCGGTGACCATGCCGCGATCGATACAGGCCATCATGACGCTGGCGACCCGGTCGAGATGGGCCTCGACATCCGTCGCCGGACGCCGGCTCAGCTCATTGGCCATGACCATGTCGGCGATCGTCAGGCCGGCGGCGGCGCCCATGGCCAGCAGGTCGCGGCCGGACCGGAAGGGATAGGGAACCGGCCCGCCGGTTTCGACCTGGGGCTCGCCGATCGCCTCCTCGCGCAGGACGAAGCCACCGCCGACCGAGCACCAGCGTTCGCTCGCCAGCACCACGCCCGCGTCGTCCAGTACGGTGAAGGCGAGCGTGTTGGGATGAGACGGCGTGGCGCTGACGCCGTCGAAGACGATGTCGTCGGCGGCATCGAAGCGGATCGCCCGGCGGCCGGCGAAGCGCAGCTCATGCCGGTCGCGAACGCCCGCCGCGATGCCGTCGGCGGCATCGGGATCGATGGTGTCGGGCGCCTCGCCCGCCAGCCCCAGGATGACCGCCTTGTCGGTGCCGTGGCCCTTGCCGGTCCAGGCGAGTGAGCCGAACAGGTCGGCGCGAACGCGTGTGACACGCGGCAGCAGGCCGGCGCCCGCGACGGACGCCGCGAAGGCGGCGGCCGCCTTCATCGGCCCGACCGTGTGCGAGGATGACGGGCCGATGCCGATCTTGAACAACTCGAAGACGCCGATCATCGTGCCGCCCGCTGTCCGGAGAAAAAGCCGTCAGGCGAGTTCGCCGCGCGCCTCGTCCAGCAATTGCCAGACATAGGGTGCGAAGGACCGCCAGACATCGATATGGAACCTATCAGGTGCCGGCCGCGACAGGATGACCGTCGCCTTGCCGATCAGCGTGCGCGTGCACATGCCGACCGGGAAGGTGGCGACCGAGAGGTCGAGCGGGCAGCCATGGTTGAGCACATAGGCGCTTTTCGGACCGGACAAGGCGAAGGCGTCGGAGCGATGGCTGACATCGACCAGCGAATGAGATTCGCCCGATAGCGCCTGGCCGAAGCTTTCGAACAGCACAG
The DNA here is from genome assembly GCF_059420385.1 of Phreatobacter sp. GW821-FHT04C01. Taxonomy (NCBI): domain Bacteria; kingdom Pseudomonadati; phylum Pseudomonadota; class Alphaproteobacteria; order Hyphomicrobiales; family Phreatobacteraceae; genus Phreatobacter; species Phreatobacter sp. GW821-FHT04C01. Next base: position 249,687 of record NZ_JBWKTP010000003.1, on the reverse strand, counting down.
CCGGATCCTCGCCCGTCGCCTGCAGCAGCCATTCGTCCGGGCCGAGCCAGAAGGCCGTGCGGCCGCCCTTGGCGTTGAACCGGCAGGCCTCGCGCGGCAGGTCGAGGCCGAAGGCCCGCTCCGCCGCGGCGAGCGCCGCCGGGCGGCCGCGGAACACCAGCTTGGCGGCATCGGGCAGCACGCCGAGCTCGGCCGCCGGAATGGCGCGGGCGCGCGGAGCCAGATGGTCGAGCGCGCCGGCGCGCAGCTTGGATTGGTCAAGCATCGAGCCGTTCTCCCTTGGCGTCGTAGAACACCGGCTCGACCACCTCGACGGTGATCGGCCCGTCCGGCATGGGCACCGACAGACGCTGGCCGATGCGGGCCCGACCGCCACGCACCAGCGCCAGCGCGATGGACCGGTCGAGCGCCGCGCTCCAATAGGACGAGGTGACGTGGCCGATCATGGTCATCGGGATCGGCTGGGCGGGATCGGCGACGATCTGCGCGCCCTCCTCCAGCACGGTCTTCGGATCGACGGTGAGCAGGCCGACCAGCTGCTTGCGGTCGTCCCTGAGCATGGCGGGACGGGCGAGCGAGCGCTTGCCGACAAAATCCTTCTTGGCCTTGCCGATCGCCCAGCCGAGGCCGGCATCGTCGGGCGTCACCGTGCCGTCGGTCTCCTGGCCGACAATGATGAAACCCTTCTCGGCGCGCAGCACATGCATGGTCTCGGTGCCGTAGGGCGTGATGCCGTGGGCTTTGCCCTCGGCGACGATGGCCTCCCAGACGGCACGGCCATGGCCCATGGGCACATTGACCTCGAAGCCGAGCTCGCCGGTGAAGGAGACCCGGAACAGCCGGGTCGGCACGCCGCAGATCCGGCCCTCGCGCACGCTCATATGCGGCATGGCCTCGCGCGAAAGGTCGATGCCCTCGACCAGCGGCTCCAGCACCTTGCGGGCATTCGGCCCCTGCACGGCGATCACAGCCCATTGTTCGGTGGTCGAGGTCAGCCAGACGTCGAGATCGGGCCATTCGGTCTGGAGATAATCCTCCATCATGGCCAGCACGCGGGCCGCCCCGCCGGTCGTGGTGGTGACGTGGAAGCGGTCCGGCGCCATGCGACCGACCACGCCGTCATCCATCACGAAGCCGTCCTCGCGCAGCATCACACCGTAGCGCAGCCGGCCGGGCTCCAGCTTGGTCCAGGCATTGGTGTACATGCGATTCATGAATTCGGCGGCGTCGCGGCCGACGATCTCGATCTTGCCGAGCGTCGAGGCATCAAAAATGCCGACCGCGCGGCGCACCGCCAGGCATTCGCGCGCCACTGCCCGGTGCATGTCCTCGCCGGCCCGCGGGAAATAGTGCGCCCGCTTCCACTGGCTGACATCCTCGAAGGCCGCGCCGGCGGCCTCGGCCCAGCCGTGGATCGCCGTGCGCCGCACCGGATCGAACAATTCGCCGCGCGACTGCCCGGCGAAGATGCCGAACGTGGTCGGGGTATAGGGGGGACGGAAAGTGGTCAGGCCGATCTTCGGCACCGGCAGCTTCAGCGCCTCGGCCACGACGCCGAGCGCGTTCATGTTGGAGGTCTTGCCCTGGTCGGTCGCCATGCCCGTCGTGGTGTAGCGCTTGACGTGCTCGATCGAACGGAAGCCCTCGCGGGTCGCCAGCCTCACATCCTTTTCGGTCACGTCGTTCTGGAAATCGATCCAGGCACGGGTCTTGAGGGGATCGCGGCCATGCGGCGTCGCGCCGATGAAACCATCGCTGCCGACGCTCTCGGCCTCGACCGTGAAGGAGCCGACACCGCCGGCTTCGAAACCCGCGGCCGCGGCCGCTGCGGCGCCACCGGCGAGACCATCGGCCAGCACCTGGCCGAGATCGGTGAGGCCGCGGCAGGCGCCGGCCGATCGCTCGCGTTCGGCTGAAGCCCCCGGAAGGTAGGCTTGCAGCGCCTCGTCATAAACGAGCTTGCCGCGCGACTGCGAGAACAGGTGGACGCTCGGCGTGAACCCGCCGGACATCAGCACGAGGTCGCAGGCAAGGGTCTCGGCCGCGCCGAGCCGGCCGGCGGCGCCGAGCCGGGCCAGGGTCACGGAAGCGACGCGCAGGCGCCCGTTGGTGCCGGTGATCACGGAGGCGGGCCGCACGTCGATGCCGGCGGCCCTGGCACGCTCGACCCAGGGGCCCGCGGGCGCCGGCCTGAGATCGGCAATGGCGGCAATGACGACGCCGGCGGCCTTCAGGTCGAGGGCGGCGCGATAGGCGCTGTCGCAGGCGGTGAACACCACCGCCCGATCGCCCGGCCTGACGCCGTAGCGATTGACGTAGGTGCGGGCGGCTTCCGCCATCATCACACCCGGCCGGTCATTGTCCGGGAAAGCCAAAGGCCGCTCGATGGCGCCGGTCGCCAGCACCACTTCGCTTGCGCGCACCTGCCAGAGCCGCTCGCGCGGCAGTTTCGGGTCGGCGCTCGCGAGATGATCGGTGACGCGCTCGGAGAGGCCGAGGAAATTATGCGGGTACCAGCCGAAGGCGGTGGTGCGCGGCATCAGCGTGACGTTGTCCCGGCCGGCAAGGTCGGCCAGCGTCTCGGTGAGCCAGAGGGCGGCGGCGCGGCCATCAATGGTCGCCGTGGTTTCCGCCAGCAGCGAGCCGCCGAGTTCGGCCTGCTCGTCGCAAAGGATCACCTTGGCACCGGTCCGGGCGGCGGCGAGCGCGGCGGCAAGGCCGGCCGGGCCGGAGCCGACCACCAGCACGTCGCAATGGGCATGGACCTGGGTGTAGCGGTCGGCATCGGGCCTGGTCGGTGCCCGGCCGAGGCCCGCGGCGCGGCGGATGATCGGCTCGTAGAGCTTTTTCCAGGCGGCGCGCGGCCACATGAAGGTCTTGTAGTAGAAGCCGGCCGGCAGGAAGGCCGAGACCAGTTCATTGGCTGCGCCGAGATCGAAGCCGAGCGAGGGCCAGCGGTTCTGGCTTTCGGCGACGAGGCCATCATGAATCTCGACCTGGGTGGCCCGCAGGTTGGGCGTGTAGCGGGTCTCGGCGGCGCCGACGCCGACCAGCGCATTGGGTTCGTCCGAGCCCGCCGTCACGATGCCGCGCGGCCGGTGATATTTGAAGGAACGACCGATGAGGTGAACGCCGTTGGCGATCAGCGCGGAAGCCAGCGTATCGCCGGCGAAACCCTGATAGGTCCGGCCGTCGAAATTGAAATGAACTGGCCGGCTGCGGTCGATGCGACCGCCGGAGGGCAGGCGGAACGGCGCGCTCATCGGCCCGTCTCCTCTTGGGTCGAAGCCGGCTTCGGCCGCGGCGTGCCGGCCGGATAGCTGGTGGCGATCGCGTCGCTCTGGGTGTCGCGCAGCACATTGAAGAAGCGGCCGCAGCCATGGGCATGGCGCCAGCGTTCGGCATGCTCGCCCTTGGGATTGGCGCGCATGTAGAGGAAGGCCGCCCAGGCCTCGTCGTCGAGGCTCATGGGGTCGAGAGGCCGGGCGATATGGGCCTCGCCGCCATAGGCGAATTCGGTCTCGGGGCGCTGGCCGCAATAGGGGCAGGTGATGAGAAGCATGATCGCTCGAACTCCCGCGCTCAGTGGGCGACGGCGGCGGCCGCCGCCTCGTCGATCAGCACCCCGTCGCGGAAGCGCTCGATGGTGAAGGGCGCATTGATCGGATGCGGTTCGTCCCTGGCGATGGTCCAGGCGAAGACATGGCCGGCGCCCGGCGTCGCCTTGAAGCCGCCGGTGCCCCAGCCGCAATTGACATAGAGGCCCGGCACCGGGGTCTTGGCGAGAATCGGCGAGCGATCCGGCGTGACGTCGACGATACCGCCCCAGTTGCGCAGCATGCGCAGCCGGCGAAACATCGGCACGAGCTCGCAAATGGCGTCGAGCGTATGGGTGGTGATGTGCAGCGCGCCGCGCTGCGAATAGGAGGTATAGGCGTCGGTGCCGGCGCCGATCACCATCTCGCCCTTGTCCGACTGCGAGATATAGGCGTGGATGGTGTTGGACATGACCACGCAGGGAAAGGCCGGCTTGACCGGTTCGGAGACCAGGGCCTGCAAGGGATAGCTCTCCAGCGGCAGGCGCACGCCGGCCTGGTCCATGACGACGCTGGTATGGCCGGCGGCGGAGACGCCGATCTTCTTCGTCCGGATGAAGCCGCGGCTGGTCTCGACGCCTTCGACCGCGCCGCTGTGGCCCCGCCGGATACCGGTGACCTCGCAATTCTCGATGATGTCGACGCCGCGCGCATCGGCGGCGCGGGCATAACCCCAGGCGACCGCGTCATGGCGCGCCGTGCCGCCGCGCCGCTGCAAGGCGCCGCCGAGGATCGGATAGCGCATGCCCGGGCCGATATTGAGCGCCGGGCAGAATTCCTTGCATTCGTCCGCCGTCAGCCACTCATTGTCGATGCCGTTCAGCCGGTTGGCATGGACATGGCGCTTGAAGCTCTGCACGTCGTGAATGTTGTGGGCGAGCATCAGGACGCCGCGCGGCGAATACATGACGTTGTAGTTCAGGTCCTGCGACAGGCCTTCCCACAGTTTCAGCGCGTGTTCGTAAAGCGCGGCGCTCTCGTCGAACAGGTAATTGGAGCGGATGATCGTGGTGTTGCGGCCGGTATTGCCGCCGCCGAGCCAGCCGCGCTCGACCACCGCGACATTGGTGATGCCGTGCTCCTTGGCGAGATAATAGGCGCAGGCCAGGCCATGGCCGCCGGCGCCGACGATGACCACGTCATATTCGGCCTTGGGTTCGGGCGAGCGCCATTGCCGCTGCCAGCCGGCATGACCGCCGAGCGCGCGGCGGAACAGGGAAAGGGCCGAATAGTTCTGCATCGGAGCGGCTCCGGTGAGGATGGGCCATGCTGGACCGGCGCGCCGCCTTCCGGCGAGCACAAGACAGCCGTGGCGCTGGGACGGAAGCGACATGCGGACGCGCCCGGGCGGCCCTTTGGTTCAAGCGTCGGCCGGCCTCACGGCTGCGGCATGACCTCGAACAGGCAGTGATCGTGCAGGCCTTCCGCCGCGCAATAGACCTCGCGGGCCTTCAGCCTCTGCTTGCGGCCGGCGCTGGCCGCGACATATTCGAGCGAGCCCTCGAGCCAGGCCGCGAACATGTAGCAGACCTTGCGTCCGCCTTTCCGGTGCGCCGCGTCGACCATGGCCGAATTGTTCAGGCGGACATGAGCGGTGCCGGCCTCGGGGTCGAGATCGAGCACCTCGAACTGGCCCCAGCCGCGCTGGGTGATCCGCTTCATGTAGTGGTGGAACACCTCGACGCCGCCCATGTCGTGATGGGCGGCCTCCTTCTCGCACCAGAAAAAGGCCGAGCGGTGCCCGGCGGGCCGCAGGATCTCCTCGAGCTTGTCGGCGCCCAGCGCCGCCTCGACGGCGTAGTGGTTGTTGAGGAAGAAGTGCTGCGGCACCAGGATCATCGGCAGCGCATCGACCGACCAGCGGCCGGTCGTGTCGTCGACCTCGATGTCGACCTGCGGCTTGCCCATGGCTCAGGCTCCCCAGACGGTCTTGAGCAGGTTGAACCAGTTCTGGCCGATGACCGCCTCGATACGGCCGGTCGACCAGCCGCGCCGCTCCATGGCCGCGGTCAGGTTCGGCCACTCGCCAATGGTGCGCAGGCCTTCCGGGTTGATGACCTCGCCGAAATTGGTCAGGCGGCGGGCATAACCCTTGTCATGGGTGATCCAGTCGAAGAATTCCTGGCCATAGCCCTGGGTGAAATCGGTGCCGATGCCGACATTGCCCTCGCCGCAGATGTCGATGACATATTCGATCGCCTCGACATAGTCGTCGACATTGGCGGCCGGCCCGCGCTTCAGGAAGGGCGGGAACATGGTGACGCCGACGAAACCGCCGTGGTCGACGATGAATTTCAGCTGCTCGTCGCTCTTGTTGCGCGGATGCGCCTTCAGGCCGGCCGGCAGGCAGTGCGAATAGGCGACCGGCTGCTTGGAGGCGAGGATGACGTCGGTGCTGGTCTGGGCGCCGACATGGGAGAGATCGCAGAGAATGCCGAGCCGGTTCATCTCGGCGACCACCTCGCGGCCGAAATCCGACAGGCCGCCGTCTTTCGTTTCGTAACAGCCGGTGCCGACCAGGTTCTGGGTGTTATAGGCCATCTGGATGATGCCGATGCCCAGTTCCTTGAACAGGCCGAGATAGCCGATCTGGTCCTCGATGCCGGTAATGTTCTGCCAGCCGAGGATGATGCCGGTCTTGCCCTCGGCCTTGGCCTTGAGGATGTCGGCGGTGGTGTAGATCTGGCTGATGATGTCGCCGTGCTCGCGAAACCAGGCCTTCCAGCGCATGACGTTGCGCATGGTCTCGGTGAAGCCTTCCCAGACGCAGCAGGTGCAATTGGCCGCGGTCAGGCCGCCGCGGCGCATGTCCTCGAACACCGGCCGGCCGAAATCGGAAATGATCAGGCCGTCGATGACAACGGACGTCTGGTGCAGATCGGAGGACATGGGCTTTTCCCTGATTGCTGGCTCCGGCATCGGCGGTGGCTGCGCGCGCAGCCCGTCCCGTGCGGCCTCGACTTGGTATGGTCGGATTGTTCGGCCGGAGCGGCCAAGGCCGATAGGACGATTGCGCCATGACACTGGGACAGGCGCGTCGCGTGGTGGCAATCTTCTCCGCCCGGGCGCGATCGGAGATGACGCATTCGTTCAAGCCCGAGCGCCCTTGCGTCCTAGCTTGGCGTTTCGCCCGCCGCCTAACGTTCGGGGAGAAAAATAACTTCCGGAGATGAACCATGGCGACGATGACGAAGCGGACCTTCACCGCGCTTGCCGCATCCGGCGTGCTGCAGCTCGCCCGCGGTGCCGACCAGGCTTTTGCCAAGGACAAGGTCAAGATCGCCTTTGTCGGGCCTCTGACCGGCGCCCTGTCGCCGCACGGTATCGGCGGACGCAATTCGGCCGAGCTCGCGGTCAAGCTGATGAACGCCGATCCGGCGAGCAAATATGAATACGAGCTGGTGGTGCTCGACGACGAGTGCAAGCCGAATGTCGGCGTGCAGGTGGTCACCAAGATCGCCTCGGACCGCTCGATCATCGCGGCGATCCCGCATTATTGCTCGGCGACCGCCATTGCCACCGTCGACATCTTCAACCGTTTCAAGCTGCCGATGGTGGTGTGGGCGGCGGTCCTGCCGGAAATCACCTATGCGAAGAAATATCCGGAAGTGCATCGGGTCAGCGGCATCCTGATCGGCCAGAACCGCGTCGGCGCGCAGTTCATGAAGGAGCGCGGCTACAAGAAATTCGTCTCCTTCGTCGACTCCACCGACTACGGCAAGTCGATGAACAAGTATTTCTCCCAGTTCACCCTGGAGAACGGCAACGAGATCCTCGGCACCTTCGCCGTGCCGCCGGACCAGCAGGACCTCTCGGCCGAGCTGACCAAGATCAAGGAACTGAAACCCGAGGTGATCTATTTCGGCGGCCTGACGCCGCTCGGCGCGCGGCTGCGCACGCAAATGGAGAAGCTCGGCATCGTCGCCCAGCTCGAAGGCAATTCCGGCATCATGGGCGATGCCTTCATCGCCGCCGTCGGGCCGGAGCTCGCCGAGGGCACGCTGACCTTCTTCGACAGCCCGCCGATCTCGCGCATGCCGGGCGGCAAGTTCTTCACCGACAATTACGCCGCCGCCGGCTATCGCGATCCGCCCGAGGCCTATGGCCCGTTTGCCTATGTGGCGACCCACCTGGTGCTGGAAACCATCGAGAAGACCGGACCGGACCGCGCCAAGGTGACCGCGGCGCTCGGCGACGTGAAGGACCGTCCGTCCATCGTCGGCCCGATCAATTTCGACGATCACGGGCAGAACATCACGCCGCTGACCACCAAATATGTCGTGCAGGACGGCAAATGGGTGGTCTGGGAAGACAGCGAATATGCCAGCGGCAAGCGCAAACTGAAAAACCTGCCCTGAGTCCTGCGGACATCTGAAGTCAAGGATGCTCCCATGGGCATGATCGGCCAGCACCTGCTCAATGGCCTGATGCAGGGCACAATCTATGGCCTGGTGGCCATGGGGTTCACCATCTTCTTCGGGGTGATGAACGTCATCAAGTTCTCCCATGGCGACGTGCTGACGCTTGGCGCCTTCGGCGGCCTGGTCGCCGCCTGGGCCACCCATGCGCTGGGGCTGCCGGTCGGCATCCAGCTGATCGCGGTCTTCGCGGCGGCCATGCTGCTGTCGGCTGTGGTTGGCGCCGGCATCTCGCATTTCCTGATCATGCCGCTGCGCAACGCGCCGCCGCTCAACATGCTCTTGATGACCATGATGGTCGGAACGCTGCTGCGCGAGGCGATCCGGCTGTTCTTCCCGAATGGCACCAATCCCCAGCGCTTCCCGGAACTCCTGCCGTCGGGCGGCTTCAATCTCGGCAATGTCTTCGTGCGCAATGACGGGCTGATCCTGATGGTCGCCGGCATCGCCTCGATCGCGGTGGTGCACTGGATCATCAACCGGACCCGCTTCGGCCTCGCCATGCGGGCGGTGGCCGAGGATGTCGAGACGGCCCGTACCATGGGCATCAATTACGCGCGGGTCATCCCGCTGACCTTCGCGCTCGGCTCGGTCACCGCCGGTTTCGCCGGCACGATCTACGGGCTCTATTACAGCGAGGTCAATTACGGCATGGGCCTCTTGCTCGCGGTGATCGGCTTCAGCGCGGCGATCGTCGGCGGCCTCGGCAATATCTGGGGCGCCATTATCGGCGGCTATCTGTTCGCGGGCCTGCAGACCTTCGTGGTCGCGGCGATGCCGTCGATGAGCGACTACAAGAACGTCTTCGCCTTCGTCCTGGTCATCGTTCTGATCACCTGGCGGCCGACCGGACTGCTCGCCGAACGGGGGAGCGAGCGGGTATGACCGATCTCAGCCAAGCAAGCCGCGCCGACCAGGTCGCCGGCGACCCGCCGGCGCGCGCCGGAGCAGGCGAATGGCGCCGGCCGGAGCGGCTCGCCGCCCGCTGGCCGCTGGTGGCGGCGGTTGCCTTCGCGGCCACCGCCCTGACCGTCCTGGTGCTGATCGAGAACCAGAAGCTTCTCGGCCTGGCGCTCGCCGCGATCGCCGCCATTTGCCTGGCCGCGGCGCGCTTCGGCGGCATCGCCGCGACGGAAGCCGCCGCTTCCGACCACCCCTGGCTGCTGCGCGGCCTCGTCACGGCCGCGACGCTCGCCGTGCTGTTCGTGCTCAGGGACGACAATTTCGGCCTGCTGATGCTCGCGACCGTGCTGATCTACGCCACCGTCTGCGTCGGCCTGACCATCCAGATGGGTTATGCCGGACTGACCAATTTCGCCGCCGCCGCCTTTGTCGGCACCGGCGGTTATACCGCCGCCATGCTCGGCCAGGCCGGCGGTCTGCCCGATCCGGTCGTGCTCATCGCCGGCGGGCTGGTGGCGGTCGCCATCGGCTCGCTGCTGATCCTGCCGGTGCTGCGCACGCGCGGCCATTACGCGGCGCTGACGACGCTCGCCTTCGGCGTGATGTTCAACGTCTTCCTCGACGCCAACGAACTGCTCGGCGGGCCGCAGGGCCTGAAGATCCCCGGCATCAACCTGTTCGGCTGGGATTTTTCCGAGGATCTGCACATCGCCGGCTTTACCATTTCGTTCTACGCCAATTACGTGCTGCTCACCGGCGCGCTGGCGTCGCTCGCCATGATCGTCGCCGGCCTGATCGACCGGTCCTGGATCGGCATCTGGCTCGACGCCGTCCGGCTCGACGAGACCGCGGCCTCGGTGTTCGGCCTGAAGATCGGCCGCTGGAAGATCCTGGCCTTCACGCTGGGCAATTTCCTGGCCGGCGTGATGGGCGCGGTCTACGCAAAAATGACCGGCTTCATCGCGCCGAGCAATTTCACCTTCGGCGACTCGCTGGTCATGGTCTCGATCGTCATTCTCGGTGGCATCGGCAACCGCTGGGGCGTGCTGCCGGCAGCCCTCATCGTGGTGCTGCTGCCGGAGAAGCTGCAATTCATCCAGGAATACCGGCTGCTGCTCTACGCGCTGCTGGTCATCGTCATCCTGATCGCCCGGCCCGACGGACTGGTGGCGCGGCGGGTGCGCAAGCTTCGCCTGGAGGCGCGGTCATGACGGCAGCTTCCGCACCGGCCAACCCGGCAAGACTGCTCGAATGCCGCGGCCTGTCCGTACGTTTCGGCGGCCTCATGGCGCTGAACGAACTCGACATCGATGTCGGCCGCGGCGAAGTGCTGGGGCTGATCGGCCCCAACGGCTCGGGCAAGACCACCTTCTTCAACGTGGTCAGCGGCGTCTATGCGGCCAGCGCCGGCGCGATCCGCCTCGACGGCGTCGACGTCACCCGCGCCCAGGCACAGTCCCTCTCGGCGCATGGGCTTGCCCGCACCTTCCAGCGCTCCCGGCTCTGCCTGCCTTTGTCGGTGTTCGACAATATCGCGCTCGGCGCCCAGGGACGCCTGAACAGCGGGCTGTGGCACAACCTGTTCCGCCGCAAGGCCTTCGCGACCGAGGCCCGCGCCATGGCGGCCGAGGCGCGCGACCTCTTGCACGTGTTCAGCCCGACGCTCGCCGACAAGCTGTTCGAACCGGCCATTTCGCTCGGCATGATCGACCGCCGCCGGGTCGAGATCTGCCGCGCCCTGATCGGCCGGCCGAAGCTGGTGCTGCTCGACGAGCCCTCCGCCGGCATGACCCATGACGAGACCGACCAGCTGATGGACGAGATCCTCGGCGTGCGCCGCTCGCTCGGCGACCTCACCATCATCATCGTCGAGCACGAAATGGGGCTGATCGAGCGGGTCACCGATCGCTGCGTGGTGCTCAATTACGGCAAGAAGATCTGCGAAGGCCGGTTCCGCGACGTCGCCGCGGATCCGGTCGTGCGCGAAGCCTATCTGGGGCAATCATGACCGGGCGGCTGACGGTTTCCGACATCTACACCGCCTATGACCGGGCCGACGTGCTCTCCGGCCTGTCGATCGAGGTCGCGCCCGGCCGCATCACCTGCATTCTCGGCTCCAACGGCGCCGGCAAGTCGACGCTGATCCGCTCGATCCTGCGCCTGACGCCGCCGCGCTCCGGCTCGATCGCCTTCGACGGGCAGACGCTCGACAGCCTGCAGACCCACGAGATCGTCGGCCTGGGCATTGCCTGCATTCCCGAGGGACGGCGCATCTTCGCCAAGATGACCGTGGAGGAGAACCTCAGGCTCGGCGCCTACCGGGTCGCCTCCGAGAAGGTCATCCGGGCGCGCATGGACAAGGTGTTCGAGACCTTTCCCCGGCTCGGCGAACGCGCCAGGCAATTGGCCGGCACCATGTCGGGCGGCGAACAGGCCATGGTCTCGATAGGCCGCGGCCTGATGACCGAGCCGAAACTGCTGGTCGTCGACGAACCCTCGCTCGGCCTGTCGCCCTTGTTCGTGCAGGAGAATTTCAACGTCATCCGGCGGATCAACGAGACCGGCGTGACGGTTCTGCTGGTCGAGCAGAACGTCAACCAGACGCTGGCGATCGCCCATTACGGTTATGTGCTGTCGCAGGGGCGCATCGTCGTGCACGGCACGCCCGAGGTGCTGATGGCCGATGCCGAGGTGCAGCGCGCCTATTTCGGCGGTGCCCATTGACCTGCCCCGACCTCGCGAAGCTCCCGGCCGAGGTCGAATAATTGGCCCGATCCTTGCTGTTGTTTCCCGGACTGATAGGCTCGCCCGAGCGCGGCCATTCCGGAGGACGCATGGCAGAGTTCGGTCACCATCGCGGCCTTCCCACCGGCAAGGCGCCCCGGCGCCAATTGTCGGTCGGCTTCGTGCTCTTGCCCAATTTCACCCTGATCGCCTTTTCGGCGATCATGGACCTGTTGCGGCTGGCCGCCGACGAGGGGGACCGGAGCCGGCCGGAGCGCTGCTCCTGGAGCGTGCTGGCGCCGGATCTCAGCCCGATCACCGCCAGCTGCGGCTTGCAGGTCCTGCCCTGGGAGACCTTCGACCGCCCCGAGCGCTTCGACTATATCGTGGTCATCGGCGGCCTGGTCGACCGCGGCACGACCTATCATCCCAAGACGCTGGATTTCCTGCGCCAGGCGGCGGCCAGGAATGTTTCGATCGCCGGCGTCTGCACCGGCAGCTTCGCGCTGGCCGAGGCCCAGCTGATGCGTGGCCGCAAATGCTGCGTCAGCTGGTATCACCTGCCCGACCTGATCGACCGCTATGGCGACATGGTGCCGGTGGCCGACCAATTGTTCGTCGAGGACGGCCCGTTCATCACCTGCGCCGGGGGTCTGGCGGCGCTCGATCTCGGCGCCTGGATGGTCGAGCGGCATCTGGGCCCCGGCCGGGCCCAGAAGAGCCTGCACATCATGGTGACCGACAAGGCACGGCCGGCGGCCGGCGCCCAGCCGCAGCCGCCGAGCGCCGGCGCGGTCGACGATACCAGGGTGCGCCGCGCCATGCTGCTGATCGAACAGAACCTCAGCACGCCGCAGAAGGTCGACGACATCGCCCACACCGTCGGCTTGTCGAAGCGCCAGCTCGAGCGGATCTTTCGCAAGGTCGTCGGCAAGAGCATCCAGGAATTCTCGCGCGACCTCAGGGTCTTCTACGGCCTCTGGCTCTTGGCCAATTCCGACAAGACCATCACCATTGTCGCGACCGAAAGCGGCTTTTCGGACATTTCGCATTTCAACCGGCTGTTCCGGGCGACATTCGGCTGCGCGCCATCGGTCATCCGCCGCGAAGGACCCGAGGCGATGAAGGCGCTGATCCAGCGCTGGCAGGCAGCCCAGACCGGCCCGGTCCCGGCCAAGCTCGCCGCGATGGAACAGGCCCGCCCCGAGTGGACCGCCGCGATCGACCCGCCGGCCAGCCTGCGCGGCGCGCCCCTGTCCGACCCCGACATGGCGACGCCGGGCTTCCTGCAACGTGAACGGCGCCCCTATATCTGATCGCCGCAGACCGGGTCCGAGCTCCGGGAGCCGGCCGGACTACCCCTCGGGCCGCGGCTGGGGGGCCCTGTCGCGCCGGCGGAAAAACGCGCCGCTCCGTTCCCGCACGGTCTCCCAGAAGACATAGAGCATGGGGATCAGGAAGAGCCCGATGCTGCTGGCCGCGATCATGCCCGCGAAGACCGGCGTACTGACCGCGTGGCGCGCGATCTGCGACGCGCCGGTGGCCCAGACCAGAGGCACCAGCCCGAGGATGAAGGCGATCGAGGTCATCAGCACCGCGCGAAAGCGCATCTTGGCGCCCAGCGCCGCGGCATCGGCGATGCTCAGTCCCTGCTCGTGCTGTTCCTTGGCGAATTCGACGATCAGGATGGCGTTCTTCGCGGCCAGCGCGATCAGCACGATCAGGCCGATCTGGGCATAGAGATCGACCGTAAGCCTGGCGACCAGGACCCCGGCGATCGCGCCGAGAACACCGACGACAACCGAGAGCAGGACCGGGATCGGCACGATCCAGCTCTCATAGAGGCCGACCAGGAACAGGAAGGCGAACAGCAAGGCCATGCCCAGGACGACCGTGGTCTGGCCGCTCGCCCCTTGCTCCTGATAGGCCGTGCCGGTCCATTCGAAGGCATAGCCGGGCGGCAGCGTCTTCGCCGAGACCTCGGCCATGGCGGCGAGCGCCGTGCCCGAGGCAACGCCCGGAGCCGGGCTGCCATTGATCGTCACCGAACGGTAATTGTTGTAACGCGTGATCACCTGCGGCCCGGTGACGGTGCGCACCGCGGCGATCGATTGCAGCGGCACCATGGCGCCCTGCGAACTCCGGATGAAGATGTTCCAGAGCGCCGAGACGTCACGCCGGTCGGCCGCCTCGGCCTGCAGATTGACTTGCCACGTCCGGCCGAACAAGTTGAAATTGTTGATGAAATATCCGCCGAGCGTGGCTTGCAGGGTGACGAAGACGTCGCTGAGGGTCAGGCCCAGGGACTGGGCCTTGTCGCGGTCGATATCGAGATAGACGGAGGGCGCACTGGCGCCATAGGTCGAGAATACGCGGGCGAGCCGCGGGTCCTGATTGGCCGCGGCGACGAGACCCTGGACCACGCTGGCCATCGCCACCGGATCCGCGCCTTCCAAGTTTTCGAGCTGATATTCGAAACCGCCGGTGGTCGACAGCCCCACCACCGGCGGCAGGTTGAACGGCAGGACATTGGCGGTGCGGATCTGCTGCACGGCGCCGAACAGCCTTCCGATCAGCGCCTGCGCGGAGTCCACGGCCTGGGTGCGGTCGGCGAATGGCTTCAGCCTGGCGAGCAGGAAGGCATTGTTGCTGGCCGAATAGCCGTCCAGCAGCGAATAGCCGATGATGGCGACCGTATCCTGGACCTGCGGCATGGCTTTCAGGATGTCCTCGACCTGGCGAACCGCCTCGCTGGTCCGGTTGACCGATGCCCCGTCGGGCAGTTGCACGTTGATGAAGAAGGCGCCCTGATCCTCTTCGGGCAGGAAGCCGGTGGGGGTCAGGCGCAACAGCCCGGCGACGCCCAGGCCGAAAACCGCGACCAGCACGATCGACAGGACCGACAGGCGCAAGGTCTTGCGCACCACTGTGGCATAGCCGTCGCGCACCCAATCGATGCCTTGGCCGATGCGCCCCATCACCCCGCGGCGCGGACCGGAGTGGCGCAGAAAGACGGCGCAGAGCGCCGGCGACAGGGTCAGGGCATTGACCGCCGAGATCAGCACGGAAGCGCTGATGGTGACCGCGAACTGGCGAAACAATTCGCCCGAGATGCCGGAGATGAAGGCGATCGGCACGAAGACCGAGAGCAGGACCAGGGTGATGCCGATGATCGGCCCGGTCACCTGGGCCATGGCCTTCTTGGTGGCATCGGCCGGCGAAAGATCCGGCTCCTCCTCCATAACGCGCTCGACATTCTCGACGACGACGATGGCATCGTCCACCACGATGCCGACGGCCAGCACCAGCGCCAGCAGCGAGACGGTATTGGCCGAATAGCCGAGCGCCAGCAGGATGACGAAGCTGCCGACCAGGCTGACCGGAATGGCGATGATCGGAATGACGGTCGCGCGCAGGTTTCCCAGGAACAGGAACACCACGAGGGCGACGAGCACGAAGGCTTCGAGCAGCGCCTGAATGACCGCATTGATCGTGTCGGTGACGAAAATCGTCGAATCGTGAACGACCCGCACCTTCAATCCGGCCGGAAAGCGCCCGCCCACCTTGGCCAGCGTCGCATTGACCGCCGCGGCCACCCGGATGGCGTTGGCGCCGGGCGCCAGATAGATCGCCATGACCACGGCCGGATTGCCGTTGAGGCGGCTATAGGTATCCTCGTTCTGGGCGCCGAGCTCGATGCGGGCCACATCGCTCACCCGCAGCACCGAGCCGTCGGGATTGGCCCGAATGACGATCGCGCCGAATTCCTCCGGCGTGGCGAGACGCCCGCGGGTTTGCACGTTGAGCTGGAATTGCTGGTCGGCCGGCACCGGCCGCGCGCCGAGGCGGCCGACCGGTGCCTGGATGTTCTGCGTCTGCACGGCCCGAATGACATCGGAGGGCGCCAGGCCGAGGCTGGTCAGCCGCGTCGTATCGAACCAGATGCGCATCGAATAGTTCTGCAGGCCGAACAGGCTCGCCTGCCCGACCCCGGGCGTGCGCGACAGCTCGTCCATGACATTGATCAGGGCGTAGTTGGTGATGAACAGCGGGTCGAACGTGCCGCTCTCGTCGTAAAGCGAAATGAATTGCAGGATCGAGGACGAGCGCTTCTGGACCGTCAGGCCCTGCAGCTGGACCTCCTGCGGCAAGGTGGCCATCGCAGTCTGGACGCGATTGTTGACATTGACCGTGTTGATGTCCGGATCGGTGCCGAGCGCGAAGCTGATGGTCAGGTTGTAGCTGCCGTCGCTGCCGCTGCTGCTCTTCATGTAGATCATCTTGTCGACGCCGACGATCTTCGACTCGATCGGCTGCGCCACGGTCGATTCCAGCACCGCCGCCGATGCCCCGGGATAGACGGCCGAGACCTGGACCTGCGGCGGGACGATGTCGGGCAGCTGGGCCACCGGAATGCGCGAGAGGGCGAGCAGCCCGGCGAGCGAAATGACGATGGCGATGACGATCGCCATGCGGGGACGATCGATGAACAGCGACGAGATCATGGCGTCACCTTCCCGCCGGCGTCGGTGCGGCCGGTGCGGGCGCCACCACGATGTTCGGCCGCACACGCTGGATGCCCTCGACGATCACCTGCTCGCCCTGTTTCAGGCCGTCGAGGACGGCGGCGACGGCGGGCGTCGACTGGCCGAGCCGCACGCGCCGCTGCTCGGCCCGGTTCTCGGCATTGACGACATAGACGTAGTCGCCCTGCTGGTCGGTCAGAACGGCCGAACGCGGGATGGCCAGCACGCTCTGCGGCTGCACGGCCTCGAGCGAGACGGTGACGAATTCGTCATCGGTCAGTTCGTGCAGCGGGCTGGTGCCGACCATCTGGATGACCGGATTGGCGATCGTGCCGCGCAGCATGATGGTGTCGGTATCCTTGGCGACGGCGATATCGACGAAGTCGAGCTTGCCGGTCTGGCCATACATCCGGCCATTGGGCAGCCGGAGGCGCATCGTCACGGCGTCGAAGCCGCCCTTGTCGGCATAGCGATCGCGCAGCTCCAGGATGCGGCGCACGGCAACCGGGAAAACCACATACATGGGGTCGGCGCTGACCACCGTCGCCAGGGCGCCGCTGGTCGGGCCGACGACATTGCCGGTGGTGATCGCGGTGCGGCCGATGCGGCCGGCGATGGGCGAGCGGATTTCCGTGTAGTCGAGATTGATCTGCGACTGGTGCAATTGCGCCTGGGCTGCCTGCACCTGGGCGGCGGCCACGCGCTGCGTCGCCTGGGCGCTGTCGACCGCGACCTGGGTGCCGGCGGTTCGCTGCAGCAGCTCCTGGGCCCGGGCCAGCGTGAGATTGGCATTTTCGAGCTGGGCCTGGGCCTGGGCGACGGCGGCCTGCTTGGCTTCGACGTCGGCCTGGAACGGCGCGCGCTCGAGGCGATAGAGCAGCTCGCCCTCCTTGACCTCGGCGCCTTCGACGAACAGCCGCTCGTTCAAGAAGGCGGTGACGCGCGCAACCAGATCGACCCGTTGCCGCGCCTGGATCCGCCCGTTGATCTCGGTCGTCTCGGTCATCGGTCGAAGCTCGGCCGCCACGACACCGACCGCGGGCGGCCCCGCCGGGCCAAACTGCGCGGCGGCCGGCGCTGCCCATAAGATCGGCGCGACGAGAATGGTGGCCCGGAACAAGAAGGATGCACGCATGCTGTTTTACCCTTTTGCACGGTCGGGCTGAAAACAGTCCGCTGTCGGTCAAAGGAAAATGCGAGAGCCTTGTTCCGATCTAACCACTGATCCGGCGCCATTGCCAAGCAATCAGAAAGCTTCAAAATTGATGGATACTGCGCAACCGCCCGGTTGAATTCGCCGCATCGCCGGGAATGACGCCGCCCTGCCGCCTCCCGGCGGCCGGTCCTTCGCCTGTTCCGGCCGCAGCTCTTGCGCATCGGCCAGCGTCATCGGCAGGGCCCATGAGCACATCGCCATGGCAATACCGGGCTTCCTGCGGCGCGCCGCGCCGCTCCATCCGATCGGCATCGATCAGGGCGTCGCGCCGTCAGGGCTGAGATTGTGTTTCAAAGACGTGACCAGCGACGGCGAGACCGCCGGGGCCGCATTGCCCCAGGCATTGCGGATATAGGTCAGCACCGCGGCGATCTGCTCGTCGTTCAGCTTCCAGTCGAAGGGAGGCATGGCCGGCGCGGTCGGCGCCGTGGCGGTGGAGGCCGCGCGCACGCCCTGGCTGATCACCCTGACGAGTGTCGTGCTGTCGGGTGCCTGGACCACGGCGCTGCCCCGGAGCGCGGGAAACATGCGTGCCACGCCGGCGCCCGACGAGACGTGGCAGGCCGAGCAATTGTCGAGATAGATCGCCTTGCCGGCCACCATCACCGGATCGGTTTCGGCCAAGGGCGGCGCGGCCGACACGGCGGGGGTCACCGCCGGCAGGTCCTTCAGATAGGTGGCGATCGCCTTCAGGTCGGCCTCGGTCATGTGCTGGGTCGAGAAATAGACGACCTCGGCCATGGGTCCGGAGGCGGTCGTGCGCTGGTTGCGGCCGGTCTTGAGATATTCGACGATCTCTTCGGCCGACCAGCCGCCGATGCCGGTGCGCAGGTCGCGGCCGAGATTGGGCGCGTGCCAGCCGATCAGCGTGCCGCCGGAAAAGGCCGCGGTGGTGTTTTCGCCGCCGAGCGAATTGCGCGGCGTGTGGCAGGCGCCGCAATGGCCGAGCCCCTCGACCAGATAGGCGCCGCGGTTCCATTCCGCCGATTTGGCCGCGACCGCGCGATATTCGCCCGGCGTGAAGAACAGCATGTTCCAGCCCCACATGGAGAAGCGGATGCTGAACGGGAAAGGCAGCTGGTTGACCTGGACCGGATTGACCACGGGGTTGAGGGTGGCGAGATAGGCCTTGATCGCCAGGAGGTCGTCGCGGGTCGCCTTGGTGTAATAGCTGTAGGGCAGCGCCGGATAGAGCCGCTTGCCGCCGCGGCCGATGCCCTCGCGCATGGCGCGCAGGAATTCCGCATCGGTCCAGTTGCCGAGCCCGGTCGCCGGATCCGGCGTCAGATTGGGCGTCACCAGCATGCCGAAGGGTGTCTCGAGCGGGCGGCCACCGGCAAAGGGAACGCCGCCCGGGGCGGTGTGGCAGGAAATGCAGTCGCCGACGGTGGCGAGATAGCGGCCGCGCTGAATGGTGACGAAATCCTGTTCGGCGGCGCTCGAGCCGGTCGAACCCAGACCCAGAAGACCGGCGAGAAGGCCGAGGACGGCGGTTGCGCGCTTCATCGTCGTCACGCCTGTACCAGGGGGCCGGGATTCCTAAGATATTGCGTGCGGATGGCATCCGCCGCCCAGAGCGCCAGGGCGCCCACCGTGCCGGTCGGATTGTAGCCGGCGTTCTGCGGGAAGGCCGAGGCGCCGAAGACGAAGACATTGTGTACGTCCCAGCTCTGCAGGTAGCGGTTGACCGCGCTGGTCTTGGGATCGGAGCCCATGATCGCGCCACCGGTATTGTGCGTGCTCTGATAGGGCACGACGTTGAAATGCTCGGGCAGCGAACTCGGCCGGATCGTCTTCGCCCCCATTGCCTTGCCGATCTCGGCGCAGCGCTGGGCGATGTAGCGCGTCATCTTCTTTTCGTTGTCGTGCCAGTCGAAGGTCATGCGCAAAAGCGGCCGGCCGAAGCGATCGGTATAGGTCGGGTCGAGGTCGAGATAGCGGTCGCGGTAGCTGTAGACGCTGCCCTGGCCGCCCACCGATGTGGCGTTCTGGTAGGTCGCGGTGAGCTGCTTCTTCCAGGCCGAGCCCCAGCGCGGCCCGCCGGCCAGGCCATTGGCCGAGGAGGCGATGGGCCGGCCATGGGTATTGGCGCAGGTGATGCTGGCGCCGCCGAGGAAGCCCAAGCCAGCATGGTCGAAATTGTCGCCGTTGAAATCGTCGATGGCGGTGCCGAGCGAGCCCGCTCCGATGAACGGGTTGAAGGTCTTGCCCTCGAACAGCAGGCCGGCGCCGCCGGCCGACTGATAGGCATAGTTGCGCCCGACGGTGCCTTCGCCGGTCTTGGGATCATAGGGTTTGCCGATGCCCGACAGGAGCATCATCCGGACATTGTGCAGGCCATAGGCGCAGACCAGCACCAGGGCCGCCGGTTGCTCGAATTCCTCGCCGCTGGCATCGACGAAGGTCACCCCGGTCGCCACCTTGCCGGAAGCGTCCTTGTTGATGCGCAGCACCTCGCTCTCGCTGCGCAAGGTGAAATTGGATTTGCGCATCAGCACCGGCAGCACGCAGGTCTGCGGACTGCCCTTGGAATAATTGCCGCAGCCGAAACGCTCGCAGAAGCCGCAATAGGTGCAGGGGCCCATGGTGATGCCGAGCGGGTTGGTATAGGCCTCCGAGGTATTGGCCGCCGGCCGGATGAAGGTGTTGTAGCCCATGCCGCGCGCGGCCTGGCCGAACAGGGCGGTGGCGGCGCTCTCCTTCAAAGGCGGCAGCGGATATTCGCTGGAGCGCGGCCCTTCGAAATGGTTGCCGCCGGGCTGCTTCTGACCCTTGATGTTGCCGGCCTTGCCGGACACGCCGGCGATGCGCTCGAACTTGTCGTAGAACGGCTCCAGGTCGGCATAGGTGACGCCCCAGTCCTGGATCGTCATGTCCTCGGGCAAGGCGCTCGCGCCGTAACGCTCGGTCAGATGGCTCTTCAGGACGAAGTCGGTTTCCAGGAAGCGCCAGGTCTGGCCGTTCCAATGTACGCCTGCGCCGCCCACGCCGTTGCCGACGATGAAGGCGCCGAACCAGCGGATCGGCGCCGCCGTCGCCATCAGGTTGTGGCGCAGCGTGAAGGTTTCCTGGGCCGGACGCAGGAACAGGTCGAGCCGGATCGCATAACGCAATTCATCCGGATCCTGGGTCGGGGCGAAATCGGTGGCGGTATCGCGCCAGGGCCCGCGCTCAATGGCGACGACGTCGAGCCCGGCATCGGTCAGCTCATGCGCCAGCAGCGATCCGGTCCAGCCCAGGCCGATGACGACGACGTCCTTGGCGGGCAGTTTTCGCGCCATCTCACAGTCCTCTTCATCATGCGGCCGGGCGCCGGAACGCCGCCTGCGATGGCGGAACGATCAGCGGGCCGGCGTCCATCCGGGCCGGCCCTGAAGGCCGACCGGAGGCAAGGGATAGGGTTGGTTGGGCTTGTCGATATGGTCGCGGTAGTCGTAGCGGGCGCCGGGAAAGCCGATCAGTTTCCAGCCCGCCATGTCGCGGTTGCCGCCATAGATCGGATCCGCGAAGAACCCTTCCATGGTGTTCTGATGGACCAGGTTGAAAAAGGCGCGCGCCTCGATGCCGTCGAGCGTGACGCTGCCCTTTTCCAGCGCGGTCAGCACCTCGTCGCGCTGGGCCGGCGGCAATTCGGCGAAGGGCTTGCTGAAACTCGTGCGGCAATAGGTGTCGAGCGCCTTCAGGCCGACCCGGTATTGCGCGGCCGGCGGCAGCTCCGACTGGATGCCGAATTCCGGCGCGACCTTGACGAAGGGCGGCCGCATGTAAAGCATTTCCGCACCGCCATAGGGGCCGGCGAGCTGGCGGTCGATGAACACGGCGCAGCCGGCGTCCTTGCCGCTCGGCCCCAGTTCATCGGCCGGGATCAGGCGCTCGACGATCGCCTCGATGGCCGCGGCCTCGGGACCGGTCAAGTAGAGCCAGCCGCCGGGAACGACGGGCGTCGGCGGCGAGGCCGCGTTCGGCGCCCAGGGCACGCCGCCGGAGATCACCCGGGCGCCCACCCCGCTGGATGCCGTCATGGCCAGGAAGCTCACCGTGGAAACCAGCATGTGCCGGCGGGTCAGGCTTGCCTTGATATCGCGTCCGGCCATCTGAAAGGTTCCGAGGAACGCAGAAGCGTTCCGGGGAACGCGGGGCGGCGTCAGCTATCGGAGTTCAGAATAGTTCCAGGCAGGCAGGAGGCAAGCCGAACGGTCATGCCAAATTGCCTGAGGAGATATGCGCCAACATGTCGCAGGCGTGGCGGGCCGGCCGCGGCATCCCACGCCGCCTGACCGGCGCGCGGACCATGCTGCCGCAAAGGTCGGGTGCCCCAATTCGCAGCCATCATGCCAAGCAGCCGCCGCGACCCCCGCTGCCGGATCCCATTGCCCGAAATCTCGACGATCTGCCGCGGGCCGAGGCACGCGTCCTGCCTCCGCCGGCTGCGCGGCGTATGAAATTTCAGCTTGACTTCGATTTTAGATAGCTTTCTTCTAAAGCTAATTAAGAATGATAATTCTCAAGCGAGGAGAGTGCCCATGCTGGCGCAGCAGATCGTCAACGGGTCGATGCTGGGGAGCATCTATGTGCTCGTTGCCGTGGCTTTCACGATCGCCATCGGCATCCTCAATTTCCTGAACTTCTCGATCCCCGGCCTGTTCATGGTCGGCGGCATGGTCAGCTGGGCCATGCTGGCCGCCGGCTGGCACTGGACGGTCGCCATCGTCACCGCGCTCGCCGCCGCCGCCGCCGTCGCGCTCCTGGTCGAGCGCCTGTCCTATCGCCTGATGGCCGAGGGCGATCCGGAGATCCCGCTGGTCAGCTCGCTCGGCTTCCTGGTGCTCTTGGAAAACCTGGTGCTGATCCGTTTCGGCTCCGACCAGCAGTCCTTTCCGGCCCTGATCCCGGATTTCAACATTCGCGTCGCCGGCCTGGTGATCGGCAGCGCCCAGTTGATCAGCCTCCTGGTCGCGCTCGCCCTGGTCGCGGGATTGTCGGTCTTCCTGAAGGCGACCAATGCCGGCCGGCGCATCCGCGCCATCGCCGAGAGCCGCGAGACCGCCACCTTGCTCGGCGTCAACGTCTCCCGGCTGATCCCGCAGGTCTTCGTGTTCTCGGCGGTGTTCACCGCCATGGGCGGCATCCTCTTCGCCATGAACTACCAACAGGCCTCGCCCTTCATGGGCGAAGTGGTCGGCTTCAAGGGCGTCGCCGCCATGATCATCGGCGGCATGGGCAGCATCTGGGGCGCCATTCTCGGCGGCATGATCATTGGCCTCGCCGAGGTCCTCTCCATCCATTTCCTCGGCGCCAACATGGTCAACATCACCGTCTACGGCCTGCTCCTGGTCATCCTGGTCATCCGGCCGCAGGGCCTGCTCGGCGCCAACCTCGCGCGGGAGAAGCTGTGATGACCAGCTATCAGCTCGGCATACTCGTCATCCTGTCGTTCAACATCATCGCGGCCTATGCGGTCTATCTGCCGCTCGCCGCCGGCCAGCTCAATCTCGGCATTGCCGGCTTCATGGCGATCGGCGCCTATGCGGCGGCCTATCTGACCAACGAATTCGGCTGGTCGGTCGCGCTGGCGATCCCCGCCGGCGGGCTGCTCGCCGGGCTCGTCGCGCTTGCCGTCGCCGTGCCGGTGCTGCGCACCCACGGCATCTACCTGGCGCTCGCCACCTTCGCGCTCGGCCAGCTGATCGCCGCGATCTTCCTCAATGTCGAGGCGGTCGGCGCGGCCGCCGGCTATCCGGTCACAACCTTTGTCGGCGCGCCCTGGGTGATCGGCGCCGCCGCGGCGATCCTGCTCGTGGTGTTCCTGATCTCGCGCACGCGCTTCGCGCTCTATCTGACAGCGGTCAAAAGCGACGTGGTGGTGGCCGACCTGCTCGGCCTCAATGTCCGCGGCCTGCAGGTCGCCGCCTTCACCATCGGCGCGGTCATCGCCGGCATTGGCGGCGGCTTCTACGCCCATCACTTCAGCTTCGTCGAGGCGCAGCATTTCAGCGTGCTGCTGAGTGTCTATACCGCGCTCTACGTGCTGCTCGGCGGCACCCAGACGGTGTGGGGGCCGCTGGTCGGCGCGGCCTTCTTCACGCTGCTGCCGGAACTGCTGCGCACCAGCTCGCAATGGCGCTACGCGGCCTTCGCCGCCCTCATCATCCTGATCATGGCCGCGCGGCCACAAGGGCTCGTCACCACCGACCTGTTCACCCGCCTCAAGCGCCGTGCGGGAGGTGCCCGATGACGACCTCCTCCCATCCCGTCCTGTCGATCGCCAACCTGTCGAAATCGTTCAACGCCCTGCAGGTGGTGCGCGACCTGAGCTTCGAGGTCCGGCGCGGCGAGGCGACCGCGCTGATCGGGCCGAACGGCGCCGGCAAGACCACGGTGTTCAACCTGATCAGCGGCGTCTATGGCGTCACCGGCGGCCGGATCAGCGTCGACGGCCATGACGTCACGACCGTGCCGTCGCGCCGGCGCATCCGGCTCGGCCTGTCGCGCAGCTTCCAGAACATCCGCCTGATGACCCATCTCTCGGTCATCGAGAACCTGCTGGTCGGGCAGCACGTGCAGACCAGGGGCCTTCGGGACCTGGCCAGCCCGTTCCGGCTGTTCGCCGATCACCGCTGGCGGCGCGAGGCCCGCGCCGCGCTGGAGGAATGGGGCCTCGAAGGCTTTGCCGATGCGCCGGTGGCTTCGCTCTCCTATGGCGTGCGCAAGCGGATCGACCTGGTGCGCGCGACGCTCGCCAAGCCGACCCTGCTGCTGCTCGACGAACCGGCCGCAGGCCTCAATCCGAGTGAGACCGAGACGCTGCGCGAGCATCTCATGGCGCTCAAGGCGCGTGGCGTGACCTTGCTGGTGGTCGAGCACGACATGCATTTCGTCGACAGCCTCTGCGAACACGTGGTGGTGCTGAACTTCGGCGAGAAGATCGCCGAAGGCGCGCTCGCCGACATCCAGCGCGACCCGCGGGTGCGCGAAGCCTATCTCGGCACGACGGGAGGGATCTGACCCATGGCGCTCCTCGAAATCTCCGATCTCGCCGTCGACTATGGCCGCATCCGGGCGCTTTCGGGCGTCTCGCTGAGCGTGCGCGAAGGCGAGATCGCCACCGTGCTCGGCGCCAACGGCGCCGGCAAGAGCACGCTGTTGCGCGCCGTCATCGGCACCGCCAGGGCGGCACGAGGCGGCATTCGTTTTGCCGGCTCCGAGATCGCCCGCGCTCCTGCCCATGCGCGGCTCGCCCAGGGCATCGTGCTGGTGCCGGAGGGCCGGCGCATCCTGATCTCGCTGACCATCGAGGAAAACCTCCGGCTCGGCGCGCATCTGCGCCGTGACGGCGCGGCCGTCCGGCGCGAGATCGAGATGATCTACGAGCGCTTTCCCAATCTCGCCGGGCGCCGGACCATGACGGCCTCGTGCCTTTCCGGCGGCGAGCAGCAGATGCTGGCGATCGGCCGAGCGCTGATGGCCAAGCCGCGCCTGATGATGCTGGACGAGCCCTCGCTCGGCCTGTCGCCATTGTTCGTCGAGCGCCTGTTCGATCTGCTCGGCGAGTTCAACCGCGACGGCCTGACCATCCTGCTGGTGGAGCAGAACACCGGCAAGGCGTTGGCCGCGGCCGACAGCGCCACGGTGCTCGAGCTCGGCCGCGTGCTGATGGCCGGCGATCCGCGCCAGCTCGCCGCCGACCCGGCCCTGCAGGCCGCCTATCTCGGCGCCACCAAACCCGCACCGAGCCCCGTCACGACAAACTGAACTTCGACCACTGGAGGATCCGACCCATGCAGACACGACGTCAAGTTCTCGCCGCCGGCGCCGGCCTCGCCCTCATGTCGGGTGCCAAGGCCGCCGGACCGCAGGAGCTGATCCTCGGCTATTCCATGGCCAAGACCGGCCCCTATGTCAGCCTGGCCGCGGCCAACGAGGTGGCGGTCGATTTCGCGGTCGAGGAGATCAACGCGTCAGGCGGGATCAACGGCAAACGTCTGAAAGTGGTCAAGTTCGACACCGGCGGCGAGCCGCGCCAGGCCCAGCTCGCGGTGCGCCAGCTCGCCGAGGACAACAAGGCGCTGGCCATTATCGGGCCGTTCTCGTCGAGCGAGGTGCGGGTCGCCTTCCCGGCCGGCGACCGCGCCGGCATTCCGCAGATGTCGATGGCCTCGTCCGCCCCGAGCCTCGCCAAGGGTTTCCGCTTCGCCTTCCGCAACACCACCGACGAGGGCCAGGTCATCGACCAGGTGCTGGCCGCGATCAAGGCCAAGGGGCTGGCGGCCGGCTCCGGCGCGATCGCCTTTGCCTCCGACGACACGGTGTCGAAATCGATCGGCATCACCGTGCTGCCGACGCTCATGCCGAAACACGGCGTACCGATCCTCGGCTCGGTCGATTTCCAGCTGAACGCCTTCGACCTGTCGCCGCAGGTGTCGCGGCTCGCCCAGATGAAACCCGACATCGTCGGCCTCGGCGCGCCGCCGGAAGGCGCCATCAACCTCGCCAAGGAATTGCGCCGGCAAGGCGTCAGGACCCGCGTCATCGGCGGCACGACCATTGCCGATCCCGACCTGCCGGCCCGCATGGACGGCGCCGGCGAGACCATGACCATCGGCACGACCTTCTTCCGCGACGTCGACCAGCGCACCAGGGCCTTTGCCGAGGCCTTCGCCAGGCGGGCCAAGGCGGCGGGCCTGGCGCGCACCGAGCCGAACCAGTTCGACGCTTCCGTCTATGACATCGTCTACCTCTATGCCGAGGCAATGAAACTCGCCAAGGTCACCGGCAATCCGGCCCAGGCGGCCGAGGAGCGTGTGCAGATCCGCGATGCCCTGCGCGCCCTGAAGAACTATCCGGCGCTGGAAGGGCCGATCAGCTTCGATGCCGACGGCGACGCGATCAAGCCGGTCTATGTCATCGAGGTGAAGGACGGAAAATGGGTCCTGCTCGACCGGCGCTCGGCCTCCTGACCCCTGTCGGCGGGCCATTGCCCCGCCGGCTTCACCAACAGCGGAACCACCCATGACCTCGTCCCTGCTCTTTTCCGT
This sequence comes from Phreatobacter sp. GW821-FHT04C01, assembly GCF_059420385.1. NCBI lineage: Bacteria > Pseudomonadati > Pseudomonadota > Alphaproteobacteria > Hyphomicrobiales > Phreatobacteraceae > Phreatobacter > Phreatobacter sp. GW821-FHT04C01. The sequence goes on along the minus strand of NZ_JBWKTP010000003.1, from coordinate 223,269 downwards.
CCAGCGCAAGCGCCAGCCTGGCACCGAGACCTTCACCATCGACCACGCCGTGATCGCCGGCTGGACCGGCCGCGATCCGGTGGCGCGGGAAAAACACATTGCCGAGCTGGAAGAACTCGGCGTCAGGCGCCCGGCGACCACGCCGGTCTATTACCGGGTGGCCGCGAGCCGGCTCACCACCGCCGGCCGGATCGAGGTCTCGGGGCGCGAGTCGAGCGGCGAGGTCGAGTTCATGCTGCTCAACGCCGGCGGCGTGACCTATGTCGGCGTCGGCTCGGATCATACCGACCGGCGGGTCGAGACCTATGACGTCACCGTGTCGAAGCAGATGTGCGAGAAGCCGGTGGCGCCGAAGCTGTGGCTGCTCGACGACGTCAAGGACCACTGGGACCGCCTGATCTTGCGCTCCTGGGCCACCATCGGCGGCAGCCGCGTGCTCTATCAGGAAGGGCCGGTCGACACGATGCTGCCGCCCGACACGGTGGTCGGCGGCTATGCCGGCGGCCCGTCCCTGCCCGAGGCGACCGCCATGTTCGGCGGTACGCTTGCCGCCCATGGCGGCATTCGCGCCGCCGACCGCTTCGACTTCGAGATCGAGGATCCGGTGCTCGGCCGTCGCATCCGGCACGGCTATGACGTCGTCGTCCTGCCGCTCGCCTGACCGCGGCCGGACACCTTGAGCGACGGTCCACATGACGCGGCAAGGCAACCGGCGGCATTCCCACCGGCGGCGACGTCGTGCAACGACCTGGCTTATCAGACGCTCAAGCACCGCCTGATCACCTGCGCCTACCGCCCCGGCGAATGCCTGAGCGAGGCGGTGGTCAGCGCCGCGCTCGGCCTCGGCCGCACCCCGGTGCACCAGGCTTTCATTCGCCTCGCCCGCGACGGCCTGGTCGAGGTCCTGCCGCGCAAGGGCATCCTGGTCCGGCCGATCAGCCTGGACGAGGTGCTCGACATCGCCAGCGTGCGCCTCGTCAACGAGAGCCATTGCGTGCGCCTGGCGGTCGAACGCGCGACACCGCGGGACATCACCGAACTCGACGAGAATGTCGACGAGGCCGGCCGGGCGGCGCGGGCCCGCGACATTTCCCGGCTCATGCTGCTCGACCGCCGGTTCCACCAGGTGATCGCCACCAGCGCCGGCAATCCGGTCCTGGCGGAGATATTGGCGCATCTGCACGACCGATCGCTGCGCGTCTGGTTCATGTCGCTGCGCGACGCCGAACAGCACCGGCGCGTCATCACCGAGCACCGGGCCATCGTCGCGGCGCTGCGGGCCCGCGACGCCGATGCCGCCGAACAGGCTATGCGGGCCCATATCGCCGGCTATCGCGGCCATATCGTCAGGCAGCTGTGAGGCGGGCTCGGAAGAGGAAGTCGGTTCCTTCGTGGCGAGCTGCCTGCTCTTCGCTTTCAAGCCAAGCACGACGTCCCCACCGGGCGAGCGCAGCGAGCGGAAGGGGGGTCCAGGAGCCAACAGGCCGCGTCATCAGCGCATGCGTCGCGGTGATTTTGCAGCGTTGGGGAGCGTGTCCTGCACCCCCTGGCCCCCCTTCCGCTCGCTACGCTCGCCCGGGGGTGACGTAGAGCTTGTGTCGACTGGCCGCATGCCTCGCTCTGTTGAAGCCCGGCAATCCGACGCGCTTTAGACAACGGGAACCTGTCGCCAGCACCGCCGGATACGCCGCTTTCCGCCCCATCCGTCATGACCGGCCTTGGGCCGGTCATCCACGCATTGTCTTGACCACCGAAGACGTGGATGGCCGTGACAAGCACGGCCATGACGCGGTGAAAGCCGAGGCGCCAAGAAAAAGACCCGCCACGCGAGCCGTGACGGGCCTTTCGAATGCGGATCCTGCCTCACACCGCCGGAACGCCCGCTCAGGCCGGGTCGAAATAGTGGATCTCGAGCAGCAGGCAGCCGGTCTCCGACTTGAACGGGCCGTGGAAGGCGCCGGGCGGGCGGCAGGCATAGGTGAAGGGCTGGAACGGCGTGCCGCCCTCACCGGCCTCGTCATTGCCGACGGTGAGGTCGCCGGAGACCAGGAACACCTCTTCCCAATAGTCATGCACGAAGGGCTTGGTGGTGAAGGTGCCGGCGTCGAATTTCAGCAGCCGCGTGCGGCTGCCCCGGCGGTTCGGCTCGTCGAGCGCACCCGACAGGATCTTCTGCTTGATGCCGGCCGGATAACCCTCGGGCACCGCCCAGCCATTCGCCATGTCGAGGCTATGGAATTCGTCGTGCAGCTTGTTGATGGCCATGCCTTGGCTCCCTGGAATTGGTGTCTGCGATCAGGCGGCGGGGGCCGCGGCGCGCCCCGGCACCTCGTCGCCGAGCGCATAGCCGTCGAGCATCAGATTGAGCGCGCGGTCGGCCCGCGCCCAGTCGTAGCTCCGGTAGGAATGGCCCTTGGTGACGAAAGTCGCGCCGGCATAAAACATCTCGTACTGGGTGTGGCGCGAGGCGAATTCCGAGCCGACGGCGTCCCAGGCGAGCTTGTAGAACTTCACCTTGTCGACGGCGCTGGCCGCCGGCGACTGCTGGGTCTTCTCGATCAGGCCGGCGAGCTCCGGGTTCTGGAAATCGTGGATCGACGACGGCAGCATGATCATGCCGCCGCCCGCGAGCTCCCGCAGCGTGGTCATCACCTTGGGATAGAGCTGCTGGGTCAGGGTCTGGGCGGCATAAAGCGTATGGGTATGCGGCACGAAATAGGCGCCGCGCTGCGATCCCTGCACCTCCATGCAGGCGATCAGCGCATCGACCATGCCGACTTCCGCCGCCAATTGGCCGAGCGTCTCGCGCACCTGCGGGAAGTTCACCACGCCGTTCATGTCGGCGGTGCGCTTGGCGATGCCGATCAGGAACCGCAGCTTCACCGACAGGCGGATCATCGCCTGGTAGTTCTGATAGACATGCGCCGGGGTCGCGTGGAACTGCTTCTGGCACATCTCGACATTGTCGACGACGAAGACCCGCTCCCACGGCACCTTGACGTCGTCGAAATAGAGCACCGCGTCATTCTCGTCGAAACGGCTCGACAGGGGATTGTCGAACACCGAGGGCGCGGCCGCCTCATAGGACTTGCGCGACAGGATCTTCAGACCCTTGGTGTTCATCGGGATGGCGAAGGAATAGGCGTATTTCTCCTCGCCCGGCTGCAGCGGCTGAATGATGGTGACCAGCACCTCATTGGCCATGATGCCGCCGGTCGCCAGCATCTTGGCGCCGCGCACCGTGATGCCCTCGCGGTCGCGATCGACCACGCCGGCTGCGAGAAACTCGCTCTTCTGCTGGGCCGCGCTTTTGGAGCGGTCGGCCTGCGGATTGATGATCACATAGGTCAGATAAAGGTCGTTGTCGCGGGCGTAGCGGTAATAGTCGGCGAGCGCCGCCGCGCGCTTCGGATCATAGGCCTCGAACACCTCCAGGCCCATATACATGCCGGCGATGCAGGAGGCGACGTGATCGGGCGCGCGCCCCATGAAGCCGCCATGCAGCTCGGTCCAGGCTTCCAGCGCCTTTCGCCGCTCGACCAGCTCCTGATAGGATGCCGGCAATTGCCAGATGCGGTTGGCGCGCACGCCGCTGTCCGGCGCGACAAAGGTCATCAGGTCCTGGTTGGCTGCGGCCGAATGGAAATCGAACAGCATGCCGGTGGAGCGGACGGCATTGCGATAGGCCGGATGGATGGTGACGTCGCCGACACGCTTGCCGTCGATATAAACCTCGCGGCCGTCGCGCAGCGAAGCGATATGCTCTTTGCCGTTCTTCATCATGAGAAACCTCCCTGGAGCGGTGATTGTCCTGCCGTTACGGATATGTCGGCGGGCTAGTAGTGGATCGGCAGCGGCCAGAGCGGCGCGCGCTCGCCTTCGGCGTCGACCCCGTGATATTTGCCGCGGAAGAACAGCAGAGGCTGGGTTTCCGGTTGTTCCGGCGTCGCAAAGCGCAGGACCCTGCCGACGAAGATGACGTGGTCGCCGCCGTCGTAATGGGCGTAGGGCGCGCATTCGAAATGGGCGAGCGCGCCCTTCAGGAGCGGCGCCTCGGCATGGCCGGCATGGTGGCTCACCGCCGCCCATTTGTCGGCCTGCGCCCGGGCGAACTGATTGGACAGATGTTCCTGGCCACGGCTCAGGATGTTCACCGCGTAGCCCTTGGCGGCGAGCATGGCCGGCAGGCTCAGGGCCTTGCGGTCGGCGCTGAACAGGATCAGCGGCGGATCGATCGACACCGAGTTGAACGAGCTCATGGTCAGCCCGATGGCTTCGCCGGCGCCGCCATGGGCGGTGACGACGGCGACGCCGGTGGCGAACTGGCCAAGCGCCCGCCGAAACGCCCGGCCATCGAAAGCCGGAGCCTGGGGCCCCCCTGACAGACTTGATCCGTGATCGTCGGTCATTGAAAGTATCTTTGTTAATTAGCTTATAAAGAAAGCTATCTTGAACAGTTCTTCGCTGTCAAGTGCCTTGGCCGCCGCCGGCCGCGATGCCGGAAGCGCCTGACGCCGCAGGCGATTTCGACGCTGTCGGCAAGCCATGCCGAGCGCGCCCGGCCAGGCACGAGGGGCAGGACCTCCCACCGATGCGCCAGGTGACCGCGCCATCGCCGGTGTTGACCGCCCCGAAAACGCGCTATAGGTGCGCCATCACGTCTCGGCCTCACGCCGACGCGCGGCATCCGGCGCGGCCAGGGCGAGCGAGACGGCGGCGATGACATGCGGAGGGCGGCCGGGCGGTCGGGTATGGCGAGAAAGCTCTCAGCGACGAAGGACGCCGCGGCTCAGGCCGGGCAGCCCCTGACGGTGTCCAGGCCGGAATTGCTCAAGAACGGCTCGGACCGGGCCTTTCGCCACTTCGTGCACGATACGCTCGCCTTCGCGGCGCGGATCCAGGAGGTGCGCGGCCGGCTCGGCGGGCTGATCGGCCTGACCAGCACGCAATATACGATCCTGATTACCATCGCCCATCTCGCCAATCCGGCCGGTGTCGGCATCAACGCGGTGGCCGAGCACGTCCACCTGAGCGGCGCCTTCGTGACCATCGAGGTCAACAAGCTGGTGGCCAAGAAGCTGGTCTCCAAGGAAACCAGCCTGGAGGACCGGCGCCGGGTCAACCTCACCATTACCGCCAAGGCGCGCGCCCAGCTCGACGAACTGACCGTGGTGCAGGCGCCGGTCAACGACGCGCTGTTCGCCGACCTGACCGCCGCGGAATTCGACGCGCTGCGGCAGATCATGACCCGGCTGGTCGACACCGCCGACCGGTCGCTGCACCTGTTCGAGTTCCTGGCGCCGGACGGGCGGGGCACGGACTACGCCTAGAGATTTTGCCGGCAAGCATGACCGGGCCCATTGGCCCGCGCCGAAATCGCGGCGGCGGCCGACCAGGGTCGATTGGACCATATCGGCCCCCGCGGAATGGGCCGTCCCGCCCGCCTTGGCTGCCTGGGATCGCATAGAGCGACAGCCGACACCTGGATCAAGCGCTGCCGCGAACAGGGCAATCCGGAGAGGCGCGCGCGGCCGATCAAGCCCCAGGGCGGCCCGAATCACCCCCCAGCACCTTGGTGGCGCCTGATTAAGGCAGAGGCATGCAGCCCGGAAAATGCTGCCCTGCACGGCAGATGATGCTTAGTTCTTGATCATTGTGCACTGCGAAGGCTAATGTTGCGACGCGAGATTGGCTTCCTCCCTTTTCGCTGCCCCTCGACTCGAGGGGTGTTCCCCTCTGGAAAAACAGACTTGGCCGCAGGCTTGTCCTGCGGCCTTTTTTTTCGTGCGGCGCGCGGATGCGAATGCCGGATACAGGCGCCTGGCCGGATCCGCGGCGAGCGCGACGGTCGGCACACCGCGATGGCGGCAGGCGGGCCTTGAGAGCAATCGCTTGTCGCCGCCTTCGGACCCGCGAAGGATTCCGCCGCGCGGCCGCTCAGAACGTGCCGGGATAGGCGCCGCCGTCGATGAGAATGTTCTGTCCCGTGATATAACCGGCCTGCCGGCTGCAATAGAAGGCGCAGAGCTCGCCGAATTCGGCCGGGTCACCGAAGCGTTTCGCCGGAATGCCGTCCTGGCGTCGGCGTGCCGCGTCGTCGACGCTGGAGCCCTCCGCGGTCGCCCAACTGCCGATCGTCTGCTTGAGCCTGTCGGTCAGGAACATGCCCGGCAGGAGATTGTTGATGGTGACGTTATGCGCCACCGTCTCGCGCGCCAGCCCGGCGACAAAGCCCGTCAGCCCCGACCGGGCGCCGTTCGAGAGCCCGAGAATTCCGATCGGCGCCTTCACGGCCATCGAGGTGATGTTGACGATCCGGCCGAAGCGGCGCGCCATCATGCCGTCGACAAAGGCCCGGATGAGCATGATCGGCGCCAGCATGTTGGCGTCGATCGCCTTCAGCCAGTCGTCGCGTTCCCACGCGCGAAAATCGCCAGGCGGCGGGCCGCCGGCATTGTTGACCAGGATGTCCGGCTCCGGGCAGGCCTCGGCGATCTTGGCGCGTCCGGAATCCGTCGCGACATCGGCAGCGATCGCCTGCACCTCGACCCCGGTCGATTCCCTGATCTCATCGGCCGCCGCCTCGAGCGAGGCCGCCGATCGCGCGACGATGAATACAGCCGCGCCCTGATGCGCCAGGGAATTGGCGCAGGCGAAGCCCAGGCCCTTGCTGGCGCCGCAGACGATGGCGCGCTTTCCCGTCAGCCCAAGATCCATTGGATGCCTCCCGACGAACTGATTTCAAGCGGTGTCCCGAGCGATCAGGAAAACGAGACGTCCACCGCGCCGAGGCCGGAAAGCGCGAAGCGGAAGCGGTCGCCGGCGACCGGAAACCGCGTCGGGACGAGACTGCCGGTCATCACGACATCGCCCGCCTTCAGGCTCTCGCCGCGCTGCCAGAGATGGCGGCAGAGCCAGAGCAGCGGCTCGAACGGATGGCCCATGACGTCACGGCCATGGCCGCGATCGAGGAGCTGGCCGTTCTGCTCGACGACACCCTCCATGGCCCAGAGATCCGGCCAGGACGTCTCGAACGCGCCGATGACGATGCCGGCATTCCACGAATTGTCGGCGACGAGGGTGAGCATGTCGAGCGCCTTGTAGTCGGCATGCCGATCGTCGATGAGTTCGACCGCGGGCGCGACCGCATCGACCGCCCTGGCGAGATCGGCGATCGTCGCGACGGCGCTGTCGGGACCGAGCGTCTCGCCGATGCGGACGGCGATCTCGAATTCGATGCCGAGATGGCCGAAACCCGACAGCGGAATCGCCGCCCCGGCGCGGTGCACCCGGCTGTCGAGAACCACGCCGGCGATGGGGTGCGGAATCCCGCACATTTCCTGCATCCGCAACGAGGTCAGGCCGATCTTGTAGCCGACGGCGCGATGGCCGCCGCGGTCCTTGAGGCGCCGGACCAGCTGGTCCTGGATCGCATAGGAGGTCGCGATGTCCTCGAACGGAAAATCGTCGCGGATCGACCGAAACGGCCGGGCATCGTCATGGTCGCGAAGGAGCGCCGCCGCGGCATCGTCAAACTGGAACACGGGCTTTCCTCATGCAGAGATGTGTGCGCCGGCCATGCTGTCCCGCCGGCCGGCGGGCGGCGATCCCGACGCCCCAAAAGAGCCCGGCGAGAGCCGGCGCGCGGTGCGTTTCCAGCTAGGCCCGGGCAATCGTCCAGAACACCGGAAAACCCTTGCCCACGCCGGTCAGCGACTTCCGGTAGGCGGTCGAATAGAGATACTGTCCGAGCGGCACATAGGGCACCGCGGCAAAGGCCTCGGTCTGGATATCCCGGGCCAGTTTCTTCTGGCTGTCAAGGTCCGGAGCCGCGAGCCATTGCGTCCTGAGGTCCTCGAGCTTCGGGTTGTCCGGCCAGCCCGGCGCGGCGCCCTGGCCATTGCTCCACAGCATGGTGTGGGTCATCGGATTGAGCTGATCCAGTCCGCCGGTGAAATTGTTGATCACGCTCCAGCCGCCGGCGCTGACCGGATCGCGCTTGGCGCGCCGCTGCACGACCGTTCCCCAATCGGTCGTCACATAGTCGAGATTGAAGCCCAGCTTGACCAGATAGTCGCGCCCGACCTCGGCGATGGCCGCCAGGATCGGAATGTCGGTGGCGCCGAGCATGACGATCTTCTCGCCCTTGTAGCCGGCATCGACGATCTGTTTGCGCGCCTCGCCGATCGACAGCTGTGGCGGGACACCGGCATCGCTCGCCATCGGCGTGCCGGGGCTGAAGAAGCCGACGCCGTCGCGCCACGACGACCGGTCGTCCCCCGCCGCGCCTTGCATGAACTCCGCCTGCGGCAGCGCCTGCAGGACCGCACGCCGGATGGCCGGGTTGTCGAAGGGCGGATGCAGCTGGTTCATCCGCATGATGCCGATATAGCCGGCCGGGTCCTGGATCTCGACCTGCAGGTTGCGGTCGCGGCGCAATTGCGGCAGCAGATCCGGAATCGGCAGCTCCCACCAGTCGACGCCACCGGTGCGCAAGGCGGCGCTGGCGGTGGCGGAATCGGTGACCGTCTGCCATTCGACCCGGTCGAAATTCACCACCTTGGGCCCGGAGGTCCAGTCGGGCGTGCCGGAGCCGCGCGGCACATAGCCGCTGAACCGCTCATAGACGGCCAGCGCGCCGGGCACGCGTTCGTCGGCCTTGAAGCGGAACGGGCCGCTGCCGACCATTTCCGTGACCTGTTTGAACGGGTCGGTCTGGGCCAGACGCTCCGGCATCATCGCGGCCATGTTGTTGGTCGCCTTGCCGAGAACGTCGGGCAATTGCGGAAACGGCCGCTTGAGGCGGAACTGAATGGTGCGGTCGTCGGGGGCCGAGATCTCGTCGCAGGCCGCCAGCAGCAGGCTGCCCAGGTTGTCGCGCTTGCCCCAGCGGTTGATGCTCGCGACGCAGTCGCGCGCCAGCACCGGCTGGCCGTCATGCCATTTCAGGCCGTCGCGCAGCCTGAGCTTCCACAGCAGCTGGTCGTTCTCGACGGTGTGGCCTTCCACCATCTGCGGGCTGGTGCGGAAATTGCTGTCCTGCCCATAGAGCGTGTCGAACACCATGAAAGCGTGATTGCGCGTGACATAGGCGGTCGTCCAGACCGGATCCAGCACGCCGAGATCGGCCTGCGGAATGAATTTCAGCACCTTGTTCGCCTGCGCGCCGGCGAGCCGCGGGGCCGACAGGCCGCCGGCCAGAAGCAGCGATCCCGCTAGAAATTGGCGTCGTTTCACCGCGAAGTCTCCCTGCCCTGTTCGAAGTCCATCCGGTAATATCCTTGCGCGGTGTCGTGGAAGATCGCGCGCTGCTCGTCGTCCGAGAAGTCGGCGAGCAGATCCTTGAGCGTGTCGCAGACCTGGTCGAAACCCATGCTGCGGCGTGCCACCGGATAGTCGCTGCCGAACATGGTCCGCGCCGGCCCGAAGGCCTCGATGCACGGCATCACGGTGGCGCGCAGATTGCCGATCGAGCGGTCCGGGTCGTAGGCGCCGTAATTGGACAGTTTGATCGCCACATTGGGCGCCCGCGCCATGGCGATCAGCCCGGCTTTCCAGCGCGCCAGGCCATCGGCATCGCGATCGACCGGGCTCGCGCAATGATCGACAACGAACACCTGGTCCGGGAAGTCGGCCGCCAGCGCCGCCACGTCGCCGGCCTGATAGGGGTTCATCAGCAGTTCCAGCACCAGCCCATGCCTCTTCAGCAGGCCGACGCCGCGGCGCCAGGCGGGATCGTGGAGCAGCGCCTTGTCGGTCCAGCGCTTCGCCGGATCGGGATGCCAGCGTACGGTTTCGCGCAGGCCGGCGACGCGCTCGAAGGCCACCTGGCGCTCCAGCACCCGCTCGGCATCGGCGGCATCGAGCTTCACATAGGACACATAGCGCGCGGCGATATTGCGCGGCTTGTCGGCGGCCTCGAACCAGGCGGTTTCCCCGACCGGATCACGCGCCCAGTCCCAAAGCGCTTCGATGCAGACGGTTGCCACCACGTTCTGGTTGGCCGCGTCGCGCCAATAGTCATCCGCGAGGTAATTGCGCCTCATATAGCCGATGTCGCCGAGCGCGGCGATATTGGCGGCGCTGTCGGTCAGCCAGGGATGGCGTCCCAGGCTCACGTCCCAGAGATGATGATGGGCATCGATGATCGGTCCCGCGTACCGCCGCGCCGCCATGTTGTCCGTCCCAGCCGCTCGGGCGCAAAGGCCCTGCCGATCCCGTCTGGCGATGCTGAAATGCCTCGCGACACGCGTGCAAGCCTACACGGGCCACGGCAATAATTTCATTGCGGTTATGGCCCTCGAGTGTCAAATTTTGAAATGAACATTCTGGAAAAGATCAACAATTGGAAGAATCGTGCAAGGCAAAGACTTTGACCGGATCGACATGCAAATTCTGGCGGCCTTGCAGGCCGATGGCCGCCTGTCCAGCACCGAACTCGCCGAGCGGGTTTCGCTGAGCGCGTCACCATGCTGGCGGCGTGTCAGGCGCCTGGAGGAGGACGGCGTCATCCGGGGATACCGGGCCGATATCGACGCCAAGAAGCTCGGCTTCAATGTCACGGCCTTCGTCCACATTTCACTGGATCAGAAGGGTGCCGACCGCGTTCGCGAATTCGAGGAGGCGGTCAGCCGCATTCCCGAGGTCCTGTCCTGCCATTGCGTTTCCGGCCGCTACGATCACCAGCTCACGGTGATTTCCCGCGATCTCGACACGTTCGGCGAACTCGCCCGCCACGTCCTGGGAGCGCTTCCAGGGGTCAAGGAGGTCTATACGTCGTTCGTTCTGAAAGAAGTGAAGAGCGCGGTGCAGGCAACCTGGAGCGCGCGGCGCTGACCATGTCCGTCGCGGCATGCGCAGGGCCAGGCTGAACCAGGCCGAACGCCAATAAGGTCGCGTCCGATCCAGGCTGGAGCGGCGCCGGCTCAGGTCGTTTCGCCGAAGTCCAGATGGACCGGCAGCACGACGTCCCTTTCCTGAAAACGCCCGCTGGCAAAACGGTCCAGCAGGATCTGTCCGGCGCGTTCGCCGATGGCATAGGCCGGCGACATCACGGTGGTGATCAGCGGCCGCGCATAACGGCGGGACTCGAAGCCGTTGAAACCGGCAATGCGCACCTGGCCGGGAATGGCGATGCCCCTTGCCTGCAGCAGCAGCATGGCGCCGATGGCCAGGCGGTCATTGGCGCCGAAGATGGCGTCGGGCAGCGGGTGGCTGTCGAGATAGGCCGCGACGCTGTCCTGGACGCTGTCGAAGTCTTCCGTCGCCGTGCGGATGATGTCGATGCTGGCTTCGGGCACCAGATGGGCCATCGCCTGGCAGAAGCCCGAGACGCGCGCCTCGATCGCCGACCATTCCGTTTCCGGCCTGATCACGAGATAGCGCGCGAGCCGGCGTGCCGCGAAGTGATCGGCCAGCACCCGCCCTCCGCCGGCGTCGTCCTGCCGGACCAGGCAGATATCCTCGGCCTCGGGTGCGCGCGTCTCCTGAAGCAGCACCACCGGCTGATCCAGCCGGATCAGCGCGTCGACGATCTCGGCGCGCCGGGCCGGCGGTCCGGACATGATCACGCAGAAGCCGTCCACCGCGAAGTTCTGCGTCACCATCGATTTGCTGAACTGCTGCGGCGGGATGCCCTGCACCATCAAGGTGTGGTTGTTGCGGCTCAGCACGTTGCTCAGCCCGGCGACCACCTGGGAGTTGAAGTGATCGGAGAGAAAGGCCTGGGTCTCGTCGACGACGGCGATGCCGACCGAGCGCCGATACGCGGTGCGCAAGCCGCGGGCGCTCTCCTGGACGCGGTAGTTGAGGCGCGCGATCTCCTTCTCGACCAGCTTGCGCGTCGCCTCGCCGACGAACTGGTGGCGGCCGTTGATGACGTTGGACACCGTCATCGGCGACACGTTCGCGGCGGCCGCGACGTCCTTGACGGTGACGCGCCGGCGTTTCGGATCGCGGTCGCCCGGCATCATGTGCCGCGCGCCATCAGGCCGGGCGCCGGGTCATCCTCTTTCGGCACCGCCGCCCTCCTTGATCCAGCCCTCGCCATCCGGCCTCCGGTCGTCCTCTGCCCATCCGTTCGGGATCGCCGGGATAGGAGCGATCCGCATCGCATCGACAACCCGTCCCGGGCCGAGATCCGGGCGGGCCGCATTTAACGATACAGGCCGCAGCGCGCGCCGGTGGCCCCGATACCAAATTGTCATATCCCCGATATTCGCGCCGGCCGCAAGGCAGCCAAGCGATCGGCCCGCCCCTCTTGACAGATCCGGGCCCTCTTCATGTAACGTTAAATGCCTTGAAATATCCGACACCGAATGCGGGCCGGCGGGCATAAGGGAGTGGAATGTGATCGTCGATTGCCATGTGAACGTGTTTGACGCCGCGCAGACCTTGCCGCTCTTTCACAGCCTGACCCCGACCTCCCGTCCCGGCGCCATGGGCCTCGCCGCCGACCCGGACACGCTCCACGACGCGATGGCGGCGGTCGACAAGGCGATCATCTTTTCGCTGCGCTACAAGGACTCGATCGGGGTCGACGGCGACGACGAGGTGACGGCACGGGCGGTGGCCAAATATCCCGAAAAATTCGTCGGCTTCGCCGCGGTCGATCCGCGCCGTGCCGACACCATGGATCTGCTGGTCCACGCGATCGAGGACCTGAAGCTGAAGGGCGTGAAGTTCGGCCCGATCTACAACGGCGTCTCGCTGCTCGATCCGCGCATGGTGCCGGTCTACGAATATCTGCAGAAGCACAACCTGCCGCTGACCATGCATATGGGCACGACCTTCGGCGCCAACGCGCCGGTGCACTATGGCCGACCGCTCGACGTCGACACCATTGCCGCGCGCTATCCCGACCTGAAGATGATCATGGCCCATATGGGCCACCCCTGGTACGAGGAATGCATCATCGTCGCGCGCAAGCAACCCAATGTCTATTGCGAGGTGTCGGCGCTGTATTACCGGCCCTGGCAGTTCTACAACATCCTGATCTGCGCCCAGGAATACCTGATCACCGAGCGTGACAAGATCTTCTGGGGCACCGATTTTCCCTGGAGCACAGTCGAGGAATCGATCCAAGGGCTGCGCAACATCAACGACCAGGTCGAAGGCACGCGCCTGCCGCGGGTGGCGGCCACCACGATCGACCGCATTCTCCATTCCAATCCGCTCGAGCACTGGTGGCACGGCGGCTATCCCGGCTGACCGGGCCGCGGCTTCCGGCACGCGGCCGCGCGGCACCTTCCCGTTCCAATTTCCCGTTCCCCCGCACCGCCCGTTTCGGGCGAGAGGACCATCCATGCATCTCGTTCAATACCGCGAAAACGATCACACGCGCCGGGTCGGCATCGTCGAGGCCGGTGGTTCGACCATTGCGCCGCTGGTCGGCTACGGCACCACCTACGACCTCGCCACCGCGGCGATCGCGCAAGGCTCGACGCTCGCCGCGTTCTGCGCGACGCTGCCGCGCGATGCGGCGGTCGACTATGACGATATCCTGGCGTCCGGCCGCATTCTCGCACCGCTCGATCATCCCGAGCCCGCGCGCTTCCTGGTCACCGGCACCGGCCTCACCCATCTCGGCAGCGCCGATGCCCGCGACAAGATGCATGCGCTTGAGCACGGCGAAGACGCCGAAATCTCCGATTCGATGAAGATCTTCCGGATGGGCATCGAGGGCGGCAAGCCGGCGGACGGCGCGGTCGGCGTTCAGCCCGAATGGTTCTTCAAGGGCGTCGGCACCTGCATCGTGGCGCCCGAAGCGCCGCTGGAGCTGCCGGCCTATGCGCTGGCGGGCGGCGAGGAGGCCGAGATCGTCGGCCTCTACCTCATCGGCCCCGACGGCACGCCGTGGCGCCTGGGTTTCGCCATGGGCAACGAGTTCTCCGACCAGGTGACGGAAGCGCTGAACTATCTCTACACCGCCCATTCGAAGCTCCGGCAATGTTCCATCGGACCGGAATTGCTGGTCGGCGAGCTGCCCGACCATGTCGAGGGCGCGGTTCGCATCCAGCGCGGCGGTGAGACGCTGTGGGAAGGCAAGTTCCTCAGCGGCGAAAGCAACATGTCGCACTCGATCCACAATCTCGAGCACTATCATTTCCGCTACGACACCTTCCGCCGGCCGGGCGACCTGCACGCCTATTTCATGGGCGCGGCCCTGCTCAGCTGCGCGCACGGGGTCACGGCCGAGGCCGGCGACCGTTTCGAGATCGACGTGCCGGCCTTCGGCCGGCCGCTGCGCAACACCATGACGGCGGTGGAAGCACCACGCTTCACGGTGAAGGCGCTCTGAACCATCCGGCCGGTCACCGTCCCGCTCGCGCGGCGCGGCGGCCGGCCTCCACACATCAGCAAAGACACCAGCGTGCAAAGGCGACGGCCCGGCTTTTCGCCGGCCGGCCAAAAGACTTTGGGGGGACACATGCAACCATCGGCCTTGGAACTCGAACGATCGACGATCCGCAAACTCGATCGCCGGATCATCTTCATACCCTTCATTCTCGCAGTGGTGTCGTTCATCGATCGGGTGAACATCAGCTACGCCGCCCTGCAGATGAACAACGACCTCTCGCTCACCACCACGACCTTCGCCTTCGGCGCCGGCATCCTGTTCCTGGGCTATTGCCTGTTCGAGATCCCCAGCAACCTGGCCCTGCAAAAGGTCGGCGCGCGGGTCTGGCTGGCGCGCATCGCCATCACCTGGGGCCTGATCACCATGGGCATGGCCTTCGTCGGCGGCATCTGGTCGTTCTACACGCTGCGCTTCCTGCTCGGCGTCGCCGAGGCCGGCCTGTTTCCCGGCGTCTATCTCTACCTGACCTATTGGTACCCCGATAAGCACCGCGGCAAGGCCAACGCACTGTTCCTGACCTGCATCCCGGTCGCGGTCATCGTCAGCGCGCCGCTCTCCGCCTGGCTCGTCAGCTTCGACAAGACGGTGCTGAACCTGTCCGGCTGGCAGCTGATGTTCCTGGTCGAAGGCGCGCCCGCCATTCTGCTCGGCTTCATTGTCCTGGCCGTCCTGCCGGATCGCCCCGCCCACGTCTCCTGGCTCACCGGGCCCGAGAAGAAATGGCTGACCGACACGCTCGAAAGCGAGACGCGCGCGGCCACCCGCGAAGGCCGGCACGATTTCGGCTTCGCCTTCCGCAGCCCGACGGTCTGGGGCTTCATCATCGCCTATTTCTGCTTCGCCTGCGGTTCATACGGCCTGACGCTGTTCCTGCCGCAAATTCTCGCGCAGATGAAGTTCACCACGCTGCAGACCGGCATGGTCGGCGCCTTGCCCTATGTCGCCGGCCTGGTCGCCATGGTCATCAACGGCAAGCATTCGGACGCCACCGGCGAGCGCCGCTGGCATTTCGCGCTGCCGATGATGATCGCCGGCGTCGCGATGTGGCTCGCCGGCATGACCATGGCCCAGCCGCTGGTGGCGCTGGCCTTCCTCACCATCGCCGGTGGCGGGCTCTATGCCTCGCTCGCCACCTTCTGGGCGCGGCCCATGGCCTTCCTGGCCGGCACGGCGGCGGCCGCCGGCATCGCGCTGATCAACTCGCTCGGCAATATCGGGGGCTTTGTCGGCCCCTACATGATCGGCTACCTGAAGGCGTCGACGGGCGACTATTCGATCGGCCTGATCGTGCTGGCGGGCATCCTCGTCCTCGGCGGCGTCATCTGGCTCCTGCTGCGTGACAAGCCGGCCCAGACCGCCTGAGGCCGTGCGTCTCCACGGCGAGGACGGCTTCGCGCGATCATATCGGATCGCGCGTCCGTCCTCGCTCGCGCCGTGCGGCGCCCGCCCCGGCGCCGCATTGGCCGCGGCCGGCGACGGCGAGGCCAGGGATGACGAGCCGAGGCAAACGGCCTCCTGTCGATCGTGCTGGTCAATGTCCCGACCGCGGACAACGGGGAAATACTGTTGAAAGACCTGCGGTATATCACTACCGGGAGTGGATTTTCCGATCGCGGCCGCTAGCCTTGGCGGGGTCGCGAGGCATCGAAATGGAATTTGCGCTCGACAAGACGTCTTTCGTCCCCTCGGAAAACCGGCGGGTCATCGGGAGCAGCGCGGGTCTCGGCTGGGCCGACATAGCGGGCGTGGTCGTCGACGCACCGGATCCCGACGAGAATGTCTACCATCCCGTCGAGGCGCTTGCGGTGGCCTGCTCCTTCCGTCCCTTCGAGGTGGAAGCCCTGGTCGGAGGCAAATCGCAAACCGGATCGGTCCAGAGCGGTTCCGTGACCATCTTTTCGCCGAACACGCGCATCGAGGTGCAGACCCGCGCTGCCACCCTCACATGTCACCTGTTCATGAAGCCGGCGTTCGTCTCGGGCGTGTCGAAAGAGATCTACGGCAAGACGATCGATCATTTCGACCTGGTATCGGTGCTCGGAGCCCCGGATTCGATCATTTCGCACCTGATGCAGGCCTTCAATGCCATGCTTGCCGAGCCGGATGGCCGGACGTTTCGCGGCGACTACATCGCGAGCGCCATCGCCAGCGAGCTTCTGACGCGGCATGCGGCCTTGATCGACGTGCCGCGACTGGAAGAAAATCGCGCGCGGCTCTCACCGCGCCAGATGGAAATGATCAGGGATTTTCTCGAAGGCAGCCTTGATGGCGATTTTCATTTTGGCGACCTCGCCGCAAGCATAGGCCTGAGCAGGACCACCTTCTTCGAACGTTTCACGCGCACGACCAACCGAACGCCCAACCAGTACCTTCAGTCGCTGCGCATCGGCAAAGCCAGGCAGCTTTTGAAGGAAACGAAGCTGCCGATCGCCGATGTCGCGGTGGCCAGCGGCTTTGCGGATCAATCGCATCTGACACGCTTCTTCAAGCGCATCGTCGGGATGTCTCCTGCGCATTACAGGAGAGAGTCATGAGCACAGACAACACCGACCCAAGGCGGCGGCCCATCGCATGCGGAGATGAGCAGCCCATCCGCTCCATAGCCCTCCCGTGACCGCAGCAGCTTTCGCGGCATCGCATTGGCGGCCAGGCAATCCGACCGAAGCGAGGTGGCGACGCCGCCGACAGCCAAGCAGGCCCAGCGCCACGCGCGCGCCAGCACGGGCGTTGCCGGCCGCCCAGTCTGCGATATACCCGGATGTTCGTCGAAACAGGTCGAACCCGTTTCATTTGACGGCAAAGCTTCAGCCGCCCCGGCCGCCCTCGAACCCTCCGTCCGGGCGCCTCCCGAACGGCCGCGCGACGGTCGACGATTTGTATTTTGTGATGTCGACGATCGCCAGGGAGATACCGACCACCTCGTCATCCTCGTCGCGCGCGGGCGACACCGTCGACAGCAAGATGCGACGGCCGTCGGGGGCCAGGCTTTCCATCGGCGGAAGAACGTTTCCGTTCGCGACCGCGCCGAGAATATCCGTCAGCATCGGCAGGGAATCGGGGCTCATGTCGTCGACGCGCCGGCCGACGATGTCGTTCAGTCCGATGCCGATCAAGGCGGCGAATTTCTCGTTGGCGCTGACGAAGCGGCGCGACATGTCGATGAAGCACAGGGCGAACGGCGCGGTCGCATAGATCGCATTCAGCTGCGCCAGCCGCAGGTTGCAGGAAAGATTCCGCGGCAGAATTTCGCACGCGCTCTCCCCGCGCGAGTTCAGAATGCGTCGGGCCAGCTTCGCAAGCGAGGGTCGTCCAAACAGGTAGCCCTGGCCAAAATCGCAACCGAGCCGGGTCAGCATGCGGGCCTCGTCGACGGTCTCGATCCCCTCCGCGATCACCGCCATCCCCAGGCTCTGCCCAAGGCCGATAATGGCGCTCACGATCTTGCGGCTGCCTCGTGACGTCGTCATCGTTCGTACGAAGCTCGCGTCGATCTTGATCCTGTCGAACGGCAGCGCCTGCAGCCGGGTGAGGCTGGAAAAGCCCGTTCCGAAATCGTCGAGCGCGATCCGCATGCCGAGAGCTTTCAACCGGGCGATCAAAGACCGTGCGGTTTCGAGATCGTCGATGAGCGCGCTCTCGGTGATCTCCAGGAGGATGCGCGGGAAGGGAAATCCGGTGCGCCGGATCGCCGCCTCGATTTGCGCCGGAAGGGCAGCGTCCCGGAACTGAACCGGCGAGATGTTGAAGGCGAGCTGAAACCGGCCGCCCCACTGACGGGCCGCCGTGCAAGCCGTCTCCATCAGATGTGTCGTCAGCGGCGCCATGAGCCCCGCCCGTTCCGCGACCGGGATGAAACGGCTGGGCGGCACAGCGCCCATTTCGTCGTCCTGCCAGCGTGCGAGCACCTCGAACCCCGCGACGGCCCCCACCGGCAGCGTGACGATCGGATGAAAGACCGGAAATATCTCACCGCGCTCGATCGCGCGTCGCAACCGCCTCTTGTCGATCATGGGGCGCGGAGCCGACGCCGAACCGTTCCAGGACTTTGCCGATACTGCATCCACCGCCGGGCTCCGAACATCGATCGCGAGCCCAAGATATGAAACCGGCAGCCGATGCAGACGCAATTTCGCAGAAGCGACAAGCTTCTTCAAAACGGCCAGAAATGGCGCAGTGGCCTGTTTCGAAATATTTCGACACGCGTTTGCAATAATAATATTACCGCGACTTATTGTCACGGAAAGGCCCGCAGCAACCGAACCTAAGTGCTTGGTGCCTCATGCTGGCGAGGCGGCCGAACAACTTGCGCATGTCGGAGAAGTTTTTACACACCTAGAGGTATGTAAACACCGTCAAGAGGCTTTGATAAGCTCTAAACGTCATACGTTATATTCGGATTCGGGCTACTCACGAAGATCTGCGATTCCGGTCAGAACATTTTGCATCCGTTCGATGCCGGCCCGTTCCCACGATGCCCATCCTTTGGGAGACGAACGTGGACGACGATCGCGATCTAGGACCTTTCCGCTTCGACGACGAGCCGCCAGCGCAAGACAAGGCGGCGAAATGCGCCGGGCATGTCGCGTCCTCGCGCGGCATCCAGCTGGCCGCGGTCGACGGCCGCCTGCATTCCGCTCCTTGTGCCGTCACGACCACCGGATGGTTCTTCCACGCGTTCGTCGCGCTTCCGACCGAAGGGTCGGCCCAAATCGATTCCGGCCCGGAACGGCCCATTCCGCATCTGGCGTTCTTTCGGCCCGGCCTTCCGATCAAATGGAACATCGGGTCGTTCGCCGCCGCCGTTTGTCAGTTTGAGCCAAGCTTCATGGCCGCTCTGACGGAGGCCGAACCTCACTTGCGATTGGACGCGCTGGACCTCGTCCTGGGCAAGGAATCCAAACGTCTGACTTACCTTGCCCAGCAAATTTTCCGTGAGTCGCTGTCGCCCGGCTTTGGAGCGACGCTTTTCGCGGAGGCCGCCGGCCTGGAGATCGCGCTGGAAATCGTTCGCTGCGATCGTGCCCTTGCGCTGGAAGCGGCGCCGCTGCGGGGTGGACTGGCGCCCTGGCAAATGCGACGGCTCGAATCCTATGTGGGCGAGCATCTGTCGGATGAACTGTCGCTGCAAAGCCTGGCAGCGCTGCTCGGCATGAGCCCGCGGCATCTGTCGCGCGTGGTGAAACACGACAAGGGCGTCGGCGTCCACCGCTGGGTCGCGGAACAGCGCCTGACCGAGGCCCGGCGGCTGTTGGCGCAGACCGGATTGCCGCTCCACGAAATCGCGCAGCGCACCGCGTTCAAGAGTCCCGGAGCCTTCTCCACGGCATTTCGCGCGGCCTGCGGCCTGTCGCCATCCGAATACCGGCGCCTCACGCTCCGGTGATCGCTTGGGCGAACCCGCCTCGCCACGATGGCGGCAGTTGCGCCGGCCTCGGGGAGAACGCTCATCGAAAAAAGGGAACGAAACCCGCGGATGGAAAACCATTCTGCCCGCCAACCGCTCCGCCCGGTCTCGATCCGACGCAAAGGGCTGGTATGAATCGACGACGATCAAGCATTCCGGGGCCTGCAGTTCGGCGGGTCATCGAAGGGATGGCGGACATGGCGATGTATGAACCTGGCGATTCCGGATGCCTGATTTGCGGCTTTCAAGGCTATGTCGCGCTCTTTGCGGACGGGTCGCCGACCTACGATATCTGCCCCAGTTGCGGATTCGAATCCGGTGTCGACTGCCGAGGGTGGGCGACCGAGAAGCGCAATAGGTTCCTCCGCCAACGCTGGCTCGACGACGGCGCGAGATGGTGGGCCACCGGCAGGCCACCTCCGCATGGCTGGAATGGCCTTGAGCAACTCCACGCCGCCGGGCTCATAGGGCCCCACGACGCAGACGAGGACGACAATGGCTGATCACACGACATCGCAAGCCCGATTCAGGACTGAAGATGGAATATCACCGGGCAGGGGTGTCGAAACGGACGAGAATCCGGGCTTCCATTTGGGAGCAAAGACGGCTGGCGGGCCGACGTCGAGCGGAACAAGCCACTGACCATCGTTGCAATCGTCAACGGCGAGAGGCGTTGCGTGTACGGTAAGGTGGGAGCTCTCGGTGACGAATGGAGGCCCGCTGATCGTAGTTCCGGTCCGCTACCGCCCCTACGCTGCGAGCCATATCGAGCCGAGAACCAGTTCCCTGTCGCGTTCGCCCGGACCGAACGACCTGCGCTGTCATCCGATCCGCTGCGGTGCGTCCAAAGCGAGCGCTTCTGCCAAGCGTGGTCACCTGGAACGCAATTTGCGCCGGGCGTGTGTTTCGTGGTGCGCGGTCGCTCCCGCATCACCGAAAAGATTCCGAATTGAAACGCGCCTTCATGCGCAGCTTGCGGCGGGAACAACGGCTCCCCCGCAACCGTTGGGCCGCTCGATACGAGCAGCCAGCCGTCGTGGGGGATAGCGACGGGCCATCACTGGCGGGCAGCGCAGGATGGCCGGCAATTTAAGCCGTTGATTTCGCTGACGAAATATTGACAGAATGAATGGCGCACCCATCAGGATTCGAACCTGAGACCTTTGCCTTCGGAGGGCAACGCTCTATCCAGCTGAGCTATGGGTGCAAGCCGGCGACGCAACGCGTCGGTGACACGTCTTTAGCGGATCGTCGTGGCCTCGGCAATCGCCGTTGCGCAAGGTCTTCCGTTGTCGGTGAAACAAGTGACGGATAGAAGCGCGGAGCTCGGGCGGATCGCGCCACCGGGCGCCAACGCCCGGGGGAGCCCCTTTTGCTGCATCCGTTGATCCGGACCGCCGGCCTTGTCGCCGCGACGGCTGTCGTCACCGCCGGGCTGACCCAGCCGGCCGCCGCGGCGGAAGCCCTGGACGGACGGAACCTGAGCCTCTGGTGGGGCTTGCCCTTTGTCGGCCTGCTGTTGTCGATCGCCACCGGCCCGGTGTTCTATCCCCATGCCTGGGAGCATCATTACGGCAAGATCGCCGGCCTCTGGGCCGCGCTGGTGATCGTGCCGCTGTTCCTGCTGGTGCCGCCAGGCCAGGCGGTCATCGGCCTCGGCCATGCCCTACTGATCGAATATCTGCCCTTCATCATCCTGATCTTCGCGCTTTACACCATTGCCGGCGGCATCGTGGTCACCGGCAACCTGCATGGCTCGCCGGCGACCAACGGCGCCATCCTGGCGATCGGCGCGGTGCTGGCGAGCCTGGTCGGCACCACCGGGGCCTCGATGATCCTGATCCGGCCGATCATCCGCGCCAATGACGACCGCATCCACAATGTCCATGTCGTGGTGTTCTTCATCTTCATCGTGTCGAATTGCGGCGGCGCGCTGACGCCGCTCGGCGACCCGCCGCTGTTCGTCGGCTTCCTCAAGGGCGTCGACTTCTTCTGGACCACCCGCTTCCTGCTGGCCGAGACGGTGGTGGTGGTCGGGCTGCTGCTCGCGGTGTTCTGCGCGATCGACGCCTTTCTCTACGCCCGCGAGGGCCGCACCAAACCGGATCCGACGCCGGATTCGCGCGTGGGCGTGAAAGGCCTCGGCATGCTCGGCCTGATCGCCGTGGTGGTGGGCGCGGTCCTGCTGCGCGGATCCTGGGCGCCGGGGATCTCGTTCCGCTGGCTCGGCCTCGACTTTCCGCTCCAGGACCTGGTGTCGAACCTCGCCATGCTGGCGGCGGGGCTGGCCTCGCTCAAGCTCGCCAAACCCGAACACCGCATCCAGAACGGCTTCAACTGGGGGCCGGTCGCCGAGGTCGCCAAGCTGTTCGCCGGCATCTTCGTCTGCATCGTGCCGGTTCTGGCGATCCTGGCCGCCGGCCGCAACGGCGCGGCGGCGCCGCTGGTCCAGCTGGTGTCCAGGCCCGACGGCACGCCCGACGCCGTCATGTATTTCTGGCTGACCGGCCTTTTGTCGTCGTTCCTCGACAATGCGCCGACCTACCTGGTGTTCTTCGAGCTCGCCGGCGGCGACCCGGCAACCCTGATGGGGCCGCTCGCCACGACGCTCGCCGCGCTCTCCACCGGCGCGGTGTTCATGGGCGCCAACAGCTATATCGGCAATGCGCCGAACTTCATGGTCTATGCCATCGCCAAGGACAAAGGCGTGAGAATGCCGTCCTTCTTCGGCTACATGGCCTGGTCGATGACGATCCTGATTCCGACCTTCATCCTGGTCACCGTCCTGTTCTTCATGCCGGGGGCGCCGCTCGCCGGCTGGTGACCGGCGCGGGCCCGCGGCGCGCCGCGAAGCGGGGTTCACCCGGCTTGCGGCTGCCGCGCGGCATGGTTATCTGGCATGGGGACAGGATGCCTTGCTTGCCATGATCCGCTTCGTCTTGCGCCTTATCGGCTTTGTTTTGATCGCGCTCGGCTTCATCGCGCTGGTCATCGACGGCACCAAGTCGATCGCCGGCGGCCGGCTGATCTATACGGTCATCGGCGAAACGTGGCGGACCCTGCATCCCGACAGCCTGCAGGCGGTGCAACCGGCGCTCGAAACACGGGGGCTCGGCTGGCTGTGGGACCCGATCATGCTGACCCTGCTGATCCTCCCCACCGCGCTTGCCGGCCTCGGCCTCGGCGCCCTGCTGATGATCGCCGGGCGCAAGCATGAACCGCGGATCGGCGTCATCGGCCGGCGCTGATGCGCAGCGCAGGCCGGCCATGCAGGTTCATGCAGGCTTGTTCACTCTCGCCGCCGGCTCGGGTAACGTTTGGCGGCTGCCGAGCGAATTGCGGGTTATCCTAGCCCTCTCGAGTACGGACCCCAGGACCTTCAAGGAGGTTTTCCATGTTCTCGTTCAAGAAGCTTGCAGTGCCGGCCGCCCGCGAGGCCCTGCCCGGCCGGACCACCGCCATTCCGACGGCCGAGCGCCATTTCGTCAATGGCCGGCCGCTGAAGGGCCCCTATCCGGAAGGCCACGAGACAATCATCGCCGGGCTCGGCTGCTTCTGGGGCGCCGAGCGCAAGTTCTGGCAATTGCCGGGGGTCTGGGTGACCGCCGTCGGCTATGCCGCCGGGCTGACGCCCAACCCGACCTATGAGGAGGTCTGCTCCGGCATGACCGGCCACAACGAGGTGGTGCTGGTGGTCTATGATCCGGCCCAGGTGTCGACCGAGGCGGTGTTGAAGACCTTTTGGGAAAGCCACGACCCGACCCAGGGCATGCGCCAGGGCAATGATGTCGGCACGCAATATCGCTCCGGCCTCTATGTCACCAGCGCGGCCCAGCGGGCGGCGGCGGAAGCCTCCAAGGCGGCCTACGCCAAGGCGCTGGGCGGCCAGGGTTACGGCGCAATCACCACCGAGATCCTCGACGCCCCGGAGTTCTATTTCGCCGAGGATTATCACCAGCAATACCTGGCCAAGAACCCGCGCGGTTATTGCGGGCTCGGCGGCACCGGCGTCTCCTGCCCGATCGGCACGGGAGTGGCGGCGTGAAGCCGACCGCCGAGGCCAAGGATCTCGCCGCCGCCGCCGCGGGCCATGCCCGCGCGGCCGGCCGGCTGATCGCCTCGGAACCGGATCACGTCAAGGCGGTGCATCTCGCCAGGCGCCACATCAAGCGCGCGCGCAGCCTGCTGCGCGCGCTCAAGCCGCTGGCCGCCGAGGCGGTGGCGCGGGAGAACGCGCTGCTGCGCGCCTTCGCCCACGCACTGGCGCCGTTGCGCGACGCCCACGCCCTCGACGAGGCGGCCCAGGCGGTCGGCGCCAGCGGCTCGGTCATGACCCAGGGCAATACCCTGGATCTCGACGCCTTGGGGCGGGCGCTGCAGCGCCAGGCCAAGACGATCGCACGCCTGCCGCTGGAGCGCGCGCCCCGCCAGTTCCTGGCGCGGGCCATGCAGCGCGCCTACCGGCGGGCGCGGCAGTCGTTCCGGAGCTATGAGGCCGGGCACCTGGCCGAGCCGCTGCACGAGGCGCGCAAGCGCATCAAGGACTGCCTGCATCTCATCGAGGCCCTCGACGAGGTCCGGCCGAAGGGCGCGCGGCCCAAGGCCGGCAAGCTCGATCAGCTGGGCGAGCTGATGGGCTCGATCCGCGACCTCGACCTGCTGGCCCAGCGGCTCAGGCGCGAGGCCGCGCCGGAGCACAAGCTCGCCCGCATCGCCGCGCGCCACATCCGGCTGGAGCGGGCGGTGACCCGCGCCGGCGCCAAGGCCTTCGCGGCCACGCCCAAGGCCGTCAGGCAGGCCTGGAAACACGCCTGACCATTTCGCATGTTGGAGCCGAACCCATGACCGGCATGGCGCACCGCTGGCGGCCGATGCGCAACAGCGACCTCGGCCGGGTCTCGGCCATCGCGGCCGCGGTCCATCCCGACTTTCCGGAAGACGACGCGGTCTTCGCCGAGCGGCTGGCGCTCCATCCGGCTGGCTGCTTCATGCTGGAGGCGGCCGACCAGCCGGCGGGTTATCTGCTCAGCCATCCCTGGCGGTTCGGGCAATTGCCCGCGCTCAACGCGCTTCTAGGGCGCCTGCCGGACGCGCCCTCGACCTATTACCTGCACGATGTCGCCCTGCTGCCCGCGGCACGCGGCAGCGGCGCGGCATCGGCCATCGTCGCCGCCCTGGTGTCCCATGCCGCCGGGCAAGGCCTGCCCAACCTGTCGCTGGTGGCGGTCAACGGCTCGCAAGGCTTCTGGCAGCGTCATGGTTTCTCGGTCCACGCCGATCCGGCGCTGGCCGACAAGCTCGCCAGCTATGACGCCGATGCCCGGCTGATGGTCCGGGTGATCGGCGCCTAGCCGCAAGGCTCAACGGCTCAAGGACAAGGGCCTGTTCCCGGACCACCGGCATCCACCGCCGCAAAAGGCACGCGCGGTGCTTCGCCATGCCGATCCGATCCAAGGGCCATGGTCACCGTGCGGCCTGATCCACCCCAATCCTTACGGCCTCCTTATCGCGGCCGGCCGCGTTTCCCATCGCTCCCTTACGGCGTTCGGGCCTATCACGGGCTCGATCCGCAGTGCCGAGGGAGACAGCCATGTCTTCGACCTTTCCACTTTCCCGATCGGCATTCGAGCCGCTTCGCCTCATCTGTGGCCGCAATTCCGCCGGCCTCTGGGTGCTGCAAAGCGTCGACGGCGGCTATGGCTCGCTGTTTCCCTCGCGCCACGCGGCGCTGGACGAGGCCATGACCGAGAATGGCGGCGAGCCGGTCGATATCGTGCTGGTCGCCGAGACCGTCGAGCTGGATTTTCGTCCGCGGCCGGATCTCGCCCGGGGGCCGGCGCGGATCGACCGGGGCCAGGGTGCCGGGCCGCCACGCCCCGCGGTACCCGGCAGCGCTTCCGTCATCCCCGCCTGGTTCGGCGGGACCGGCCGGCGGGGCGTCCGATCGGCCTTCGGATTTCCGGGCCTGGGCTTGCCGGGCTTCGTTACCGCCAGCATGGCGTTGATCGTCATGGCGGCCGGCCTGCTCGCCGCCATCAACCCGTTGTGAATGCAGCCGCCATGACCCGCAAGGACAGGACCACCAAGGCTCTCGCGACCCAGGCTCCGGCCGACAGATCGCGCTACGCCGAAGCCCGCCGGCGCGGCCTGGCGCTGATATTCCTGGCCAATGGCGCGGGCGTGTTGCTGGCCCTGGCGGTCGCCGCCATCCTGCGGTTCTGAACGCACCGGCGGCCCGCCGGCCTGGCCGGCATCGCCATCCCCCGTTCCGCCACCCGTGACATTTGCCGCGTTTTCTGCAAGATGCCGCGATCTTGGACCCTGTTCCTCCGGGGAATGGGGCCGCGCAGAGCGATGTGCCGATGAGTTCCTTCACGCTCGCCGATCTCGAGACCGTCGTGGCGGCGCGTGCCGCGGCCTTGCCCGAGCAGAGCTATACCGCCACGCTGATCGCCAAGGGCCCGGTGCACTGCGCCAAGAAGTTCGGCGAGGAGGCGGTCGAGACCGTCATTGCCGCCACCCAGGGCGAGCCGACCGCGCTCGTCGCGGAGAGCGCCGACCTGCTGTTCCACCTCATGGTCGTGTGGAAGAGCCGCGGCGTCAGTCTCGACACCGTGATGGCCGAGCTCGGCCGGCGCACGCATCAGTCCGGCCACGCGGAAAAGGCGTCGCGCGGCGACAAGCTTGGCGAGGCCGGCCGATGAACGAAGGTCCGCTGCCCGAGGAGATGATCGGAGCTGCCATGGTGCCGGATGCCGACGCTCCCTCGCCCTATCGTGTGTTCACCCGCGCCGAATGGGCCGCCAAGCGCGCCGACACGCCGATGACGCTCACGCCGGACGAGGTGACCAGGCTCAAATCGTTCACCGACCAGCTGTCGATCGACGAGGTCGAGGCGATCTATCTGCCGATCTCGCGCCTCCTGTCCTTCTATGTCGCGGCCCAGCAGAAGCTGTCGCGCGCCAGCCAGTCCTTCCTCGGCGCGACCGACGTGAAAATCCCCTTCGTGATCGGCGTCGCCGGCTCGGTCGCGGTCGGCAAATCGACCACGTCGCGCGTCCTGCAGGCGCTGCTGTCGCGCTGGTCCAACACGCCGAAAGTCGATCTCGTCACCACCGACGGCTTCCTGTTCCCGAACGCCTATCTGGAACGCGAAGACCTGATGAAGAAAAAGGGCTTCCCCGAAAGCTACGACACCAAGTCGCTGCTGCGCTTCCTGGCCGACGTCAAGGCCGGCAAGCGCCATGTCAAGGCGCCGGTCTATTCGCACCTGGTCTATGACGTCGTGCCCGGCGGCAGCGTCGAGGTCGACCGCCCGGACATCCTGATCGTCGAAGGCCTCAACGTGCTGCAGACGGGCCGGCCGCCACGCGACGGCAAGGCCATCCCCTACGTCTCCGACTATTTCGACTTCTCGGTGTTCATCGATGCCGAGGAAGAGGTGCTGGAGCATTGGTATCTGGAGCGCTTCATGCGCCTGCGCGAGACGGCTTTCCGTGACCCGCAGAGCTATTTCCGCCGCTATGCCGAGAAGACCGAATTCGAGGCGATGAAGACGGCCCTGGCGCTCTGGTACGGCATCAACCTGGTCAACCTGCGCGACAATATCCTGCCGACCCGCCAGCGCGCCAAGCTGATCCTGAAGAAGGACCGGAACCACCGGATCGAAAGCGTCAACCTGAGACGGGTGTGAGGCGGGCGCCGGCGCGCCCCATCCCATCGGACAGGATGACAGCGCCGCGACACTCGGTTAGGACCGCCGCTTAGTGATTATGGCTCTTCGAACGGATGGGCTGGGCGACATTTTTCGCGGGCTTTTTCGATAGCGAGCAGCTGAAGTCGTGGATGGCCGGGACAAGCCCGGCCAAGACGGAGAGAGCACGGCGATGGCGGCCCGGCACCACTTCCGTATGCTCGCGCCACTTCGTCTTGGCCGGGTTTGTCCCGGCCATCCACGCATTTATCCGTTCGCGTCAATCAAGCCGTCATAATCACTGCGCAGCAGTACCAGCTGCCGCGGCCAATCCGGAGCCTTGAGGAAACACCCATGTCCTACGAGACCATCATCGTCGAAACCCGCGGCAAGGTCGGCCTGATCACGCTCAATCGTCCGAAGGCGATGAATGCGCTGAACAGCCAGGTCATCGGCGAGATCAACACGGTGCTCGACGGTTTCGAGCGCGATCCGGGCATCGGCGCCATCGTCATCACCGGTTCGGACAAGGCCTTCGCCGCGGGCGCCGACATCATGGAGATGAAGGCCAAGACCTATCCGGAAACCTATCTGGAAGACTTCATCACCACCTGGGACCGGATCGGCCAGCGCCGCAAGCCGATCGTCGCGGCGGTCGCCGGCTATGCGCTGGGCGGCGGCTGCGAGCTCGCCATGATGTGCGATTTCATTCTGGCCGCCGATACCGCCAAGTTCGGCCAGCCGGAGATCAAGCTCGGCGTCATGCCCGGCGCCGGCGGCACCCAGCGCCTGACCCGTTTCGTCGGCAAGTCGAAGGCCATGGAAATGTGCCTGACCGGCCGGCTGATGGATGCCGCGGAAGCCGAGCGGGTCGGCCTCGTCTCGCGCGTGATTCCGGCTGCCGACCTGGTCGCCGAGGCCATGAAGGTCGCCGGCCAGATCGCCGACCTGTCGCTGCCGGCGGTCATGATGACCAAGGAATCGGTCAACCGCTCCTATGAGACGACGCTGGCCGAGGGCATCCGCTTCGAGCGCCGGGTGTTCCACGCCATGTTCGCCACGGCGGACCAGAAGGAAGGCATGGCGGCCTTCGCCGAGAAGCGCCCGGCCGACTTCAAGAACCGCTGACGGCGCGACGCGCCGCAAGCGCCGGGCCGCGCCGCGAGCGCGGCGGGAAATGCTCTGGGCGCGCGGGAGCCCTGCGGCAGGGCATGCCCGTGCGCCTTTTCATCGCCGCACAGGCGTTCATGATCGAGGCCAAGATCCTCGAAGGAATTGACATGCCTGTTTCTCTCGCCGACGTCTCCACCGCCAATGCCAGCCGCTATCTGCAACAGCTGTGCAAGCATTGGAGCCACAAGTTCCAGGTCGAGTTCGATGCCCATACCGGCAAGATCCCGTTCAGCGACGACGCGCAACTGATCCTCAGCGCCAATGGCGATGTTTTGTCCTTGCGGCTCGATGCGACGCCTGAGCGCCTG
Organism: Phreatobacter sp. GW821-FHT04C01; assembly: GCF_059420385.1. Taxonomy (NCBI): domain Bacteria; kingdom Pseudomonadati; phylum Pseudomonadota; class Alphaproteobacteria; order Hyphomicrobiales; family Phreatobacteraceae; genus Phreatobacter; species Phreatobacter sp. GW821-FHT04C01. The sequence continues at coordinate 194,332 of NZ_JBWKTP010000003.1, read as the reverse complement.
CCGACCCTCGAACAGGTCGTCGACGAGCACCTGAAGCGCTTCGCCTTCCGCGAGGAGCTGCATATCGACTGGCGGCCGGCGGCCTGACGGACCGATCGCGGCACCGCGCGAAAAGCCTCTCGCCGCAACGCAACAATCTGTGGCACCATCCCGCTGATTTGACTGTCGCATGATCGGGCGGAGACCGGCGCTCGTAAGAGGCTCGGGTTTCCGGGGTCCCTGATCCTGCTCTGAGGCCGGCTTGCCCGGCTGCTGGAGGCCGGCCGCATGACCTTCGTGACTGATCTGCTCGCAACCGTCACCCGGCGCAGCCGGCAGTTGATCGGCTGGGGTCCGGAGGCAGCCACCGGGCGCTCGCCCGCCGATATCCTGGAGCTCGCCGGCGAACTCCTGTCCCGCCGCGGCGAGGCTTCGGGCGTGGCGCTCGCGCGCGACATCATTGCCGGCTATCGGGCGCTCGATGCCAAGGGCCGCACCGCCGTTCTCGGCGCGGTCGCCGAGCGCTTCGGCGCCGACCATGGCAAGCTCGAGACGGCCATCGCCGCCTATCAGGCCGCCCCCTCGGCGGCCGCCACCGCCCATCTGCACGTCGCAGCCGAACCGCGGCGCCAGGAGCTGATCCGCCGGCTGAACCTGGCCCCGGGCGGCACGCTGTCGCTGGTCCGGCTGCGCGAAGACCTGCTGGCCCGGCTCGCCGACCATCCCGACCTGAAGGTGCTCGACACCGATCTCGTCCACCTGTTCTCGTCCTGGTTCAATCGCGGTTTCCTGGTGGTCCGGCGCATCGACTGGTCGACGCCGGCCAATATCCTGGAAAAGATCATTCGGTATGAGGCGGTGCACCAGATCCGCGACTGGGACGATCTGCGCCGCCGGCTGCAGCCGGAAGACCGGCGCTGCTACGCCTTCTTCCATCCCCAGCTCGACGACGAGCCGCTGATCTTCGTCGAAGTGGCCTTGACCACGGAAATACCCGGCGCCATCGGCCCGCTGATCGCCGAGGGCGGCGTGCCGGTGGCGGCCGACGAGGCCCGGGTCGCGGTGTTCTATTCGATCTCCAACTGCCAGGACGGGCTGGCCGGCATTTCCTTCGGCTCGTTCCTGATCAAGCAGGTGGTGGAGGAATTGAAACGGGAACTGCCGAAACTCTCGACCTTCGTGACGCTGTCGCCGGTTCCCGGCTTCGCGCGCTGGCTCAACCAGGAGCGTGAAGCCGAGACCTCCGATCTCGCGCCGGAGGACCGCGAGGCGCTGCGCGGCCTCGACAAGCCCGACTGGCGCGCCGACAGCCTGGCCGCGGAGCGAACCGACCGGGTGCTGGCACGCGCCGCCGCCCGCTATTTCATCACGGCGAAATCGGCGAGCGGGCGGCCGCTCGACCCGGTCGCGCGGTTCCATCTCGGCAATGGCGCCAGGCTCGAACGGATCAATCCGGGCGCCGACCTGTCGCCCTCGGGGTTGAAGCAATCATACGGCGTGATGGTCAACTACCTCTACGACCTGCCGCGCATCGAAGAAAACCACGAGGCTTATGCCGAACGGCGCGCGGTGGTGACCAGCGCGGCGGTCAAGAAGCTCGCCGGCAGCAAGAGCTGACGCGTCCGGCGCGGGCGCGCCCGACAAGAGCCGGCAAAGCCCCGCGCCTCCATGCAACAAGATTACGTGTCTCACAGACCTGTGTTTTGGCGGAAAATTCTTCTCTCCCTAGGGTTTGGGCGAAGCTGCGCAACAATGCGCGGCGCGCCATAACAATCCGGAGGAAGCCCATGACGATCAGCCGAACCAGCCTTCTCGCTGCCGCCGCCGTGCTCACGCTGATAGGCGGCGCGGCGCAAGCGCAACAGGCCAACATGTCCTTCTTCATCACCTCGGCCGGCCCCGGACGCGGCGCCGATCTCGGCGGGCTGGAGGGCGCCGACCGGCATTGCCAGGCGCTCGCCCAGGCCGCCGGTGCCGGGGCCCGCACCTGGCGCGCCTATCTGTCGACGCAGGGTGCGGGTGCCGTGAATGCGCGCGACCGCATCGGCCGCGGCCCCTGGCAGAACGCCCGCGGCGTGGTCATCGCCAAGGATGTCGCCGAGCTGCACGGCACCAACAATCTCAACAAGCAGACGGCGTTGACCGAAAAGGGCGAGCCGGTGAACGGCCGCGGCGATACGCCGAACATGCACGACATCCTCACCGGGTCGCAGGCCGACGGCACCGCCTTTGCCGGCGCCGACGACCGGACCTGCGGCAACTGGACCAAGAGCGGCGAAGGCTCCGCCATGGTCGGCCATCACGACCGCACCGGCCTCGACACGTCGCCGCCGGCCTTGTCGTGGAACACCTCGCATCCGTCGCGCGGCTGCGGCATCGAAGCGCTGAAAGCCACCGGCGGCAACGGCCTGTTCTACTGCTTCGCCACCAACTGAACCGGCTGGACGATGACGGCCTGCGCCGGACCCGGGGCGGGCCGTCTTCCCCGGCCGGCGCCCGGCGATCAGGCCTTCTGCCCCGGCGGCCGGTCCAGCCATAGCATCGTCAGCCAGATCGCGGCGGCAAGGCAGGCCGCCATGCCGAGTGCCAGCCCCCACCAGGACAACCCCATCAGCAGGACGGCCAGAAGAGCCAGCCCCCAAACCGGCGCGGCCGCCAGAAGCGCTGGCACCATCAGGATGGCCCCGGCGATCTCATTGTCCCAGCCGGTGAGGTCGACGCCCCAATAGATGACGATGCAACAGCCGATGGCGATCAGGCCGAGCGCCAGAAGACGCATCGTCCAGGCCCATCCGGAGCCGATGGCGGCCTGCGCCTGCGTGGTGAAATAGGCGAGATCATGGGCGCCATTGGCGGTCGTCACGGGAAACCGGCGCGCCTCCGCCGCCGAGACCGGCACGAGCCGGCCGTCCTGCTGGCGCACGATCAGCGTCACCGGCGTGGGGCCAGCGACCTGCAGGCCATAGGAGATCGCGAGATCGCCGATCCCAGGCGCCGCCGGATCGGCCGCCGACACGATGCGCCCGTCGACCATGCGCAGATCCGCGCGGCCGAGTTTTGCGGCGAGCGCCGGCAGGGCCTCGGCCGAGACCGGCTGGCGGACCAGGGGCGCGACGGCGCCTGCGAGCCGCGGATCGAGCGGCAGGTCGCCGATCAGGAAACCCGGTGCGTCGATGGTCCTCGACGTCAGCGGCATGGGCGGATTGCTGCGTCCGTCGGGCTTGCCGTCGACGGTCAGCAGCGCCGTCGGATAGCCGAAGCCGAGCCAGCGGGATACGATGGTCCGGCCGGCGGAATCGGGCGAGGCGAGCCGCATCCACTGGAACATGTCGACCTGGCGGGTGAGCCTCAGACCGTCCGCCTTGAAACCCGTATCGGGATCGACGATCGGCGCGGAGGCCGCGACATTGCCGGTGACATGGACGAGCCGGCCATTATGGGCCGGGTCCAGGCGCGCCGCATCGATCGAAACGATGCCGGCCGAGAGCCGGTCGATGCCGCGGCGCAGGCGCCGGTCGATATGCTGGCCGACCACCATGAGCAGGATCGCGGCGAGCACGCAGCCGGCGGCCAGGAAATATTGGGTCGGCAGCCGGTGCCCTGATGTCGCGGTGCTGTTCATCGCCTCGGTGCCGTCGGGTTGGCGGCAACCGAGGCTGCCCTTGCCCATGTTCAGCACGGCAATGTTTCCGCGTTCTTGCGCCTCTTCCGGAAAAGCGTTGCGCCGTCCGAAACGCCGCGGGCTGGACATGCGGGCGGTTCGCCACCCGTGGCTCGCCCAGCAAAAAGGGCGGCCTCGCGGCCGCCCTGTTGGTCGTCATGGATCGGCCCGAAGGCCTCGCAGCGAACCGCTCACTCGGCGGCGTCGCCCTCTTCCTTCTGCTTCTTCTCGAGATCTTCGCCGGTCGCCTGGTCGACGATCTTCATCGACAGGCGGGTCTTGCCGCGATCGTCGAAGCCGAGCAGCTTCACCTTGACCTTGTCGCCTTCCTTGACCACGTCGGTCACCTTGCCGACCCGCTGATTGGCGAGCTGCGAGATGTGGACGAGACCGTCGCGCGAACCGAAGAAGTTCACGAAGGCGCCGAAATCGACGACCTTGACGACGGTGCCGTCATAGATCTGGCCGAGCTCGGGCTCCTGGGTGATCGACTTGATCCAGTTGACCGCGGCGCGGATCGACTCGCCGTTGGCGGACGCCACCTTCACGGTGCCGTCGTCCTCGATATTGATCTTGGCGCCGGTCTTCTCGACGATCTCGCGGATCACCTTGCCGCCGGTGCCGATGACTTCACGGATCTTGTCGGTGGGGATCTTGAAGCTCTCGATGCGCGGCGCATGTTCGCCGAGCTCCGAGCGGGCCGCGGTGAGGGCATTGGCCATCTCGCCGAGGATGTGGGCGCGGCCGTCCTTGGCCTGGCCGAGCGCGACCTTCATGATCTCCTCGGTAATGCCGGCGATCTTGATGTCCATCTGGAGGGAGGTGACGCCCTCCGAGGTGCCGGCCACCTTGAAGTCCATGTCGCCGAGGTGATCCTCGTCGCCGAGGATGTCGGAGAGCACCGCGAAGCGCTCGCCTTCCAGGATCAGGCCCATGGCGATACCGGCGATCGGGCGCTTGATCGGCACGCCGGCGTCCATCAGCGACAGCGAGGCGCCGCAGACGGTGGCCATGGACGAGGAACCGTTGGACTCGGTGACCTCGGAGACGACGCGGATGGTGTAGGGGAACTCGTGCTTCTCCGGCAGCATCGGGCGCACGGCGCGCCAGGCGAGCTTGCCGTGGCCGACTTCGCGGCGGCCCGGACGGCCCATGCGGCCGGCTTCACCCACCGAATAGGGGGGGAAGTTGTAGTGCAGCAGGAAGTTTTCCTTGTAGGTGCCGTTCAGCGCGTCGATGAACTGCTCGTCTTCCGCCGTGCCCAGCGTGGTGACCACCAGCGCCTGCGTCTCGCCGCGGGTGAACACGGCCGAGCCGTGGGTGCGCGGCAGGATGCCGACTTCCGAGACGATCGGACGGACCGTCTTCAGGTCGCGGCCGTCGATGCGCGAGCCGGTGTCGAGGATGTTCAGGCGAACGACCTTGGCCTCCAGCTCCTTGAACACGCCGGCGACGACCTGCTTGTCCTGCTTGCCTTCCGATGCGTCGCCGGCGAACTGGGCCAGCGCGGTCTTCTTGACGTCGCCGACGGCGGCGTAGCGGGCGGTCTTCTCGCGGATCGAATAGGCGGCGCGCAGGTCCTTCTCGACCAGGGCCAGCATGTCCTTCTCCAGCGCCGAATGGTCCGGCGGGGTGAAGTCGCGCGGTTCCTTGGCGGCCTTCTCGGCGAGCGCGATGATCGCGTTGATCACCGGCTGGAAATATTTGTGGCCGAACATGACGGCGCCGAGCATGACCTCTTCGGACAGCTCCTGGGCTTCCGATTCAACCATCAGCACGGCGTCGGCGGTGCCGGCGACGACCAGGTCGAGCTTCGAGTCCTTGACGTCGTCGACATAGGGGTTGAGCACGTATTCGCCGTCGATGTAACCGACGCGAGCGGCACCCACCGGGCCCATGAAGGGCACGCCGGAGAGGGTGAGGGCGGCGGAGGCGGCGACCATGGCGACGATGTCGGGATCGTTTTCCATGTCATGCGAGAGCGTGGTGACGATCACCTGCGTCTCGTTCTTGTAGCCTTCGACGAACAGCGGCCGGATCGGCCGGTCGATCAGGCGCGACACCAGCGTCTCGCGCTCGGTCGGCTGTCCTTCACGCTTGAAATAGCCACCGGGAATGCGGCCGGCGGCGAAGTACTTTTCCTGGTAGTTGACCGTCAGCGGGAAGAAGTCGATGCCGGCCTTCGGCTCGAAATTGGAGACGACGGTGGCGAGCACGGTGGTCTCGCCATAGGTGGCGAGCACGGCGCCGTGGGCCTGGCGGGCGATCTTGCCCGTCTCGAGGACCAGCTTGCGACCACCCCAGGTGATCTCCTCGCGGTGAATATCGAACATGGCTTTTTTCCTTTCTCGGACCTACGGACGGCAAATAGCCATGGGCAAGACGGCAAGAGGCTCGTCTCGCGGCGTCAAGCGCCCCGAGCCCCTTGCGATCCTGCCATGGCGATCGGTCTGTCCAGTGTGTGGCCTTGTTGAGCCAGGGCCGCGATCTGCGCGGCCCCTCGGTGCGGGGGCTCCCGGGATGGGATAGGCCCCTCGAATGCGAAACGGCCCCGCCCGCTGTTCAAGCGGCAGGGCCGGTCCGGATATCAGCGGCGGATGCCGAGGCGCTCGATCAGCGCCTTGTAGCGCGGCTCGTCCTTGCGCTTGACATAGTCGAGCAGCGAACGGCGCTGCGAAACCATCTTCAGAAGACCACGGCGGGAGTGATTGTCCTTCACGTGGCTCTTGAAATGCTCGGTGAGGTTGGTGATGCGCTCGGTGAGGATGGCAACCTGAACCTCGGGCGAACCAGTGTCGCCGGCCTTCAGGGCGTATTCCTTGATGAGCTCGGCCTTACGGGCGTCAGAAACCGACATCGGTCAAATCCTTGTGTCATGGGTGTTGGTCTTGCGGCCGCGCCGGGATGTCGTCCAGCGTGGTCGAATGGCTCCGCGGGCAATGCTCGCTATGTGCGCCTGGGCGGACCCGGTGGTACAGATCGTGCCACCGAAGGCGCGGCTTATACACGAAAACGGCGCAAAGGGAAGCGAGACGGTGGCCCGTCGGCTCTCGCCATTCCCCGCCCGCTCCCGGCGCGGCATGATGAGCCGGCATCCGCCGGCCCGATCTCCCGAACGGAACCGCCGGAAACGACTTCTCGGATTGAACCATGACCGCAAGCACGCCCATCGCCATGCCCCAGCCGCCCGTCGACGGCCGCCAGTCGGAGCGGGCGCTGGCCATTGCCCGCGGCACGACCCGGCTCTTGGCCGCGCTCGACTTCGCCGTGGTGGCGGAACTGCCGCTGCCGTCGGGCCGGCGCGCCGACCTGGTCGCGCTCAATTCGGCCGGCACGCTGTGGATCGTCGAGGTCAAATCGTCGATCGAGGATTTCCGCACCGATCGCAAATGGGGCGACTATCGTGCCCATGCCGACCGGGTGCTGTTCGCCGTCGCACCGGATTTCCCGGTCGCGATCCTGCCCGAGGATGCCGGCCTGATCCTGGCCGACGCCCATGCCGGCGAACTGGTGCGCGACGGCGTCGCGACGCCGCTGGCATCAGCCACCCGCAAGGCCATGCTCATCCGTTTCGCCCGCGCCGCGGCCGGCCGGCTGACCTTGCTGCACGACCCCCAGGCGCGCGGCACCTGGGATCTCTAGGACGGCCGGGATCGGCGACGAGAACTCAGCGCGGCGCGCGCTTGGCCAGGATGCGCTGCAAGGTGCGCCGGTGCATGCCGAGCCGGCGGGCGGTCTCGGAGACGTTGCGGCTGCACAGTTCATAGACCCGCTGGATATGTTCCCAGCGGACCCGATCCGCCGACATCGGATTTTCCGGCAGCTCGCTCATCGGCCGGGCGACGGCCAGAAGGGCGGCGAACACATCGTCGGCATCGGCGGGCTTGGCGAGATAGTCCACCGCGCCGAGCTTCACCGCGTTGACCGCGGTGGCGATATTGCCATAGCCGGTGAGGATGACGCCGCGCGCGTCGGGACGGGCGGTCTTCAGCGCCGAAATGACGTCGAGGCCGTTGCCGTCGCCCAGCCGCATGTCGACCACGGCGAAGGCCGGCGGCTTGGCCGCGACCACGGCGAGGCCCTGGGCCACGCTTTCGGCCGGCGTCACGGCGAAGCCGCGCGCCTCCATGGCCCGGCACAGGCGCTGCAGGAACGGCTTGTCGTCATCGACGACCAGGAGCGAGCGATCCGCCGGCAATTCGACCGATGCCGTGTGGTTGGCGGATTCAATCTCGAGCATTGTCTTGCACCTCGGTCGACGGTCATGGCACCAGCGCCACCCCCCTTATCTAGGAAGTCCGCCGTTCCACTCAAGTCTCCGTGTGCACCGGCTGGGTCGGAAAGGTCCGCCGCACCGGATCGGCGAGGCCCTCGCCGAAGGCGGCGCGCGGCCAGACGACCTCGACGATCGCGCCGGTTTCGGGCGCCGTCCGGTTGCGGAACGTCGCCCGCGCGCCCGAGCGTTCCAGCAATGTCTTGGCGATGAACACGCCGAGCCCCATGCCCGACGGCTCCTCGCCGATCTGTTCCTCGTCGGTGGCGCGCCGGCCGCGCCCCTTGCCGCGGCGGGTGAGATAGGGCTCGCCGATGCGGTCGACGATATCGGGCGGAAAGCCCGGACCATCGTCGGCAATGGTGACGGCCACTTCCTTGTTGTCCCAGCGCGCCTTGATCTCGACCGCCGAACGGGCGAAATCGACGGCGTTCTCGACAATATTGCCGAGCCCGTAGAGCACGGCCGGATTGCGCCGGATCCGCGGCACGTCGTCGCCGTTCGGCGGCAGGTCGACGGCGATATTGACGTCGAAGAAGCGGTGCGGCTGCACGACCTCCTCGATCAGCTGGGCGAGCGGCATGGTGTCAAACGGCGCGTCGCCGCCCGACAGGCTCTTCAGTTTGGCCAGGATGTCGCGGCAGCGCTTCACCTGCTCGCCGAGCAGGGCCATGTCCTCGCCGATCGGACCGTCCTTGGGCAATTCGCCGGCCAGCTCCTTGGTGACCAGGGCAATGGTCGCGAGCGGCGTGCCGAGTTCGTGGGCGGCGGCCGCCGCCAGGCCGTCGAGCTGCGACAGATGTAGCTCGCGCGCGAGCACCAGTTCGGTCGCTGCAAGCGCATCGGTGAACTGGCGCGATTCCTCGGCGACCTGCCAAGCGTAAAGGCCGATGAAGCTGATACAGAGCACCAGCGCCGCCCAGACGCCGACCAGATAGAGCGTCGGCAGGCGCAGGTCGTCGCGCCATTCCCAGGGCAGCGGCAGGTGCACGAAGGCCACCACGCTGGCGCAGACCACCGCGAGCGCGCCGATCGACAGGGTCATGCGCGGCGGCAGCGAGGTCGCCGAGATCAGCACCGGCGCCAGGAACAGGAAGGCGAAGGGATTTTCCAGGCCGCCGGTGAGAAACAAGAGGAAGGCGAGCTGCAGGATGTCCCAGGCGAGCGAGGCGCCGGCTTCGGGCGCGGCCAGCCGGTGGTTGGCCGGATAACGCAGGCGCAGCGAGATGTTGAGCCAGGCCGAGGCGCCGACCGCGATCAGGCACCATTCGATCGGCAGCGACGAATCCAGCCCCCAGAACACCGATAGGATCGCCGCGGTCTGGCCGGCAATGGCGAACCAGCGCAGCCGGATCAGCGTCTCCAGGCGGACGCTGCGCCGCCAGGTGGTGGTTTCGGTGAGCAGGTTGAGCCGGAGATTCATGCGCATCGGCGGAAACTAGGCCGCATGGGTGGGAAAAGCCATGTGGCGCGGCAGCGCGCCGGGCCTCGACTACATCGCGAGATCGGCGACCACCGCGTCGAGCACCGGGAAACCCGCCGGCGTGACCTTGAGGCGGTCACCCGGCAGGCGCGCCAGGAACCCCTCGCCCTCCAGGAAGGCGATCCGTTCGGCGTCGAGCACCCGGCCCGACAGGGCCTCGTAGCGCTTCAGGTCGATGCCTTCGGCGAGCCGCAGGCCCATGACCAGGAATTCGTCCGCCGTCTCTTCCTGAACCAGGCGTTCCTCGGCGATGACGCCTGAGCCCTGGCTTTCGACCAGGCCGAGCCAGGTTTCCGGATGCTTTTCGGTGGAGGTCGCGACACGGCCGTTGCCGAGGGTCAGCCGGCCATGGGCACCGGGCCCGACGCCGGCGAAATCGCCCGAGCGCCAATAGATCATGTTGTGCCGGCATTCGGCGCCGCGGCGGGCATGGTTGGAAATCTCATAGGCCGGCAGGCCGGCCTCGGCGCAGACGGCCTGGGTCAGGTCGTAGAGCACCCGGCCCATTTCGGCATCCGGCACCTTCAGCTTGCCGGCCCGGTGCAGGGCCTCGAACACCGTGCCCGGCTCGATGGTGAGCTGGTAGAGCGAGAGATGTTCGGCGGCCTCCGAAATGGCGCGCCGGAGCTCGGCCTCCCAGGCCTCGGGGGTCTGGTCGGTGCGGGCGTAGATGAGATCGAAGGAATAACGATCGAAATGCCGGCGCGCGACGTCGACAGCGCGCAGCGCCTCGTCGACCGAATGCATCCGGCCGAGGCTCTTCAGGTCGGCGTCGTTCAAGGCCTGGACGCCGAGCGAGACGCGGTTGACGCCGGCGGCCCGGAATCCCTTGAAGCGTTCGGCCTCGACGCTGGTCGGATTGGCCTCCAGCGTCACCTCGCAATCGGCGGCCACGGTCCAGAGCCCGGCGATCTGGTCGAGCACCGCGCCAACCGTCGACGGCAACATCAGCGAAGGCGTGCCGCCGCCGAGAAAGATCGACGTGACGGCGCGGCCGGGCACGCGCGCGGCGGTCGTCTTCAATTCGCGGGCAAAGGCCGCGACGAAGCGCTCCTGGTCGGGCGCGACATGGCGGACATGGCTGTTGAAGTCGCAATAGGGACATTTCGAGGCGCAGAACGGCCAATGGACATAGACCCCGAACCCGGGATCGTCCGTGCCGCCGTCGCCGGGAACGCGAGATGTCGCCATGGCGGCTATCTAAGCCTTCGCCGCCGGATTTTGAAGCGGCGGCAGCACCGCCTCGGCGAGCCGCATGAAGGCGCGCGCCCGGTGCGACAGGCCCTGGCCGTGCGGCGGCAGGCCGTGTTTCGCTTCCGGCCCGATCTCGCCGAAGGTCTGGCTCAGGCCGTCGGGAACGAACATCGGGTCGTAACCGAAGCCCTGCCCGCCCCGCGGCGGCCAGGCGAGCGTGCCGAACACCCGGCCCTCGAAGATGGCTTCCTCGCCATCCGGCCAGGTCAGCGCCAGGGCCGAAACGAAATGCGCCTTGGCGCCGGCGGTGGCGACACCGCGCAGGGCCAGTTCGCGATCGACCCGCGCCATGGCGGCGGCGAAATCGCGCGGGTTGCCGGCCCAGTCGGCGGTGAACAGGCCGGGCGCGCCGTCGAGCGCCGCGATCGCCAGGCCGGAATCGTCGGCGACCGCCGGCAATCCGGTCGCGGCGGTCGCCGCACGCGCCTTGATCGCGGCGTTCTCGGCATAAAGCGTGCCGTTCTCCACCGGCTCGGGCAGGCCGAGCTCGGCGGCGGAGACGAGCTCGATACCGTGCGGCCCCATCAGGTCGCGAAACTCGGCGAGCTTGCCCTTGTTATGGGTCGCCACGACCAGCCGGGTGCCGGCGACGAGCTTGCGGCTCATCACGCGACCGCCGTCTTCTGCAGGTCGACCAGCCTGGCGCAACCGGTCTTGGCCAGCGCCAGGAGCTGCAGCAGCTCGGCCTCGGAAAACGGCGTCTTCTCGGCGGTACCCTGGATCTCGACGATGCCGCCGGCGCCGGTCAGCACGAAATTGGCGTCGGTATCGGCCTCCGAATCCTCGGCATAATCGAGGTCGAGCACCGGCGTGCCCTTGTAGATACCGCAGGACACCGCGGCGATGTGATCCTTCAGCGGGTTCACCTTGACCATGTCGCGGGTCTTCATCCAGGCGAGGCAATCATGCAGCGCCACCCAGGCGCCGGTGATCGAGGCGGTGCGCGTACCGCCATCGGCCTGGATCACGTCGCAGTCGATGGTGATCTGGCGTTCGCCGAGCGCCTGGAGGTCGACCACGGTGCGCAGCGACCGGCCGATCAGCCGCTGGATCTCCTGGGTGCGGCCGGAGGGCTTGCCCGATGTCGATTCCCGGCGCGTGCGCTCCAGCGTCGCCCGCGGCAGCATGGAATATTCGGCCGTCACCCAGCCGCGGCCCTGGCCGCGCAGCCAGGATGGCGGCTTTTCCTCCAGGCTCGCCGTGCAGAGCACATGGGTATTGCCGAATTTGACGAAGCAGGAGCCTTCCGCATAGCGGGCGACCGCACGTTCGAGCGAGACGGGGCGCAGCGCGTCGGACGCGCGTTTGGAGGGACGCATGGGCGGGATCCTGATCAAATGATCGCGGTTCTTACGGCGAGCCGGGCTCAAGAACAAGAACGACCCGCCCGAACCGTCCGAGCCGTGATAGGCTCTCAGGCTTGCTCATCCGGCCGCCAACGCCCAAATTCGCCGCCTGGAGGTCCCGTCTTGTCCGCCGATATCCCGCGCCCCGCCGCGAACCTGTCCGCGCTCGCCCAGCTCGACGAGCGCTCCCGCGAGATTTTCCGGCAGATCGTCGAGAGCTATCTGGCCACCGGCGAGCCGGTCGGTTCGCGCAATCTGTCGCGCATCATTCCGATGACACTGTCGCCGGCCTCGATCCGCAATGTCATGCATGACCTGGAGGAGGCCGGCCTCATCTTCGCGCCGCATACTTCGGCCGGCCGGCTGCCGACCGAAACCGGCCTGCGCTTTTTCGTCGACGCGCTGATGCAGTTCGGCGACCTCGCCGAATCCGAACGCAATGCGATCGAGGCGCAGGTCGCCGCTTCCGGCCCGGACCGCTCGATCGAAACGGTGCTGGCGGACGCCTCGCAGCTGCTGTCCGGCATGTCGCGTGGCGCCGGCGTGGTGCTCACCTCGAAATCGAACGCCCGGCTGAAGCACGTCGAATTCGTCCGCATCGAACCGGAAAAGGCGCTGGTCGTGCTGGTCTCGGAGGATGGCCAGGTCGAAAACCGCATCGTGCCGATCCCGCCCGGCCTGCCGCCCTCGGCGCTGGTGGAAGCCTCGAACTTCCTCAATGCGCGGATCCGCGGACGGACGCTGGCGGAAGCGCGCGCCGAGCTGCAGCATGGCCTGGCGACCGCCAGGGCCGAGCTCGACGGGCTCACCCAGAAGCTGGTCGAAGCGGGCCTCGCCTCCTGGTCGGGCGGCGATCCGGCCGACCGCCAGTTGATCGTGCGCGGCCAGGCCAACCTGCTCGGCGACCTCAAGGCGCTGGAGGATCTGGAGCGGATTCGGCTCCTGTTCGACGACCTGGAATCGAAGCGCGACCTGGTCGACCTGCTCGGCCGCGCCGAAACCGCCGAAGGCGTGCGCATCTTCATCGGCTCGGAGAACAAGCTGTTCTCGCTGTCCGGCTCGTCGATGATAGTGGCGCCCTATCGCGACGGCCAGAGCCGCATTGTCGGCGTGCTCGGCGTGATCGGGCCGACCCGGCTCAACTATGCCCGGATCGTGCCGATGGTCGATTATACCGCCAAGGTGCTGTCGCGGCTGATCGGCTGATATCGCGCCCGGGGCGCGGCTTCGCCGCCGCATTTCCGCCCGCAGGCAATCGGACGATGGGTCGCATGGCGGGATGCCGCCTCATCGACGATCCTTGAGGACACATGGGAGGCCGGCATGCACGGAAAGTTCAACTGGAACGAGCTGATGACCGACGACGTCGAGAAGGCCAAGGCCTTCTACGCGACGACCGCCGGCTGGACCTATCAGAAATTCCCGATGCCGGATGCCGAATACTGGATCGCGCATGCCTCCGACGGATCGCCGGCCGCCGGCATCATGTCGATGCCGGCTGACGACCCGGAGGCGACGCCGGGCTGGCTGTCCTATGTCGAGATCGACAATGTCGACCAGCGCAGCCAGGCCATCGCCGCCGCCGGCGGGCAGGTGCTGCAGGAGCCCTTCGACATTCCCGGCGTCGGCCGCATCGCGATCATCGCCGACCCCTCGGGCTGCGTCATCGGCTGGCTCACCCCGGTGGCGCCGGCGACGACCTGACGGACCGCTCGGCCGGCTGGTCCGGCGACGCGCCTGACCGGGAAGGCTCCGGCGTCCGGCCGGGGCATCCCGCAAAACCAGGATGCCCGAACCGCGCTAGCCACGATCAGTGCCGCGGCGCGCGCCGGGTGGTGGTCTCGGGCGGTGGCGCGGTCGCCAGGCGCGCCTCGAGCGCCGCCGCCCGCGCCTCGGTATATTTCAGCGCGCAATAGCCAAGGCCGGCGTCGGATGTGCCGTAATTGCGGCAGACCCGTTCGCGGTTGGCGCCGAAGCCGGCCTGTTCCTGCAGGAAGGCGCGGCCTTCGGGCGTGGTGCGCAGGCGAGCCTGCAAGGCGCGGCGCGCCTCGTTCAGCCGGCGATCGGCCGCGCCGCGTGCCCGCTCGATCTCGGCATCCGGCGGCATTTCCCGGTCGACCGGTCCCCAGATGCCGGTCGGGTCGACGATGCACTCGTCGGCGAACCGGCAGACCCCGTCCGGCGCGGACACGATGGCCGCGTCCGACAGGAGGTCGAGCACCATGGTGCAGCCCGGGAAGGCGGCTTCGAAACGCGACAGCCCGACCGGCCGGCCGAGCGGCTTCAGCACGACGGTCTGGCCGGCATTGAGATCGGGCGTGCAAATGCTGCGAATATCGTTGCCGCGCCGGCCGGCACCGGTGACGGCAATGGTAAAGCTCTGCTGGGCGCCGGTACCGACCCGGCTGATCACCATGGAACCCTGCTGGCCGAGAAAGCGCAGGCTGCGGCCCGGCAAGGTCTCCTCGCCGCGGCGCGGCGGCGGCCCGGCCGGCCCGCGATGGGCCGAGGGGCCGCCATGGACGCCCGGCGTGCCCGATGGCGGCCTGGTCGGCGCGGTGGCGCCCTGCGGCGTCGGTGCCACGGCGCCGGGCAATTGCAGCTGCGCACGGGCCTCCGGGCCGCCAAAAGCGACCAGGGCGGAAATCGCCAGGAGGAAACCGAAACGCGGCATCAGGGGGATCCAATGAATGGGTGGGTCTTGTCACATAGCGCGCCTGCGGTCGCCGGTCACCTTGCCTGAGGCGGCGGCCGGTGCGTCGGCCCGCCATTGTTGCCGATCCGCCGCAGTTGCCGGCCGCGGCCTGAAACAGCGCGAAGATCCACGCCCCGGCGGCCGAATTCCCGGCTGGGATGCGACGGCAGTTCTTGCATGCTGAAAAGCCTGTCCCTATATCGCGAACAACCAATGAGAGCTGCGAGGATTTCGCCGCTTTCGTTCATTTCAAACCCCCAGGATGAAAAGGGGTCGGCGCAGACAAGGTCCGACGGGCGCCCCGCCCTGACAGGCTTGCTGCGGTGAAGGGTGCTTCGGGCCCTGCCGACCCGCTTAGAGTGAGGAGAAGATTATGGGCAAGGTCATCGGTATCGACCTCGGCACGACCAATTCATGCGTCTCCGTGATGGAAGGTACGACGCCGAAGGTGATCATCAATTCGGAAGGCGCCAATACGACGCCCTCGATCGTCGCCTTCACCGATGAGGAGCGCCTTGTCGGCCAGCCGGCCAAGCGCCAGGCGGTGACGAACCCCGAGCGCACGATTTTCGCGGTGAAACGCCTGATCGGCCGCCGCTACGATGATCCGACCGTTGCCAAGGACCAGAAGCTGGTTCCCTACCAGATCGCCCGCGCCGGCAATGGCGACGCCTGGGTCGAGGCCGAGGGCAAGAGCTACTCGCCCTCGCAGATCTCCGCCTTCATCCTGCAGAAGATGAAGGAGACCGCCGAGTCCTATCTCGGGCAGGCCGTCGACCAGGCGGTGATCACGGTTCCCGCCTATTTCAACGACGCCCAGCGCCAGGCCACCAAGGATGCCGGCAAGATCGCCGGTCTCGAGGTGCTGCGCATCATCAACGAGCCGACCGCGGCGGCGCTCGCCTACGGCCTGGACAAGAAGAGCTCCGGCACCATCGCGGTCTATGACCTCGGCGGCGGCACCTTCGACGTGTCGATCCTGGAGATCGGCGACGGCGTGTTCGAGGTCAAATCGACCAATGGCGACACGTTCCTGGGCGGCGAAGACTTCGACATGCGTCTCGTCGACTATCTCGCGGCCGAGTTCCAGAAAGAGCAGGGCATTGACCTGCGCAAGGACAAGCTGGCGCTGCAGCGGCTGAAGGAAGCCGCCGAAAAGGCCAAGATCGAGCTGTCGTCCTCGACCCAGACCGAGATCAACCTGCCCTTCATCACCGCCGACGCCTCCGGCCCGAAGCATCTGCAGCTGAAGCTCACCCGCGCCAAGTTCGAGGCGCTGGTCGACGATCTGGTGCAGCGCACGGTCGAGCCGTGCCGCAAGGCGCTGAAGGATGCCGGCCTGTCGGCCGGCCAGATCGACGAGGTCGTGCTCGTCGGCGGCATGACCCGCATGCCGAAGATCCAGGAAGTGGTGAAGCAGTTCTTCGGCAAGGAGCCGCACAAGGGCGTCAACCCGGATGAGGTCGTGGCCATGGGCGCGGCGATCCAGGCCGGCGTGCTGCAGGGCGACGTCAAGGACGTGCTGCTGCTCGACGTGACGCCGCTGTCGCTGGGCATCGAGACGCTGGGTGGCGTGTTCACCCGCCTGATCGATCGCAACACCACGATCCCGACCAAGAAGAGCCAGGTCTTCTCCACCGCCGACGACAACCAGAACGCGGTGACGATCCGGGTCTTCCAGGGCGAGCGTGAAATGGCCGCCGACAACAAGATCCTCGGCCAGTTCGATCTCATGGGCATCCCGCCGGCGCCGCGCGGCATTCCGCAGATCGAAGTGACCTTCGATATCGACGCCAACGGCATCGTCAACGTCCAGGCCAAGGACAAGGGCACCGGCAAGGAGCAGCAGATCCGCATCCAGGCCTCCGGTGGTCTGTCCGACAACGACATCGAGAAGATGGTCAAGGACGCCGAGGCCCATGCCGCCGAGGACAAGCAGCGCAAGGAACTGGCGGAAGCCAGGAACCAGGCCGACGGCCTTGTTCACTCCACCGAGAAGGCACTGGCCGAACATGGCGCCAAGGTCGGCGAAGCCGATCGCAAGGCCATCGAGGACGCGCTTGCCGCGGTGAAGGAAGCGGCCAAGGCCGACAATGCCGAGGCGCTGAAGGAAAAGGCCAATACGCTGGCCCAGGTTTCGATGAAGCTCGGCGAGGCCATGTATGCCGCGCAGAGCGGCGAGGCCGAAGCCGGCGCCGAGCCGAAGAAGGACGATGTTGTCGATGCCGACTTCACGGAAGTGAAGGACGACAAGAACAACAAGAAGTCGGCCTGAGCGCTGGACATCTGATGGTGAAGCACCCCCGGAGGCGATCCGGGGGTGATCGCTTGAACAGGGGCAGAAGCTGGGTCGATGTTCAAGATTGGATTGGCACTCTGGGCGGCGGCCGGTCTCTCCGCAACGAGCGTCTCGGCTCAAGATGCGGGACAGACTTCTTATTTCGTCAACAAGATTGTCGTGATCGAGTCGACTCTACCTAGCCTCGTGCGTCAAGGAGACGTCAAAGCCTTGCGCGAAATGCGAATTTTCATGGACGGCATCAGCGAAGGTCTATCGGTAGCCGGCCACAGCTATCGGAAAGAGCGAGTTTGCGGATCCACGGTCTTTCATCTGGCAGAGCTTTCAAGATGGATGGAGCGAGGCTTGAACCCTGATCTCCCAACAGATCATGGCACACCGAAACCTGCCCGAGAGCAGGTTCTCGCCCGCATCGACGAGTCCGCAGGCCAATATAGAGCATCTATGGATGCCTGTTTGAAGCTGATGGATTTTTCGCCGCCGATCGTTGAGCGTCTGCCCGCCAAGCCCAGCGAGCTTTTCTGACCATGTCCAAGCGCGACTATTACGACGTTCTGGGTTGCGGCCGCGATGCCGACGATGCCGCGCTGAAATCAGCCTTCCGCAAGAAGGCGATGCAGTATCATCCCGATCGTAATCCCAACAATGCCGAGGCCGAGCATCAGTTCAAGGAACTGAACGAGGCCTATCAGGTGCTGTCGGACGGGCAGAAGCGCGCGGCCTATGACCGTTTCGGCCATCAGGCCTTCGAAAACGGCGGCGGCGGCGGCCCGCAGGGCTTCGGCGGAGACTTCTCCTCGTCCATGTCCGACATTTTCGAGGAACTGTTCGGCATGGCCGGCGGCCGCCGGCGTGGCGGCGGTGCGGGCGGCGGTGGCCGCGAGCGCGGCGCCGACCTGCGCTACAACATGGACATCACGCTGGAGGAGGCCTTTCACGGCAAGTCCGCCCAGCTGCGCATCCCGACGACTGCGACCTGCGAGGTCTGTTCCGGCTCCGGCGCCAAGGCCGGCTCCAAGCCGAAGACCTGCGGCACCTGCGGCGGCCATGGCCGGGTGCGCGCCAGCCAGGGCTTCTTCTCCATCGAACGGACCTGCCCGGCCTGCCAGGGCCGCGGCCAGGTGATCGAAGACCCCTGCGCCAATTGCGGCGGCGCCGGCCGGGTCACCAAGGAACGGGTGCTGTCGGTCAACATTCCCGCCGGCGTCGAGGACGGCACGCGGATCCGGCTCGCCAATGAGGGCGAAGCGGGTTTCCGCGGCGGCCCCTCGGGCGACCTCTACATCTTCCTGTCGATCCAGCCGCATTCGTTTTTCCAGCGCGACGGCCAGGACCTCTATTGCCGGGCGCCGGTCTCGCTGGTCACCGCGACGCTCGGCGGCTCCTTCGAGGTGCCGACGGTGGACGGCGGCCGGGCCCAGGTGAAGGTCCCCGAGGGCACCCAGTCGGGCAAGCGCTTCCGCCTGTCGGGCAAGGGCATGCCGGTGCTGCGCTCCAAGGTCACCGGCGACCTCTATGTCCAGGTCGACGTCGAGACCCCGCGCAACCTGACCAAGCGCCAGAAGGAACTGCTGGCCGAGTTCGACAAGGAAAGCTCGAAGGACACCCAGCCGGAGACGGCCGGCTTCTTCGCCAAGGCCAAGGCGTTCTGGGACGGCCTGGCCAGCAAGGAAAGCTGAGGCCGGGACCGCGTCCCGTCAGGCGGCTGGGCCGAAATCGTAGAATAGCCGCATGCAGCCCGCCGGCAGAACGTCGGCGGAGACGAGCCTGACAGTGCGCGCGAAGCCATTGGCCGGAAAGAGCGGGATGCCGGCGCCGACGATCTCGGGCACGACATAGAGTTCGAGCTGGTCGAGCGCGCCGCGCGCGATGAAGGCCTGCTGCAACTGGCCGCCGCCGACCATCCAGACATCACCGTCATCGCGCCCGCGCAGATGCCGGATCAATGCGTCGACCCCCTCGCTCCAGATCTCGATATCGCCATTGCTTCCGGAGATCGGCCGCGACGTCACCACGAGGACACGCTTGCCGGCATAGGGCCAAGGGCCCGGATGGCGGGCGACCACGTCATAGGTCGCGCGCCCCATGACCATGGTGCGAATGCCGCCGAGAAACCGGTCGAAGGCAAAATCCCCGAAATCGATCGTGTCGTATTTGCTCAGCCAATCATACGTCCCATCGACACTGGCGATATAGCCGTCGAGGCTCATGCCGGCATATCCGTGGATGCGTGCCATGGCTGTTGGTCTCCTGTTGAATCGGGGCGGTATTGAATCAGGTCCGGCCTTCTATATAAACGAACATTCATTTACAATGGAAATGCAATGCCGCGCCCCCGCTCGATCCCCGATCATGCCGTGCTCGACCAGGCCCTCGTGCTGATGCGCCGGGCCGGACCGGAAGGCGTCAGCTTTGCGGCGCTCGCCCTGGAGATCGGCCTGTCCCCGGCAACTCTCGTCCAGCGCTTCGGCAGCAAGGCAGGGCTGCTCGGCGCGACGCTTGGCCATGCCTGGGCCGCCCTGGAGGCCCGCACCGCCGCCGAGGCGGCCGTCGTGCCGCCCACTCCGGCCGGGGCGATCGATCTGCTGGTCGGGCTCTCCGGCGGCTATGGCGACGGTGACGACTATGCCGACGGGCTCCTGGTGCTGCGCGAGGATCTGATCGACCCGGAGCTGCGCCGGCGCGGCGCCGCCTGGTTCGAAACCATCGCGGCCTCGCTCGGCGCGTGCCTTGCCGATGCCGACGGCCCGCGCCCGGATCTCGGGCGCCTGATGACGGCGCAATGGCAAGGCGCCGTGCTGCTGGCGGGCTTCGATCGAAGGCTACCGGTGGCCGAGACCGTCGCGCGGAATTTGCGTGCCTGGTGCCGCGCGATCGGCCGGGAGGCCTGAACAATGCCGGCACCCGTGGTACCCCATGGGCGCTTCGAGCACGCGCCCCGACGCGTCACCCTTGACGACCGGCGGATCGACCCAGCCTCTTGTCGCTTCAATCCGTGCCGCTCCAATGGACGACCCGGCGCTCGGTGGCGTGGACAAGCCGGTCCAGGGCATAACCGAGCATCGCCATGATGGCGACCCCGACCAGGACGATGTCGGTCGACAGAAATTCGGCCGCCGTCAGCGACATCCAGGCAATGCCATCGGATGTCGCGGTCAGTTCGGCGGCGACCAGCATGGTCACGCCGATCGAGATCGACATGCGAATGGCGGTGAAGATGCCGGGCAGGCTCGCCGGCAGGACGACCCGCCAAAACACCGTCCAATGGCCGGCGCCGAGAGCCTGGGCGGCCTGAATTTTCTTCCGGCCGACCGAGCGGACCGCCTGCATCGCGCCAATGGCGATCAAGGGCAGGACCGGCCCGGCGATGACGACGATCTTCGACAGGTTGCCTATGCCGAACCAGATCAGGAACAGCGGCAGCAGCGCCAGTTTGGGAATCGGCCGTATCGCCTGGATCGGCGGCTCGAAGATGGCGCGAATGGGCCGGACCATTCCCATCAGCAGTCCGAGCGGCACGCCGATCAGGATACAGAGCGAAAAGGCCACGGCGAAGCGGTAGAGACTGACGCCGAAATGATGCGCCAGGCTGTTGCCCTGATAACCCTGTTCGACAAGCTTGAGGAACGCCCGGATCACGCTCAGCGGCGACGGCAGAAAGATCGGATTGATCAGCGGCGGCCACAGGCCGGATCCGGTGGCCACGATCCACAGCACCAGGAAGCCCGCGAAAGTCGCGGTGGTGAGCGAACGGTCGCGCCGGTCGGCGCGGCGCTCGAGCACCGCCGCGTCATAGGGTTCGGCCGTGGCGATCGCCTGGGATTGCGGCGTCATGCGCAGGCCTCCTGCCGTTGCGCCTGCTGCGCCTCGGACCGCAGCAGTTGAAGGATTTCGCGCTTGGCCGCCGCGAATTCGCTGGTCGCCCCGACCAGCGGATCCTGGCTTTCCGAAAACCGGGTCCGGAAAGAAGCCCTGGCCCGCCCCGGCCGTGCCGACATGACGATGACATGGGTGGCCAGGAACAGAGCCTCCTCGATCGAGTGGGTGATCCACATCACGGTCTTGCCGGTGCGACGCCAGATGGTGCGGATCTCTTCCTGCAGCAATTCGCGCGTCTGCTGGTCGAGCGCCGCGAAGGGCTCGTCCATCAGCAGGATTTCCGGCTCGTTGGCGAGCGCCCGGGCGATGCCGACCCGCTGCTGCATGCCACCGGACAGCTGATAGGGATAGGATCCGGCAAAGCTCGACAAGCCGACAAGCTCGAGCAGCGTCCCCGCCCGCCCGCGCGCCTCGGCGGCGGCGACACCGCGCGCGCGTGGCCCGAACGCGACGTTTTCCAGGACGCTCATCCAGTTGAACAGCGCGCCTTGCTGAAAGACCACGCCACGCTCGGGCCCGGGCGCGCTGATCGGCCGGCCGTCCAGCAAAGCCCGGCCGGAACTCGGCCGCTCGAAGCCGGCGAGAATGTTCAAGAGCGTCGTCTTGCCGCAACCCGACGGCCCGACGACGCAGAGAAAATCGCCCGGCTCCAGGCTGACGTCCATGGGTGCCAACGCCTGGATCGCGCCGGCCCCGGTGCCGAATGACTTGCTCAATTTTTCGACGACAAGCTTTGCCCCGCTGCGCCGCTCGGGGGCGTTGAGGTCGACCGGCTCGATGCTCATGGCGATCCTACTCCAATGCCCTAGACCATTCTGGCGATGAAGGAGCTGTCGACGAATTTGGAAAAATCGGCCGGCATCGCATCGACCTGGCCGGTCGCCTTGAGGAAATCGGCCTGGCCCCGGATCGTGTTCAGCACGCCGCTGGCGGTCGCGCCCGGTGCGCCCATCCATGTGTCTGTCAGCATCTCCTTGGGCGAGACCGTGTAGAGCGTCTTGGCATAGGCCAGCGCCGTGTCCCGGGATATCTGCAGGAATGGCGCCATGACCTCGGCCATCTCCTCCGGCTTGTCGCGGTAGACCGCGTTGATCCGGTCGAGCTCCTTGAGATAGGCCAGCACCAGGTCGGGATGCTGCTTCTTGAACGCGTCGCGGACGATGATGCTGTCGAAGACGATGGTGCCCTTGGCGATCAGATCGCTGCCGTCGAAGATCTGCTTGCCGCCGTCCCGCTGAAGCACCTCGAGGATCGGGAACCAGATATAGGCGGCATCGATGTCGCGGCGCTGCCAGGCCGCGGGAATGGCATCGGCCCGCAGATTCACCAGCGTCACGTCGGCAGCGGACAAGCCGACCGTCTTCAGCGCGGCGAGCAGGGCGAAATGGGCAGAGGTATTGAAAGGACAGGCAATCTTCCTGCCCTTGAGGTCGCCGAGGCTTTTCACGCCGCTGTCGCCGCGAACAATCAGCGCCTCGCTGTCCTTGATGATCTTGTGGACATAGACCATCGAGACCGGCAGCCCCTTGGCGAAGGCGACGATCATCGGGCTGGAGCCGATATTGCACAGGTCCAGGCCGTCGGCGGCCATGGCCGTCAGGATCTGCGGACCGGAATTGACGCCGACGAATTCGACCTCGGCATTGGCGCCCATCGCTTTCTGCATCGAGCCTGCGGCGCGCGCATAGTTCTGCTGGTTGGCGGATGCGAAATAGCCGAGCCGGGCGCGCGCGGCGGCGGCATTTGCCGGCGCGGCCCAAGCCGGCATCGCCGCGGCGAGCGAAGCCAGGCCGATATTGCGGCCAAGCAGCGCGAGTTCCCGCCGCGAGAACAGGTTCTTGTCGTTCATGTCATTCCCCCCTTTTTTTCAACCCATGCCGCGGCAAGCCGCGCCGCGATCCGATGCCTACGCTCGCGACCCGCCGAGGTGCGGCGTCCTTGCTCCTTGCGGTGCGCCTGTTGGCCTCAACCCACCCGCTGAAGGGACGACCGGACGCGAGCCTCGGCCAAGCCCTCGGCGACCGGAACCCCGAGCGCGCGCTCGATATCCGCGGCGGCCGCGCGAAGGAGCGGGACGGTCTGTTCGAGCCAGGCCTCGGTCATGCGGTCCCGCAGCGTCGCGATCGAAAGGGCGGCCGCTGCCCGGCTGTCCGGACCGCGGACCACCACGGCCACGCCCGCGACATCGCTGCGCCAGCCGGAGCGATTGACCGCATAGCCGCGCCGCCGGATCCGGGCGAGCTCCTCCAGGAGTGCCGCGCGGCTGCCGATCGTCTCCGGGGTGGCCTGTTCCAGCTCCTCGGGAAGCAGCTTGGCGATCTCCTCGTCGGTCAGGGCGGCGAGCAGCGCCAGGCCGGTCGAAACGCAATGCGCCGGATTGCGGTCGCCGACCATGTTGTGCACGCGCACGGCCTGCGGCGATTCCGCCAGTTGAATGCAGACCATCTCGGCGCCGTCGCGAATGGCCAGCGCAATGCCCTCCGACACAGCGCGGGCGAGCGCCGCCATGTGCGGCGCGGCGGTCCGTGCCAGCTCGAGCGGCGTGGCCAGGCAGCCGATTTCCCAGGCCTTGATGCCGACCACATAGCGCTGGTCGGGCAGGCGTGTGACGAACTTGCGCTGATCGAGGGTGGCCAGCAACTCGTGAACGCTGGACTTCGACATGTCGAGCGCGGCCGCGATTTCGGTCAGCCCGAGCGGCTCGCCTCGCCGGGCAAGGCATTCCAGCACGTCCAGTCCGCTATTGAGGCCGGATCGCTTACGTTTCGGTTTTGTCGAACTTAATTTCGTCATTGACGAACAATAGGATCGAGTGTTTAGGCTCGTCAAGAGCGAGAGGACAGGGCGACATGAGAGCGCAATTGCCTGAATGCGGACGTTCCAGGGATGTGATCCTCGGTGAATTGACCGCGCTGAAGGCGGCCGACTACGACTGGCAGCATGGCCGCGTGCCGGTCTACGTCTTCAAGACGAGCGACGAGGTTTCCGAAATCGGCCGGGCGGCCTTCTTCGAATATTTCTCCGAGAACGCGCTGGGCGCCCGGCGGGCCTTTCCGAGCGTCAAGAAGATGGAAGACGAGGTCGTCGAAATGGCGCTCGGCCTGCTGCGCGCCCCGGATCAGGCACGCGGCTTCATGACCAGCGGCGGCACGGAAAGCATTACCCAGGCGATTCAGTCATGCCGGGACTGGTCGCGCAAGCGCCGCGGCCGGCGGGATCACCGCGGCAATATCGTCGCACCGGAAAGCGCCCATCCCGCCTTCGACAAGGCCGCCCGCCTGATGGATCTCGAGGTGCGGCGAGCCCCCGTCGGGCCGGACCTGCGCGCCGACGTCGCCGCGCTCGCGGCCCTGATCGACGACGACACGATCATGCTGGTCGGGTCAGCGCCATGTTTTCCTTATGGCGTGATCGATCCGATCGCCGATATCGGGGCGCTGGCCGAGAAGCGCGGGATCTGGCTGCATGTCGACGCCTGTGTCGGCGGTTATCTCGCGCCCTTCGTGCGGATGATCGGCCGGCCGATTCCGGATTTCGATTTTCACGTCGCCGGCGTTTCGTCGATATCGGCCGACCTGCACAAATTCGGTTTCTGCCCGAAGCCGGCCTCGACCGTGTTCTATCGCAGCGCCGAACTCGCCGAATTCCATGCCTTCGACTTTGCGGACTGGCCCAGCGGCCGCTTCACCACCACCACGATTTCCGGAACACGACCGGCGGGCGCGGTCGCGGCGGCCTGGGCGGTCTTCAATTTCCTCGGTATCGCGGGCTACAAGCAGGCGGCCCGGGAACTGATGGAATTCGTCGATGGCTACCGCGCCGGAATCGAGGCGATCGCGGGCCTGAAAATCATCGGCGACCCACATCTGTCGATCGTCGCCTATGGCTCCGACACATTCGACATCTTTCGCGTCGCCGAGGCGATGAGCGGCAAAGGCTGGCTCCCGGGCCTGCTGCAAAAGCCGAAGGCCATCCATCGGATGATGTCGCAACTGCACGCCCTCGGCCTCCAGGATTACCTGTCGGACCTGCGCGCCGCGGTCGAGACCGTGCGGGCGGATAGCGGCCGGCAGGCACGGATCGAAGCGATCTATTGAGCGGCTATTCGGCTGCCAGCGAGCCCTTGAGCGGCAGCTTGGCGAGCACTTCTCCGGCGGCCGGCGGCTCGTCGAATTCGAGCGCCTCAATGCGGCCCCCCCGCTTGGCGATCTTGTCGGCCGAGGTCAGGATCTGGCCGAGATCCTCGTTGGCCTGGCCGAAATGGCGCTGCAGGTTCAACACCCGGTCCGACAGGCGCGAGACGTCGTCGAGCAGCAGGCTGACCTCCTTCTGGATGACGCGCGCCTCGTCGCGCATGCGCTCGTCCTTCAACAGGCCCTGCACCACCTGGATCGCCAGCATCAGGAGCGAGGGCGAGACCACCATCACGCGGGCGCGAAAGGCCTTCTGCATGACGTCGTCGAAATGCTCGTGCAGGTCGGCATAGATGCCTTCCGACGGCACGAACATCAGCGCCACCTCCTGGGTCTCGCCCGGGATCAGGTATTTCTCGGAAATGTCCTTCACATGCACCGCGAGATCCTGGCGCAGCCGCTGGGCCGCCATGCGGCGCAATTCCTCCGCCTTGGCCTCGCGCCAGAGCGTGATCGATTCGAGCGGGAACTTGGCGTCGACGACCAGGCCGCGCGGGTCGCCGGCGAGCCGGATCGTGGCGTCCGGGCGCTTGCCCGACGACAAAGTCGGCTGCAATTCGTAGCCGTTGCGCGGCAGGCCGTCCTGCAGGATCGCCTCCATCCGGCCCTGGCCGAAGGCACCGCGCGCCTGCTTGTTGGCGAGCACATCCTTCAGCGAGACGACCTGTCCGGCGAGATCGGTCAGGTTCTTCTGGGCCGAATCGATCACCGCCAGCCGCTCGTTCAGCTTGCCGAGATTTTCCACCGTGGTGCGGGTCTGGCCTTCCAGCGACAGGCCGAGCCGGGTGCTCATGCCATCGAGCCGTTCGCCGAGCGATTTCGACAGGTCGAACTGACGGGCGTGCAGGCTTTCGACCATGGCCTGCATGCGTCCCGCCATCTGGGCCTGGGCGCGGTTCATCTCGCCCATGCGCTCCTCGAGCTCCTGGGCATGGATGACCGCGCGTTCCGCCTCCATGGCGCGCGCCGCCGCCTGCCGGCGCATGGCGGCGAACAGCACCATGAGCAGCGCGAGAGAAAGGCCGAGGAGAGCGAGCACGCCTTCGCCCGCTGTGATCGGACGGCCGGCAATGACGAGAACGACATCGGACATGGCCGCCAACCTAGACGATTCGGCCCATTCGTGCGAACGAAGAGGGAACATCGTTGACGGAACCTTGCCGGGGCTCCTCGGCACCGGGCATGCGTCGCCAACGCCTGAGGTCGTTGACGGACCTTGCTACATGTATTTGCGCAGGTCGCTCGCCGCGACAGCCGGATCACGCTGGACATCGAAGGTCGAGACGAAATGGCCGTTGCGATCCATCAGATAGACGAAGACCGTGTGGTCCATGGTGTAGTTGCCGCCGTCCTGCGGCACCTTGCGGGCGAAGGCGCGATAAGCGCGCATGGCCTGGGCCACCTGCTCCTCGGTGCCGGTCAGGCCGAGGATGCGCGGATGGAAGCTGCCGAGATAGGTGGCGAGCAATTCCTTGGTGTCACGCGCCGGGTCGACGGTGACGAAGGCGACATTGACACGCTGTGCATCCGGGCCGAGCCGGTCGAGCACCTGGGTCATCTCGAACAGCTTGGTCGGGCAGATGTCGGGGCAATGGGTGAAGCCGAAGAACACCAGGCTCGGCTTGCCGGCGAGATCCTTCTCGGTCACCGGCTTGCCGGTCTGGTCGACCAGCGAGAAGGCGCCGCCAATGGCGGAGGGGCCGCTCGCCACCGCGCCACCACGCGGCATGGTCAGCCAGACCACCACGGCGAGCGCGCTCAGGCCGGCGATCAGCAGGGCGAATGACAGGATCAGGGCGGCGGAGCGCGGGCGCGGCGCGCCCGGCGAAGGGGGTTGGGTCATGGCGATCTCAGAAACACCAGGCGAGGCCTGCGGCGAGCGTGTCGAGAAACACCTTCGACCCCTGTGTCCACCACAACAGGCTGGCGGTCAGCATGAGCGCGGCGACACCGCCGCCGAGCGCCCAGCGCGCCAGCCGCGGCGTCCGATCGGTCGAGCTATGGGCGGTTTCAAGGCTCATGCGTTCTATTTAAGCGAGCCGGGCGCGCAAAGCAAAACACGGAGCCGAGAAGATCCGGCTCTTTTCGTCGCGGCAGGGAGTACCTAATTGCTTGCCATGCGTCCCGAAGACCTGCTCCAGCCGACGCCCCAGGGGCTCTATTGCCCGCCGGCGGGTGTGCATATCGATCCGCTCAGGCCGGTCAGGCGCGCCCTGATCACCCATGGCCATTCCGACCATGCCCGCGCCGGCCACGATGCGGTGCTCGCGACCGCGCCGACACTGAAAGTGATGGCGATCCGTTATGGCGAGGATTTCGCCGGCACGACCCAGGCCGCGGCGTGGCGCGAGCCGGTCGTCATCGACGGCGTCAGGTTCAGCTTCCATCCGGCCGGTCATATCCACGGCTCGGCCCAGATCGCGGTGGAACATGCCGGCCTCAGGATCGTCGTTTCCGGCGATTACAAGCGGGCCCATGACCCGACCGCCGAGACGTTCGAGGTGGTGCCCTGCGGCGTCTTCATCACCGAGGCGACCTTCGGCCTGCCGGTGTTCCGCCATCCCGAGGCCGGCGACGAGGTCGCCAAGCTTCTCGCCTCGGTCGCGCTGTTTCCCGAGCGGGCCCATATGGTCGGGGCCTATTCGCTCGGCAAGGCGCAGCGGGTCATGGCGCTGATCCGGCAGGCCGGTCATGCCAGGCCGATCTACATTCACGGCGCCATGGAAAAACTGACCCGCTTCTACGCGAGCGAGGGTTTCGATTTCGGCGAGATCCGGCTGGCCAAGGATGTCGACAAAAAGGACCTCGGCGGCGCCATCGTGATCTGCCCGCCGGGATCGATGAAGGACCTGTGGGCTCGGCGCTTCCCGGATCCGGTGACCGCCTTCGCCTCGGGCTGGATGCGGGTGCGCGCCCGGGCCAAGCAAGGCGGCGTCGAATTGCCGCTGGTCATTTCCGACCATGCCGACTGGGACGAGCTCGGCCGGACCATTGTCGATACCGGGGCCGGCGAGGTCTGGGTCACCCATGGCCAGGAGGATGCGCTGGTGCATTGGTGCGGCACGAAGGGCCTGAAAGCGAAGCCGCTCCGGCTGGTCGGTTATGGCGACGAGGGCGAAGCCGAGACGCCGGCCGCGGAGCCGCTGACCGCGCCGCCGGCGGAGCCCGCCGGATGAACCGCTTCGCCGCCCTGCTCGACCGGCTCGCCTATGAGCCCCGGCGCAACGCCAAGCTCCGGCTGATCAGCGATTACCTGCGCGCCACTCCGGATCCCGAGCGCGGCTTCGCGCTCGCCGCCATGACCGGCGCGCTGACCTTCCAGCACGCCAAGGCCGGGCTGATCCGGGCGCTGATCACCGAACGGGTCGATCCGGTCCTGTTCGACCTCTCCTATGACTATGTCGGCGATCTCTCGGAAACGGTCGCGCTGATCTGGCCGCGGCCGGCGGAGACGCCCGGTCACAACAACCCGCCCGGGCCGGCCTTGTCGGAAGTGGTCCATGGCCTGGCGACGACCGGCAAGCTGGCCTTGCCGAAACTCCTGGCCGGCTGGCTCGACCAGCTCGACGAAACCGGCCGCTGGGCGCTCCTGAAACTGATCACCGGCGCCCTGCGCATCGGCGTCTCGGCGCGGCTCGCCAAGACGGCGGTGGCCGATCTCGGCGGCAAGGACGCCGACGAGATCGAGCTGGTCTGGCCCGGCCTGACGCCGCCCTATGAGGAGCTGTTCGCCTGGGTCGAAGGCCGGGCCGAGAAACCCGAGGCGCGCGATCCCGCGCCGTTCCGCCCGCCAATGCTCGCCCACGCCGTCGAGGACGCGGATTTCGACAAGCTCGTCCCCGCCGAGTTCGCCGCCGAGTGGAAATGGGACGGCATCCGCGTGCAGGCGGCCGCCGGCACCCGCACCGACGGCCGGCGCGTCGCCAGGCTCTATTCGCGCACCGGCGAGGACATTTCGGGCGGCTTTCCCGACCTGGTCGAGGCGATGGATTTCGACGGCGCCCTCGACGGCGAACTGCTGATCCTGCGCGACAGCCGCGTGCAGAGCTTCAACGTGCTGCAGCAGCGGCTCAACCGGAAGCAGGTTTCGGCCGCGATGCTGGCCGAGTTCCCCGCCCATATCCGTGTCTATGACCTGTTGTTCGACGGGCCCGAGGACCTCAGGCCGCTGCCCTTCGCCGAAAGGCGAGCCCGGCTCGAGGCTTTCGTCGCGCGCCATCCCCACGCCAGGCTGGACCTGTCGCCCTTCGTCGCCTTCGACAGCTGGGACGGGCTCGCCGCGGCGCGGATCGACCCGGCCTCGGTCGGCGGCGACGCCGAGGCGATCGAGGGACTGATGCTGAAGCGCCATGACGCGCCCTATCTGCCGGGCCGGCCGAAAGGCCTCTGGTACAAGTGGAAACGCGACCCGATGGTGGTCGACTGCGTGCTGATGTACGCCCAGCGCGGCCACGGCAAACGGTCGAGCTTCTATTCCGACTTCACCTTCGGCGTCTGGCGCGATGGGGCGGCGGGCGATGAACTGGTGCCGGTCGGCAAGGCCTATTTCGGCTTCACCGACGAGGAGCTCAGAGAGCTCGACCGTTTCGTCCGCAACCACACGATCAACCGCTTCGGACCGGTGCGCGAAGTCACCCATACGGCCCAGGAGGGCCTCGTGCTGGAAATCGCCTTCGAGGGCCTGCAACGCTCGACCCGCCACAAGTCGGGCATCGCCATGCGCTTCCCGCGCATCTCCCGCATCCGCTGGGACAAACCGCCGGGCGAAGCCGATCGCATCGCGGCGCTGGAGGCCCGGCTGAAGGACTGACGGCCAGGCGTCGGCAGCCATGCGCCGGAGGCTTTGCATCGCGACGCCCGCCATGCGACAGCGGGTCATTCCATGATGACGCGCGGTGACCTCATCAGCCTGATCAAGACCTTCCTGCTGCCTTGCCTGATCGGCGCGGCGGGCGGCTTCGTCTTCGATCGCGCCGGGCTGCCGGCGGCCTGGATGTCGGGATCGCTGGTGGCGGTCTCGATCGCCGCCTTCGCGGGGCTCAACGTGCGCGTGCCCGGCCCGGTCAGCCCAGCCATCTTCCTGCTGCTCGGCACGGTGATGGGGTCAGCGGTGACGCCGGAGACGCTCCGGCTGGCCTTGTCCTGGCCGATCTCGATGGGCGGGCTCCTGGTCCTGGTGCCCGCGATCATCGGTGGCATCACCTTCTATCTGACCCGTGTCGAGGGCTTCGACCGGTCGACCGCCTTCTACGGCTCGATCCCGGGGGCAATGAACTACGTCATGGCGCTGACGGTCGGTTCCAAGGCCGATGCCCGTGCCGTCGTGGTGGTGCAGAGCTTTCGCCTGGTGCTGCTGGTCGCCGCGCTGCCGAGCTTCCTGGCGCTCGCCGGCCTCGGCGCCAGCCTGCCGAGGCCGGTGCCTGCGGCAGGCAGTGCCGCCTGGTTCGACTATCCGCTAATGGCGGTGCTGGCGATCTCCTGCGGCCTCGGCATGGAGCGCCTGCGGGTGCCCGGCGGGGCGACCGTCGGCGCCATGCTGGCCAGCGCCGTGCTGCACGCGACCGGTACGGTGACCAGCCTGGTGCCGCAGCCCCTGGTGCTCGCCGCCTTCATCGTCATGGGCGTGCTGATCGCCGCGCGCTTCGCCGGCACTTCGCTCGTCGAACTGCGCCAGATGCTCAGGCCCTCGATCGGCGCCTTCCTGATCGGCACCGCCGTCACGGTGGTGGTCGCCGCCGTCGTCGCGCGCCTCGCCGGCCTGCCGGTCGGCAAGGTCATCCTGGCCTATGCCCCCGGCGGTATCGAAGCCATGGCGATCCTCGCCTTCGTGCTCGACATGGATCCGGCCTTCGTCGGCGCCCATCACATCGTCCGTTTCGTCGGTATCGCCATGCTGCTGCCGCTGGTCGCCCGCCTCGTGCTCGGGCGGTCCGACCGGGTCTGAGCCGGCGCGAAAAACCCGACGCAATGCCGATTGCGCCGGCCCCGGCGGTTCCGCTACCAAGGATCGCAGCGCCGTCAGAGTTCTCCCGATGATCCGAAAACTCGCTTTTGCCGCTCTCGCGGCCCTTGTCGCGGCCCCGGCTTCGGCCGCCTGCCCTGCGCCTTCGGTCGCGGCCGCCACGCCGGGGGGATCGCTGCCGCAGACCAGCGCCCGGCTGCGCGGGCACCAGACGCTGAAGATCCTGGCCATCGGCTCCTCCACCACCGCCGGTGTCGGCGGCGGCGGCGCGGGCTTCGCCAATCAGCTGGGGCCGCTGATCAAATCGCGGGCGCCGCAATCGACCATCGAAGTGGTGGTCTCCGGCGTGCTGGCGGAGACGGCATCGGGAGCGGCGAGCCGGCTACAGGCCGAGATCGCCGCGCACCGGCCGAACCTGGTGATCTGGCAGCTCGGCACCAATGACGCCACCTTCGGCGTCTCGTCGGAAAGCTTTCGCGCCACTATCGCAAGCGGCCTCGCGGCGATCCGCGCCGCCGGCGCCGATGCCATGCTGGTCGACCCGCAATTCTCGCGCTGGGCCGAGGGCAGCCAGGCCACCGCGGTCAAGGCGCGGATCATCGCCGAGGAGGGCGCCCGGCGCGGCGTGCCGGTGGCGCGGCGCTTCGCCGCCATGCAGCGGCTGGCGCAAACCAACCGTCCGGCTTTCGACGGGCTGATCTCCTGGGACGGGCTGCATCTGTCGCCCGTCGGCCATGCCTGCATGGCCGAGCAGGTGGCGGGTACGATCGTCCGTACGGCGCTGCGGTAAGGCCCGACCGGCCGGCGCGGAAACACATCCCGCCGCCCGCCGTCTTGCCTTTGCAACCTCGCACCATCACATTGAGCCGGCCGGCGGCGGGCCGGTTCAGGCGAACGAGCGTTGAGATGAGCACCCCTGCGCCCACCACCACCAAAACCGTTATTCCCTCCCCGATGCAGTATCTCGACCGCGCCACCGGCGTCCTGCGCGACCTCGGGCTGATGCCCTCGAAGATCGAGGAACAGCCGATCATCGCGCTGTTGCAGAAGATCTCCGACCTCGACCAGGAGCGGGTGACGGTGATCGCGCGCACGTTGAATCAGGTCGGGGTATTCAACGAGGTGGTGCGCAACCAGGTTGCCGGCATGGAGGTCGGCGAGCGCTACGAGCAGATCACCTCCAGCTTCAATTCGATCCGCGACGATGCCAAGCGCATGGTCGAGCAATTGTCGGACGGCAAGATCTCCACCTTCGAACGCCTGGAGAACATCTGGACCAAGGTCCGGCGTGGCGACATCGCCACCCGTTTCGACGGCATCCGCACGGTCTATCTGGACGTGGCGCGCGCCACCAAGGACCAGATCCAGCGCGAGGTGACCATCCTGGATGCCTATCGCGACTTCCGCGGCGCGCTCAAGCAGTCCGAGGTGCAGGCGCTCGAGGTGCTGGAAAAGGCCGACGCCAAGCTCAAGGCCAAACAGGAAGAACTGAAGGCCGCCTCCGACAGCGTTGCCGCCTATACCGGCACCATCCCGGCCGAACGGGCCAATCTCGAACTCATCCGCGACACCAAGCTGCGCGAGATGCAGGACGAGGAAAAGCGCTACCAGATCGCCAAGGACCTCTCCGACAATCTGACCATCGGCTACAACACCTCCGAGGTCATCATGGCGCGCCTGATGCAGACGACCTCCGCCAAGGAGCGGGTCTATTCCCAGGCGATCT
Organism: Phreatobacter sp. GW821-FHT04C01; assembly: GCF_059420385.1. Taxonomy (NCBI): domain Bacteria; kingdom Pseudomonadati; phylum Pseudomonadota; class Alphaproteobacteria; order Hyphomicrobiales; family Phreatobacteraceae; genus Phreatobacter; species Phreatobacter sp. GW821-FHT04C01. The sequence goes on along the minus strand of NZ_JBWKTP010000003.1, from coordinate 161,582 downwards.
CGTTCTTCTCGACCAATGACGCGGTGCTGACCGCGCTGAAGGCCTCGTTCACCGGCCTGCAGGGCCTGCACGAATCGACCCGCACGCTGAACGAGATGAAGGAAGGCGTGTCGAAATCGCTCGAGACCCTGTCCGAGATCGGCGACAAGGTGCAGGAAGAGGCGCTGCGCGCCGGCTATGGTCCGACCATCCGTTCCGACGCCGTGCAGAAGCTCGTGGAGTCGGTGGTGTCGTTCCAGGAAAAGTCCGGCGAGATCATCCTGGAGATGCGCAAGCTGTCGACCCAGAACAGCCAGGAGATCCGCGACGCGGTCGAGGACGGCAAGCGCCGGCTCGCCGCGCTGGCCGAAAAGGGCGCGGCGCTCGGAATGTGAAACCCTGACGGGAGCATCATTCCATGACCGATACCGCCGTTGCCGCCGCCCCGCCGGCGCAGCCCCCCGCCCAGCTCGACGACGTCATGCTCGCCATGGACGTCGTCGACACCTTGCGTCATCGCGCCAAGCTGACCGAGCGCGAGCTCGCCGAAGGCGATCGCGAGGAAGACCTGATCGAGCGGCTGCGCGAGATCTACCGCAATCAGGGCATCACGGTTTCCGACGAGATCCTCAAGCAGGGCGTCAAGGCGCTGCGCGAGGAGCGTTTCGTCTACAAACCGCCGGCATCGACGCTGCGGGTCAAGCTCGCCAGGCTCTATGTCCGGCGCGGCATCTGGGGCAAATGGGCGCTCGGCGCGCTCGCGGCGCTCGGCATCGGCACGGGCACCCTGGTCTATCAGGACCAGGCGGCGCGGAGCGAGCTGACCACCACGATCCCGACCTCGCTGACCCAGATCGCCGCCGATATCAATCGCGACGCGACGGTCGATGTCATCAAGGCACGGGCGGCGGCGCTCGTCGCCGACGGCCAGTCGGCGGCACGCGAAGGCAAGGCCGAGCTCGCGCGCAAGGCAGTCGCCGACCTCGCCCAGCTGCGCGACGACGTGCGGTCCGAATATGACGTGCGGGTGGTCTCCCGCCCCGGCGAGATGACCGGCATCATCCGGGGGCCGAACCGCAACCGCGCCGCCAACAATTATTACCTGGTGGTCGAGGCGATCGGCCGCGACGGCCGGGCGCTGTCGCGGGCCATCACCTCGGAAGAGGACGGGTCGACGTCGGTGGTGAGCAAATGGGGCGTGCGCGTGCCGGAAAGCCTGTTCGACGAGGTCCGGCGTGACAAGGCGACCGACGGGATCATCAGGAACGCAACGCTGGGCCATAAGGCGCGCGGGCAATTGGAACCCACCTGGCGCGTCGCGCTGCCGGGCGGCGCCATCACGCGCTGGTAGGAGCATGACACCATGATCCCCGGACATTCGGCGCTGGGCGGCATCGAGGATGCGCTCGGCCAATTGCGCACCGCCGAAGCGGATTCCAACCGCCGGCTCGACGATGCCATGCGCCAGATGGCGGAGGCGAAGACCGACGAGGCGGAAGGCTATCGCGACCTCGCCGTGTTCCGCCTGAAGAGCCCGGACGGGCTCGGCGGCCAGCTGTCGCAGCTCGCGACGCGGGTGCGCGCCGTGCTGGCCATGCGCGCCAGCGACCGGATGACGCTCGACAAGCGGCTGGCGGCGACGGAAGCCGACATCGCGCGCATCGCCGCCGAGCGCCAGTCCTTTGCCGCCGAGCTGGCGGCGGCGGAAGAGAAACGCCAGGCGGTGGAGAACGAGGCGCAGGTCGGGCTTGCCGCGAAAAGCGATTACACCGACGTGAAGGCCATGGCCGAGCAGGCGGTGGGGGTCGCACAGGCCTCGGAAAAGAAAGCCAAGCTCGCCGAGGACGAGCTCGAGACCAAGCGCAAACCCTATGAGGATGACCCGCTGTTCACCTATCTGTGGAGCCGCGGCTACGGCACCCAGGACTATCAGGCCGGCAATATCGCGCGCCTGATCGACGGCTGGGTGGCCCGGATCGTCCGCTATCAGGACGCCCGGCCGAATTACGCCATGCTGACCGAAATCCCGCAGCGCCTGCGCGAGCATGCCAACCGCAGCGCGGCTCTGGCGGTCGATGCGGTGGAACGCGTCAAGGCCATGGAAAAGGGCGCCTTCGAGGCTGGCGGCGGCAACCAGGCGACCGCCGAGATTGACGAGCACCGGCGCCGCCTCGATGCGCTGGATGCCACCCGCGCCACGGCGGAGAAGACCCATGTGGCGATCGAGGCCGAAATCGACGCCTTCGGCCGCGGCGACGACCCGCGCTACAAGGAAGCCGTCGCCTTGCTCGCCGACGCGCTGCGCGGCGCCGACCTGAACCGGCTCTATCAGGAGGCGGTGGCGACGCCTTCGCCCGAGGACGAGCAGATCGTCAAACGTGTCGGCGCCGCGCGCGACCAGCAGGACCGCCTCGGCGACGCGGTCAAGCGGGTCCGCGGCGAGCTCGCGGAGATCTCGCGCCGACGCTCGGAAATTTCCCAGGTCGCCACCGGTTTCCGCAACCGGCGTTATGACGCCGACGGCTCCTATTTCGACAATGACGTGCTCGGCCATCTGCTGCGCGGCCTGGTCACCGGCGCATTGACCGGCGCCGACTACTGGTCACGCATGGAACAGGGCCGCCGCTGGAGCCAGCCGAGATCCGGCTTTCCGAGCGGTGACGGCGGCTCGAGCTGGGGCGGCGGCGCCTGGGGCGGCGGTGGCTCCTGGGGTGGTGGCGGATCGTCGGGCGGAGGCGGCTCCTGGGGCGGCGGTGGTGGCTCGTCCGGCGGCGGCAATTCGGGTGGCGACGACGGCTTCAGCACCAAGGGCGGGTTCTAGGGTTGAGCCCAACTCGGATCGGCCTATTGCATCAAGGTTAGGGCGTCATTCGAGGCTCGCTTCGCAAGACCATGGAGCCTCGTACAGCGTGTCGCGGTTCGAAGCCGTCGCAGCGGATACCGTTGCGCGGTCATTATGACGAGTTGCTTTTGGTGAGGACAATTCGTGGATGCCCGGGACAAGCCCGGGCAAGACGATGTCTTTGCCTCACGGTGTATTCGTCACTACGGGGCCGCCGCGCCTGCTCAGTCCAACGCCTATCGCTCCAGGGACAGTTCTCGTCTTGCCCGGGCTTGTCCCTGATATCCACGACTTCAGCACGACATCTTGTCGAGAGTGATCCGTTCTGGGTGCGTCGCCCAATTGGCGATTTCTGCCGGGCGCCGCCAGCGCAAGACCTCGGAAGCTCCATTCCAGTGGATGTCGCCGACCGACAAACACGCGAAGAACTTCACCACACCTGTCCAGTCAAACAGTCACAATCGTTGCGCGGCAGGACTAAAGCCTCAGCCGGATCAGGAAGGCGGTGAGGTCGTCGGTGACGAAATCGACATGGTCGTCGTCGCGGCCTTCGAACTCCCAGCTCTCGCGGAACAGCTCGCGGGTGTTTTCCGGCACCACCAGCACGGTCTTCATGCCGAGCGCGTGCGGCGCCTCGAGATTGCGCGCCAGGTCTTCGAACATGGCGGCCCGCTTCGGATCCACCCCGTGATCGGCCAGGAACTTGTCATAGGTCTGGCGGTGCGGCTTGGGCAGCAGGCCGGCATCGACAATGTCGAAGACACCGTCGAAATGGTTTTCGAAGCCGAGCCGGCGGGTGACCGCGGCGACATGCGAGCGGGTGCCCGAGGTGAAGACGAATTTCCGGCCTGGGAGCGCCGCGATCGCGGCGCCGAGCTCGGGATTGGCCTGCAGCGGCGAATGGTCGATGTCGTGGACATAGGCCAGGAAGTCGTCCGGGCTCATGCCATGCTCGGTCATCAGGCCGCGCAGCGAGGTACCGTAGCGCTTGTAGTAGTCCTTCTGCAGCGCGAAGGCCTCGTCGGGGCTGATCTTCAGGAAGCTCGCGACATAGGCCTTGATCCGGCCGTCGATCTCGGCCCACAGCGACAGGTGCGCCGGATAGAGCGTGTTGTCGAGGTCGAAGATCCAGGCTTGGACATCGGCGAAGGCGGCTAGCGTTTCAGTGTTCGACATCATGGCTCCCGAAAACGGACCGACGCGCGGCGGCGGCCGTCGAAGGTGACTTCGAGAAAGGCCACCGAAGTCGCGCCATGGGCAGCGCAATCGCCGGCGCCGGCAATCTCGAACTCGCTCGGACGAATGCAGGCGGCGACCTCGCCACCATAGGTCAGCGGCTTGCCGGCCGAAAGCACCGGGCGGCCCTCGGCATCGACGGCTTCCGCGAAAGAATAGACCCGCGCCGCCGCGGCATCGATCGGCGGCTTCAGGCAGGCGCCCGGCTCGATGCGGAACCAGCCGCGGGTGACGACGCGGCCGGCCTCCTCGACGCCGAGCGCCGCCATGATGCGGTTGCCGCTGTCGTTGCACCAGGCAAAACCCGGCCCCTCGCCGGCGCGCAGGCCGGCCATCAACGTGTCGAAAATATCAGGTGCGCCGCCGCTATCGGCCGGCAGGTTGCGATCGGCGACGAAGGCCCGGAGCGCCGCGTCGGTGCGCGGACCGTCGAGCCCGTCGATCGGGCCGGGGTCATAACCCATGCGGGTCAGCAGGCGCTGGATACCGGCGCGGCGCGCCTGCGGCAGGTCGTAATCGGCCTCTTCCGACAGGAACAGGATGGCGATGCCGTCGACGACGGTCGGCCGCATTTCGGCAAAGGGCACCAGCCGCGTGCCCGGCCGCTGGCAGGTCAGCGCGGCGGCCACCAGGAAGTCGCCGTCGCCGACGCAGAGCCGGACATTGTCGGGCTGACCGAGCGCGGCATCGGGCGGGCCGCCCACCGCGCGCGTGTTCAGGAACAGCCGACCCGGAGCCTCGGCGGTCTGCAGGATGACCCGGCACTGACCGGGGTCCAGCCTGAACCAGCCGCGGGTGGCCGCGGTATCATTGGCCATCACGCCAATCGCCGCCTCGGTGACCAGGCTGGTGCGGTTGCACAGCCTGGTCTCGGCGGCGGCCGGCGCCGACCACGCCGAAAGGGCCGCGGCAAGCGCCGCGCCCGCCAGCGCTCTCCGGGCAAGCCGTCGGACAGCCGGGCCCATCGGATCAGGCGTGGATGAGGGTACCCGCGCCGCCATGGGTGAGAAGCTCCACCAGAACCGCATGCGGCGTCTTGCCGTCCAGGATCACGACGCCTTCGACGCCGCGCTCGATGGCGTAGATGCAGGTCTCGATCTTGGGGATCATGCCGCCCGTGGCGGTACCGTCGGCGATCAGCCGCCGGCAATCCTCGACGGAGAGATCCTTCAGCAGGTTCTTGTTCTTGTCGAGCACGCCGGGCACGTCGGTCAGCAGCAGCAGCCGCTTGGCGCCGAGCGCGCCGGCAATGGCGCCGGCGAAGGTGTCGGCATTGACGTTATAGGTGTCGCCCTCCTTGGAGGTCGCGACCGGCGCCAGCACCGGGATCAGCTCCTTGCCGAGCACGGTGTCGAGTACCTTGGTGTCGACCTTGTCGGGTTCGCCGACATAGCCGAGATCGATCGCCTGCTCGATATTGGAATCGGGATCGCGCGCCGTGCGGCTGACCTTGACCGCCTTGACCATGTCGCCATCCTTGCCGCAGAGCCCGATGGCCTTGCCGCCGGCGGCATTGATGAAGCCGACGATCTGCTTGTTGATCGAGCCGGCCAGGATCATCTCGACGATCTCGACCGTCTGCTTGTCGGTGACGCGCAGGCCGTCGACGAACTGGCTCTTGATGCCGAGCTTGGCCAGCATCTGGCCGATCTGCGGGCCGCCGCCATGGACCACCACCGGATTGATGCCGGATTGCTCGAGCATGACGATGTCGCGGGCGAAGGACCGCGCGCCCTCCTCGTCGCCCATGGCGTGGCCGCCATATTTCACCACGATGATCTCGTCGTCATATTTCTGCATGTAGGGCAGCGCCTCGTTGAGAACGCGGCCGATATCATGAGCATCAACGGTCATGGCGGACTCCGGCGATCGCCTCCCTGGCGACAAACGTTGCGGGTCTTAGCCGATTTGCGGCCCGGGGTGAAAGGGAAGATCGGCCGGCGCGCGCAAATGGCCGCCCCCCGCAAGACGCGCGGCCAGGCCGGCTCCGCCCCGCCGGCAAGCGGTTCGATACCGTGTCCTAAGGGAGCTTGGCGGCCAGCACGTCCAGGTTCTGGATCGCCGGCGGCTCGGCGAACAGTTCGCCGGCCTGCGCCATCAAGGCCGCCGCCACCTTGCCCGAGAGATGCGCGGCACGGCCGGCCTCGTCGGGAAAGGCATCGAAAATGCCGAAGGTGGTCGGCCCCATCCGGATCGCAAACCAAGCCGTCGTCGCCGGCTCCTGGGCGACCAGCGGCAGGCCGCCCTTGAGGAACGTCACGACCGCAGTTTCCTTGCCGGGTTTTGCTTCCAAGCGAACATAGAGCGCCTTGGTGACCATGGCACTGGCCTCATCTGGGGTCCGCCCCTCGCCCGCACCCAGATTACTCTCTTGACGCGGGCCGGTCGATCGTCCTCGGACCAGGCGGATCCCGCGCGTCGCGACCGGCCGCTCCTGCCGGACCGCGTGGTGCCCGCCGCGCTCCCGCCTTGACTTCCTGAACCGAAGCGTCACAGTCGATCCCGCTCCAAGGGGAGCCCCGTGAGGGGGCTGAGAGGCCACGACGCCAGAGACCATCCTGGCACCGTGGCGACCCTTGAACCTGATCCGGGTCATGCCGGCGGAGGGATGGGACGCATGCCGACTTCGCTATTTCAGCGCCAAACGTTCGTGCTCACAGCCATTGCTGCGCGCACGAGGCCGTTTGTGTTGGCCAACCCGAGTTTCTCACGCGGCCAAGGCCTGGGCCAACCGGCCTGAAACCGCATGCCGCTGGCGTCGCCATGACCCTCGCCAGCTGACCAGCCAATACGCGCGCCCTCAAGGGAGCACCTGTCATGAACGCACCTCTCAAAGACATCAAAGCCGCCGTGACCACCGGGCCGATGCCCGCCTCGCGCAAGATCTTCGCGATCCCTGATGCCGCCCCCGATATCCGCGTGCCCTTGCGCGAGATCGCGCTGACCGAGGGCTCCGGCGAGGCGCCGCTGGCGGTCTATGACACCTCGGGTCCCTATACCGATCCCGACGTCGTCATCGATGTCGAGAAGGGCCTGTCGCGGGCGCGCGAGGCCTGGGTAACCGCGCGTGGCGGTGTCGAGCGCTATGTCGGCCGCGACATCAGGCCGGAGGACAACGGCCATGCCGGCAAGCACCTGGCCCGCGCCTTCCCGGTGGCGAACCCGCCCTTGCGCGGCCTGCCGGGCCAGCCGATCACCCAATATGAATTCGCCCGCGCCGGCATCATCACCAAGGAGATGATCTATGTCGCCGAGCGTGAGAATCTCGGCCGCAAGCAGGCACTCGCCGATGCCCAGGCGACGATCGCGGACGGCGAAAGCTTCGGCGCCGAGATCCCGGCCTTCATCACGCCCGAATTCGTCCGTTCGGAAATCGCCCGCGGCCGGGCCATCATCCCGGCCAATATCAATCACCCCGAACTCGAGCCGATGATCATCGGCCGCAATTTCCTGGTGAAGATCAACGCCAATATCGGCAATTCCGCCGTGTCCTCGTCGATCGAGGAAGAGGTCGACAAGCTGGTCTGGTCGATCCGCTGGGGCGCCGACACGGTGATGGACCTCTCGACCGGCCGCAACATCCACAACACGCGCGAATGGATCATCCGCAATTCGCCGGTGCCGATCGGCACGGTGCCGATCTACCAGGCGCTGGAAAAGGTCGACGGCGATCCGGTCAAGCTGACCTGGGAGGTCTATCGCGACACGCTGATCGAACAGTGCGAGCAGGGCGTCGACTATTTCACCATTCATGCCGGCGTGCGGCTGGCCTATGTGCCGCTGACCGCGAAAAGGGTCACCGGCATCGTCTCGCGCGGCGGCTCGATCATGGCCAAATGGTGCCTGGCGCATCACAAGGAGAGCTTCCTCTACACGCATTTCGAAGAGATCTGCGACATCATGCGAGCCTATGACGTGTCGTTCTCGCTCGGCGACGGCCTGCGTCCCGGCTCCATCGCCGACGCCAATGACGCCGCTCAGTTCGCCGAACTGGAAACGCTCGGCGAACTGACCCAGATCGCCTGGAAAAAGGGCTGCCAGGTGATGATCGAAGGGCCCGGCCACGTGCCGATCCACAAGATCAAGGTCAATATGGAGAAGCAGCTGAAGGCCTGCGGCGAGGCGCCCTTCTATACGCTCGGACCGCTGACCACCGATATCGCGCCGGGTTATGATCACATCACGTCGGGCATCGGGGCGGCGATGATCGGCTGGTTCGGCTGCGCCATGCTCTGCTACGTCACGCCGAAGGAGCACCTGGGCCTGCCCAACCGCGACGACGTGAAGGTCGGCGTGATCACCTACAAGATCGCCGCGCACGCCGCCGATCTCGGCAAGGGCCATCCGGCGGCGCAGCTGCGCGACGACGCCTTGTCACGCGCCCGCTTCGACTTCCGCTGGGAGGACCAGTTCAATCTCGGCCTCGACCCGGACACGGCGCGTTCGTTCCACGACGAGACCTTGCCGAAGGAAGCCCACAAGGTGGCGCATTTCTGCTCGATGTGCGGGCCGAAATTCTGCTCGATGAAGATCACCCAGGACGTGCGCGACTATGCCGCCACGCTCAACGACCAGCAGGCCGGCATGGACAGGATGAGCGAGAAATTCCTGGCCATGGGCGGCCAGGTCTATGTCGAGGCCGATGCGGTGAAGGCCAGCAACCGGGCGCTCTGACGAAAATGACCCGGCCGAAGCCAGGGCTTCGGCCGGGTCGCCTCGGGTTTCGATGAAGCGACGGGTCAGGCGGCGTGGCGCGGCGCGGCGACCGGCGGGGTGCCGTCATGGATGCCGCTGGCGATCATCGCGCGCAGTTCGGGCGTGTCCTGGTGCTTGTGCACGCTGACGGCGTGCTGGACCGCCGCCTCCAGCAATTCCTTCTCGGTGTCGGCGCTGATCGCGACCGTGCAATTCATCTCGCTCTTCATTTCACGGCAATCGATGAATTTGCGTGACATGGGTTCCTCCCGGACAGGACGAGGCATCGGGCGCGGGCCGATCGGGGCCGAGGCGCCCGGTGTCACAAGGGGAGAGCCTAGAACCGGTCCCGGGTCTTCGAAAGCCCGGAACAGAACGGAGTTACAATATTACCGCCATACTCACGGTGCACGGGACTGCGCGGCTTGCGCCTCAGCCCGGCCGAGGCGCTGCTGGCGGGCCGGATACCAGCCGGTGAACCAGATGGCGGCGGCAAGCGAGCCGACGATCGCCGCGACTCCGATCCAGAACGGCACGGCCGGCACGTAGAGGATGACGAGATCGGCCAGGACCTGGACAGCGAAGGCCGCGGTCCAGGCGCCGGTAATGGCATAGTTGGTGGCCCGGAAGCGCGGATGATCCCAGAGTTCGCGCGGCACCTGCTCGCGGGCGAATTGCAGGGTGAAGGGCTGGCGGATCAGGATCGATACCAGCGCAATCAGGAAAAGGCCGGCATCGACGGCCAGGCGGACACCGACCACGGTCCAGCTCGCCCGGGCGAGCAAGGTGTAAAGCGCCAGGCCGGCAAACAGGATGACCGTGCCGGCCTCCAGCACCTTGACCGCGCCGCCATGCCGCAAGCGATCGCGCAGGATCAGGCCGGCCGACAGGGCGGCGGCGGCGAACAGGCTCATCTCGATCGATGCGACGCGTGTCAGCAGGGCAAAGAGAATGAAGGGGGTCAGGCTGAGCAGAATGGACATGAGAGCCTCATCCGGAATGGCGGCGCGGGGCCGGCCTTTTTTTTCACGTTGCACTGCTGCGGCCACGTCGCGCCAGACGGCATGACGGCAAACAACCGGGAATTCCCTGCCCGATTGTTTGCATCATGGCGCTCGACGCGTGGCCTGGCTCAGTTCGGCGAAGCGACTTCGGGAACCGCCTGCAGGTCGATCGGCAGCGCGCGACCGGCGCGGCGAGCGACCGGCGCGGCGATGGCGCGGGCCGAGAATTCGCGCGCGATGCCGATGCGCGGCGCCGGCGACGGAACGGCCGCATCATAGGCCTCGACCTGGGCGGCATCGGCGCCGCCCTGGGCGAGAACCGGGGCCGAGACGGCGGCGAGCAGAAGGGCGGCGAGAGTGAAGGTCTTCATGGTCATGGTCCTTTCGAGTTTGGGTTGGTCGGTGGCATGAGGATTGGTGTCGTCGCTGGGATGAGCGGCTGCACGTCGGAAACCACGGCCGGCCCGGTCGACGACCGGAGGCGTGGGCAGTGTCCGCAATTGGCGCAGGAGCGCGCCGTGCGGCATTCGGGGACCGGCACGCTGCCGGGCCGGGGCGGCGGGGATGCGTCGGCGCTCGGCGACGCGGCCATGGCCATCTCCTCCGGAGCGCGAGGCGGCGATCAGCCCGCGGGAACCCAGTTGCCGTGGAAACCGAAGGGCACCCGGTGGCCGAGTTCGACGGTGGCGATCGGGCCGGCCTCGACCTCGATCGCATTGAACACGGCGAGGTCGCTGCGGTTCTCGGCGGCGCGCCAGACCACCGACAGCAGCCAGCCGTCGCCTTCCGGCGCATCGGCCGAACGCGGCACGAAGACCGGCTCGGAGGTGGCATCTCCCAGGGGCAGGAAATGCTCACGCCGCCGGCCCGCCTCGGCATCGAAATGGGCGATGCCGTCGAACAGGCCGCCGCGGGCGGCGCCCGGACGGGCGCAGGCGATCCAGCCGTGCCGGTTGGCAAGGCCGGCGCGGCGGTCGTCGATGCGCGGGAACTCGCCGGCGAGATCGTCGAGATAGGTGCGGCTGAAGGTGTCGGTGCGGCCGGACATGTCGAAGGTCCAGCGGCAGAGCCGGGCGCGCGACTTCAAGGGATCCGGCGCCGAGCCGTCGGCATGGGGAAACAGCGGCGCTTCTTCCGTCTGCATGACGTCGGCGATGATCCGATCGCCGTCTTCCCAGGCATTCATGACATGGAAGACGTAGCAGGCCTCGCCACGGAACCAGATCATGTCCGAGGCCTTGCCGCCGCGTTTCATCACGCCGACATAGGCGCCCTTCTCGGGCTCCCAGGCAAAGGCCGGGCGGCCGGAGCGGGCACGCTCCATGCTGCCGGTGAGCGGCAGGATCGGAAACAGGATGTGCCTGTCGGTGACGATGAAGTCGTGGACCATGCTGGAATAGGGCGCGTCGAAACGCTCCAGCCGGGTGACGACGCCGCCGGCATCGATGGCGCCGCAGGTCATGCCCGAGGTGAACGGGCCGTTGGCATTGTAGCCGAAGAAGATCATCTCGCCGGTGACCGGGTCGATCTTCGGATGCGCCGTGAAGGCGCCGGGCAGGCCACCGTCGTAGTCGCGATAGCCGAGGGTTGCGAGCGTGTGCCGGTCGATCTCGGTCGGCAGATGGGCCTCCTCGAGCGCCAGCAGGCGGCCGCCGTGCCAGACGATATTGGTATTGGCCACGCCGGTATCGGTGACATTGGTGGCCGGCGCGCCGGGCAGCGTCTGGCTGCCGAAGCCGGAGAAGATGGCGCGGCCGGCATCGTGCTCGGCCAGGAATTTCGGCGTGCGGACCCAGCGGTTGCGATAGCTCGCCTTGCCGTCTTCCAACGTGAAGGAATGCAGCATGCCGTCACCGGCGAACCAATGCGCCTTGGGCACGTCGAATTGCGGGTTCGGCCCGTTGCGCAGCAGGCTGCCGTTCAGTTCGCGCGGCAGGGCGCCGTTGACCTTGAGGTCGTGGACCTCGCATTCGCTGTGGATCGGACCGTAATTGCTGATATCCACTGCCTCGGCGGGGTTTGCCATCGTCGTCTCCATCGGGTATATTTACACTGTAAATATACCGCTACCGGAGCGCCGAGGCGGCGTCAAGCAAAATATTTACAGCGTCAACATTTGGAATTGAAACAGCCATGACAGAGCCGGCGCAGACGACCAGACGGCGACCCGGGCGTCCCCCCGGCAAGCGGCCGGCGGCGGAGCGCGAAACGCCCTATCACCATGGTTCGCTGCGCGTGGCCCTGCTGGAGGCCGCCGAGCGCATCCTGGAAAAGGACGGCATCCAGGGGCTGACGCTGAGGGCAGCGGCGCGCGAGGCCGGCGTCTCGCATGCCGCCCCGATGAATCATTTCGGCGACCTGACCGGGCTGCTGAGCGATCTCGCCGCCGTTGGTTTCGAGCGCTTCAACGCGGCGCTGACATCGGCGCCGAGCCCTGATGCAACGCCCGAGGAGCGGATGTCGGCGATCGGCCGCGCCTATATCGTCTTTGCCCGCCGCCATCCCGGCCTGTTTCTCCTGATGTTCCGTGGCGAACGGCTGGACCTCAGCCGGCCGGCGCTGCACGACGCGGTCAGGGCGGCCTTCGACGTGTTGAGCGGCGCCGTCGGCCAGAGGCGCGAGGAGGCGATCGCCCCGGTGCTGACCTTGCCCCAGGCGGCGCAGATCGCCGCATCCTGGTCGCTGGTCCACGGCTTCGCCATGCTGTCGCTTGACGGGCGGTTCAAGCCGATGCTGGCCAAGCTGCCGCCGGGCACCGACGAGGACGCGCTGCTCGCCACGATCTTCGCCGGCTTCGGCCAACAGGGCGGCTGAGGCCGGACCGCAGATAAGAAGGCGGCTTGCCGACACTGCCCTCGCGACGCGATCCGTGCTGACATGGCGCCAGTTTCCCGTCCCGCTCAGGTGACCATCATGTCGCAACTGAACCGCCAGGTCCGGCTCAAGGCCCGCCCCGCCGATATTCCCAAGGCGGAGCATTTCGAAATCGTCGAAAACCCCGTGCCGGCGCTCGGCGACGGCGAGATCCTGGTGCGCAACCACTATCTCTCGGTCGAGCCGGCCATGCGCGGCTGGGTCAGCGCGGTCGCCAATTATTCGACCCCCGTCGGCATCGGCGAGGTGATGCGCGCCTTCGCCGCCGGCGAGGTCGTGGCATCACGCCATCCGGGCTTTGCCGAGGGCGACAAGGTCACCGGCCTGTTCGGCTGGCAGGAGCTGGCCGTGGTCGGCGCCCAGGCGGTCACCCGCAAGGTCACCGAAACCGACCTGCCGCTGTCGCTGGCGCTCGGCGTGCTCGGGCTGAACGGTGTCACCGCTTATTTCGGCCTCCTGGCAGTCGGCGAGCCGCGGGCCGGCGACACCGTCGTGGTGTCGACCGCCGCGGGTTCGGTCGGTTCCGCGGTCGGCCAGATCGCCAAGCTCTCCGGCTGCCGCACGGTCGGGATCGCCGGCGGCGCCGCCAAGGTGGCGCAATGCCTCGACCAGTTCGGCTTCGACGCGGCGATCGACTACAAGACGAGCAATGATCTCGACGCGGCGATCGCGGCGGCCTGTCCCGACGGCGTCGACGTCTATTTCGACAATACCGCCGGGCGGATCAGCGACGCCGTCTTGAAACATCTCAACCTGCGCGCCCGGGTGGTGATCTGCGGCACGGCGTCCGTTTCCAGCTGGGACAGCTGGCCGTCGGGACCCAGGGTCGAGCGTCACCTGCTGGTCAAGCGCGCGCGCATGCAGGGCTTCCTGGTGTTCGACTACCAGGCCCGCTACGAGGAAGCCGTGAAGCGGCTGGCCCAATGGGTGCGCGAGGGCCGTCTCGCCTATGCCGAGGACATTCTCGACGGCATCGACACGGCGCCCGGCGCGATCGACGGGCTCTATCGCGGCGACAACCGGGGCAAGCGGCTGATCCGGCTGCAGGGCTGAGAGCCCGTTCGAGAATTCGTTTAAGCGAGCACGCACGTCGTCTTGGCCGACCTTGGGCCGGGTATCCAGGACCTGCTGGGACGACAATTCGTGGATGGCCGGGCCAAGCCCGGCCAAGACGAACAAGGGCCGCCCCCCAGCGTCCCGCCGCCGCGGGTCTGGCCGGCTGCGAACCGGAACGCTCACAAGACGACACACCTCGTCTTGCCCGGCCTTGGGCCGGGCACCCACGACTTGCTGCCGCGACAAGCCGCGGAAGGCCGGGACCAAGCACGGGGCTCACCAACGGTGGCGAATTGCCGGGGTGGAGATCTCAAATGGCCTCTGAGCGCGCAGCGAGATACGGCTCGCCTCAGACAACCTTCGGGGCGGCATCATCAAGCAAGGCCTGCAGGTCGAGATGGCGGTTCGACATGGCCAGCGTGCCGTCCGGGTTGCGTGGCCATTCGGCCTCCGGCCGGTCGCGGTAGAGCTCGACGCCATTGCCGTCGGGATCGGTCAGATAGAGCGCCTCGCTGACGCCGTGGTCGGCCGCGCCGTCGAGCTTGACGCCGGCCTCGACCAGGCGGCGCAGCGCATCGCCGAGCGACGCCCGGTCGGGATAGAGGATGGCCGTGTGATAGAGGCCGGTGGAGCCCGGCGGCGGTGGGCTGCCGCCCTTGCTCTCCCAGGTGTTGAGGCCGATGTCGTGGTGATAGCCGTCGGCCGACAGGAACACCGCCTGCGAACCGTAGCGCTGGGTGACGGAGAAGCCGAGCAGGTCGCGGTAGAAGGCGAGCGAGCGGTCGAGGTCGGCGACCTTGAGATGAACATGGCCGATGCGCGTGCGCGCCGCGACGGGGGCGCGGGCCGCTTCGGTCATGACGAGCTTGTTGGCGGACATTGGGAACCTCCGGAACCGGATTCGCCGACGATCACGCGGCGCGTTGGGCCATAAATGGACTGCGATGCTCCGCGGCGCGAGCCCGGCAAGCCGATTCCTGCATCGATGCAATCGCGCCGTCGGCCAGGGCCCGACCGGGAATGATACGGGAAAAAGTCGCATCAGCTTGCTTGACAGCATGCGGGCGCGCGCGGACAACCGCCCTCGGTCATCAGTTCGAGCACGGAAGACGCCCATGTCGCATGCACAGCTCCAGTCGGTCATCGAAACCGCTTTCGAGAACCGCGCATCCGTCGATGCCGCGACCAAGGGCGAGGTGCGCGAGGCCGTCGACGCCGCGCTTTTGATGCTCGACCGCGGCGAGGTGCGTGTCGCCTCCAAGGGCGCCGATGGCTGGACCGTGCATCAATGGCTGAAGAAGGCCGTGCTGCTGTCGTTCCGGCTGAACGACATGACCGCGATCTCGGGCGGCCCGGGCGGCGCGACCTGGTGGGACAAGGTGCCGTCGAAGTTCGAGGGCTGGACCGCCAATGAATTCGGGCCGGCCGGCTTCCGCGCGGTGCCGAACTGCATCGTCCGCCGCTCGGCCTTCATCGGCAAGGGCGTGGTGCTGATGCCGTCCTTCGTCAATCTCGGCGCCTATGTCGACGAGGGCACCATGGTCGATACCTGGGCAACGGTCGGCTCCTGCGCCCAGATCGGCAAGAACGTCCACCTGTCCGGCGGCGTCGGCATCGGCGGCGTGCTCGAGCCGCTGCAGGCCGGCCCCGTCATCATCGAGGACAATTGCTTCGTCGGCGCCCGTTCCGAGGTGGTCGAGGGCGTGATCGTCGGCGAGGGCTCGGTGATTTCCATGGGCGTGTTCATCGGCGCCTCCACCAAGATCGTCGACCGGGCCACCGGCGAGATCCATGTCGGCCGCGTGCCGCCCTATTCGGTGGTGGTCTCGGGCAACCTGCCCGGCAAGGCGCTGCCCGGCGAGAACTGGGGGCCGTCGACCTATTGCGCCGTCATCGTCAAGAAGGTCGACGCGCAGACCCGCTCCAAGACCGCGATCAACGAATTGCTGCGCGATTGATGCGCGGCCCCCCGGTGGTCCTGATCTGATGGCCAAGGTCGACTGGACCCAAAGGCGGATCTGGCTGCAACCGGCGGCCTGGAGCTATCTCCTGTTCTCGTTCGACGGGCGCATCTCGCGCCTGCCGTTCTGGGTCGCCGCCATCGCGCTGAATATCGCCGCCTATTTCGGCGACCGGCTGGCCTTCGACATCGGCGGCAATCCGGCCTCGGCGGTCGTCGGCCTGGCCTTCCTCTATCCGTCCCTGGCGCTCGCCGCCAAGCGCACCCACGACCGTGGCCGTTCGGAACTCTATCTTTTGGTGTTCTTCCTGCCGGCCTTCCTGGTCAGCTTCCTGCAGGTGCTGGGTTATCTGGAAGACGGCGGCGACATGAAGCCGGCCCTGGTGACGCTCGGCATCGCCGTGCTCGCCTCGATGATCGTGCTGGTCATCGATCTCGGCCTGATGCCGGGCGAGCCCGGCGCCAACCGCTTCGGCCCCAACCCCCTGGACTGAAACAATCGCCCGGGCGAGAGCCCGCGAGACTGAAACAATCGGGCCCGCAATGAACCGTTGACCTTGCGTCGTGCGGTTGCGAGTGTCGCCGCCGGGCGACACGATCCCATGGAGACCCGAATGGACTTCCAGAATCTCGACCCTCAGAAGCTGATCCCCGAATTCCAGAAATTGCTGCTGACATTCGACGGCCGAATCGCCCGCCAGGACTTCTGGATCGGCATCGTCGCGCTGTTCCTGGTCAATTTGATCGTCGGGTGGTTCCTCGGCCTGATCGGCGGACGTTTTCTCTCCGGCCTGCTCTCGCTGGTCCTGACCTATCCGACCTATTGCCTGTCGCTGAAGCGCTCGAACGACCTCGACTATCCCCAGACCTATGTCCAGGCGTTCATGGCCGCCTCCGTCGCCATCACGGTCATGTCGATGTTCAGTTTCTTCGGCCTGGGCTTCCTGACCTTCGTCATCCTGCCGATCCTGGCGATCGCCGCCATTGCGCTGATCGTCGTTCTCGGCTTCTTCCAGGGCACCACCGGGCCGAACCGCTACGGCCCCGATCCCCTCGCATCCCAGGCCATATGACCACCGACCCGATCGAACTCACCGCCAAGCTCCTGAGCTGTCCCTCGGTCACACCGGCCGAGGGCGGCGCGCTGACCTTGCTCGAAGCGACGCTGCGCGGCGGCGGCTTCACGGTTCACCGCGTGACCTTTTCGGAGCCGGGCACGCCCGACGTCGAAAACCTCTATGCCCGGATCGGCTCGCACGGCCCCCATCTGGTCTTCGCCGGTCATACCGACGTCGTGCCGCCGGGCGATGCCGCGGCCTGGCGCCACGACCCGTTCGCCGGGGCGATCGATGCCGGCGTGCTCTATGGCCGGGGCGCCGTCGACATGAAGGGCGGCATAGGCTGCTTCGTGGCGGCGGCCCTCGACCATGTCGCCGCCCATGGCGGCAAGCCGAAGGGCTCGATCAGCTTCCTGATCACCGGCGACGAAGAAGGTCCGTCGGTCAACGGCACGGTCAAGCTGCTCGACTGGGCGGCCAAGCGCGGCGAGCGCTTCGATCATTGCATCCTGGGCGAACCGACCAATCCGGTCCGTCTCGGCGACATGATCAAGATCGGCCGGCGCGGCTCGCTCTCGGCGGTCATCACCGTCGAGGGCCGCCAGGGCCATGTCGCCTATCCCCATCTCGCCGCCAACCCGATCCCGGCTCTGCTCGCGATCCTCGCGAGGCTGACCGCCAAGCCGCTGGATGCCGGCACCGCGCATTTCGATCCGTCCAATCTCGTGGTCACCTCGATCGATGTCGGCAATGGCGCGACCAATATCATTCCGCAAAAGGCGGTGGCGCGGCTCAATATCCGCTTCAACGACCAGCACAGCACGGGAAGCCTCGAGGCCTGGATCGCCGAGGCGGTCGCGGCCGCCGCCGAGGGCGACATCCGCGCCGGCGTCGCCTATGCCCGGGGCAATTCGGAATCCTTCCTCACCAAGCCCGGCGCCTTCGTCGACATGGTCCAGGCGACCATCGAAGAGGTCACCGGCATCAAGCCGAAGCTCTCCACCTCGGGCGGCACCTCGGATGCGCGCTTCATCAAGAATTATTGCCCGGTGATCGAGTTCGGCCTGGTCGGCCAGACCATGCACGCGGTCGACGAGCGCGTGCCGGTGGCCGACCTCGTGGCGCTCACCGCCATCTACCGGCGGATCATCGACCGCTATTTCGGAGGCTGATCTCTGCGTTTCCCACGGGGTTTCGCGACGTGATCTCCAGTGTGTGATCGTGTCGGATCGAAGCGTTGCAGCGCGGTTGGCCGTCCTTCGAGGCTCGCGCAAGGGCGCGAGCACCTCAGGATGAGGAATGTGGAGCATTGCAGCAGCGGCGGGGTGCTGGATGAGCGTAGGGGTCTGCGCCTCATGAGCAACCCTGATGCAGTTCACTTCCCCACCTCATCCTGAGGTGCGAGCTTTTGCGAGCCTCGAAGGACGGCTGACCGAGCTGCAGGACTTTGATCCGAGGCTTCAGGAGCGGTGCCTCACCGTCCGGTTTCAGCGACTGCTATTTCGCGGTCTGATCGGTGTCCGGCCGCTCCGGCAGCGCGATCCAGCTGTCGGGATAATCGACCTTGGTCAGGTAGAGGGCATGCGACGGGCCGACCGTGCCGCAGGCCTTGCGGTCGCGGGCTTCCAGGGCCTTGGTGACGTCGTCGGGCGTCCAATAGCCTTCGCCGACCAGTTTCACCGTGCCGACCATGGAGCGGACCTGGTTGTGCAGGAAGGAGCGCGCCGACAGGGTGCAGGCAATGCCGTCCGGCGTGCGCGCCACGTCGAACCGGTCGAGGTTCTTCACCGGCGACTTCGCCTGGCATTCGGTGGCGCGGAAGGTGGTGAAGTCGTGCCGGCCGATCAGCCGGTCGGCGGCCGCCTGCATGGCCGCGACATCGAGCCGGCGCGGCGACCACCAGGCCCGCCTGGCGTCGAGCGTCAGGCGTGGCCGGCGGTCGACGATGCGGTAGAGATAGTGGCGGCGGACCGCCGAGAACCGGGCATCGAAGTCGTCGGCCATCCGCTCGGCGGCCAGCACGGCAATGGCATCGTCCTTGAGGAAGCGGTTGATGGCGTCGCGCACGACCCGGTTCGGCCAGTCGCGGGCGAGATCGATATGGGCGACCTGGCCGAGCGCATGGACGCCGGTATCGGTGCGGCCGGCGCCGTTGACCTTGACGTCCTCGCCGCAAAAGGCGGCGACCGCCTCGACCAGGGCGCCCTGCACCGAACGGCCGAAGCTCGCGCCCTGGATCTGCCAGCCGATATAGGGGCCACCGTCATATTCGATGGTGAGCTTGTAGCGGGGCATCAGCCGAGCCGGGCGCCGGCGTCGAGCTTGGCACCGCGCAGGAAATCATCAGCCCGCATCGCCTTGGCGCCGGCACGCTGGACCTCGACGAGGCGGATCGCGCCGGATCCGCAGGCAATGGTCAGCTGATCGTCGATGACGGCGCCGGGCGCCCCTGAACCGTCGGCACGGGCCGAGCGCAGCACCTTGACCCGCTCGCGGCCCTTGCCGAGATCGGCTTCGAACCAGGCGCCGGGGAAAGGCGACAGGCCGCGCACCTTGTTGTGCACCTCGTCCGATGGCCTGGACCAGTCGATGCGCGCCTCGGCCTTGTCGATCTTGGCGGCATAGGTGACGCCGTCGGCTGCCTGCGCCACGAAATTCAGCGAACCGCGGTCGAGCGCGGCGAGCGCCCGGACCATCAGGTCGGCGCCGAGCCCGCTCATCCGGTCGTGCAGCTCCTGGGCGGTCATGTCGGGGAAAATCGCGATCTTCTCGACCATGGCGACCGGGCCGGTATCGAGCCCCTCGTCCATCTTCATCACCATGACGCCGGTCTCGGCGTCACCCGCCATGATGGCGCGCTGGATCGGGGCAGCACCCCGCCAGCGCGGCAGCAATGAGCCGTGCAGGTTGAGACAGCCGAGCGCCGGCGCCTCGAGCACGGCCGCGGGCAGGATCAGGCCATAAGCGACGACCACGGCGACATCGGCGCCGAGGCTTGCGAAATCGGCCTGCGCCGCCGGATCGCGCAGGGTCTTCGGCGTGAACACCGGGATACCGAAACGATCGGCCAGGCCGTGCACCGGCGTCTTCGTCTCCTCGAGGCCGCGGCCGGCCGGCTTCGGCGCCCGGCTATAGACCGCGACCACCTCATGGCCCTGGCCGATGATCTCGGACAATGTCGGCACCGCGAAATCCGGGGTGCCCATGAAGACGACGCGCAGGCTCACCCGATGGCCTCGCGCTTGGCCGCCTTGGTGAATTTCTTGACCACCCGCTCGCGCTTCAGCCGCGACAGGTAGTCGATGAACAGGACCCCGTTCAAATGGTCGAACTCGTGCTGGATACAGGTCGCCAGCAGGCCCTCGCACATCATCTCGATGGTCCGCCCCTCGAGATCGAGATAGCGCACGCCGCAGCGCGCCGGGCGCTCGACCTCCTCGTAATATTCGGGGATGGAGAGACAGCCCTCCTCATAGACGGCCATGTCCTCGGAGGTGAAGGTGATCTCCGGGTTGATCAGTACCATCGGCTTCTTCTCCTCGTCCTTGCGGGCGAGATCGATGGTGAACAACCGTTTCGGCACGGCGATCTGAATGGCCGCGAGCCCGATGCCCGGCGCCTCGTACATGGTGTCGAGCATGTCGGCGGCGAGCGCCTTGATCTCGGCGTCGATGCGCTCGACCGGCTCGCTGACGAGCCTGAGCCGCGGGTCGGGAATGGAAATGATGTCGCGAATGGCCATGGACGTGTCGTCTGGATTGGATCGGCGGCGACAGGGGCGTCACCGCGCGGAACAAGGGACTGTTGCGCCTGAGTTAAGCGTCCGCGGCGCGGGGGTCAACGCCCCGGCGGCCGGCCGGTCAGAGACGGGCGAGCAGATTCAGCAGCGCATCGCGGCCCTTCGCGCCCAATCGGGAGGTCACCCGCGCCTCGTGAACCGCCACCACCTCGACCGCCTCCGCGAGCAGCCGCTTGCCTTCCGCGGTCAGCACCAGGGCATGGGTGCGCCGATCGGTGTCGGAGCGCAGCCGCCGCGCCAGCCCGCGCTGCTCGAACTGGTCCATCATGGCGACGAAGTTCGGCCGCTGGATGCCGAGCGCGGCGGCGATCTCGCGCTGGCTGCGGCCGGGATTGGCGTCGATCAGCACCAGCGCGCTGAATTGCGCCGGCCTGAGGCCCAATGGCTCGAAGCACTTGATGAAATCCTCGAAGACCGACAGCTGCGCGCGGCGCAGGACGTAGCCGACCAGGCCCGACAGCGGCCCCATGTCGAGCCGGACCGCATCCGCCGGCGCCACGAACTCCGTCTCCGGCGCATCGCCACCCGATCCCGCTCCGCTCGCTGCCTTGGCTCGTCGCACCTTGTCCATGCCTCCCGGTCGTTCCGCTCGCGATGCCCCGCGAGGCGATCGATCGAATTCGTTTGCGAACGGAATAGTTATATACTATATCGAATTTATAAGAAAGATACCATGGGAGGGGATATGCCGAGGCATCATCGGTGCGCCAGCGCCAGGCGCCGATCCGGAGCAATATCCGGCCGCGCGGGCCATGTCTCGGTGCAATTCGCGGGACTGTCGTGAGCCATGGACACGACAATCCTTCTCTTTCTCCTGCAGGACGGCATCACCAACGGCGCCATCTATGCGCTCCTGGGTCTCGCCCTCGTCCTGGTCTTCGCGGTGACGCGGGTGATCCTGGTGCCCCAGGGCGAGTTCGTCGCCTATGGCGGCATGACCTTCGCGCTGCTCGAAGCCGGCAAAATGCCCGGCACCGCCTTCATGGTGGTGGTGTTCGGCATCGCCGCCTTCCTGGTCGAGATGGCGTCACGGCGCAAGGCGCTCGACCTCGCCGGCACCGGCCGTGAAGCCCTGTTCAAGCTGCTCCTGCCGCTGGCGATCCTCGGCCTGACCCAGCTCGCGGTGGCAGCCCAGGCCGGCACCGCGGTCAATGTCGCCCTGACCATAGCGATCATCGCGCCGATCGGCCCCTATCTCTACCGCGTCGCCTTTCAGCCGATCGCCGCGTCCTCCGTGCTGGTGCTGCTGATCACCGCGGTCGGCGTCCATCTCGCCATGACCGGGCTCGGCCTGGTCTTTTTCGGCGCCGAGGGCCTGCGCGCGCCGCCGATCTCCAGCGCCGTGGTGCCGCTCGGGCCGATCGTGGTGACCGGACAGAGCCTCGGCATCTATGCTGTCACCAGCGTGCTGATCGTCGCACTCTACCTGTTCTTCGGCCGGACATTGACCGGCAAGGCCCTGCGCGCCACCGCCATCAACCGTGTCGGCGCGCGCCTCGTCGGCATCCGCCTCAGCCTGTCCGGGCGCCTCGCCTTCACCCTGGCCGCGGTCATCGGCGCGGTCTCCGGCATTCTCGTCGTGCCGATGACCACGCTTTATTACGACACCGGCTTCCTGATCGGCCTGAAGGGTTTCGTCGCGGCGATCATCGGTGGCCTGGTCAGCTATCCCCTGACCGCGGCGGCGGCCATCGTCGTCGGCGTGGTCGAGGCGCTCGCCTCGTTCCTGGCCAGCGACATGAAGGAGATCATCGTGTTCACGCTGATCCTGCCGGTGCTGATCTGGCGGTCTTTCGCCAATCCCCACGCCGACGAGGAGGATTAGGCGATGCGCCGTTTCGCTCTGATCATCTTCGTCGCGATCCTGGCGGTGATCCCGCTCATCCCGGGACTGTCGGTGTTCTGGATCACCCTGCTCGACAATATCGGGCTGGCCGCGCTGGTCGCCATGGGCCTGGTGCTGCTGACCGGTGTCGGCGGCCTGACCTCGTTCGGCCAGGCCGCCTTTTGCGGCTTCGGCGCCTATACCTCGGCGGTCCTGACCACGCGGTTCGGTTTCGACCCCTGGGCGGCCCTGCCGGTGGCGCTGATCGTCACCGGGCTCGCCGCGGTCGTGCTCGGCCTCGTCACGGTTCGCCTGTCCGGCCATTTCCTGCCGCTCGGCACCATCGCCTGGGGCATTTCGCTCTATTACCTGTTCGGCAAGATCGAGCTGCTCGGCCGCCATGACGGCATCTCGGGCGTGCCGCCCCTGTCGATCTTCGGCTGGTCGCTGATCGAGCCGCAGGCGGTCTATTACGTGATCTGGGGCTTCGTCGTGCTGGCGGCGATCGTCACCACCAACCTCTTGGACTCGCGCACCGGCCGGGCGATCCGGGCCTTGCGCGGCGGCCGGATCGCGGCGGAAGCCTTCGGCATCGAGCCAGCGCGGGTGAAACTCCTGGTCTTCGTCTATGCGGCCCTGCTCGCCGGCCTGTCCGGCTGGCTCTACGCCCATGTCCAGCGGGCGGTGAACCCCACCCCCTTCGGGGTCAATGCCGGCATCGAATATCTGTTCATGGCGGTGGTCGGCGGCGCCGGCCAGATCTGGGGCGCGGTGGTCGGCGCCTCCCTCGTCATCCTGCTGAAGGACGCGCTGCAGCGGATCGTGCCTGTCCTGTTCGGCACGTCGGCGCAATATGAGACCATCGTGTTCGGCGTGCTGCTGGTCGCCATCCTGCAATTCGCCCGCGACGGCCTGTGGCCGCGCATCGTCGCGCTGTTCCCCGAGCCCGCACCGCCTTCGGTCGACCGGGAGGCCGCGCCGCTGGCCGCGCGCCCGAAGGCGACAACCCAGCCGCTGCTGGCGGTCGCCCAGGCGCGCAAGACCTTCGGCGGTCTGGTCGCGGTCAACGACGTGTCGTTCCAGGTCAAGCGCGGCGAGATCGTCGCGCTGATCGGGCCCAACGGCGCGGGAAAGAGCACCACCTTCAACCTGATCACCGGCGTGCTCGGCATCACCTCGGGCGGCGTGACCTTCGCCGGCCAGCCGATCGGCGGCCAGCGGCCGCAGACGATCGCCGGGCTCGGCATCGCCCGCAGCTTCCAGCACGTGAAGCTGCTGCCCGAGATGTCGGTGCTCGACAATGTCGCGCTCGGCGCCCATCTGCGCGGCAAGGCCGGCTTCATCCAGGGCCTGCTGCGGCTCGACCGTGCGGAAGAAAAGCGGCTGATCGCCGAGGCCGCGCGCCAGATCGCCCGGGTCGGCCTCGCCGAACACATGCACAAGCCGGCGGGTTCGCTGGCGCTCGGCCAGCAGCGCATCGTCGAAATCGCCCGCGCGCTCTGCCTCGATCCGGATCTCCTGCTGCTCGACGAGCCGGCGGCGGGCCTGCGCCACCTGGAAAAGGCGGCGCTGTCCGAACTGCTCCGGCAGCTGCGCGGCGAGGGCGTCTCGGTGCTGCTGGTCGAGCACGACATGGGTTTCGTCATGAACCTGACCGACCATATCGTGGTGCTCGATTTCGGCACCAAGATCGCCGAGGGGCCGCCGGCCGCGATCAAGCAGAACCCGGCCGTGCTCGCCGCCTATCTGGGAGCCCCGGAATGAGCGACATCCTGACCATCGATCACGTGTCGGTCGCCTATGGCCATGTCGAGGCGGTGACCGGCGTCTCGCTCAGGGTCGGCGCCGGCGAGATCGTCACCGTCATCGGCGCCAATGGCGCCGGCAAGACCACCTTGCTCAATGCCGCGCTCGGATTGCTGCCGTCGCATGGAAAGATCCATTTCGACGGCCGCGACATGGCAGCCGTCGAAGCCGAGGACCGGGTCGGCCTCGGGCTTTGCCTGGTCGCCGAGAAACGCGAGCTGTTCGGCACCATGACGGTGGAGGACAACCTGGTGCTCGGCGGTTTCCGCGTCGACCGGCGAACGTCAGCCGATACGCTCACCGCGGTGTTCGATCGCTTTCCGCGGCTGAAGGAGCGTCGGACCCAGCTCGCCGGCACGCTGTCCGGCGGCGAGCGGCAGATGCTCGCCATGGGCCGGGCCCTGATGAGCCGGCCAAGGCTCCTGATGCTCGACGAGCCGAGCCTGGGTCTCGCCCCACGCATCGTCGCCGACATCTTCACCGTCATCGCCGACCTCAGGGCCACCGGCGTGGCGATCCTGCTGGTCGAACAGAACGCCCGCGCCGCGCTCAATGCCGCCGACCGTGCCTATGTGATGGAGCTCGGCCGGATCAGCCTGGAAGGTCCGTCGGCCGAGCTCGCACGCGACCCACGGATCGCGGAGAGCTATCTCGGCCTCGGGCATTAGCGGGGCCGCCGCAGACTCTCCCACCCGCGGCGGACAAGGCCAGTCGGCGTCGCATAGCCGCACTCTATCCGGCCCGACCCAAAACGCTCTTCGTAGGATTTCCGTGACTCGTCCGATGAGCCAGGTCGGGCCTCCGCAAGGCGCGCGCGATAGTCGATCCAAACGGCGACCAGGAACGACAGAAGCATCGCAACGACGCTGGTAACGCTATTGACGCTGCCGATGAGCTGAAGCGCCAAGAAGGAAAGGGCCGCGAGCCCTAGAAACCAAAATTTGAGCCTGAGTTCGTTCCTTAGGAATCTGAGCACGTCGACCCCCAGGCCGCTTTGTCCAGGAAGGATCGCCTCCAGACGATAATAAACTGTAAGTTGCGCACGGTGAAAGCCATTCGTTAGCCGGTCAGCGCAGCCCGCAAATTCCGTTTGGCGCTTCGGTCTCGTCGCAGGGCTCGCCACGTCGCAAGCGGAAACGTCACAATACGCTGGATGCGTTTGTCCCGAACCTGCAAGCGGGTCCTACATAGGCGCGACCCTGATGCCCTACCGACGGCGTGGCCAAGCGCGCGACAATCTGCACAATGCAAAGAGCGCGCCGTCCTGGCGCACCTGACTTTGCCGGCCCGACGATCATATTGCGCCCGTTTCAGGAGATTTTTTGATGGCCGATGGCCTTGATCTCAGCGGTTCCGTGGCCAGGGACGCGGATGGCTTCACGCCTCACACCTCCCATTGGGGCGTCTTTTCGGCCCGCTGGAGGGACGGCAAGCTCGACGTCCGGCCGCA
This sequence comes from Phreatobacter sp. GW821-FHT04C01, assembly GCF_059420385.1. NCBI lineage: Bacteria > Pseudomonadati > Pseudomonadota > Alphaproteobacteria > Hyphomicrobiales > Phreatobacteraceae > Phreatobacter > Phreatobacter sp. GW821-FHT04C01. Next base: position 135,998 of record NZ_JBWKTP010000003.1, on the reverse strand, counting down.
TCCCGGCGATCCCGATCCCAACGGCATCCTCGACAATTTTCCGGCCGCGCTCCGGCATCGGGCGCGCATCGCTCAGCCCATGGTGCGCCGCGGCTGGCTGGAACGCGGCCCCGGACCGGACAGCCGGCGCGGCCGCGACGAATTCGTGCCGATGTCCTGGGATGCGGTGCTCGACCTCCTGGGCGCGGAACTCGCCCGCGTCCGCGACAGCCATGGCCCGGGCGCCGTGTTCGGCGGTTCCTACGGCTGGGCCAGCGCCGGGCGCTTCCACCACGCCCAGAGCCAGATCCACCGCTTTCTCAACACCGCGCTCGGCGGCTATGTCCGATCCGTCAACAGCTACAGCTCCGGCGCCTCGTCGGTGCTGCTGCCGCAGATCCTCGGCGGCTACGAGGAGATCACCAAGCGCAACGTCTCGTGGGACCAGATCGCCGAGCACAGCGACATCGTGCTGGCCTTCGGCGGCATGGCGCTGAAGAACAGCATGGTCGCCGGCGGCAGCATCAGCGAACATGTCGAGCGCGGCGCCATGGAACGCGCCAGCGCCCGCGGCTGCCAATTCGTGCTGGCCGGGCCGTTGCGCAGCGACCTGCCAGAGGCGGCCCGCGCCGAATGGCTGGGCGTCGTTCCCGGCACCGATACCGCGCTGATGATGGCGCTGGTCCATACGCTGGTGGTCGAAGGCCGGCACGATCGCGCCTTTCTCGATCGCTATACCGTGGGCTGGCCAGTGTTCGAGCGTTATCTCCTCGGCGAAACCGACGGCCAGCCCAAGGACGCGGCCTGGGCCGCCGGCCTCACCGGCATTGCCACCGAGACCATCCTCACGCTCGCCCGCCGCCTGCACGGCCGGCGCGCGGTGATCGTGGTGTCGCATTCGCTGCAGCGCGCTGAATTCGGCGAGCAGCCGGTCTGGATGGGTGCGGTGCTGGCCGCGGCCCTTGGCCAGATCGGCTTGCCCGGCGGCGGCTACGCCTATGCGCTCGGCGCCATCGGCTATTACGGCCGGCGCTACAATGCCGTGCCCGGGCCAACCTTGTCGCAGGCGCGCAACGGCGTGGCCGAATTCATTCCGGTCGCGCGCATCGCCGACATGCTGCTGAACCCCGGCACGCAATACCGCTATAACGGCCAGACCAAGACCTATCCGGACATCCGGCTGGTCTATTGGGCCGGCGGCAACCCGTTCCACCACCACCAGGACCTGAACCGCCTGCGCAAGGCCTTCGGCCGGCTCGATACGCTGGTGGTGCACGAACTCGCCTGGACCGCGACCGCGCGCCATGCCGATATCGTGCTGCCCTGCACCATGACGCTCGAGCGCGAGGATATCGGCTGCAGTTCCAACGACCCGCTGATGGTCGCCATGCAGCCGGTGGTCGAGCCCTTCGGCGAGGCCCGCGACGACTACGCGATCTTTTCGGGCCTGGCCGAGCGCCTCGGCGCGACCGAGGCCTTCACCGAGGGCCGCACGGTCCGCCAGTGGCTCGAATATCTCTACGAGCCGACCCGCGCGGCGCTTGCCGAACAGGGGCTTCCCGCACCAAGCTTCGACGAATTCTGGGCCGCCGGCAGCATGAGGCTGCCCCAGCTTCCCGACGACGGTGGTATGCTACGCCGGTTCCGTGACGACCCGGACGCCAATCCGCTGCCGACGCCCAGCGGCAAGATCGAGATCTTCTCGGCGACCATCGCCAGCTATGACGAGCCGGACTGCCCGGGCCATCCCACCTGGCTGCCACGGGTGGAGGCGCCCCGTCCGGGCACGCCGATGTTCCTGGTCGCCAACCAGCCCGCGACGCGGCTGCACAGCCAGCTCGATTTCGGCGGGCATAGCGCGGATTCCAAGCATCGCGGCCGGGAGGTCGCCCAGATGCATCCGGCCGATGCGGCGGCGCGCGGCATCAGCGACGGCGACATCATCAAGCTGTTCAACGAGCGCGGCGCCTGTCTCGCCGGCGTCCGCGTCACCGAGGACATTTGCCGCGGCGTGATCCAGCTGCCGACCGGCGCCTGGTACGATCCGGCCGACCCGGACGACGACAACGCGCTCTGCGTCCACGGCAATCCCAATGTGCTGACCCGCGACATCGGCACCTCGGCCCTGGCGCAAGGCTGCACCGGCCAGATCACCACGGTCGAGGTCCAGCGCTTCGACGGCAATCTGCCGCCGATCCAGGCCTATGATCCACCGGTGGCGGTAGCGGCTGCCTGAGCAGGCGTTGGAAGGCGCCTGAATTCGCCGCCCTGCGAGACCTCGCAGGGGCGCAGCCCGCGAGCGCAACGCTCCAATCTGCAGCGGTCAAGCGCTACAGGTGGCCCTTTTTCTCGGACGCGATCCTGGCCATCAGCGCCGGGTCGCCATAGCGGGCGAGGGTCAGCGTGCGTGCATAGTCGGGCACGGCCTTGCCGGTGACCCAGGCCGCGCACAATTCGCCGGTGGCGCAGGCGGCCATGGTGCCGAAGCCGGACAAGGCGCCGGCCATGAAGGCGCCCGGGGACGCCATCGGGCCGACCAGCGGCCAGTTTTCTTCCGTCAGGGTGTAATAGCCACCATAGTGATGCGCGTTGCGCGGCAGGCGGCCGATATAGCGCTTCAGCCCGGGATGAAGACGGCTTGCCCCGCGCAGGACGATGTCGGGAAATTGAGGATCGATCGGGTCGTCGGCATGCGGATCGCTGGCGTTGTGATTATAGGCCCATCCGAGCTTGATCCACTGGCCGTCCTCGGAGCCATCGGGGCGACAATGAATGCCGCCGGGCATGGCCTTCAGGAAACGGGCGGTCGAGGGATCCTCGCCCAGGATCTGCCGTTCCTCGTCGGTCCAGGCGATCTCCTGGCCATCCAGGTCGATGGTGAAAGGCATTTTGCGCGAGATCGCCGCTTCGCGGTCCTCGAAGGCGATCTTCTGCTGAAAGACGCAGGAGACAGGCAGTTCCTCCCCCAGCATCCGCGCGATATCGGCGAAATAGGGCCCCGCGGCATTGACGACCCGGCCGGCGGCGATCGCCCGCGGGCCGTCGGCCGTTTCCAGGTCGAGCCGGAATGCCGCCCCCCGCTCGATGCCGGCGACCTTGCCGCGCAGCAGCCGGCCGCCGGCGGCGCGAATGGCCTCCAGCATATATTGGCCCAGTTGCTGGCCGCTGATCGACCCGGCGCGGCGGATGTGCAGGATGGCCGCCACATCATCCGCATAGCCGGGAAAGGTGCGCCGGATCAGCGCCTTGTCGAGCAGCACGTCCACGCCGGCGGGCGATGTCCGCCAGTTGTCGATCTCGGGCGCCTGATAGCTCGCCGCCGGGCCGCCATCGTGGATCCGGATGATCCGCCCGGCATCGGATCCGTAGCCGGCATAGAGTTCGTCGATGAGATCATCCGGCCGCGCGCGCCGCGTCACCAGCGCATAGCCCCGGCGGGTCATCTGAATGCGGTCGCCGCTCCGCCCGGCGATCTCCTCGAGCAGGTCGATGCTGTGGTCGGTGAATTCCGCCATGATGGGATTGGGCCACCAGTTGCGGTAATTCTCGCCGGATTGAGCCGATGTCAGGCTCAGCGGATTGAGCGCGTCGACGACCACCACGTCACGGATGTGATGGCGGGTCACCAGATAATAGGCAACCGCAAGGCCGATATTGCCGGCGCCGATGACGGCGGAATCGAAATGGTGTTCGGGTGAAACTGTCACGTGTCGCTCGATCGTTGGCCGGGCCTAGATGATTCCGGTCTCGGGATAGGGCTTGTTCTCGACCACGCGGCTCCATCCGAGCCGCGACAGGTCGGTGGTCTGGAACGACCCGTCGAGAATGAGTTCGGCGATCGCCCGGCCGCTGCCCGGGCTATGCATCAGGCCATGGCCGGAATAGCCGGCATTCAGGAAGAAGTTCCCGCATTGCCCGGTCCAGGCCCCGATGATGGGGTTGCCGTCGAAATCGTTCTGGTCATAGAGGCCGGGCAGCGTCGCCTTGCATTTCGTCCGCTCGAACTGCGGGAAACGGTGGGCGAGGGCAGGCCAGACCACCTCTTCGAAATAGGCGTGATCGGCCTCGAAATTGAAGCCGCGCGGCTCGTCCAGGGTCGGCACGCCGCCGGAATAGCCCTTGCCTTCCGGCCGGAAGGCAAGGCGCCTGACGTCCTTCAGATAGGGCAGCGGCTCGATCGGCTCCGCCGCCTCGAAATAGTGCTCGTAGCGCCGCAAGGGGCTGATCGGAACAGTCATCCCCACCATGGCACAGATCTCGGCGGCCCAGGCGCCCGCCGCATTGACCACGGCGTCGGTCGCGATCGTCGCGCCCGACTTCAGCTGAACCGAGCGCACCAGCGATCCCTGCCTGGCGATGCCGGTCACCTCGTCGGCGACAAGCGTCACGCCCAGGCTCTTCACCTTCCGGCGCAGCCCCATCAGGACCGAATAGGGATCGAGCCAGCCGTCGTCGGGCGAGCGCACGCCGCCGCCGAGATCGTCGACCGTCATGGACGGGTAGGCGCTGCGCAGCATGGCGCGATCCAGCAGCTCGACATTGACGCCGAGCGACCGCTGCCTGGCGAAATTCCGTTCCAGGTTGGCCATGTGCTCCGGCGGAACGATGAACAGGTAGCCATGCTTCCTGAGGTTGATCGAGGGCCTTTCGCCATCGACCTCCATCAAGGCCTCGAAGCCGTCGAAGAAGGGAATGCTGAAATTCGACAGGTGGATGTTTTCCTCGCGCGCGAATTGCCGGCGAATTCCCCCCGATGCCCGGGGTGTCGAGGCAAGTGCGTAGGTCGGGTCTCTTTCGATCACGGTGACCGAGCAGGGCTTGGGATGGACCGCCAGGAAATAGGCGGTCGCGAGCCCTATGGCGCCGCCGCCGATAATGGTGACGTCGGCGCGCGAGTTGGGTTGGCTTGTCGCCGGATCCATGGACCTGTCCCTCGTCGATGGGCATCGGAAAACGCCGCAAGACCACGCGACAGGACATCGCGAAAGCCTCGCGCATGGCCGGTCGCCGCTCACGTCACCTTTCCTATTTTGGATCCAAAATGAAATCAAGTGGATAAAATATGATCGGATACGCCGTCATCGAAATCCGCCCGCCATGCCCTCGCGATGACGCCGGAACGCAGCGATCCGAGCTAGCGCGTGATCGTGTCAGATCGAAGCGTTGCAGTTCGGTCGGCCGTCCTTCGAGGCTCGCTTCGCTCGCACCTCAGGATGAGGGGTGTGGGTGTATGGCATTGATGCTGCTCATGAAGCTTGAACGGACGAGTGCATTTTGCACCGCCCTACATGCAAGCCCCCACACTCCTCATCCTGAGGTGCGAGCGAAGCGAGCCTCGAAGGACGGCTGACCGTGGTGCCGTGCGCTTCAATTCGAGACGACCAACCTCTAGGCTAGGCGCGCGAGCGCGAACGGCTTGGAATCGATGAAGGGCGGTTCGCCGGCGAGGAGTTCGGCGACCAGACGCCCGGTCGGGGCGGCGCCCATGAAGCCGTAATGGGAGTGGCCGAAGGCATAGAGGACGTTGCCCAGGTGCGGCGACCGGTCGATGACCGGCAGGCCGTCGGGCACGGAGGGACGCGGCCCCATCCATTCCGTGACATGGTCGAAGCGGGCGCGCGGCATCACCGCACGGCCGATCTCCAGGAGCTTCTTGGCGCGGGCGAAATTCGGCGGAGCGTCGACATTGGCGATTTCCACCGTCCCGGCGATCCGCAGGCCAATGTCCATCGGGGTGATCGCGACACGGTGATCGACATGGCTGACCACCCGGTTCGGCATCGCGCCGGGATCGGCCGCGGTGACGTGATAGCCGCGCTCGGCGATCAGACGCACCTTGGTGCCGAGTTGGGCGGCCAGGCGATCGGACCAGGCGCCGGCGGCGACCACGATGGCTTCTGCGGGATATCGTCCGCCGGCGCCGATGACCGTGGTGACGTCGCCATCGGCAATGTCGAAACCGGTCACCCTGTCCGCGACGATGGTGCCGCCGCGCTGCACGACATGCTCGGCGAGCCGCTGGACGACGCGATAGGAGTTCTTCGCGTGCCCGTTATCGGGGAAGAGCAGCCCACTCCTGATCTCCGCAAGGGTCGGTTCGAGCTGCCTGACGTCGTCCGGGCCCAGATGCTCGGTGCGCACTCCGGCCTCGCGCAGCAGATCGATCGCCAAGGGACTGCCGAGAACGGCGTCGCGGCGGCTGCTCACATAGAGCTGGCCGTTGCGCGTGATGAGATCGGCCGCGCCGGCGTCGCGCAGGAGTGGTTCGAGGCAGTCGAAGGCCGGCCGGTGAAGCGACCGCATGGCGGCCGAGATCCGTCTTGCCTCGCCCGGGCTGGATGTCCGCAGCCAATCGATCAGCCAAGGCAATGAGCGGCCGAGATCCCGCCAGCGGATCGACAAGGGCCCGAGCGGATCGATGAGGAAACCCGGCACTTGCCGCCAGATGCCCGGCATGGCCAGCGGCAGGCAGGCCCCCGGCGCGATCACGCCGGCATTGCCGAACGAACAGGCCGAGCCCGGCGACAGCGGATCGATCACCGTGACCTGGTATTGCGCGCGCTGCAGGTAGCTGGCGCAGCAGATGCCGACCATGCCCGCGCCGATGACCGTGACGTTTCCCCTGCTCATGACCCCTGCCCGCTTGTCTGAGCGGCCGCTCCGCCGGATCGTCCCGCGAGGCTGAGCAGCGACGCATAGGCCGGCGCGTCGACATCGATGCCTTCGGCCGCGGATATCCGCCTTTGCCGATATCTCCGGTCGCCCGGCAACCGGCTGGCCCCGGCATCGAGAATGGCCGCGACAAGGGCCGAAACCCGTTCGTCGAAACCGGATTGAGCCCGCCCGGGATTGATCAGCAGAAGAAACTGGCCGCCGAACGAGGTCGTCGCCGGGCCGGCCGGCGACTGGTCCTCGAAACCGAAGCGGCCGCCGGTGAGGGCGGCGGCGAGGATCTCGACCATGACGGCGAGGGACGCGCCCTTGCTGCCGCCAAAGGGCAGCAGGGCACCACCGTCGAGGATGTCGGACGCCGAGGTCGTCGGCTGGCCGAAGGCGTCGCAGCCGACACCGGCGGCCACCGCGCGGCCTTCATTGGCGGCCAGCAGCACATCGCCCTGCGACAGCACGCTCGACGACTGATCCCAGACGAGCGGCGGATGGCCGGGCCTCGGCGTGGCGAAGGCGATGGCATTGGTGCCGGTCACCGGCCGGCCGCCACCCCAGGCGGCCATCCGCTTCTTCGAATTGACGCAGGTCAGCGCGACCAGGCCGCGCGCCGCGAACGGTTCGATGTCAGGCCAGAGCGCCGCGAAGTGATGCGAGTTCCGGGTCAGCAGGACCGCGACCCCCGACGCCTCCGCCATGGCGAGCAGCCGCGGGGTCGCGACATCGAGGGCGACCTGGGCGAAGCCGTTCCGCGCGTCGACGGAGAGAAGGCTCGCCGTCTCGCCCGTGATCGCTGGTCGCGCCGTGCCGTCGGCCCAGCCGATTTCGAGGGAGTGCACGAAACCGGCCAGCCGCAGAATGCCGTGGCTCTTCACGCCGTCGCGCTCGCAGGCGACGATCGTCGCCGCGACCGGGCCGACATTGTCGGGCGCCATGCCGGCCCTCGACAGAGCCGCTTTGACAAGACCTTCCAGCTCGTCGACCGAAACCCGCTTGGATTGGCTCGAATTCATTCGAAAGGCGCTCCCGTCCGCGTCGGCGCATCAGGCCGTCCACAGCACAAGATTATATCCAAAACTTTCATCCTGGATACAATTCTTGCCGGTCGCGAGGCGTCGATGCCGCGACTCCTATCGCCGGGGACGGATCAGTCCCTCGCGCCGCGCCGCCGCCAGCAACGACTTCTGGGTGTGCTGGATATGTTGCTGAAGCAGGCGCGCGGCTTTTTCGGCATTGCCCTGCTTGCACGCCTCCAGGATGTTCCAATGCTCCTCCTGGGGCCGCCTCTTGCCGGCGGCGAGCGAAACCTGCTCGCTGGTGAAACGGCCGATCTGCTCGACATTGCTCTCGATCATGCCGATCAGCTTGGGGCGATCGCAGGCGGCGTAGATGGCCTGGTGAAACTTCCAGTTCAGCCGCGGCCAGTTGCGCGGGTCTTCCTCCTGGTCGTAGAGGCGCAGATCCTCCTCCAGCGCCGCGATATCCTCTTCGGTCATGTTGGGGATGGCCAGCGTCAGCGCCCGGCACTCGAGCGCGATGCGGATATCCATCAATTCGAGCACGTCTTCCAGCGACAGATGGGTGACCACCGCGCCGCGATTGGGATGGATGCGGACCAGCCCCTCGGCCTCGAGCTTTTGCAGCGCCTCGCGGACCGGAATGCGGCTCGTGCCGAAGCGCTCGGCCAGGGCATCCTGGCGCAGCAGCGTGCCGCTCTCGAATTCGCCGCTCATGATCGCTTCGCGCAAGCCTTCGCGCACCAGTTCGGGCGCCGGGAGCTTCGGTTCGGAACTGGCGCCGCTGCGCCCGCGAGCTAAAGGACCTGTCATCGATCGGTGCATGTCTCGGTGTTGCCCAACAATGCCTAGCGATACAGCTTGATCGTGTCACCCTGGGCACGACCAAATCGACCGTCAGGCAGCGGTCTGGTCGAAAAACCTCGCCTAATTGGCCGCCATGCGGCTCTCGGCCGCAGGATCTTCGCCTTTCAGATCGGGGATCCGGAACAGATGGAAGCCCCGGAGGAATTCGCGGGTGCGCTCCTGGGTCGGGGCGACCAGCACCTGGTCGGGCGGGCCTTCTTCATGAATGACGCCCTGATGCAGGAAGACGACCTTGCTGGCGACGTTATAGGCGAAGCCCAGCTCATGGGTCACGACGATCATGGTCATCCGCTCCTCGCTCAGCTGGCGCATGACCATCAGCACCTCGCCGACCAGTTCCGGGTCGAGCGCGGAGGTGGCCTCGTCGAACAGCATGACGTCAGGCTCCATCGCCAGCGCCCGGGCGATGGCGACGCGCTGCTGCTGGCCGCCCGAAAGGCGGGCCGGATATTGCGTCGCCTTGTCGGCGATGCCGACCCGCTTGAGCTGGAAATGGGCGCGTTCGCGTGCCGCGTCCTTGGCGAGACCACGCAGCTTCATCGGCCCGACCATGATGTTCTGTTCGACCGTCAGGTGAGGAAACAGATTGAACTGCTGGAACACCATGCCGATATGGGTCCGCAATTCGTTCAGATCGCGGGCGCGGTAACCGACCTCGGGCGGGTTGGACCCCTCCTTGATCGTGCCGACGGGCTTGCCGCGAAAATGGACCCGGCCCGAGGTCGGCGGCTCGAGGAAATTGATGCATCGCAAAAGCGTGCTCTTGCCCGACCCGCTGGAGCCGAGCAGCACCACCGTCTCACCCTGGTTCACCGTGAGGTCGATGCCGCGCAGGACCTCGTGCTCACCGAAGGATTTGCGCAGGTCCGTGACTTTCAGAACTTCGGTCATCGCTCACTCACAGCTTAAATCTTCAGTTCCGCGCATTCATTGCCGCTTCGACACGGCGGGAGACCATGCTCAGGACGTAGAGAACGGCGATGAACAGCACCGATATGGCGGTATAGGCTTCGACCGGTCGGTATTCGGTGTCGCTGAGCTGCTTGGCGGCGTACATCAGCTCGGCATAGGCGATGGTCGAGGCGATGGCGGTCAGCTTGACCACCTCGATGGCTTCATTGGTGAAGGCCGGGATCATGCGGGTGACCGCCTGCGGCAGGATGAAATAGCGCATCTGATCGACATAGCCGAAGCCGAGTGCCTTCGCGGCCTCCCATTGGCCGCGCTCGACTGACTCGATGCCGCTCCGGTAGATCTCGCCGAAATAGGCGCTGGCATAGAGCGTCAGCGCGATGGCGGAGACGATGAACCGGTCGTTGTGAATGCCGGTCAGGATCGGGATCGCGAAGAAGCACCAGAAGACCAGCACCATGGCCGGAACGTTGCGGAACGCCTCGATCCAGACGGTGCCGACGAGGCGCAGCAGAACCGAGCGGGACGACTTGGCGGAGCCTGCGATCAGGCCGAGCGCCAGGCCGCCCAGGATGCTGGTCAAGGCGAGCTTGAGGGTGTTGACCAGGCCCGCTGCTATCACCGCCCAATTGCTGACGAGGAAGGAAAAGTCCCACTGATAGGTCATGGCCGGGCCCTCACGTCGCGACCGCCAGCCGGCGTTCCAGGAACGCGGCAAAGCGCGAGAGGGTGAAGATCAGGATGAAGAAGACGAGGCCGGTGACGGTGAAGGTCTCGATCGGCCGGTAGGTGTCGGAGGATATCCGGAACGCGACATAGACGATGTCGGTATAGGCGATGGCCGAGGCGAGCGTCGTCGTCTTCAGCATCAAGGTGGCCCGGGTGAAGAACACCGGCAGCATCCGCCTGACCGCCTGCGGCAGGATGATATGGCGCATGGCGACGGCGTCACTCATGCCGATCGCGCGGGCCGCCTCCCACTGCCCCCGGCTGATCGAGGTGATGCCGCCGCGAAAGACCTCGGCGAAATAGGCCGCGCCCTGCAATCCGATCGCCAGGAAGGCCGCCGTGAAAGCGGTGAAATCCAGATTGACCAGCATCGGGAACGCAAAAAAGAACCAGAAGATCAGGACCAGCGAGGCGGCGGTCCGGAAGAAGTCGATATAGACCAAGGCGAGGCCCGAGAGGGCGCGAGACCCCGACAGCCGGAAGATCGCCAGGAGCAGCCCCAGGGGGACGGCCAGAGCGAGGCAGGCCGCCGTGAGCTTCAGGGTGCCGAAGAGACCGATCGCCAGGCCGTCGAGATTGCGCCAGACCGGTCCGAAGTCCCATTGGTAGTTCATGTCAGGCTCCGTTTGCGGTCGGGCGGGCAGTGTCAGCGCCACTGGGGCCGGCTATCCACGACGTCTCTGTCTTGAATTCGTGGGTCCCCGGACCAAGCCCGGGGATGACGAGCGGCGGCGAACTGCCTGGATGGGAGTTCTCGAACAGGCGCTCAGCGCGGCCAGTTTTCCCGGCTGATCGGGGTCACTTGCGCCGGATCGAGGCCACGGAAGACCATGTATTGGTCGTAGATCTCCTGGGTCTTGCCGGCGTTGTAGTAGTAGCTGACCACGGTGGTGAGATAGTCGCGCCACCGGCGGTCCGGTTCGATGCGCAGCGCCGCGCCGGCGGCCACCGCGTTGATCGGCTTAGGCAGAAGCGTGTGGCCCGTCTTGAGCCGGCCGCGCGCAATGTCGGCGGTCGGCGCGGTGAGGCAGCCGGCATCGATCCTGTTGGCCTGGAAGGCGGCGATGACGGCGCCGTTGTCCTGGAAGCGCGTGATGGTCGCCTTCGGCAGGACCTTGCTGATGTACTGGTCCTGCGCGGTGCCGAGGCCCACCCCGATCCGGTATTTGGGATCGTTGAAGTCGGACCAGTTGGGTGCGGTGGCCGGCTCGCGGGCGAGCAGCGACAGCGGATACCAGAGCACCGGCGCCGGCGAGAAATCGATCGACAGGGCGCGCTGCGGAGTGGGGTCTAGAATGAACATCAGGTCGAACTGATTGGCCTGAAGGCCGGCGACGCCGTTGGCCCAGGTCGTCTCGACGATCTGCAGCTTCACGCCCATCGCATTGGCGATCTCCTGGCCGAGCAGCGGGCCGACGCCGCGCCAGAGATCCGGGCCGACCCGAACGCCGCCGGCCTCCTGCGTGCTGTTGGCGTCCTTGAAATACCAGGGCTCGCTGATGGCGGCGCCTAGGCGCAGGGTCTTGGTCTCCATGATCTGGTCCCAGGTCGACCGAGGCTGGCCCTGCGCCTGGGCCGTGCCCGATGCGAGGAGGGCCGGGACCGTGGCAAGCAGGGGCGGCAGAAGGAACAGGCTACGTCGCAGCATGAGCGCGGCTCGCGGTTGGAGGCATTTTCAGGAATGGATACAAAATCACAGAAATGGATACAAGATTGCGAAATCGATGCAAGGCTCTTTCGGGAGCCACGCCGATATGCGCGGGCCTGGAAGCGATGAAGCCTTGTGTGAGAGGTCTCATCCGGGCCGGGCCTTCAGTTCGCCTGGATGCCGGCTGCATCGACGACCGGTCGCCAGCGTCGCAATTCCGCGCGCAGCAAGGCGGCGGCTTCCGCCGGTGAACTGGCGCGGGCGGAGGCGCCGATCGCCTCCATCTTCCTGCGGGTCGCCTCCTCGGCGACGACGGCCGTGATCGCTTGGTTCAGTGTCTGGATCACCGCATCGGGTGTGCCCTGGGGGGCCATGAGCATCGTCCAGGACGTGCCGGCAAGCTCCGGCATCCCCACCTCGGCGACCGTCGGCAGGTCCGGCAGAATGTCCAGCCGCGCCGGCGTGGTCACGGCCAGCGCGCGGACCTTGCCGGCGCGAACCTGTTCGGACGCCGAGGCGATCTGGTCGAACATCACTTGCGCATGCCCGGCGACGACATCGAGCAGCGCCGGCCCGTTGCCGCGGTAAGGCACATGGGTCATGGCGGCGCCGGTCAGCACCTTGAACAGCTCGGCATAGAGATGGGTGGAGGTTCCGATGCCGCCGGAGGCGAAGCTCAGGGACCCGCCCGGCCGCTTCGACAGGTTCGTCAGGTCCGCCAGCGTGCGGGCTTCGACCGTGGGATTGACGATGATGATGTGGCCGGTCTCGAAGACCATCGAAACCGGCACCAGGCGATCGATGATGCTGGTGCCGGTGTTGCGGTAGATCAGAGGATTGACGCTGACCACGCCCATGGAGCCGATCAGCAGGCTGTATCCATCAGGCTCGGACTGGGCGACGCGGTTCGCGCCGATATTGCCGCCGGCGCCCGACACATTCTCCACGAAGAACCTTTGCTGCAGCTGGTGCTCGAGCCGCTCGGCCAGAATCCGGCTGAGCGCATCGGTGCCGCCGCCGGCCGGAAAGGGAACGACGATGCGGACCGGCCGATCGGGATAGGACTGTGCCCTAGCTGGTGCCCCGGCGACGGCGACAAGGACGGCGACCGCCGACGCGACAAACCTGACAACGCCCATTGTTTGGCTCCCGAAAGACCGCGACGGCGGCGGTGGCGGATGGAGGCAGGCGTGTTGTCCGCCCCTTCGATCCGCTGGCCTCGGATCATTTGATTGGATCCAAAATCAAGTCAAGTGGATAATATTTGCACGAAGTGCCTACAATGGCATCGCTCTTGGATATCGCCTCGGCGCACGCGAGACCGCGCCCTGAGGTCCGTCCACTTGCCGCGCCGGCGGACAAGGGATGGTTCGGGACGATCGGCGGAATCGCGGCTCTCATGCAGGTGGCCCGCCGCCCCGGCGAGGGGCGCGGGGTCGCCGGGATCGGGACCGGCCCGGGATTGCGTCCAGACAGCGCCGCCGGCCCAGGCCCTTGATCAGACGGCTGTGATGGCGGCTAGAGGAGATGGACGGCCCGCACCGCTGTCATTCCTGGCCCGTTCGGCCCTGAATGAATCGCCAGCAGACAAATGCACGACGTCACCCCCACGGCAAAGCAATTGCTTTGCCGTGGGGGTGACGGAGGAGCCTGCGACAGGGCTCCGGGAAACCTTGATCTCCGGCGCCCGCTCGCCGCATCAGCTGCTCAATGCGGCAGGCCGACATAGTTTTCCGAGAGCGAGGTCATCGCCGCCTTGGACGAGACGAGATAGGCGAGATCGGCTTCCTGGATGCGCTGGTCGAAACTGGTCGCCTGCGGGAAGCGGTGCAGCATTGTGGTCATCCACCAGGAAAAGCGCACGGCCTTCCAGATGCGGGCGAGCGCGCGCGCCGAATAGGCTTCGATCCCGGCCTGCGACCGCTCGCCGTAATGCTCGATCAGCGCCTCCGAGAGATAACGCACGTCGCTGACCGCGAGATTCAGCCCCTTGGCGCCGGTCGGCGGCACGATATGGGCGGCGTCGCCGACCAGGAACAGCCGGCCGAACCGCAGGGGCTCGGCGACGAAACTGCGCAGCGGCGCGATCGATTTCTCGAAGGAGGCGCCCGTGGTCACCCGCGCCGCGGAGGCCGGATCGAGCCTCATTCGCAATTCGTCCCAGAACCGCTGATCCGGCCAGTCCTCGACCCGGTCGTCGATCGGGCACTGGACGTAGTAGCGGCTGCGATGGGTCGAGCGCATCGAGCAGAGCGCGAAGCCGCGTGGCGAATTGGCATAGATCAGTTCGTAGTCGGCGGGGGGCACCTCGGCCAGGATGCCGAGCCAGCCGAAGGGATAGACCCGTTCATAGGTGGTCAGCGCGGCCGCCGGCACGCTGGCGCGTGAGACGCCGTGATAACCGTCGCAGCCGGCGATGAAATCGCAGGCGATCTCATGGGCCACGCCATCCTTCACATAGGTCACCTTCGGACTGGCGCCGGCGAAGTCATGCGGCGTGACCGCGTCGGCCTCATAGACCGTCCTGGCGCCATGGGCCTCGCGGGCATCCATCAGGTCGCGCGTCACCTCGGTCTGGCCATAGACGGTGACCGCCTTGCCGGTCAGCGCGGTCATGTCGATGCGGTGCAGGCTCTGGTCGAAGCAGAGCGAAATGCCGTGATGGACGAGGCCGTCCTCAGCCAGGCGGTCGCCGACGCCGACTGCGGTCAGCAAGTCGACCGTGCCCTGTTCGAGCACGCCGGCGCGCACCCGCGCCAGCACATAGTCCTTCGACTTGCGCTCCAGGACGATATTGTCGATCCCGGCCCGATCGAGGATCTGGCCGAGCAGCAGGCCCGAAGGGCCGGCGCCGATAATGACCACCTGGGTCCGTGTCACGCTCATGCTGTCAGCTCGTCCTGCAACCCGCCTTGCGACGGACAATGCCGGCCCGGCCCCGAAGGCCGGACCGCCGCTCTGGTGAAATCAGGAGACCAGCGCCCAGTTGCCGTCCTTCACCGTGATCAGCACGCGGGCGCGCTCGTCGACGCCGTAGCGGTCGGTCTCGGTGAAATTGAACACGCCCTGGCTCGCCTTGATGTCGCGCTCGGTGAGCATGGCCTTGCGGATCGCCTCGCGGAATTCGACCGTGCCGGGCTTCGCCTCCTTGATGGCGACCGGCACGACCCGCTTCAGCACCTCATAGGCGTCGAAGATATGGGCGCCGAACTGGGTGCGGGTGTCCTTGCCGAACTTCGCCTCATAGGCCGTGACATAGGCGAGCCCCGGGATCTTGGTCGCGGCGCTGTCGGGCAAGAGTTCCGGCGCGATGACCGGGCCGGAAGCCATGATCACGCCCTCGGCCGCGCGGCCGGCGATGCGGATGAAGTCGCGGGTCACCGCGCCGTGGGTGTGATAGATCGGCCCGGCATAGCCACGCTCCTTCAGCGCGATCTGCGGCAGCGCCGCGCCGGTGCCCGAACCTGCCACCAGCACCGCGTCGGGCCGGGTCGCGATGATCTTCAAGGTCTGGCCGGTTACCGAGGTGTCGGCGCGGGCGTAACGCTCGTCGGCCACCAGCTTCAGCCCGGCGGCCTCGCCCTGGGTCTTGAATTCGCGCAGCCACAGGTCGCCCCAGGAATCGGAAAAGCCGATCATCGCGATATTCCTGAGATTGGCGCGCTTCATGTGGTCGAACAGCGCCTTGGCCATCAGCGAGACCGGCTGCGGCATGACCACGCTCCACTTCTCGCGGCCCGCCGGCACCGGGATCGGCGCGAAGGAGAAATGCGGCACGCCGGTCTCGAAGGCGACATTGGAGACGGCGATGCCGGGCGGCGTGGTCGACGAGCCCATCAGCACGTCGACCTTGTCCTGGCTGACGAAACGGCGGGCATTGGTGGTCGCCGCGGTCGGGTCGCCGGCATCGTCGAGCACGATGGCATTGACCTTCACGCCGGCGATCTCGGTCGGCAGGATGTCGACCGTGTTGCGGATCGGCATGCCGAGCGCCGCCGCCGGGCCAGTGATGGAAATGGTGATGCCGAGGGTGATCTGCGGCGTCTGCGCCGCGGCGCGGCCGGTCAATCCGGCAAGGCCTGCGGCGGCGCCGCCGAGCAAGGTGGAGCGTCGGGTCAGTCGGGTCATGGTTTCCTCCCAGGGGATGTGACGGGCCGTCTTGTGGCGCGGCCTCTTCGGTGCATGTCGAAAGCGGTCAGTTCATCAGGGCGTCGACGATCTCCTGCGGCACCGGGCAGGACGTGATGCCGCCGCTTGCCGGATCGCGCTTGACCAGCACGCGCGTCTCGAAGCCCTCGATGGCCAGGATATCGCCTTTGAACACGCGGTGCAGAACCTCGAAGCTGGAGCGCTTGAACGCCGGAATGGTGGTCTCGATCACGATGTCCTCGCCGAACTTGGAGGGCTTCAGAAATTTGGCACGAGTATCAACTGTTGGATAGCCCACCACTTCGAAACGGGCGAGCATGGCCGGCTTCGGAAAGCCGGCGGCTTCCAGCAGACCGGCGGTCGCCGCGTCGAACATGCCGAAATAGCGCGGATACCAGACGATGCCGGCGGGGTCGCAATCGCCCCATTCGATGCGCACGGTGCGGCGGTTGATCAAGCCCATGATGTCCCCTCAGTGTGCCGTCGCCGGATTTTCGACGAGCATGGCGATACCCTGGCCGCCGCCGATACAGGCGGAGGCGATGCCGTAGCGCAGGCCCTTGTCGCGCAGCTCACGCGCCACGGTGACGGCCAGCCGGATGCCGGTCGCGCCCAGCGGATGGCCAATGGCGATGGCGCCGCCATTGACGTTGAGCTTCGCCTCGTCGAGGCCGAGTTCGCGGGCGCAGGCCATGGCCTGGGCGCCGAAAGCCTCGTTGATCTCGAAACGGTCGATGTCCTCGACACGAATGCCGGCCCTGGCCGCGACCGCCCGGATCGCCGGCACCGGGCCGATGCCCATGATGTCGGGCGGCACGCCGACGGCGGCGGAAGCGAGAATGCGGGCGAGCGGCGTCAGCCCGGCCCGGCGCGCATAGTCGGCGCCGGCGACGATGGCCGCGGCCGCGCCATCGACCACGGCGGAGGAATTGCCGCCGGTCTGGACACCGCCGAAGGCCGGGCGGATCCGGGCCAGCGCCTCCACCGAGGACGGCCGGATATGGCTGTCGACCGTCACCGCCTCGCCCTTCTTCAGGCGGATGCCGCGCGGCGCGAGGCCGTCGCGCTCGAAGATCTCGTCGGTCACCGGAACGATCTCGCCGGCCAGGAAGCCGCGCTCCTGGGCGTCGACCGCGCGCGCGAAGGAGCGCGCCGCATAGGCGTCGACCTGATCCCTGGTGATCTGATGGTGGCGGGCGAGGTTCTCCGCGGTGCCGCCCATGGTGACATTGGCGGCGGGATCGAGCAGGGCCTCCCAGAGGAAATCCTTGAACTCGACCTGGCCCATGCGGAAGCCGCCGCGATGGGTATAGGCAGCGACCGGATTGCGGCTCATCGATTCGGCGCCGACGCAGAGCGCCACCTCGGCGCGCCCGAGCTGAATGGCGTCCGCCGCCTGCCCCAGGACTTCGACACCGGTGCCGCAGACCCGCTGGACGAGATGCGCGGGCACCGCGACCGGCACGCCGGAATAGAGCCCGACATGGCGCGGCAGCATGTAGGCGTCGTAACTCGCCTGGGCCATGGAGCCGCAAATGACCGTGCCGACATCGTCGGCCGCGATGCCGGTGCGCGCCAGCACCGCGCGGCCGACCTTGATGCCGAGATCGATCGGCGAGACCAGGCCGAGCGCACCGTTATAGTCGATAAAGGGGGTGCGCAAGCCGTCGACCAGCACGACGTCGGACCAGGTTGAAACCAGGGGTTTGGCGCTCATCGAAACCTCATTGGGCAGCGTGGATGACCCGTGCCGAGGGCATGGGCGCATAGAGTTCGTCGACCAGGGCGGCGCGGAATTCGAGCACGGCGCGCTGGTTGATCGAGCCCTTGTCGGTGATTTCGCCGCGATCGATCGACGGCGGTGCGTCCATCAGGATGGCGCGGGCGACGCGGCTCGACGAGCCCGTGGCGGTCTTCGCCAAGGCCGCCAGGCGCGTCGCGAAGGCCGCGCGCAGCGCCGGGTCGGCGGTGATCGCGGCGAGGTCGGTGACACCGGCCAGATGCGGACAGACGGCGCGGACCCCGTCGAGATCCAGGATGACGATGGCGGCCAGGTCCTGGCGGTCGATGCCGGCGATGACGGCATCGCGCACCAGCGGCGCGCAGGCGGCGACCAGCCTGGCGCGCAGCGGCCCGACGCTGACCCAGGTGCCGGTCGCCAGCTTGAAATCCTCGGAGATGCGGCCGTCGAAATCGAACCCCTTGGAAAAATCGGCGGGATCGACCGGCTTCAGCGCGTCGCCGAACTTGTAGAAACCCTCGTCGTCGAAAGACTTGGCGGTGACCTCGGGCTGGCGCCAGTAGCCGGGCGTGACGTTCGGCCCGCGCACCCTGACCTCGAGCTTGTCGCCCGACGGCACGAGCTTGATCTCGTTGCCGGCGACCGGCAGGCCGACATGGCCGGAGCGGCTGGTCTCGGGCGTCACCGACATGCAGAAGGGCGCGGTCTCGGTGGCGCCGAGCCCGGTCAGCATGGGGATGCGCGCGCCGGTCTCGGCGACCGCGATGTCGTCGAGCGCGTCCCAGACGTGGCGCGCCAATGATGCGCCGGCAAAGAACATGCAGTTCAGCCGCGAGAAGAAGGTCCGGCGCAGGCCGGCATCGGCCCGGAGATAGGCGACCAGCGCCTCGTAACCCTTGGGCACGTTGAAATAGACCGTCGGCGCGATCTCGCGCAGGTTCCTGACGGTGGCCTCGATGCCGCCGGGCATCGGCCTGCCGTCGTCGATATGGAGCGAGCCGCCGTTGAACAGGACCAGGCCGACATTGTGATTGCCGCCGAACGTGTGGTTCCACGGCAGCCAGTCGATGATGACCGGCGGCTCCTCCTTCAGGAAGGCCAGCGTCTCGCGCAGCATGACCTGGTTGGCGCAGAGCATGCGCTGGGTGTTGACGACCGCCTTGGGCATGCCGGTCGAGCCGGAGGTCAGCAGGAATTTCGCGATGGTGTCCGCCGTCACCGCGGCCTTGGCGGCATCGACCCGCGCCTCGTCGGTCGCGGCGGCCAGGGCGGCGAGCGGCGTCACGGCGCGCCCGGCGATCTCGCCCTGCGAGACCACGACCTCGGTGCCGTCGGGCACGGTCGCGCGGATGGCCGCGGCAAAAGGCCCGGCGGTGTCGGCGAAGACGAGTCCGGGCGTCAGCAGGTCGACCGCGTGCCTGAGCTTGCCGAAATCCTTCGACACCAGCGAATAGGCCGGCGAGACCGGGCAGAAGGGTATGCCGGCATGAAGCGCGGCCAGCGCCAGCATGGCATGGTCGATGGCATTGCCCGACAGGATCACCAGCGGACGCTCGGCCGACAGGCCGCGCTTCAGAAGCGCGGTGGCCATGGCGCGCGCGGTTGCCCGCGCCGCGGCATAGGTCACGCTGCGCCAGCCGGTCTCGCCGGCGCGCTCGGCCAGGAAGACCCGGTCCGGCGCGGCGGCGGCCCAATGGTCGAGGCGGTCCGACAGGCGCTCGGGATAGGCGGCGAGCGGCTGGCGCGGCCTGAGCAACAGGGCGCCATCGGGCCGATGCTCGACATCGACCGCCGTGTCGCCGAACCGGATCGCGCGCAACGGATGCGCCGCAACGGCCATCATGCCGTATTCTCCCTCTGGTGATGGTCACAGGCGCCCTCTTGGCGGGGCGCTTCGGATCTCCGCGTCCGGTCAGCCGGGCCGGACCTTGCCCGCCTTCTTGGTCAGGAAGGCCTGGATGCGGCTCTTCGCCTCGCGGTCGTTCTGGGCCACCGCCGCCATCAGCGATTCCATCAGGAGGCCGGCCTGCGGGTCGCTGTCGGCAATGCGCGGCAGCGCCTGCACCACGGCGAAATTGGTCATCGGCGCATTGCCCGCGACCTTCACGGCGAGTTCGCGCGCCGTCCGCAGCCCCTGGCCGTCCTCGGCCAGATATTGCGAGAAGCCGAGCGGCACGCCCTCTTCCGCGCCATAGGTGCGCCCGGTCAGCATCATATCGGCCATGCGGGCGACCCCGATCAGGCGCGGCAGCCGGACCGAGCCGCCGCCGCCGACGAAGATGCCGCGCTGGCCTTCGGGCAGGGCGTAGAAGGCGCTCCGCTCGGCGACCCGGATATGGCAGGCCGCGGCGAGTTCCAGGCCGCCGCCGATGACCGCACCCTGCAGGGCCGCGATGACAGGAACCGGGCCGAACTGGATCCGGTCGAAGGCCCGGTGCCACAGGCGCGAATGCATCAGGCCTTCGGTGGTGTCGCGCTCGGTCAATTCGGAGAGATCGAGACCGGCGCAGAAATGCTCGCCGACGCCATGGATCAGCGCGACCCGGACGCCCGAGGGGACCGCCTGGAAACAGGCATCGAGCGCCAGGATGGTGGCATCGTCGAGGGCGTTGCGCTTGAGCGGCCGGTTGATGCCGACCGTCATCACGCCACCGGCGATCGCGACGGCCAGCGGCCCTGAATCCGGCTGGGCACGAGCGGTTGCGGTCTTGGCCATCGGCGAACTCCAGGTGCGATATAACAATTATATTGCATAACTAATTGGCCATGGCAAGCGACCGCGGGTGGTGGCGTTTGGCGGTCATCGATGGGGGCGAGAAGGATTGTCTGGCGGGCCTAGGATGAGATGGCTTCGTATTGAAGTGCACGGCACCATGGTTGGCCGTCCTTCGAGCTCTTGCGAGCCTCGAAGGACGGCCAACCATGGTGCAACGCCCCGATCCAGCCCGATCGGGTTCAGCCCGGCCGGTCGCGCCTGGCCCGGAACGCCGAGGGTGGCTCCGGTTGATCCAGCCGGAAGATCGCCTCGGCGATCCCCGCAACGGCGGCGGCCTCGTGCCGGTCCTTGTCGGTCGGCAGCAGCACCGCCACCTGCCGGACGCCGAGGTCACGCAGCTGGAACGGCGTGCCGTGGCCGAATTCGAGATGGCCGCGGCCAATGATACCGACCACCAGCGGCGGATCGGGTTCGTCCAGCGCACGGGCGATGTTGCAGGCGAAGGCCCGGTCCCAGGTCTGCTGCGCGCGGACGAAACGATCGAAGGCCGGGTCCTGGGCATTGGTGGCCGTGCGTGCCGGACCGCCGCCGCCGGTGATGGCGAAGAGGTAGTCGCGATAGGCCGGCGTTGCCGGCGCCGCCGGGGTCAGCCCGTCACGTTCGTCCTCGGGGATCGCCGCCCAGCCCTCCTTGCCGACCCGCGTCACCAGCGGCCGGTGGCAGTTCAGCGCCAGCATGCGGACGCGTTGCTGCCGGCAGAAATGGAACAGCGGCAGGTAGAGCTCGGGATCGAAACCCCAGACCTCGTGCCATCGCACCGCCTCCAGAAAAGCCGCGGTGGAATAGGCTCCCGCCACCCAGAGGTCGAGCTCAGGCTGCAGGCGGCGCGGAAACATCTCGTAGCCGACCGCCAGGTTGGGCCTCAGCCCATGCAGGTAGGTCGCGACATGCAGCTGCCAGCGATGGATCTCGGCGACATCGTGGGTCTCGCCGAGCAGCACCACCTGATGCGCGGTCATGGCCCGCATCAGGTCGGCCTGGTCGCGCAGGTGTCCGGTCGAGGGGTCGAGCCAGCTGGCACGCGGGTGCTGGAACAGGGTCATGGCGGTCGAAACTCGCGATCGGGAGGAAAGGCCTGTCCGGATCGCTTGACGGCGCCGTGGACGCTCCCCGCTAAGGCGACTATTCGCGCCGCCGCGTCAAGGCGGCGGGTTGTCCGGGGCCGCGGCCGGAACCAGGACGGGCATGCCGCGTTGATCCGGAACCCGTTCGCACCGCGCTCGCGAACCGTTGACGAGAAGGACAGAGGTCATCGTGATGGCATCCGGCTCCGGCCGCTTCGGCTCCTGGATACCGGTGTCGCCGATGATCATGCTGGTCATGGCGGGGCTGCTGACGGTCACGGGGTTGGCGTCGCCGGCCGAGGCTGCGCGCAGGTCCCGTTGGCAGTCGCGTCCGCCGCCAGCGCTGCAGCCCGTGCCGCTGCCGATGCCAAGGCCACCGGAGGCGCCGCCCGCCGCCGCCGCCACCGCTCCAGCGCCGCCGGCGGCACCGCCGACACCGCCGGCCGTCCCGGCGCCGTCAGCCAAGCCCGAGGACGCCGCGCCGCCGGCGGCGGCCGCGACCGCCGCCTGCCTCGATCGCCTGCGCGACCTCGGCGTCCGCTTCACCACCGCGCCGGCGCCCGCGCCGGCCGCGAGCGTCTGCGCCATCGCGACGCCGGTGCGCCTCGACACCCTCGATCTCGGCGCGGGACAGGTGCTGGACCTGCCGGATCGCCCGCTGGTCGATTGTCCTTTCGCCGAGACGCTCGCCCTGTTCGCCCGCGACCTGCTGGCGCCGCTGGCCAAAAGCCAGTTCGAGACCCGCCTCATGCGGCTCGGCACCGGCCCTGGCTTCGAATGCCGGCCGCGCAACCGCGTCGCCGGCGCCCGGATCAGTTCCCATGGCCAGGGCCGCGCCATCGACATCGCCTGGCTCGGCCTTGCCGATAACCGGCGCATCGTCATCGAGCGGCCGGCCGACGAGGCTCAGAGGCGTTTCATCGGCGCCATCCGCCGCGCGGCCTGCGGCTGGTTCACCACCGTGCTCGGCCCGGGCTCGAACGCGGCCCATGCCAACCATCTGCATTTCGACCGCGAGCCGAGAGGGCGCAACGGTGAATCGCGGCTTTGCGAGTAGGGCGAGGGGCCTG
Source organism: Phreatobacter sp. GW821-FHT04C01 (assembly GCF_059420385.1). Taxonomy (NCBI): domain Bacteria; kingdom Pseudomonadati; phylum Pseudomonadota; class Alphaproteobacteria; order Hyphomicrobiales; family Phreatobacteraceae; genus Phreatobacter; species Phreatobacter sp. GW821-FHT04C01. The sequence goes on along the minus strand of NZ_JBWKTP010000003.1, from coordinate 113,381 downwards.
AGGAACTGCGGGAGAACGCCATCCCGGCGGTTCGCCGCCAGGCGTCGTCTCAGGTCTGGGCTCGGGGGTTTGCGCAGATCTCAGAAATCTTCGTCTTCTGAGTGCTTTGCGCGGCGACTTGCCGTCCTTCGAGGTTCGCGCCGGAACCACCATCCTCACCTCTCCCCGGCGGGGAGAGGTCGACCTTGAGCGCAGCGAAAGGTCGGGAGAGGGGGCGAGGCGCGAGACGAGAGGGCGCCATGCGAAATGGGCAAAGCGTTGTTCTGAAGCTGCAATTCCCCTCTCCCGGCCTTCGGCCGACCTCTCCCCGCCGGGGAGAGGTGAAAAGGGGTGGTTCCGGCGCCGGATCTCAGAGGGCAGTGCATTCAGGCTCATCTGAAAGATGTCCGTGAACGCTGGCCGGCTTGGCCCGGGGACCTATCCATTCAAAACAGAGGAGGGCGTGGATGGCCCGGACAAGCCGGGCCAGGACGACGCGAGACCTCCCCGCACGCGTCCTCAAACTCTCCCCCGGCTATTCACCCATGCGATAACCGATGCCCGGCTCGGTGAGGATCAGCTTCGGCTCGGCCGAATCGGCCTCGATCTTCTGCCGGAGCTGGCCGACATAGACGCGCAGATATTGGGTGTCCTCGACATGGGCCGGGCCCCAGACCGCCGCCAGGATCTGGCGATGGGTCATCACCTTGCCTGCATTGCGCGCCAGCAGCAGCAGCAGCTCGAACTCCTTGGGCGTGAGCTTCAGGTCGGCGCCGGCGCTGGTGGCGCGGTGGGCCGGCACATCGATCTCGATCGGCCCGACCGCGAAGACCGACTGCTCGACCACACCGCCCTTGCGGTGGCGCATGGCGGCGCGCACGCGGGCCAAGAGCTCGCCGATGCCGAAGGGCTTGTTGACATAGTCGTCGGCGCCGAGATCGAGCGCCTCGATCTTTTCGGCCTCGCGGTCGCGGGCCGACAGCACGATGATCGGCACGTCGGAAAAAGCGCGCACCTTGGCGATCACCTCCTTGCCGTCCATGTCGGGCAGGCCGAGGTCCAGGATGACGCCGTCGGGGGCGGCTCCCGCGATGCGGCGCACCGCATCGGTGCCGGTGGTCACGCTGACCACCTGGTAGTCGGAGGCCTCCAGCGCCGGCGTCAGGAAACGATGGATCGCCGCCTCGTCGTCGACCACCAGGATGCGGGTCTTCATGGTCATGGCCCGGTCCTCACCACTCGATTCTCACTGCATGTCCTCACGACGTCGTCTTCAGGCTGGCCGGGGCCTCCGCGGGTTTGACCAGCGTGATGGTCAGCCGGGTTCCGGCGTGCCCGTCGACCGGGCTTTCGGCCCGGATGGCACCGCCATGCGCTTCGACGATACCTTTGGCAATGGCAAGGCCGAGCCCGGTGCTCTCGCCGCCGTCGCGCCGGTCGCGGCTGCCGCTCGACGCGAATTTCTCGAAAATATGCGGCAGGGCCTCGGGCGTGATGCCGGCGCCGTCGTCGGAGACCGCGATGACCGCGTCATGGTCCTGGTCGCGCACCGCGATCGTCACCCGGGCGGTCGGACCGCCATGCCGGAGCGCATTCTCGACGATGTTGGACAGCGCCTGCTCGATCAGCGTGGCGTCGGCCTCGACCAAAGGCGCGGCCTCGGCGGCGACGTCGATGACCCGGCCGGGCCAGCGCCGGCGCGCGGTGATCGCCACCCGGTCGGCGGTCTCCTTGAGATCCAGCCAGTCGCGCCGGAGCTCCAGCCCGCCGGCCTCCAGCCGGGTGATGGCCAGGAGGTCGCGCACCATCCGGTCGAGATGCTCGGTCTCTTCCTTGATCTGGGTCAGCATGTCGGCCCGGGTCGGCGACGACATCTTGTCGCCGAAGGCGATCAGCGTGGTCGAGGCGCCGAGAATGGAGGCGAGCGGCGTGCGGAAGTCGTGGCTGATGGAGGCGAGCAAGGTGTTGCGCACCCGCTCGGTCTCGGCGGCGGCCTTGACCGCGCCCATCTCGCGCGACAGCGAGGCGCGCTCGATCGCCGCCGCGGTCTGCTCGGCCAGCGTGTCGAACAGCGAGCGGGCCTCCGGGTCGAGCGGCGCGCCGTCGGCCGCCTCGGAGATGCCGATGACGCCGACGCGGGCGCGCGGCGTCTTCAGCGGCACGAACAGCCAGGGCGCGGTCGGCAAGGTCTGGGTCTTGCTGCCGGCCGGCTCGTCATGGTCATGGGCCCAGCGCGCCGCCGCCATGCTGGCCGGGTCGAGATCGTCGACCGGCGGCCACATGCCGGTCAGGGCGATGTCGCCGTCGCGGGCGAGCAGGATCACCACGTTGCGGGCGAGCGCGCCATGCATGTCGCTGGCGGCGGCCTCCGCCACCTCGTCGAGCGAGGCGATGCCGGAAATCCGGCGCGAGAAATCATAGAGCCGGCGCGTCGCGCGCATGCGGTCGGAGGCGATGCGCGCCTGGTCGCGGACCCGGCCGGCGAGCGTCGAGACCAGCATGGAGACGGCGAGAAAAACCAGCAGCGCCAGCAATTCGTGCGGCTGGGCGACGGTCAGCGTGTAGATCGGCTCGATGAAAAAGAAATTATAGGCCAGGAACGACAGGGCCGAGGCCATGATCGCCGGCCAGCGGCCGAAAGCCACCGCCGCGCCGACCACCGCCGCCAGGAACACCAGCGACAGGTTCGGCATGGTGGCATTGCCGCCGATCGCCTCGCCGAACAGCACGGCGGCGCCGACCAGTCCGGCCGAACCGAGATAGGGCCAGAGATTGAGCCGGCGCGGCAATCGCTTCGGCGCCGGCGGTTCGGATGTCTCGGGCGTCGCGGTGACCACATGGACACCGATATCGGCGGCCTGGCGCACCAGTTCCACGGCCAGCGCCCGGCCGAACAGGGTGGCGAAGCGCCCGCCGGTCGAGCGGCCGACGACGATCTGGGTAACGTTCTCGCGCCGGGCGTAGCGCAGCACCTCGCTCGGAATGTCGGAACCGACCAGCCGCTCGGTCTCGGCGCCCAGGTCCTTGGCGAGCTGCAGGCTCTCCTCCAGGCGCCGGCGCTTGGCCTCGACCAGGACATCGGTCGGCCGCTCGACCGAAATGACGGTCCAGGGCGCGTCCATGACATCGGCCATACGCTTGGCCTGGCGCACCACGAAGGGCGACAGCGGATCCGGCCCGGCCAGCGCCAGGATGCGCTCGCCGGCGGCCCAGGGGCCCTCGATGGCGGCGGCCCGCATGCGCTCGATCAGCGAGGCGTCGACCGTCTCGGCGGTGCGCCGCAGCGCCAGCTCGCGCAGTGCCGTCAGGTTCTGCGGCTTGAAGAAGCTCTGCACCGCCTGGGTCGCGGTCTCCTGGACATAGACCTTGCCCTCGGCGAGCCGCTTCAGGAGCTCGTCGGGCGGCAGGTCGACCAGCACGACCTCGTCGGCCTCCTCGAACACCCGGTCCGGCACGGTCTCGCGCACCCGGACCTTGGTGATCTTCAGGACGACGTCGTTGAGGCTGTCGAGGTGCTGGACGTTCAGGGTGGTCCAGACGTCGATGCCAGCGGCGATCAGCTCCTTGACGTCCATCCAGCGCTTGGGATGGCGCGAGCCCGGCACATTGGTATGGGCGAGCTCGTCGACCAGCAGCAAAGCCGGCCTGCGGGCGAGCGCCGCGTCGAGATCGAATTCCGGCACGGCCCGGTTGCGATAGACGATCAATTGCCGGGCAATGACCTCGAAACCCTGGACCAGGGCTTCGGTCTCGCGCCGGCCGTGGGTCTCGATGATGCCGGCGACGACGTCGACGCCCGCCGCCAGCTGTTCCCTGGCCGCGGCGAGCATCGCATAGGTCTTGCCGACGCCCGGCGAGGCGCCGAGAAAGATCTTCAGGCGGCCACGGCCCGCCCGCTCGGCCTGGGCCAGCAGAGCATCGGGGTCGGGGCGTTTCGTCTCGTCGACAGGCATCCCCTCAGCTTAAGACCTCAGCGCGTCGAGCGCGAGGTTGAGCCGGAGCACATTCACGCGCCGCTCGCCGACCAGGCCGAGCGCCCGGCCCTCGATATGGGCCTCGACCAGCTGCCGGACGCGATCGACGGCCAGATTGCGGGCCGCCGCGACACGGGCGACCTGGGCCAGCGCGTTTTCCGGCGTGATATGCGGGTCGAGGCCCGAGCCGGAGGTGGTGACCGCATCGGGCGGGATCGGACCCTGGACGCCTTCCTTGCGCAGCGCCTCGATATCGGCCTTGACCCGGTCGATCAGCTTGCCCGTCAGCGGCCCGAGATTGGAGCCCGACGAGTTCGACGCATTATAGGGCGCGTCGACCGTCTTGCTCGGGTCCTGCGGGTCGGGGGCCGATGTCGCCGACGGGCGGGGATGGAAATAGCGCTCGGAGGAGAAGGCCTGGCCGATCAGCTCGGAGCCGACGACCTTGCCGTCGCGGACGATCAGCGAGCCGTTGGCCTGGGCCGGGAACAGGCCTTGCGCGATGCCGGTCACCGCCAAGGGATAACCGAGGCCGGTGAGCACGGTGAACAAGGCGAGCAGCACGCAGGCGGGACGGAGATGGGCGAGCATGATCGCTGTCCTCAGCTGAGACCGATGGCCGTGATGGCCATGTCGATGAGTTTGATGCCGACGAAGGGCGCGACGAGGCCGCCGAGCCCGTAGACGACGAGATTGCGGCGCAGCAGCGCGGCGGCGCCCACCGGCCGGTAGGCGACGCCCTTCAGCGCCAGCGGCACCAGGGCGACGATGATCAGGGCGTTGAAGATGACCGCCGACAGGATGGCCGATTGCGGACTGGCCAGGCCCATGACGTTGAGCGCGCCGAGCGCCGGCAGCGAGGCGACGAACAGAGCCGGCAGGATGGCGAAATATTTGGCCACGTCATTGGCGATCGAAAAGGTGGTCAGCGCGCCGCGGGTCATCAGCAATTGCTTGCCGATGCCGACCACCTCGATGAGCTTGGTCGGGTCCGAGTCGAGATCGACCATGTTGCCGGCTTCGCGCGCGGCTTGAGTGCCGGTCTGCATGGCGACCCCGACATCGGCCTGGGCCAGGGCCGGCGCGTCGTTCGTGCCGTCGCCGCACATGGCGACGAGCCGGCCTTTGGACTGTTCGGCGCGGATGAAGGCGAGCTTGTCCTGGGGCGTCGCCTCGGCGATGAAATCGTCGACGCCGGCTTCGGACGCGATCGCCGCGGCGGTCGCCGGATTGTCGCCGGTGACCATGACGGTGCGGATGCCCATGCGGCGCAGCTCGGCGAAACGCTCCTTGATGTCGGGCTTCACCACGTCCTTCAGATGAATGACGCCGAGGATGCGATTGCCTTCGACCAGGCCGAGCGGCGTGCCGCCGGAGCGGGCGATGCGATCGACGGTCTCGCGGAAGCCCGGCGGCTCGGTGATCGGCTGGCCGCAGGTGGTCTGGCGGGCGAATTTCACCACGGAATCGATGGCGCCCTTGCGCAGGCGCCGACCGTCGAGGTCGACGCCGGACAGCCGGGTGGCCGCCGAGAAATCGATGAAGGTCGCGCCGGCGGGGCGATCGAGCGCGATGTTCATGCTGTTGCGGGCGAGCTCCAGGATCGAGCGCCCCTCCGCCGTCTCGTCGGCGAGCGAGGCCAGCACCGCGGCCTCCATCACCTCACGCTCGGAAACGCCGGGCATGGGAATGACTTCCGAGGCCATGCGGTTGCCGAAGGTGATCGTGCCGGTCTTGTCGAGCAGCAAGGTGTCGACGTCGCCGGAGGCTTCGACCGCGCGGCCGGAGGTGGCGAGCACGTTGAATTTCAGCAGCCGGTCCATGCCGGCAATGCCGATGGCCGACAGAAGCCCGCCAATGGTGGTGGGGATGAGGCAGACCAGCAAGGCGATGAGCACGACGACCGGCATGGCCATGCCGTGATAGGCGGCGAAACCCGGCAGCGTGCCGACAGCGACGATGAACACCAGGGTCATGCCGGCGAGCAGCACGGTGAGCGCGATCTCGTTCGGGGTCTTCTGGCGCTCGGCGCCCTCGACCAGCGCGATCATCCGGTCGAGGAAGGAATGGCCGGGCTGGGCGGTGATCTTGACCACGATCCAGTCGGACACGACCGTGGTGCCGCCGGTCACCGCCGAACGGTCGCCGCCGGCCTCGCGAATGACCGGCGCGGATTCGCCCGTGATCGCGGCTTCGTTGACCGAGGCGATGCCGGCGACGATGTCGCCGTCGCCGGGGATGATGTCGCCGGTCTCGACCCGGACGAGATCGCCCGGCTTCAGGTCGAGCGCCGAGACGGCCTCGAACTTTTGGTCGTTGTCGGCCGAGACCAGCCGCTTGGCCTGGGTGTCGGTGCGGGTCCGGCGCAGGGCATCGGCCTGGGCCTTGCCGCGGCCCTCGGCGAGCGCCTCGGCGAAGGTCGAGAACAGCACGGTCAGCCACAGCCACAGGGCGATCTGCGTGGTGAAGGCGGAGGCCTGGCCGGCGAACAGGTCGCGGATCAGGATGATGGTGACGACCATCGCCACCGCCTCGGTGACGAAGATGACGGGGTTGGCGACGAGCACGCGCGGATCGAGCTTCTTGAAGGCATCGATCGTCGCCTGGCGGGCCAGATGGCCTGCCAGCAGCGTCTGGGAGCGTTTGCGGGTCATGATATTGGCCTCAATTGGCGATCTGGCCGGCGAGCATCTGCATGTGCTCGAGAACCGGGCCGAGAGAGAGGGCTGGGAAGAACTGCAGGCCGCCCAGGATCAGGATGACGCCGGCGAGCAGGCCGACGAACAGCGGCGTATCGGTGGGGAAGGTGCCGGCGGACGGCGCGAGCTTCGGCTTGGCGGCGAGCGATCCGGCGATCGCCATGACCGGCACGATGATGGCGAAGCGGCCGAGATGCATCGCGATGCCGAGCGTGGTGTCGTACCAAGTGGCGTTGGCGGTGAGGCCGGCATAGGCCGAGCCATTGTTGCCGGCGGCCGAGGAGAAGGCATAGAGAATCTCGGAATAGCCGCGTGCGCCGGGATTGGCGGTGCCGGCCAGCGCCGCCGGCAGGACCATGGACACCGAGGCAAAGCCGAGGATCAGGAGCGGCACCACCAGCACGCCGAGGACGGCGAGCTTGACCTCGCGCGCTTCCAGCTTCTTGCCGAGATATTCCGGGGTGCGGCCGACCATCAGGCCGGCGACGAACATGGCGAGAATGGCATAGAGGATGATGCCGTAGAGGCCGGAGCCGACGCCGCCGGGCAGCACTTCGCCGAGCTGGATCAGGAACATCGGCACCAGGCCACCGAGCGGCGTGTAGGAATCGTGCATCGAATTGACCGAGCCGTTCGACGCGCCGGTGGTGAACACCGCCCAGAGCGACGACATGGGGGCGCCGAAGCGGACCTCCTTGCCCTCCATATTGGGCCCGACCAGGCCGAGCGCGTTCATTTGCGGCGTGCCCGCGCCTTCGGCCCAGTAGACCACGAGGATGCCGATCGCCAGGAACAGGATCATCACGGCGAACAGCGCCCAGCCCTCGCGCTGGCGGCCGATCATCTTGCCGAAGGCGACCGCGATGGCGAGCGGCAGGGCGACGATGGCCCAGAGCGTGACCATGTTCGACCAGGCGCTGGGGTTTTCGTAAGGATGCGCCGAATTGACGTTGAAGAAGCCGCCGCCATTGGTGCCGAGCTGCTTGATGGCGATCTGGGAGGCGACCGGCCCCTGGGCGATGACCTGGTTGGCGCCTTCGAGCGTGGTGGCATCGACCGAACCGGCAAGCGTCTGCGGCAGGCCGAGCGCCACCAGGACGAGCGCGGTGACGATCGAGATCGGCAGCAGCAGGTAGAGCGTCGAGCGGGTCAGGTCGACCCAGAAATTGCCGAGGCCCTCGGTCTTCTCCCGGGCGAAGGCGCGCGCCAGCGCCGCGAAAATGGCGATGCCGGTGGCCGCCGAGACGAAGTTCTGCACGGTGAGGCCGAGCATCTGGGTGAGATGCGACAGGGTCGTCTCGCCGCCATAGCTCTGCCAATTGGTATTGGTGACGAAGGAGATCGCCGTGTTGAAGGCGAGATGGGCCGACACCTCGCCCTGGCCGGCCGGATTGAGCGGCAGGACGGTCTGCAGGCGGATCAGCGCGTAAAGGAACAGGAAGCCGGCGGCGTTGAACACCAGGAGCGCGACGGCATAGTCGCTCCAGCGCTGCTCTTTCGCCGGATCGACGCCGGCAAGCTTGTAGAAGCCGCGCTCGACCGGCGCGAGCACCGGGTGAAGCCAGGTCTTGCGGCCGTCGAGCACGGCGGCGAAGAACAGCCCGAGCGGCCGCGCGGTGACAACCACCAAAACGAAGAGAAGAAGGATCTGCAGCCAGCCGTTCACGGTCATGGCATCACCACTGGACAGGCGCCAAGGGTTCCAACGCTCGAACGAGCGTCAGAACTTCTCGGGGCGGAGGAGGACAAGGATGAGATAGACGGCGAGCCCAAGGCCCACCGTCCCGGCGAGAACGAGATCGAACATCGTGGTGCCCTCATGCTCGCGTCGCGGCGCGGACATAAACGATCATCAGGCCGAACAGCCCGAGACCCAGTGCGACATAGATGAGATCAGACACGGCAAACCCTTCCACGGCTTGGAATGAAGTCAGCCTTACCTGCGCCCGAACGGCATCAGGGTGCGATGCGGAAGCGGGGGGTGCGGTGTAAAGGGGGTGTAAGGGGGTGGGGGGCGGTTCGATCGCGACCGCAGGGATAGAATTAGACGGCCGCTGTGCCATCGAACGCCTGTTCTTGGGCCTTTGAGGACGTTTAGGACGGCCACTTTTGGGGCGGTTCAGCTCGTCGATAGACAGCGAAGCGGGGGTCGGTCGATCAGCTCATCCGAGGGGCTTCTGGCGCCGCGTTCGCAGTGAGCGATAACTCAGAACCTGCCCCACAGCCAGTCGGGCGAACGCGCCCGAAAGGCGAAGGCTCGCCGTAGCAACCGGCGCCTCCTGAACGGCGCGCGAGCGGTCCGCATAGGTCTGCGGCGCCTAAGCGCCCGCGCCTCTGCGACAATACAGCACTCGATTGTGACGCACGGGGATCGACCGACTTTTTCCAGCGTTTTTCGCCTCGTCGCTACCAGGAGCCGGTGGCAACCGTGCTGGGCAAAGAGAGCGACAGGATGTTTCCAAGATCGTCGCGCATCGCAAACCGCGGTTGTTGTTTGGCGCGCCGAGACCCGAACCAGGCCCCAGCGACATAGACCAGATCCCTGTTCACTGGCCTGCCGACGAAGTTGTCGATCAGACGCTCGGTGAGATCTGGGTCTGGAAACGTGATGAGCCGCCCAGGCTCGGACAAATCGTCCAGCCGTTCAGACTCTGATGAGATAGGCCGCTGAAGCATCTTTCGGGGGATGGCGACGTTTGATCCTATGTTGGCGAAAGCTTCGCGAAAAATCGGCGCCATGAAGTCAATGATATGGGTCTTTGTCTGTACCCACATGTGAAAGCCGTCCTTCGACGCGCCGAGACGCCCTTGGTTGTCCTCGCCGAAAAACGCTACGTCCGGCCCGTAACCGACGCATAGGGCGAAAGCGCCCGCAACCGCGCGAGCCGGGATCTTATAGTGCTCGTTCAGCACGTACGCCCCGAACGTCGCGAAAAAGATGCAAGCCCGCTCGACGTTGCCCACATCCTTCAGGACGCCGTGAGTCACCTGATAAATCCGATTGTATTCGGCGAGCGGCAATAGAAACCGCTTTTCCTTGCCACTAGCCATCCCAGCGCTTCTGCTCCTCGCCGCGTCTTCTGTGGAGACAACCAAGGATTGGCCGGTATAGTCAACCTACGCGAATAGTCTGCAGGTTGCACAAATGACGATGGAAATAGAACCGACGCTTTTCGACGACCGCTTTCTCGACAAGCACGCGGGCGCCATCATCAGCGATCTGACCGTCGCCCTCGTCGAGCTGGTCGCCAACGCCTGGGACGCCTACGCTACCCGCGTCGAGATTCGGTGGCCAGACGGTACGCGCGACCGGTCGTTTTCGATCCGAGACAACGGCAAAGGCCTGACTCGCGAGCAGTTCGCCCAGCGTTGGCGCACCCTGAACTATAATCGGGTCGCAGCGGAGGGCGAGTTCTCCTTGCCACCGCCGGAACTCAAGGGAAGCAAGCCGCGCCGCCCCTATGGCCGCAACGGGCAGGGGCGTCTTGCGGGCTTCGCCTTCTCCGACCCTTACGACGTGGTCACGCACACCGCCGGCGAGGAGGTGACGTTCAGGGTCAAGCGCACCAGCGGGGCCTTGCCGTTCGACTGGCGAGAGGTTTCGCATCGCGCGGCCGACGGCCACGGCCTGGAAATCCGCGCAAGCCACGCCACCCGAACCCGGACGACCGCGGCGGCCGTGCGTGAAATCCTCGGAACCCGGTTCCTGACTGACCCGGACTTCACCGTCGTCGTCGATGGTGTACCGGTTACGTTCGACGACATCCCCGACGGTTTCCTGCGGGAGAGCTTTGTCGAGGTGCCCGATCACGGCCGGGCCCGGATCGTGATGATCGACGCCCAGCGCGCAGACCGCACAACCCGTCAGCACGGCATCGCCTGGCACGTGAACAACCGCTTGGTGGGAGAGTGCAAATGGCTGGGCAGCGACTACACCCGGATCCTTGACGGCCGCACGAGCGAGGCCAAGCGGTTCACCTTCATCGTCACCGCTGACTTCCTAGCTGCGGTCGATGCGGTGCGGCCGGATTGGAGTGGTTTCCACCCGGCCAACGAAGTTTGGCAGCAGACCCAGTCACTGGTCCAGGACCGGATCCGCGAAGAGATTTTCGCCCACGGTGCCCAACGCCGCAGCGAGACCAAGGAGACCGTGCGCGAACGGCTCTCCGACACCATCCGCCACGCACCGCCCTTGGCGCGTGAACGCTGGAACGAGTTCGTCGACGCCGTTGTCGACACCTGCCCCGGAATCTCCGGCGAGCAGGTCGAGCAAGTGGCCGGGATCCTCGCGAATCTTGAGGTTTCCAGCTCACGCTACGGCCTGATCGACAAGCTCCATCGCCTCAAGCCCAACGAATTGGACCAGTTGGACGCCATCCTCGGCGACTGGAGCGTCGCGACGGCGAAGATGGCGCTCGACGAGATCCAGAATCGCCTGAAGCTGATCGCCGAGCTACACGAGAAGCTGCGGGACGAGCGCGCCGACGAGGTCCGCGAATTGCAGCCGCTAATCGAACGTAGCCTCTGGGTATTCGGACCCGAGTTCGAGAGCATCGAGTTCACCTCCAACCGCGGCATGTCGGAGGTCATCCGCAAGCTGCTGGGCAGCAACGCGCGCGGTAGCCTCAATCGCCCCGACTTCGTCATTCTCGACGATGGCAGTGTTGGGTTGTTCGCCCGCCCAAAGTACGGCGACGGCTACGAAGTCGAAGGCGTTGAGCATTTGGTCATCGTCGAACTAAAGCGTCCCGGCATTTCGATCGGCATGGACCAAAAAAATCAGGCCTGGAAATACGTCACAGAGCTTCTCGACCAGAGCCTGATCGAGGAATCCACCAAGGTGACCTGCTTTGTGATGGGCTCGAAGCTCGCCCCGCGCGAGCGCGTCCGGGAGGAGGGTTCTACGCGGATTGTCCCCCTCGCCTACGATACGTTCATCCGGCGGGCGGAGTCTCGCATGTTGAACCTCTATGCCCGCCTGAAGGACGCTCCGTTCCTGCAAGGCCAGGGCGTTGACGTCGATCAGTTCGCCCAACCGCCCGTCGCTCGAGGTCTGGATCTGCAGCCGGTATGATCGAGGACCGGAGCCAGAGGTCTGAGCGCTTCACCCCCCTTTCCACAAGAGAGCCCACATCGCTTATCTGGCGCATGCAAGAGCCTAGTTAGCAGTTACCGCGAATTGCTCAACTGGGTGGGCACCGGAAATTGGTTGGACCGTGAGAGTTTCACTGGAGCACGTAAAAGGCGGACGTCTTGGGAACTCCAAGGCTTAGAGCCCACGCCGCTCAACGCAATCGGCTCGGCACCTGTTTGTGATTGAAGTGGCTGGTGCCCGCGGCCTTGGAGCCGCACCAATCAACCCAGATGAACTTGGCTTTCGCGCCCCTCGCAAATCGTGCCAAACGTTTGACGGCAACGTTGTTATGCGGGCGCTCTTTATAGGTGGGGTATTGAATGGATCTTTCCGACCTCATGTCAGATGACGCTGATAATTTTGATCGGCGGGGCGGGCGCGTTTCGATCCTTGCCGACGCAATAACCGACGACGCGCGTCGTACTTTCGATAAACTTATTGAGCCGCTTCAATCTCAAGAATATTGGAAAGCGGCTGTCGCTCAGAATCGTTATGTCCCGAGTAATGGTTTGTGGGCGCCGCAGCGTCGCGCCATCGGGCTGTCACTCGCCTATCTCGCAGCCCGCAAGGCGGATCCGTCGGCCGCCGGGGCCGCATTGGTAAAGATGCCGACCGGCACGGGCAAGACCGGCGTAATAGCGACACTCGCGTGCGCTATCCCCAACATAAAACGTGTCCTTGTTATTACACCACGGAGGGCTCTCGTCGACCAAATGGTCGTCGACCTTCATACGCGGCTTTGGGGGCGATTCAACCTCATCTATGATGGAGAGCTCGTTAGGCCGCGAAATGACAAAGATCCTGACCCCAGTGTTCGGTCCGCGAACAGCCCGGTGTTCCGGCTACTGCCCCATGATGTAGGAAAACTGTCGGCACTAGCCAGCGAGCGCATAGTCATGGTCGGCACGTTCGCGGCCCTCGAACAAATCCTTCGACCCGATCGACCAGCACATCGTCTTACTGGCCGACGCCCCGTTGGTGTGGACGAAGTGCCGCCCGATGCGGATGAAACGGGCCCGTCGGATGAGGTAGCGCGGGTAAGCTTGGTCAAGATGCTGGAAGGGTTTGACCTTGTGATCGTCGACGAAAGCCACTACGAGCCAGCCTATATCTGGTCGCAATGCATTCGCAACCTCGGACGGCCAACGGTACTTTTTAGCGCTACGCCTTACCGCAACGACTTTCGATACTTCAACATCGATGGGCGGTTTGCGTTCAGTCTTTCCTTTGAAGAAGCTGCCGAAAAGCAACTCATTCGCGCGGTAAATATCCAGGTGAGTGATCCTGGCGCGGCGCCAAGCGAAAGCTTTGCCGAACGCCTAATCCGATTTGGCGCCGAGGTCGAGAGGAGCATAAAAGCCAAACGGCCAGAGGACGCACGGGTGATCGTGCGCGCCGATACGTACGATAGCCTCGTTGCCCTACGCCAGGAACTGGCCTCGCTGAAGCAGAAAAGTGTTTTGATCCATCACAAAGAGAAGAAGGCCAACTCCAAGGAGCTGCGGTTTCCCAGCGTCACAGAGGCAATGGCCGCGCCTGATACACAGGGGGTGCGCTTCTGGCTGCACCAATGGAAGTTGCTTGAAGGCGTCGACGACAGTCGCTTCGGTGGGGTCGCCATATTCGAAGAATTCTCTACAAGCCGCGCGGTCGTTCAACAGATCGGGCGAGTTTTGCGTTACGGCACACGTAGTCACATTGAAACGGCATTGATCATGGGCCGGGACGAGCTTGGAATAGATCTCGGAGTGCGCTTCAAACGCTATCTCGGCTATGAGGCTCGATTCGACGCGGACCCATCCAATGCACTTCATCGAGAGGTTCATTTTTTTGAGACGCTGAAGGCCGCGTCTCCGTCGGTGCAGTACATCGCTGGCGACTTCCGGGACCGCTTCGACAGTTCCGCAGAACCCGTATCGTTTCGCGACATCCAACTCCCATGTCGCGCCCTCGTCATGCGTAAGACGAGGAAACAGACACTCGACGAGATTGCGAGCGCGTCAGCATTGGCCATGGGCCTCGAAGATCGTCACGACATAACCCTGGTGAGACCAATCGCGGCAGATGATCCCAAAAATCTCCGCCTCATTACATACGTTCAATGGGGCAACTCGCCTTTGCTTGTCAGTCGTGCGATGCCGACTTGGACGTTGGGCGCCATGGTGTTAGTCGAAATTGGCGAACGTATGTTTTTGCTCGACACTGAAGCTATCGTCGTCGATCCGGAACGACTTGGGCTTGCGGCTGAAGAGCCTGAGTGTATGCAACGACTTGTGCCTATCTCGGCAACTGGAGAGAGCTCGCGAGTTACCGTCGCATCGGCGATCAGCCTCGACATCTCGGATATGGGCATTCGTTCTGTCACCGCTCGGATGAGGGACTTCGGCACGAGTTTCTTCGATCTGGCTCAGGGCATGCAGGCGGCGACGTCTGTGCGGGCACAGTTCAAGAAGCCCGATGGCACGACTCTGGGGCGTTATCTTTCGCTTCAGCGAGCATCTGTCTCGGACGCCACGGGACAGTATGTCCCTGTGGCCGAGTACGTCGAGTGGATCACCACCGTTGCCCAACAGCTGGATTCCGCTATCGCCCCAAGTCGCGCCTTCAGTCGCTTCGCGCAAGCGTCACCCGCCCCCTCGGGAAGCAAGGCGATACCACTGAACGTTCTCTTTGATTTTGCTGACCTGATCGGTGAGGATGGCAGTGATGCACCAACAGGTTGGGATCTTGCTCGGACAAGATCTCTTGCAGAGGCGGACAGATGCCTCGATGTGGCTAGCGACGGGGCTTTCTCGATCGAAATCGACGGGCAGACATTTGGTGGCAAGCTGAAATACGATGTGACCGGCTCGGTTCGCAAACGGGGTCGCTACATCGTCGAGCTTCCAGCGCTCGATGCCTATCTAGTCAAGCGCAATGTAACAAAGCGCGAGAAGCCGCAACTACTCTCAGGAATGCTGACCAAGCTACAAACATTCCGCGTCCTACCTGTTGACGCATCGCTCATCTACGCGCAGCGGCATTTCTATCGGCCGATCATGAGCGTCGAAGAAATCGCAAAAGATAATGTCGGCGGCCCTCTAGAGTTCATCACGGCCTTAGCATGGCTTAGTCATGTCGAATCGGAAAAGGGTAGCGCGGCGTCAAGCATTGAAGATTGGACGGCAAAGAGTGTTTTCGGTGGATTCTATGCACAATTTGGCTACGCGGCGCATGGCGCCGCCAACAATAGTCAGGTTGATGCCATCCGAAAACATGACGCTGCCTTCGCCGACCTCCTCGATGAATTCGACATCGTGATCTGTGACGACGGTGGGACAGAACTTTGTGACTTCATCTGCGTCGACGAGACTCAGAGCCGTGTGGTGCTTATCCATGCCAAAGTTGGCGACACCAAGCTGAGTTTGAATTCAGTTCAGGCTGTCGGACGCCAAGCCCAGGCGAGTCTCGCGTTCCTGACGCAGGTCAACGAGATACCCGATCGTGTCTCGATCTGGAAAACTCCAGTCACGATCGACGCGGGGAGGCTCACGCGCCGCATCGTGCGCGGAACTACTTCGGCCAAAAATATCTGGGCGAAAGTCCGCGATGCAACGCGCTCAGTTCGGTACAGCCGCGAAATTTGGATAGTTGCTGGGCGCATCCTTGAGCGCAAAAAACTACTAAGAGATCTGAGGAAGAGCGAGCCATCCCCCCAGTCACGCCAGATGGTCTACTATCTCGCATCGCTACAGACTTCAGCTGCCCGAGCGAATGTCGGCATGAAGATCTACTGCTCACCTTAGTCGTGAAATGGCTCTCATCCGACCGCAACCGTTGCTGTCCTTCGCCTACGATGTCGCCTCGGCAACTTCGACTCATGCGAGTAGCGTCCGTCACTTTAAATCTGATCGCGGCGCTATGCTAGTTTCTGGCGTGCCCGAGATTGGGTGACCAACGGTCATCGCACATGCAAATTACAAATGTTCGCCGTTGGGCAAACGCCTAGCCTCCGCTTCTGGCGCCAGGAGCCAGCTCCCATCCACGAGACGAAGAGCGACCCCCATCCTGCGCGCCCACGCGCCCCGGCGGGCCCGCGATCCGATCCCCTACCCCTTACCCCACCCCCTCGCCCCTCCCCTGCAACGCAAACCACCCCTCCCTCAACCTGCCGCCCTCGGTCGAAAACCTCTCGTCCAGCAGGCTCGACGTGACGATCCGCTCGACGCGGAAATGCCGATAGTCGGCGCGCAGTTCGCACCAGGCGCCGATGACGGTGACGTCGACGTAATAGGCCATGGCGATGGGCCAGATGGTGCGGTGGCTGCGCTGGCCCTTGACGTCGGCATAGGTGATCCGGAGCTTGCGGGTCTCGCGGATGGCGCGCCTGATATCGGAGAGATCGATGCCCTCGGGGGTCTCGGCGCTGCCGTCGGAGACGTGGAAGGGGGCGGAGACGACGCCGGGGCGCAGCGCGTCGGGCAGGATCGTGGCGATCTTGGCGAGCACCGCGTCGGCCGCCTCCTGGAGGCCGGGGTCGCGCAGCCGGCGCACCAGCCGCGCGCCCACCGCGATCGCGTCGATCTCGTCGGCGGTGAACATCAGCGGCGGCAGGTCGAACCCCCGGCGCAGCACATAGCCGATGCCCGAGGCGCCCTCGATCGGGATGCGGCGCGCCTGCAGGGCGGCGATGTCGCGATAGACGGTGCGGATATTGACCTCGAGATGCTCGGCCAGCATGGCCGCCGTCATCGGACGGCTGGCGACACGCAGGCTCTGGATGATGTCGAACAACCGGTCGGCCCGCCGCACGGCCTTCTCCTCCCCGTCATGCCACCCGACACTCCTGACACAACGCTGTCAGTCGCCGGGGCCTAGCGTCCGGTCCGGTCGTGTCGAAACGGCGGGAGAGACAGCATGGCAGCGGCAGGCGAACCCGGCAACACGGCCCCGCAGGCGGGACCCGAGGAGGCCGACCGGGGCTGGCCGGGCGTCGTCATGATCGCGGCATCGGCGGCGGCCTTCAGCAGCGCCGGGCTGTTCACCGGCCTGCTGCCGACCGATATCTGGACCATGCTGTTCTGGCGCAGCGCCTTTGGCGGCCTGGTCATCGGCGGCTTCCTCGCCTGGAGCCACGGCGCGGCGCTCGCCGGCATGGTGCGGCGGATCGGCTTGCCCGGCCTCGCCGTCGCCGCCTGCTCGACCGCCGGCACGATCTGCTTCCTGTTCGCGCTCAGGCAGAGCAGCGTCGCCGAAGTGACGGTGATCTATGCCACCGCGCCCTTCATCGCCGCGGTGGCGACTTGGGCCTGGACCGGCGAGCGGCCCGGCCGCACGACGCTCGGCGCAAGCCTCCTCGCCCTCATCGGCGTCATGGCCATGGTCCAGGCGGCTCCGGCGGCCGGGCATCTGACCGGCAACCTGCTGGCGCTCGCCATGACCACGCTGATCGCCACCATGATGGTGATCATCCGGCGTCACCGGGAGGTCTCGATGCTGCCGGCGGCCGGCCTGTCGGCTTTCGCCTGCATGCTGGTGGTGGCGCCGGCGGCGGATCCGGCCGGGGTCACCGGGCCGGAATTTCTCGCGCTCGCCCTGTTCGGCATCCTGTTCGGCCTCGGCCTGCTTCTGCTGACGCTGGGCAGCCGCCGGATCGCGGCGGCGCGGGCGGCGCTCATCGGCAATCTCGAACTGCCGCTTGCGCCGTTCTGGGCCTGGCTGGCGCTCGGCCAGCTGCCGCCCCGCGCGGCCTGGCTCGGCGGCGCCGTCGTGCTGGTCGCGGTACTGGTCGACATCGCCGCCGGCGCCGGCAGCGCAAGGCCCGTTGTCCGGGCGCGGCAGGCCTGAACGGGCCGGAGGCGCTTCGCCGGTGGCCGCATCGGGCGGCGGCTCAGCCCGGGCTTCGATCGCCGTCGGCGCTGCGGGCGCGGTCGCGATGAGCCTCGATCACCTCGGGCTCCTCATCGTCGAGCCGGGTCAGCGCATGGGGCGTGCCGCGGCCGGCGCGCAGCAATTCGTCGAGCTTGGCCTGGATCGCCTGGGTGTCGCGATGTTCGGCGCGCTGGATCAGCAGCGTCATCGCCCAGGTGGCGAGTGTCGCCACCCCGTGCCATTCCAGCGTGCCCGGCGACAGGATCAGCCAGGCCGCGGCATAAAGCCCGACAATGGCGAAGGCGCCGGGGCGCGCCGTCATCGTGCCGAGCGTGGTGAACAGGCGTCCGATCGGGTGGTCGGTCATGTCAGGCCAACGTGGCGACTGTCAGGAGGTTCCCTGGCGACCTCTTGGCGCTGAACGGTGGATTATGATGGTGCGATGGCCGCGAGCGGATCAATGCGTGGATGCCCGGGACAAGCCCGGGCAAGACGAAGGGGGCGAGCATAGGGACGTGGTGCCAAGCCGCGATTGCCGCGCTCTTTCCGTCTTGGCCGGGCTTGTCCCGGCCATCCACGAATTCAGCTCTCCACTATCGAAAATCGTGAGAGGACGTCGCGTGATTGATCCGGTCAAAGAGCCAAAATCGTCGCGACGGAACACTCGCCGGAGCCTCAGCCGAAATCCGCGCCGGGGAACGGCGCCGGCGCCGCGTAGCCGCCGAGGCCCATCGCCTTGGCGGCATCGGCCATGCGCGGCACCAGGTCGCGCGGATGGATGAACTCGTCCTTGAAACAGGCATAAAGCGAGGGGTCGAAAATGCGCTTCAGCCAGTTGACCACCAGCATGTGCTTTTCCGAACGCTTCAGGTCGGGGTGATAGGTCAGCCAGAGATCCATGTGGTGGCGGATGCCGACATCGACGGGCACGAGGCGGGCGCCGAGCGCGATCGAGCAGGTCGGCAGCATGCCGGCGCCGACGCCGCGCTCGACGGCATAAAGCGTCGCGGTCGAGGAATTGGTGCGGATGCCGACGATGCCGGCGAGGCTGTCGACGCCGAGCGCCCGTGAATAGGCGGCTTCGTCGAGCTGTGGCGCGACCTGCTGGATGATCCGGTGCTGGCGCAGCTCGGCGATCGAGGCCGGCAGGCCGAAATCGCGGGCATAGGTTTCGGAAACGAAGGGATAGACATGCAACCGGCCGAGCCTGGCGATGATCAGGTCGGGATTGTCGGGCGGCGCGAACTGGATGGCGATATCGGCCTCCAGCCGGCCGACATCGGCCGGTTCCATGGCGCAGCGCAGATCCACCGTCAGCCGGCGATAGGTCGCCTGGAAATCGATGAGCTTGGGCAGGACCCAATAGGTTCCCACCCCCTCGGTCACGGCCAGCCGCACGACGCCTTGCGGGTCGGGGCCGGCGGCATGGGCGGCGCGGCGGAAGATGTCGAAGCTCAGCCGCTCCATCTTGCGGGCGTCGTCCAGGATGGTGCGGCCCTCGTCGGTCAGTTGCAGGCCGGCCTGGTGGCGCACGAACAAGGCGAAGCCGAGCGCCTGCTCCAGGCGGTCGATGCGGCGCATGGCGGTCGTATCGGTCATGCCCAGGACCTGGGCGGCCTTGCGGAAGCTGCGGTGATCGACGCAGACCAGGAAGATCTTCAGGTCGCTCCAGGACGCCGTGATCGATCCAGCCGCGATCGATCCAGCCGCGATGGACGGGGCGGTGATCGGCTCGACCGGCTTTTGGCGCTGCGCCGCCGCAGCAGCCCGCTGCGTTTTCTCCTGCATCGCGCCCGCCTCCCCAAGACTAGCTTAACGATCGGTCATGCCTGTCGGGGAGATTGTAGATGCCTGCCGATGCTCACGATAGTGGTACGATTTTGCCGCGCCATTCGCTGGATCTGCTGAGCCCGGCGCGGCTGGTCGATGCTTCGCCGGCGAGCTATGACGAGCTTCCCGCCATGGCCGACCTCGCGCGGCAGTCGATCGCGGCGATCCGGATCGGCAATGACGTGGTCGAGCGGGTCTACCGGCACCAGGCGCCGTCGATCTTTCCGTTCCGCGCCGGCGGCCGGATCCGCGGCGGCATCGCCTTTCTCTATCTCAATGCGCACGGCCTCGAGCACCTGTTGCTCGGCACCCTGAATTTCGCCGATCCCGACCTCGCTTTGCTCGCCGGCCCCGCCGAGACCCCGGCCGCGCTCTATGTCTGGGCGCTCGCGGCGCGGGGGCGGGCGGCGGCCGGCATCGCCGATGTCGCGGTCGAGATGATGCGCCAGCCCTTTGCCGGCGCCGACTATTACGCGCAGCCGGCAACGGATGACGGCGGGCGACTGCTGCGCCAGGTCGGCTTCACGCGCACGCCGAGCTTTCAGCCCGACCTGTGGATCTATCGCCGGCTCGTCAACCGGCCCGGCGGCGCGGCGTCGATCGGGGGCCGGTCGTGAGCGCCGAAGCCGGGCCGGCCGGCAAGGCCATCACGATCCGCATCGCCCGCACTATGCAGGATCTCATGCTGGTCACCGCCATCCGTTCGGCGGTCTATCTGGCCGAGCAGGACTGTCCCTATGAGGAAGAGTTCGACGGCAACGACCTGGTCGCCGCCCATTTCATCGGCTTCATCGGCGAAGAACCGGTGGCCTGCCTTCGGGCGCGTTTCTTCGCCGATTTCGCCAAGGTCGAGCGGCTCGCGGTTCGCCATCGCTACCGCCGGTCCACCGTCGCGTTCCGGCTGGTGCGCGAATGCGTCGGCTTCCTCAAGCGCAAGGGCTATCGGCGGATCTACGGCCAGGCGCAGGACCGCCTCGTCGATTTCTGGGCGCGCTTCGGCGCCAGGCCGCTGCAGCACAACCGCAAGATCGTGTTCTCGGATTTCAGCTATACCGAGATGGTGCTGGAGCTGCCGGCCGATCCCAATGCCATCACCATCGACAGCGACCCCTATGTGATCATTCGCCCGGAGGGGCAGTGGGACCAGGCGGGCGTGCTGGAGCGCTCGGCCAGCCGGCAGGCGTCGAGCCCGCTGCGCGACCTGAAGGTGGCGGTCTAGTGCCGGCCGGATCCTTCGCTTCCGCCGCCGACCGCCTGTGCCAGCCGGCGCCGCTGCTGATCTGCTGCGACCTGCAGCAGGAATATGTGGCGGCCGGCCGGGCCCATGCCATGCGCGACAGCGCGGCCGCGCTCGAGTCCTGCGGGCGCCTGCTGGCGGCCTGGCGCGACGGGCTGTGGCCGATCGCCCATCTGAAACGGGTGGCGCGCGCCGCCTGGTTCAATCCGGCCAGCAGCCTGACCGACTGGATCCCGGAATGGCGGCCGCGGCCGGGCGAACTGGTGTTCGAGCACCCGCTGCCCTCGGCCTATAGCTCGCCGCGCTTCGCCGATTACCTGGCCAATGTCGGCCCGCTGAACTGCTTCGTCATGGGCTTCTCGCTGGAGGAGACCATCCTTTCGACCACGATCGAAGGATTTCATCGCGGCCAGAAACTGACCTGCATCAGCGATGCGGTGGCCGGCGGCGGCCCGCATGGCGAGACCGACCAAAAAACCTATCTCGCGACGCTGATCGGGCTGGTCGCGCGTTTCGCCGAGATCAGGACCGAAGAACAGGCCCTCGCGGCCGTCGGATGAACTGGCCCGGGACAGGGCCGAACCCGCTGCAATGGGAGACCCCAATGTCGACGTCGAAACGATCCCCTTATCGATCGCCGCCGGACGAGCTGATCGTCCTGGACGACACTTTCGATGTGACCCGGTTGCGCGAGCTGGTCTATTGGAGCCAGGAACCGGGCCTCGTGGAATTGATGCGCGGCATTCTCGCCATGCCGGAACAGGCGCTGTCGCGCCTGCAGGCCTTTCTCGGCACGGTCCAGGCGCCGGAACATCTCAGCGTCGATTACGGTGCCGACGGCCATATCCGGCTGAGTGTTGCCAAACGGCACTCGTGACGGCTCAAATCGCGCAAATGCCGTTCCCGGAGGATTTACCTCGCCTGCTGCGACTTGTGGACCCCGCGAAATATCGCAATAAATGCCTGATAGTTCCGAGCATGTGTTGCGTTCAATTCCGAAGAAGCCGGTATCGATGCTTTCGAGGCGTGGGGGCGCCTTCGCGCGCTGGCGCCATCGAAAGCACACCGGCGAGAGGTTCGAGGAGGCATAATGTCGGTCAAGAATCCGAACCCGATCGACCGGCACGTCGGGATGCGCGTACGCATGCGGCGCATGATGCTCGGGATCAGCCAGGAGAAACTCGGCGAGCGACTGGGCCTGACCTTCCAGCAAGTGCAGAAATACGAAAAAGGCGTCAACCGCATTGGCGCGAGCCGCCTGATGCAGATGTCCGGCATTCTCGGGGTGCCCGTGTCGTTCTTCTTCGAGGACGCACCGAACGAAACCGAAATGGCCGAGGACCTGCTGCCGACACCGGGCGCGCTGCTGATCGTGCCGGGCGCCATCCAGCTGCTGCAAGCCTATGCGCTGATCGAGGACCCGGCGGTGCGCCGGTCACTGGTCACCATCGCCGAGAGCATCGCGCGCGCGCCGGCCAATTGAGCCGGACCGGCGGTTGCCGCGCCGCGTCGCGGGGGCGCCCGGACGATCCCGATAGGGGAGCATGGCGAGGCCGCCGCGTGGAACGCCGCCGAAGGGGGTGATTGAGGATGGCGGGTTTCGGCGGCTACTATCCCTGAGCCGTTCGAAAAGGAGCCTCACCCGTGAGCCACAAGACCGATATCGGCAAGATCTCCAGGCGCGGCTTCACCGCATTCGCCGGCCTGGCACTTTTGACGCCATCAGGCGAAGCCGCGGCGGCGACCATGACGCTGCGCGGCACGGTGGCCTATCGCGAGCGCATCGCCCTGCCGCGGACCACCGTGGTCGAGGTCAAGCTCCTCGACGTGTCCCTGGCGGACGCGCCGGCGCGCACCATCGCCGAAACCCGCATCGCCGCCGGCCCGCGCAACCCGATCCGCTACACGCTGCGTTTCGACCGCGCGCAGATCCAGCCACGGCGCAGCTACGCGCTGCAGGCCCGCATCACCGACGGCGACCGGCTGCTGTTCATCAACACCACCCGCCACACGGTCTTCGCCGGCGGGCCGAACCGCACCGACATCCGCGTCGAGCGCGTCAGCGGCCAGGGCGAGGCGCCGCGCCAGCCGGGCCTGGCCGGCCGCTGGCTCGCCGAGGACATCCAGGGCGGCGGCGTCATCGACCGGCTGCAATCGGTGCTGGAGATCGGCGCCGACGGGCAGGTTTCCGGCACCGGCGGCTGCAACCGGATCGGCGGCCGCGCCAGCGTGACCGGCACGACCATTTCCTTCGGCCGGCTGATCTCGACCCAGATGGCCTGCACCCCGGCGGCGATGAACCAGGAACACAAATTCCTCACCGCGCTCGAAGCGGCACGGAGCTGGCGCATCGACCCGCTGCGCCAGAAGCTCGTCCTCACCGGTGCCGGCGGGACGGTGGTGATGGTGCTGGCGAGGATGTGACCCCGGTCCCGGAGCGATCCCGCCCCGGCCCGGAAAGCGACCAGGGATAGCGGCGCCATGCCTGAATTCGCATTCCGATGCGTTTGCGGCGAGCCGGGGCAGCCTCCGGTGCTGGAGGCTCAGCCTTGGGCAAGGCTCGCCGGCTATTCGGACATGGCGACGCAGTGGCACGCCTCGCAGGCATCGGCGGGCCTCGGGCCCGGCCTGCCGGTGGCGCTGCTGGAACAGCCGCCCGCGGCCGGCGGCCCCTATTACCTCAAGGTCGGCCAGCCCTTCGCCGCCCGCATCGGCGAGACTTTCCATTGCCTCTACGAGCCGCCGCTGATCGCGCTGAACGGCATCTATGAGGGCATCGGCGCCGATATCCACGCCATCGCCCTGGTGCGCTGCCGCCTCGTCGACGGCGCGCTTGTGAACGACCGGCAGGGCGTCGCGACCGTCGCCGTGGAGGCGGTGACGACCGTTCACGACCTCATGAACGGGCCGTTGACGCATGGGCCGCTGCCGGCCGGCTTCTGGGACTGCCTGCTGTTCCGCGACCGCTCGGTCGAACGCGAAGGCGCGTTCGTCTGGATCACCAGCAGCCTGGAAGGCGACGTGGGCGGCTGGGCCCTGTTCCACGACGGCGCGGAGGGCAAGGACCTGCTGCTCTATTCGAGCTGGGACCAACACCACGACCATGTCTGGGCCGGGCGCGTCCGCCTGCCGCCCGATACGCGGCTGGATCAGGACTGACCTGGATCTGGCGACCGGGCCGGCGCGGATGCGCGCTCCGGCAGTCCGGGTCCGCCGGTGCTACGGATGCAGCGGCACCACGTAGGCCGCGACGAATGCGGCCAGCATCATGAAGGCGATGAATGCGGGGTCGATGCGCGCCATGGGTCCCTCCATTGACGGCTCAACCCGGTCAGGGGGTTCCGGTTCCGTCGCGGCCCGTTTCGCAGGCCGCGGCTCGACTTTTTCCGCCCGTGCAGCAGGATGGGCGAGAGCCCCTGGGGGAATGCGGATGGCCAGTTTCGATCACGCCGGACGGCGCTACGAGATCAGCGAGATCTACCGCCTCGACATCAGCGCCTATGCGGTCGAACTGCTCGATCTCTCGGCGGAGCCGCCCGATATCGTCGCGGGGGTGCGCTGCTTCGAGAATTCGAGCCAATTGCTGGTATCGGCCCATCCCCCGGTCGCCGCCGAACTGATCGAGCGCCTGATCGCCATCGCCCGCGAACGCCTGCCGCGTTGGGAGAAGAACTGGGACCGCACGCCGGATTGAGGCTTCAAGAGAAGCAGGCTCGTGGTGGCACACACCTGTCTCCCCTTCCTTTCGCCCGTTCTCACTGGACGCCGTCATCGCCGATGCCATCCTGACGTGCCCTGCGCCCGGTCCGGACGATCCTTGCTTCCGCGCTCCGGAAGATCGATCGCGTGATGGGCGCCGATGTTCTCGGAGCACCGGGACAGAGGGTCTCCCGAATCGCGGAGCAGAAACACGAATCTCCCGCGTTCGTGCTTCATGGCGTGGGCTAGACTGGTGGACCGAATGCCCATGCAATACGAATTGGCCTGGAACATCCATCGGGCCAGGCAGATTCCGTGTCGTCCAACCCCGTTTAGGACATGCTCAAGCTACGCCTTCTCGGCACATTCGAGATCATCGACGACGAGTCCAGCGCATTGCTTTCGCTTCCGTCGCGGAAAGCACGGCTGCTGCTCGCCCTGATCGCCGCCTCGCCCGAGAAGCAGATTCCACGTGCGCTGGCGGCCACGCTGCTTTGGGACGGCGACGAGGACCGCAGCCGACATAGCCTGAGACAAGAATTGAGTGCTCTCAAGCGCGCCTTGGGAACGGCCGACGCCGCATTGATCGTTCGCGATGGGCTCATTGGCCTCGACCGAGGTCGGATCAACGTCGATCTCGACGAGCTCAGCGCTGCTCTCAAACTGGACCAGGTGGACGCACTCGCATCGGCCGCAAAATGCTGGCGAGGCGATTTCGGGCTGGATCTGGACGCGCGGGGCGGCCAGATCGAGCAGTGGCTTCGGGAGCAGAGGGCGGCGGCACATCACCTGGCGGTCGCCGTCTTCGATCGCCTGGTCAGGCGCCTGGACGAAGCGAACGATTGGCAGGAGGGCCTCGCGTTCGCCTTGGCGCTCCACGCTCTCGATCCCCTTCGCGAGGAAACGCATCGCCTCGTGATCGCGCTGGAGGCAAAGGTCGCCGGCCGCGCATCGGCAATGGCACGGTTCGAGACCTTCCGGCTTCTCCTGCGGGATGAATTGGCGACCCGTCCGGAAGCTCAAACCCTCCGTTTGGTCGATGGGCTTCGCGACAAGAGCGGCAGCGTCGAGCGTCTTGCGGAAACGCGAGCCGAGGACACAATGGCGTCCGGCACTCTCAGCCCCGCGCAGGAGGCGCCGGTGGCGACGGGCCGGCCCAGAAAGCGCATCGCCATTTTCGGGGCGCTGGCTTTGCTTGCCATGACGATCGGGATCGGTGCCGCCGGGCTCCTTGCCCGGATGCGCCTACCGGAACCGATCGGATATGTCGGGGAGCACGATGGAAAGGTATCGATCGCGCTTCTGCCGTTTCGCGATGAATCGGACTCCCCGCCTCTGGCCGAGGCCCTGGTGCGACTGCACCAACGTGCCGTCAGGACCTTTACCCGCGGGCCCTTGTTCACAGTGGCCGACGCTTCCGGCGCCTTGGCCAACCGGCCGGTGGCCGAAGTCGCCCGCACGTTGCGGGTGCGCTACGTCATTCAGGTGACGATGGCGCCCATCAACGCGCAACGGGCCTTTCTCCATATCTGGGACGGCGGGACCGGCCGGAGCCTGTGGGCCCAGCCCCTGGCGCTGGCGAAGGTTCAAGGCGGCGAACCCGATTGGGACAGGCTGAACCGGCTCGTCTATTGGTCGTCGATCTTTGAGATCACGCGACATCGCGCCGGCCAACAACAGGATGCGAAGGCCGTCGACCGTGACGGTCCCCTGTGGAATGCCCGCCTGGCCCATCTGACGGCGCAATTTGGCCCACGCCAGGCCAATGAAGATGCTCTTTGGGGCGAGGCGATCAAACGAACCCCGGATCTCGTCGAACTGCGGCTGGCCTATGCGAACTTTCTGCTGGCGCGCGCTGGCCGAGACCAAAGCCCCGATAGGGCCCAGGACATCGACCGAGCCGACGCCTTGCTGCAGCCGGTGAGAGCCGCTCGGCCCCGCGCCGCGGATCTCATGTTTCAATCGGCCGTCCTGGCCAAGCTGCGGGGCGACCTCGCAAGCGCAAAGGCGCAACTCGAGGCAACGCTTCAGGTCGATCCGGCGCACTGGGGCGCCGCGGTCCAGCGGGCGCATATCCAGGCCATGACCGGCGGAACGGCCCTTGCTCTTGCGGCATTCCACAGGCTTGTGGATCCGGAAGAGATCAATCTCGGAACAGTCGATGCGGCCTATCTCGCTGGCCAGGTCGCATTGATCAACGGCGTGACCGATGAAGCACTGAAATATCTTGCCCTTGCCAAGACCGCCAATCCGCACGTGGCGCGCATCCACGCCTTGACGGCCTCGGCCTTCCACATGGCGGGCCGGCGCGAGGAGGCATCTCTCGCGGCGATCGAAGCCAGCAAGCTCGATCCGCGATACACGCCCGCGATCATGGAACTGCGAGCCAATCCAGGTCCGCATGGTCCGGCGGCCGATTTCATCCTTGGACGCGACCGCTATGTCGCGGCGTTTCGGCAGGCGCGCGAGGACGCCGGAATTGCCGATCCGCGCTAGTCGGGGCGCAAGGCCTCCGTGCGGGCCAACCCGACATCGCTGGCCGCGCGGAATCGCACGGAGGCGTCGACGCGGCGTACTGGCCGGTGCGAACGCACCTTAAAAAATCGAAGCCCTCGCAGGTGCCGGCCGTGATCGGGCGCCGCGATCTCGTCGGCTCATTTTCGGTGGATGTGACGCCGCTGTCCCTGCCTGGACGGCGGCGTCGGAATTCTTCGGCAACCGGTCAATGGCAGACGCGTCGGTCGCGCCAGCATCCGATGTCATTGCAGTCCTGGACCGTTACCCAGGTGGATCCCTGACGGATCTGCCTGGGCGTGCAAGTGCGGTGGCATTGCTGCACCCACTCCCGCACGAACCGGCAGTTCTGAGCGAACCGCACGTTCCCCTGCCCCTCGGACCCTGAATTGCCGTTCCCGCCAGGCATGGCGAATGCAACATTCGAGGTCGCGACCGCGGCAACCAGCGCGAGTGTGGCGACAAACCGTCTCCTCAGCGTGATCATTGGCAGACGCAGGTCCGGGTCGCCGAGCTCCGGCAAGGCGGATCGCCCCGCTTGCAGGCGAAGGCCTCGGGAATCGACAAGAGCGGCAGAAGAAGTCCCAGCACGAGCGTAATGCGCAGCATTTTGTTCTCCGATCAAAGAGCAAGCGCGTCATCGCGACGCGTCCGGATCACAAGGCTTCGCCATCAACAGGGCGTCAAACATGCGTCAAGAGCAAAATACTGCGGTTGTGACCGGCCTTATCCTGTCCGAGACCACCTTGGCGGTCGGTTTGGCCGCATGAGGCAATTGTCGCGACGACGTCGGATCTCGCCCTCGCTGCCGATCCCAACGCACCGGGCGGCCGCAACGGCACGCGGGCGAATTGTCGCAATTCCATCAAGAGATTGGGCCGGCTCGGGGCGCGCGCCGCCGAGACGCCCGCGCGGAATTTCCGGATGCGGCCGCTAGCGCTGCGCTATCCACTGCACAATCTGCTGGACCGCGACGACGGGCGTGCGCTGGTGATCGGCGTTGACTTCGATCCTAGATCCCGTGGCGTAAGGAGCCCGGTCGCGCATCGCCGGCCTGTCACCGGTCCCGATGACCCAGAGGACCGGCACTCTGACGCCACTCGCAGCCGCAGCCCGCGCTGCGGGGCCGCCGGGATCGAAGAAACTGAGATAGGCCTCGGCCGTGGTTGTGATCGGATAGGTCCGCCCATGGTTGAAGTCGAGGAAGGAGGCGTTCTGCCGGCCCTGGCCGGCGGCCATCATCTGCCTTGCCCGCGCCAGAGCGTCTCCCGTCGCGGTCGCGATGAAGTCAGGCCGATGGCCCGGCGCCATGGCCACCACGCCGGAGATGTCGCCCGCCATGGCTGCGTAGCCAAGAGAGATATTGGCGCCAAGGCTATGGCCGGCAAGAATGACTTTGCTCGCACCGCGCCGGCGTGCCGCGGCGACGTGTGCCGCGACCTCTCCAAGCGTCTGCTCGTATGTCCTGTAGCGCGATCTCCAGGACATCGCGGGAAGATTGACGGCGACCCCCTCCCGGCGCAGCGCTGTCGCGAGCGGCTGCAACGGGCCTTGCCCGCCGGCCTTGCCGTGTATCAGGACCACCGCGGTTCCCGGGCCAATCGCGGCAAACGCCGAGCCGATGCCGCCTGCCGCTGCAAATCCGATAAGGGCAAGGGCGCTTCTTCTGTCAGGACGAATCATGGAGTGCTCCGCAAAATGGAGCCGCCACTTCCAAGAGACAGCGTCAACGCGCCGTCAGAATGCTGTCAGATGCAGGCCAACGGGCTGTTTCGCCACGTCTCGTGGCGAAGGCGCCGACCGCCGGCAAGCGGCGACAGCCAAGGTGGACCGGCTCAGTAGCGAGCGACCACCGCTCCGCCGGTCGAGAACAGGTAGTTCATTCCAACGCGGACGGTGTGGAGATCGTTGCGCGTGCGGCTGTCGAGGCCCGTGCCGGCGAGCCCGCTGCCGGTGCCCGACATCTGCAGCGCGGTTCCGAAATTGTAATAGAGATACTCGACCTTGACCGTGATGTTGGAGGTGACCGCATATTCCAGGCCGGCGCCGACGGTTGCGCCAATGCGCGTGGCGTTGAAGCTGCCGATGGTCACGCCCGGCTGGGCCACGTCATATTCCCGGTGCCGGAAATTGCCGATGGCCGCGCCGCCGGTGACATAGAGCAGCGCCCGGTCGATCGCCACGCCGGCCCGACCGCGCAGCGCGCCGAGAAAGTTGACGCGGGTTTTGCAAACGAAGGCGCTGAACAGGCTGCAATCGCCGTCGCCATTGTTGATGCGGCCGTTGATGTCGCCGACCGAGGCATCGACCTCCAGGCCGAGCACCAGTTGACCGATCTGCCTGACATAGCCGCCTTGCAAGCCGCCGAACGCTCCGCGCGTCGTTCCCCGCTCGGCCGCCCTGAGCACGCTCGTGCCGGTTTCCCGATAATCCCATGCCGAAAGACCGGTGGCATAGCCGACATGGCCGCCGAGATAGAAGCCGGTCCAGAGATCGGCGGGCACCGCGATCATGGTGCCGGGCAGCGCCTGACGGGAACCGAGATCGGCGGCTTCGACCACGGCGGCGTCGAACAGGGTCAAGGCTGCGATCGCAGCCATAGCGGCCGATTTCAGTGAGGTCATGACGCGTCCCGTGGTTGCCTGGTCAAGCCTCCGTTAGGCTCTGGACCGGCCCGCGGCAATCGCTTCGCCGGTTGCGCGGAAGGAAATTATCATGAATGTTTTCAATGTGTTGTGTCGGAGATACAGGCGTTGCCATGGCCGACAATTCGGGTGCGCGCCAGTCCAAGCCGGGGACGCCGCAGGTTCGACGTCGCATCCTGGCGTGGCCCGGCAGCGACCTTGACGCCCCGACGCGCGACGAAGCCAATGACGGTGGCGCGCCCCTCTTTCCGGGGCCGCGTCATCAGCGCGGTCCATTCCGCAGCCCCGATGCGGGTGGTTACCTGACGATCGAACTCACCGACCTCTCGGCCGATCCACCCGATATCGTCCCGAATGTCCGCTGCTTCGAGAGGTCGAGCCAGCTGATGGTGGCGGCGCATCCGCCGGTTGCCGCCGAACGCATCGAGCGCCTGATCGCCATCACTCGCGAGCGGCTGCCGCATTGGGAGAAGAACTGGGATCGCGAATAGGGGTCGATTCTCCCGAGGATCTGATTATCCCCGCCGGCTTGGTGCGATGGCTGGGGCTTGAGCGGCCTCACCACAAGCATCGCCAGGAAGAAAGACCACCCCGGTCGCGATCGGGGCGGGCGACCTGCACGACTGGAATGGATTGGCAAAGCGCGTGTCGAATACCTTCCGCAAGGGAAGAAAACAGGCAAATAGGTACGTGTCGCGGTAGTTTTGGTCGGCACCGGATGCCGTTTGGGTTACTGCGCCTCTTTCTCGGCAACGGCGCAGATGAAGCCGACGACAAGCCATACGAGGGCTGCGAAGACACCCAACGGCGCAAACATCAGAAAGGCGAGATAGAGCCCGGCGCCATTGCCGGGTTGGTTGGCGAAGAGCACCATCAGGAGCGTGGGCGCCACCTGGACCGCCGCGACGAAAAAGATAAATCCGCCGATCGTCCCTGCGCCTTCCTTCGCCCGCACCTGTCTCACTGCGCGAGCCCCCATCACGATCGAT
Organism: Phreatobacter sp. GW821-FHT04C01; assembly: GCF_059420385.1. Classification (NCBI taxonomy): domain Bacteria; kingdom Pseudomonadati; phylum Pseudomonadota; class Alphaproteobacteria; order Hyphomicrobiales; family Phreatobacteraceae; genus Phreatobacter; species Phreatobacter sp. GW821-FHT04C01. The sequence goes on along the minus strand of NZ_JBWKTP010000003.1, from coordinate 82,831 downwards.
ATGAGGTGATAAGCCAGTGCAGCAATAACGATGCCGTCTATGGACATGGTCGACTCCAAAAGTTGCTTCGCCGGCAATTGCTTGCCAGCGCTTCCGGGGTGCCGGCACGGCCTCGTCCAGGCTCCGGCTTGCTTGCGCATGCGGGCAAGCATGCTGTCTCCGCTTAGCGAACAGATCCGCCCGGATGCAACCATCAAGCGAAATCATCGCTAATATTTTGCCCCCGCTTGCAACCACCACCTCGTTCGCGGCCAAGGCAAGGACCTTGAACCGCGACGCAACGGCGGAGCTTGCGCCGGATAAATCACCAAACAGCTCGGCAGACATGGGCTGCTCGAATCGAAGGCCGTGGCAACAGAGGCGGCTACCGACCTAGCCAATGTTCCAAGCTAGGCAAAGCGAACTCGTGCGCAGCCGGACGCGCACAGCCCAATGCCAAGGCTCGACTCTCTGATCTTCAGAGCGGGAAATAGGTCGACACGTGCCTATTTCGCTTTTTCCACCTGAGGTGGTTTGCCCCCCGGACGGCGTATTGACTCCAGATGACACGAAAATAGGGGAATAGGTACGGGTCACCGCAATTCCGCGTCATCAGCCGCGGTCCATTCCGCGAGCCCCCGAGGCAGGGCTACCTGACGGCCTATCAAGCCGAGCGGCCGGCCGGCTGGATCCGGTAAGCCCTACCGAACCAGCGACGACAGGAGTTCGGGATGTTGCCGCCTGAAACGATCGCCATAGGCAAACAGCGCGGCCTGGGTTTCCTCGCAAAGCCGCGCCCGCTCTTGCGCGCCGAGCTGCTGCCACATCTCGGCAGCGCCGCCCGCGATCTGATAGAACAACCGCCAATATTCCAGCTGTTCCTCCTCCGTCAGCGACCCGAACTGCAAACGGGAAATGCCCTCGGCCACGGGTTGCCAGCTGAGGGCGCGTTTGCAGATGGCGACGTAATGTGCCCGCTGGGCCGCGAATTTCGCCGCCTCGGGAATCGAGGCGGGGCCCAGCATCGGCCGCTCCTGTGCGGACGGTGCCTGGCCCCAAGCGCCGGGCGACCAGGCAATCAACGCAGCGACCAACCAACCCCGCAGGCTCATGTCCTGGCTCCCTGCCCTGTTCACCGGGCGATCTCCGCCCGAAGCGCTCCGTCTCCGGCGTGCCGTTGTAGCCGATCCGTTCAGCGTCGTCCCAGGTGCTGGCCGCGATGCGATCGAGGATGATCGTCCGGCATCTTGGCCAGGATGGCGCCAGCCCGCAGATCCGGCCCACGTCTCTGATCTCTGAGCAGGAAGAAACTGGTGCTGCGAGAGAGGATTGAACTCTCGACCTCTCCCTTACCAAGGGAGTGCTCTACCACTGAGCTACCGCAGCCGAACCAGGCGCCCGGGGCGCTCAAAAGCGGCCCCCGACGATCGGGACGCTTCCCTGCCACAGGGCAACGGGGGATGCAAGAGGCTGGGCGCGTCTTTAGCGGTTGGCAGCGCGCGATGCTGTGGAGATAATCGCCGGCGCGATGACCGACGAGATCCTGAAACCGGGCGGACAGCCGCCTTCCGACAGCAAGCCGGTCCAGCCGGGCGGCCGGCAGCCGCGCGCCGAGCGGCTGGCGGCGCAGCTGAAAGCCAATCTGAAGCGGCGCAAGGCGCAGGCCCGTGGCCGGGCGGAGGCGGACGCCAAGGCGGAGCCCGCCGAAGACCAGGATTGATTCGCCGCATGGCGCGCATGCGGCCGTGCATGGCGGGCCGCCAGGCCGGGCTGCAACCGGCGCCGCCACGGGGTCGCCGGGTTCCCTTCCTTGTTTCGCCCTGTTTGGTCGGCTAGACCGGTGCCAGACGGCGGCGGCCTCCTGGATCCCGATTCCAGGGATTCGCGCGGGCGCTCTGCTGACCGGTCCATCCCGCGCCGCTCAGCCGCATCGGTATTCCCTTAGAGCCTTCGAGGAGTTCGGCATGGATCGCATCCGCATCACCGGCGGCCGCCCCCTTCACGGGACGATCCCGATCTCCGGCGCCAAGAACGCCGCGCTGCCGCTGATGATCGCCTCGCTCCTGACCGAGGACGAGCTGACCCTGACCAATGTGCCCAGGCTCTCCGACGTGTCGAACCTGGCGCGCATCCTGGGCAATCATGGCGTCGACGTGACCATTGCCGGCAAACGCTCGGGCGACGACGTGCTGATGGGCCAGACGGTCCGGCTCAACGCCCGCTCGATCGTCGACACCACGGCGCCCTATGAACTCGTCTCCACCATGCGCGCAAGTTTCTGGGTGATCGCGCCGCTGGTCGCCCGCATGGGCGTCGCCAAGGTGTCGCTGCCGGGCGGCTGCGCCATCGGCACCCGGCCGGTCGACCTCCTGCTGCAGGCGCTGGAGCAGCTGGGCGCCCAGATCGAGATCGATGCCGGCTATGCGGTGGTCAAGGCGCCGAAGGGCCTGAAGGGCGCCGAGATCGATTTCGGCAAGGTCACCGTCGGCGGCACCCATGTGGCGCTGATGGCGGCCTCGCTCGCCGACGGCACCACGGTCATCCACAATGCCGCGCGCGAGCCCGAGATCGTCGATCTCGCGGAATGCCTGATCAAGATGGGCGCCAAGATCAAGGGTGTCGGCACCAGCACGCTCGAGGTCACCGGCGTGACCCGGCTGAAGGGCACCCATCACGCCGTGGTGGCCGACCGCATCGAGACCGGCACCTATGCCATGTGCGTGGCGATGACCGGCGGCGACGTCATGCTGGAGGGCGCCCGGCCGGAGCTGCTGCAATCGGCGCTCGACGTGCTGGGCGAGGCCGGCGTCGAGATCAACGCCACCAATGAAGGCATCCGGGTCAAGCGCAACGGCCATGGCCTTTCGCCCGTCTCGGTGACCACCGACCCGTTCCCGGGCTTCCCGACCGACCTCCAGGCCCAGCTGATGGGCCTGATGACCCGGGCCAAGGGCACCTCGAAGATCACCGAGACGATCTTCGAGAACCGCTTCATGCACGTGCAGGAGCTCGCCCGCCTCGGCGCCCATATCCACCTGGACGGCCAGACCGCGACGATCGAGGGCGTCGACACGCTGAAGGGCGCGCCGGTCATGGCGACCGATCTGCGCGCGTCCGTCTCGCTGGTCATCGCGGCGCTGGCGGCCCAGGGCGAGACCATGGTCAACCGGGTCTATCATCTCGACCGCGGTTTCGAGCGGCTGGAAACCAAGCTCGCCGCCTGCGGCGCCGATATCGAGCGCATTTCCGGCTGAGGCGCGCAAGCCCGCGGCTTTCGAGGCTGTCGCGGCACGATTGGGAAAGCATTTCCTGCTAGACGGTCCGGCACCGGTGGGCATTTCGGCCGGCCGGCGGCGGGAGTGATGGCTTGCCCAAGCCAGGTCCAGTTCGAGCCAAGCGTTCGCGGCCGCGCGCCGGCGAACCGGAGCCGCGCCAGGCCCGGCGCAAGGAGCTGCGCTACCGGGTCTCGGTCGAGACGATCGAGGACGGCCGCCGCAGCCTCTGCCTGATCCAGGATATTTCCGAGACCGGCGCCCGGCTGAGGCTGGACGATGACGTGGTGCTGCCCGAGCGGTTCCTGCTGCGGCTCGCCGAGAACCGCCCGCAGAGCCGGCTGTGCCGGCTGGTCTGGCGCGAGGGACCGGCCCTCGGCGTGGCCTTCATCGACTGACCGCCCGCCGCGGCGCGTGCCCGGGCAGGACGGGCTGAAATCGCGCCGTCCCGGGAACTGACCCGACCCCCTGCCGTTTCATCTCTATCCCGACGTACAGGCAGGCTTTCGAGCCGGCGTCCTTATCCAGGCGCCTGCGCGCGGGTTCGTTTTCGACGATCAAGGAGATCACAATGGTTCGGAACAGTTTGGCTATCGCCTCGGTCGTTGTCGCGCTCACCGGCGCGGCCATGGCCCAGACCGCGCCGCAGACGGCGCCCCAGGCTCCGGCGCAGACCGCCCCGGCCGCCCGGCAGGTGCAGAGTTCGCTGGCGCCCAACGAGTTCACCACCCGCAGCCTGGTCGGCATGACCGTCTATGCGCCCAAACCGGCCAATGCGGCGGCGAGCAGCGCCGATCCCGCGACCACGGCCTCCACCGTGCCGGCGCCCTCCGCCGCGCCGGCGATGATGGACGACGCCCAATGGCGCGCCATGCGCGAACGCCATGACAATATCGGCGAAGTCGCCTCGCTGGTGCTGACCAGCGACGGCCGGGTCAAGCAAGTCGTGCTCGGTGTCGGCGGCTTTCTCGGCATCGGCGAAAAGTCGGTCGCCATCGACTGGGCGGACCTGCGGCTGATTCGCGATTCGAACGGCAAGATGTCGGCGATCGTGATGCGGACCAAGGAACAGCTGAACGCCATGCCGAATTTCGTCGAGCCGCGAACCTGACGATTCGCGCCGGCGGGTTCAAGCCTCCCGCCACCACCGTGACGACCTGGGTCCGCGCCGCTCGGCGCGGACCTTTTCGTGCCTTGCAGCGGCTGCCCGACACGAAAACGCCCGCCCCTTGGAACCAAGGGACGGGCGCTGCAATTTGGTGCCCAGAAAAGGACTCGAACCTTCACACCTTGCGGTACACGGACCTGAACCGTGCGCGTCTACCAATTCCGCCATCTGGGCGAGGCGCGTGTCATAGCGACGCCAAGCCGGCACGTCAACGCATGCGTGAAAGTTATTCACGCCTGGAAAACAAAGACCCGTTTCGGCACCAGCTCGCCTTGCTCGACTTCGCAAACGGCGATCGGATCGCCGCCGGCCGAAACCCAGACGGTTCCGCCCACGGGGGCGTCGCGGCCACGCAGGATGGCGCTCTGGCCACGCACCAGGCGGGCGGCGACGTCACGGGTGACCTGCACCTCCGGAACCTCGGCCAGCGCCGCCTCGACCGGCAGCAGGGCATCGTCGAGCGTCTGGGTGGCGATCTTGCCGTCGAGCAATTCGCGCAGCTCCTCCAGCGTCACCGTGTCGTTCTCGCCGAAGGGGCCGACGCGGGTGCGGCGCAGCGCCGTGACATGGCCGAAGCAGTTCAGGTCGCGGCCGATATCGCGGGCGATGGCCCGCACATAGGTGCCCTTGCCGCACTCGGCCTCGAACTCGGCCGCCGCCTCGGAGAACGACACCAGGGTCAGGCTGTCGATGCTGATCGGCCGGGCCGCCAGCGTCACCTCCTCGCCGTCGCGGGCGAGATCATAGGCGCGCTCGCCATCGACCTTGATCGCCGAGAATTTCGGCGGCACCTGCATGATCGTGCCGGTATAGCGCGGCAGCAGCGCCTCGACCGCCTCGCGGCTGGGGCGCAGGTCCGAGCGCGCCGTCACCTCGCCCTCGGTGTCGTCGGTGGCGGTCTCCGAGCCCCAGGTCACCGTGAAGCGATAGGTCTTGCGGCCGTCCATGACGAAGGGCACCGTCTTGGTCGCCTCGCCCAGCGCGATCGGCAGCAAGCCCGAGGCCAAGGGGTCGAGCGTGCCGGCATGGCCGCCCTTCTTGGCGTTGAACAGGCGCCGCACCGCCGAGACCGCATGGGTCGAGGTCTGGCCGAGATCCTTGTCGAGCACGATCCAGCCGTGCACGTCGACCTTCTTGGAACGGGGCTGGTTCATCGCTCGCCATCCTCGTCCGGACCGCCATCCTTGCCACCCGGATCCCGGCCGTCGAGATCGCGGCGCACCGCTTCGCTGTCGAGCAGGCGGTCGATGCGCGAGCCCTCGTCGAAGGATTCGTCGATGCGGAAGCGCAGGTCGGGCGCATATTTCAGATTGGTGCGATGGGCGAGCTCGCCGCGCAGATAGCGCTTGTTCTGGGCGAGCGCCTGGATCACCGCTTCCTTGTCCTTGCCGCCGAGCGGCATGATGAAGCAGGTGGCGATCTTCAGGTCCGGCGACATCTTCACCTCGGGCACGGTGACGACATGCTTGGCCAGCACGGGATCGTGGATCTCGCCGCGCGACAGCACCTCGGCCAGCGCGTGGCGCATCAGCTCGCCAACGCGCAATTGCCTTTGCGACGGGCCGGAGCCCGTTTCGAAACGTTTCGCCATGCATGATCCTTCTCCCGGGGTCGGACCGGGGGATGCAAAAAAGGAGGCGGCGGAATACACCCGGCAGCGCCCGAAGGGAAGCCTCTTCGGCGCCGGCGTCAGTTTGCCGCCGCGAGCGCCGCCTCGGCCTGGCCGATCGCGGCGGGCGTGCCGACATGCAGCCAGAGCCCATCGAGCGGCAGGCCGAACAGCCGGTCCCGGGCGATGGAGGCGTTCCAGAGCTCGTTGAGCGAAAAGACCTCGCCCGGCTGCCGGCCGGCGAAATCGGCGGCCTGCATGACTGCCGCCCCGGCATAGGCATAAGGCGCGGCCGGCCGCTTGCCCCGGCGCGAGAGCCGTCCCGCGTCATCGAGGAAGAAGTCTCCCGGCCCGTCGAAGCCGACACTGCCGGCGAGCGGCGCCAGCAGCAGGAGCGTGTCCATCCGGGCAGGGTCGAAAGCCTCGATCAGCCGGACCACATTGGAGGTCGCCCGGTCGGTCCAGAAACTGTCGGCATTGCGGATGACGAAGCTGTCGCCGAGCCGCGGCAGGGCCTTGACGACGCCGCCACCGGAATCGAGCAGCATGGCGCGCTCGTCGGAAATGACGATGGACGGCTTGCGCCGCGCGCCGACCGCCGCCTCGATCTGATCGGCGAGATGGTGGACATTGACCACGGCGGTCTCGATGCCGGCCTCGACCAGCGGATCCAGCACGTGGTCGAGCATGGTCTTGCCGGCGACCGCGACCAGCGGCTTGGGAATCCGGTCGGTGATCGGGCGCATGCGCGAGCCGAGGCCCGCGGCCAGCACCATGGCGGTCCTGACGGCGCTCACGGCATTGCTCACGGCTTGGGCACGCGATCGTCGACCCAGCGCTTGACCTGGGCGAGCGCTGGATGGGCGAGGCAGCGGTGCAGATAGGCCCAGATGCGCGGGATATGCTTGAGGTATTGCGGCTTGCCGTCGCGTTTGTCGAGACGGGCGAAGATGCCGAGGATCTTGGTGGCGCGCTGGGCGCCCATGATGGCGTAGAGCCGGGCGAAGGCCGGCATGTCGAAGGACGGATCGGCGGCCTTGCGCGCGGTGGCGTAGCGCGACAGCAGCTGCAGCTCCAGGGTCTCGGGGACCGTGACCCGGGCGTCCTGCAGGAGCGAGGCGACGTCATAGGCGGCCGGCCCGAGCACGGCATCCTGGAAGTCGATCAGGCCGACCTTCTCGATGCCGTCGCGCCCGGCGAGCCAGATCAGGTTGGGCGAATGATAGTCGCGCAGGGTCCAGGTCTTGGGCGCCTTCTCGACCTCGGCGAACAGGTCGGCCCAGTGCTTGAGGAAGACATATTTCTCGCTCGCCGGAATGCGCGCCTGGGTCATCGGAATATACCAGTCGAGCAGCAGCTCGACCTCGGCGGTCAGGGCGTCGCGATCATAGGGCGGCAGCGTATAGGGGCCCTTGGGCGTGCCGAGCGTCTCCGGCCGCGGCCGCGAATGCAAATGGGCCAGCACGTCGACGGCGGCCATGTAGCGCTCCGCGATGGGCGCGCCATCGGCCACCACGCCGGCTTCACCGAGATCCTCCAGCACCAGGAAGCCCTGGTCGAGGTCGACGGCTTCGAGCTCGGGCGAGGACAGGCCGGCATCGCGCAGGCCCTCGGCCAGCGCCACGAAGGGCACCATGTCCTCGGCGAGATGGGCGATGCGGCTGTAAGGCAGGCCGTTCTTGACCGGCGGCCCGTCGGGCCGGCGCGGCGCGTTCATCAGCACGGCCCGGCGCGGGCCGTCGATGAGCCGTTCATAGGCGCGGGTCGAGGCATCGCCCTGCAAATGCCGGCGTATCGCGCCGCCCCAGCCGGCATTGTCGATGAAGGCGCGCAGCGCCACCAGCCGGGCCAGGCGCTCGGCCCAGGCGCCATGGCCGATCAGCGTCGCGGCGCGCGCCGACTGGCCCTGGGCCGGGCTCAGCGCCAGCTCCACCTCCAGCCGGTCGCCGGACAGGGCGCCGCCGAGGCGATCCGGCCATTCGACCAGCAGCAAGGCATTTTCCGAGACGTCGTCCCAGCCGAGCTCGGTGATCTCGTCGGGCGAGACCACCCGGTAGAGATCGGCATGGATGACCGGAAAGCGGGCGAGGTCGTAGGGCTGGATGATCGCGAAGGTCGGGCTCGGCACCTCCAGCTTGTCGTCCTCGGCGAGCGCGCGCACCAGCGCGCGGGCGAGCGTCGACTTGCCGGAGCCGAGTTCGCCGCTCAGCGTGACGATGTCGTTGACCTGCACCGCCATGGCGAGGTCCATGGCGAGCTGACGCGTCGCCGCCTCGTTGGCGAGCAGGATGGAGTGGCGCAGCGGTTCGGTCATTCGGCGGCCTTTGAATAATCGCCGAGATGCGCCGGGAAGGTCACCTTGACCTGAGTGCCCTGGCCGGGCGTGCTTTCGACGGAAACGTGACCCTTATGCAGGGCGACGAAGGATTGGACAATGGAGAGACCCAGTCCCGCGCCGCGGTGACGGGTGCCGGTGGTCCGGGTCTCGAACCGGTCGAAGATGCGGCCGATCATTTCCGGAGCGATGCCGGTGCCCTGGTCGCGCACCTTGAAGACGATCTCGTCGGCCTCGCGCGTCGCGTCGAGCACGACCAGGCCGCCACGCTCGGAGAAGCCGATGGCATTGGACAGGAGATTGAACAGGACCTGGCGGACGCGCTGGCTGTCGGCGCGAAACGAGCCGATATCCTTGGCCGAGCGCAGCTCGAGGCGCACCTGGCCTTCGGCCAGCCGGTCCTTCACGGCATCGGCCGCGGTCTGCATCGCGGCGCGGATGTCGATATCGGACAGTTCGAGCTGCATGACGCCGGCGTCGATGGTGGCGAGATCCAGCACGTCGTTGATGATCGACAACAGCGCCGAGGACGACACGCCGATATAGCCGAGATATTCGCGCTGCTTGTCGTTGAGCGGGCCGACCGCCGCGTCGTCGAGCACCTGGGCGAAGCCGATAATGGTCGTGAGCGGCGTGCGCAGCTGATAGGACACGTGGTGGACGAAGTCGTTGCGGATGCGCTCCGCCGTTTCCAGCGCCTCGTTGCGCTCGGTGAGCGCGCGCTCGACCATCACCATGTTGGTGACATTGCGGAACGTCACCAGCGTCGCGCCGTCGGGCAAAGGCGCGGTCACCGCGTCGAGCACCGCGCCGTCATTGCGGTCGATGCGGAAGCTGCGCGACCGGCGCTGGTCGTCCAGCGCCGCGACCGCGGTCTTGATCTCCGGCCAGGCGCTGGCGTCCTTGACATAGGGAATGCACAGGCTGGCGACCTGGTCGATATGCGGGCGCGCCTCGAGCACCGCCTGGGCGATATCCCACAGCGTCTCGAAGGCGCGGTTGTGCAGCGACAGCCGGCCGTCGGAGCCGAACACCGCGACCGCCTCGTCCAGGTGGTCGAGCGTCTCGCGCTGCACCTTGCCGAAGGCGGCGACCTGGGTCTCGAGTTGCAGGCGGCGGGTCTGGTCCTCGAAGACATAGGTCACGCCGCCGGCGGGATCGGGGTTCTGCACGACGCGCAGGAACCGCCCGCCCGGCAGCACCCATTCATGGCTGCGCGGCTCGGTGTCGATCGCCTCGTAGACGGTGTGCAGCGACTTCTTCCATTCGCGGAAATTCGACTGCTCGGGAATCTTGCGCTGCTCGCGCAGCTTGTCGAGCACGTCGCCATCGGTCGGCACCTGGTGCAGGAAGGCCGCGTCGAGACCCCAGAGCAGGCGGAACGCCTCGTTGTGGAACACCAGCCGCTTGCCGGCGTCGTAGATGGCAACCGCGGTGGCGAGCTGGTCCAGCGTCCGCTTATGCGTCTCCATCTCGACGGCGAACTGGGCGCGCACGGCTTCCAGTTCGGTGACGTCGACGGCAAGGCCGGCCGCACCGCGGGCGGCGGGCCGCTCGACCGCGTCGAAGACGCGCCGGGCGCCGGCCGATACGGCGGTGACCCGCTTGGCGAAGGGTTCGCGGGCATTGCGGCAGCGCGCCGCCTCGGCCCGGTCGGCCGGTTCCAGCAGTTCGGTCGCGCCGGCCACCGCCTGCGGTCCGCTTTCGCTGTCGGTGGCCCGAGCATAGGCCTCGTTGACCCAGGTCAAGCGCCCCTCGGCGTCGCGGATCCAGACCGGCATGGGCAAGCCGCTGAGGAAAGCGCGCACCGTCTCGGTCTCGCGGACGAATTCGCTGTGCTGTTCGCGCAGTTTGGCGAGCTCCTCGCGAATGCCCGCCATCAGGCGCAGGCGCAGCACGGCGCGTCCGCCGATCGGACGGCCCTCGGCCTCGATCGGACGGCCCTCGATGGTGAGGAATTCCTGCTTGAACGGCGTGCCGGCACGGCGCAATTGCTCGACCGCCCGGTCGAGCATGGCGGCCCGGTCGGCCGGCAGCCAGGCGCCGAAGGCCAGGATCCGGCGTGGCGCCGGCAGGTCGATCAGCAGCCCGACGTCGCCGGCGATTTCCGGCTCGTCGTCCTGGCCGCCCCAGACCACGACGACATGGGGATCGAGCGTCAGCAGCTCGTTGGCCCGGTCGAGCGACAGCTTGAGCGCATTGATTTCCTGGCGTGCCCGGAGCTCCTGGGCGGCCGCCCGCGCGCGGGTGCGCAGCAGGCCGATGCCGGTGACCACGCCGAAGACGACGACGCCGACATTCAGCCCGAGGACCGCCCATTCATGCGGCGCCAGCGCGCGCATGAGGCCCGGCGTCTGCATGGCGGTCTCGGCCGCCGAAACGAGGCAGGTGGTCGCGAGCAGGGCAGAGGCCGCCCCCGAAAGGGTGGCTCCGGCGCGTCCTGGCCGCGCACCCACCCGCGAATCGCCGTGCCCGGATGCGTCGTCGACCTTGTTCAGGTCCGGCATCGCCTATCCTTCGTCCGGCCGGCCGTCGTCCATCTCCGCACATGCGGTTTCGCGGCGGCGCCGCTCCGCGCCGCGAATCAGTGCCACTCTACCCTTGGCGCGACTCGCGGTTTAAGAGTCCGAAACGAGAACGGCGACACGAAAATTTCAGTGTTGCCCGCGTGCCGGTCCGGCACCTCCGCCGGGCTCAGATCGGCGGCAGCAGCTTGCGCATCATCACCGCGTCGGCAGTGCCCGAGGCGGTCTTGTAATAACCCTTGCGCCGGCCGATGACGGCGAAGCCGTGGCGCTTGTAGAGTTTCAGCGCCGGCTCGTTCTCGGCCTCGACCTCGAGGAACAGCGGCCCGACGCCGGCGCGCATCAGATCCTTGACGTGATCGGCCAGCAGGCGGCCGGCAAAACCGCGCCCGCGCAGGCGCGGCAGGACGGCGATGGTGAGAATCTCGGCCTCCCCCGCCACCACCCGGCTGAGCACGAAGCCGCCGACCGGTGCCGACGGGCGGCGCCGGATGACGTGGGCGAGAATGGCCTTGTCGGCCAGCATGGTCTCGAATTCATGAACGTCCCAGCCGCGGTGAAACGACGCGCCATGGATCGCGGCGAGCTCGCGTGCATCGGCCATCTCTGCGCGCTGCAGCGCCGGTTCGGCGGCCGGCCACCAGGCCCAGAAATCATAAAGCGTCATCATCAGGGCCTCACCGGCCGGAGCAGCGACCGGATCTGCGGTTTGGCGTCGGCCTCCTTCAGATAGAGCGGCCGGCACGCCGCAACGCGCGCATCGGCCGCGGCTCCGAGCCTGGCCACCCAGGCAATGTCGGGAAAGGCCGTCGCTGCGACCGGTGGGGGCGGGGCGGTATCTGCAGGCCAGGCCGCCAGCAAGGCCGGCTCGCCCGGACCGACGACGGCGGCGCCATGAGCCAGGGCCGCCGCCGCGGCAACCGCCGCCGGCATGTAGCCGGGCGCGAGGATCGTCGTGCCGTCGGCGCCGATCAGCGCCGCATAGACGTGATTGTGGCGGGCGTCGATAACCGGGAGGACGGCGACCGGGCTCGCCGCGGCCAGGTGGGGGGCGGCCAGGGCATCCAGGGTCGAGACGCCGACCGCCTCGCCGCCGGCGGCGAGCGCCATGCCCCGTGCCGCAGCGATGGCCACCCGCAGCCCGGTGAAACTGCCCGGCCCGATGGTCGCGACGAAACGACGGCAGTCGCGCACCGCGAGCCCCGCTCCGGCGAACAGCTCGGCGACCATCGGCAGCAATCGTTCGGCATGGCCCCGGTCCATGGGCTCGCAGACGCTCGCCACGAGGCGGTCGGCTGCGGTGTCCAGAATGGCGGCTGAAGAGGCGCCGAGCGCCGTATCCAAGGCAAGAACAAGCATGCACGACATCTATACCGGCCCGGGCGCGGCGCGAAGGGGGATCAACGGCCCCCAACCGATGGACCGACCATTCGGCCGGCGATGCGCATGTCCCGCCAGCGGCCGGGCGACAGGCCGAAGGCCTGCTTGAACTGGCGCGTCATGTGGCTCTGATCGGCAAAACCCGCGGCAAAGGCGGCTTCCGCCAGCGGCAGCCCGCCACGGATGCCGGCACGCGCATGATCGAGCCGGCGCATGGTGAGATAGCGATAGGGGCTGGTGCCGAGCCGGGCCCGGAAATGCCGCGCCAGGGCGAAACGGTCGAGACCGGAGGCGGCTTCGAGTTCGTCGGAGCCGACCATCCGGGCGAAATGCGCGTCGAGGAATTGCCTGGCACGCTCGACCGCGAGCGCCGAGGCGGTCACGCGCCGGGCGCCGCCGGCCGAGATATCGCGGGCGAGCAAAGCGTCGGCGATGCCGAGCACGATCTGATCGGCCTCGAGCTGTTCGAGCGGCCGGTCGAGACTGTCGAAGGCCGGGCGCAAGGCATCGAGCAGGCGGGCGTCGGCCGAAACCGCCGCCGGCACGAAAGGCAGGCTGTGCGCCCGGTCGGCCAGCGCGTCGCGGATCAGGCGCGGCTCGACATAGACCATCCGGTAGTGGAAGCCCGCCTCGACGCCGGCGCGCCCGTCATGCCGCTCGTCGGGATGCAGCACCATGACCTGGCCGGTGGCGCTGGCGGTGTAGGCGCCGCGGTAGGTGAAGGACTGCACGCCGGCGAGCGTGTAGCCGATGGCATAGGTGTCGTGCCGGTGCGGGTCATAGGCGTGGCCCGAGAAGAAGGCTTCCAGCCGCTCCAGGCCGGCCGCGGCGGGAGCAAGCCTGATCCAGTCGCCCGGCGATGGGACGCAGGATCGTTCAAGACGCGCGCCGGTCGCTTCATCCACGCTGTCGCTCATGCTTCATGAGACCGCTATCGCCGATGCGTTATGAAACCAAGATCGCCATCGTGGTGCGCGAAGATCTCGCCACCTGGCAGAAACTGAACGTCACCGCCTTCCTGTCGGGCGGCCTGGTCGGAGCTTATCCGGAATTGCCGGGCGAGCGCTATGTCGATGGGTCCGGGCGATCCTATGGGCCGCTGATCCGCCAGCCGGTGCTGATCTTCGCGGCTTCCGCCGAGGCGTTGAGCCGGACCTTGAAGCGGGCAACCGAACGCGGACTGACGCCGTCGCTTTACACCCGCGCGCTGTTTTCGACCGGCAATGACAGCGACAACCGCGCCGCGGTCGCGGCCGTGCCGACCGACGCGCTCGACCTGGTCGGGCTCGGCCTGCATGACGACCGGCGGCAGATCGACCGGATCGTCAAGGGCCTGACCTTGCATCCCTGACGCAGGCCAGCCCTGGCGCGGCAGCCGGTCAGACCGACTGGACCTCGCGGACGTCGGGCAGGAAGTGGCGCATCAGGTTCTGGATGCCGTGCTTCAGCGTCGCCGTCGAGGACGGGCAGCCGGCACAGGAACCCTGCATGTTCAGATAGACCACGCCGTCCTTGAAGCCGCGGAAGGTGATGTCGCCGCCGTCGGCTGCGACCGCCGGGCGAACCCGCGTCTCCAGCAGTTCCTTGATGGTGTCGACGGTCTCGGCATCGGACGGATCGAAAAACTCCTCGTCGCTGTCGGGCGCGATCGCGGCCTCGTTGCGCAGCAGCGGCAGGCCCGACATGTAGTGTTCCATGATCGCGCCGAGGATCGCCGGCTTCAGGTGCTGCCATTCGGCCGGCCCCTTGGTCACGGTGATGAAATCGTTGCCGAAGAACACACCGGCGACCCCCTCGATGCCGAACAGCTTCTCGGCCAGGGGCGACTGCCGCGCGGCGTCGACATTGGGCATGTGCAAGGTGCCCTCTTCCAGCACGGTGCGGCCCGGCAGGAACTTCAGGGTCGCCGGATTCGGCGTAGCTTCGGTCTGAATGAACATTTTCAAGGTCTCCTCGGACGACCGGGTCAAGGCCGGTGCCGGATTGGAATGATTCAAGCAGAACCATTCCAAGAAATCCATCGCCTTGAGATGTGGCGATGACGGGCCGGTCCGTCAACCGGGCAACCGGCGCAGCGGCCATTCCGCGACGCCGCGGCCGGAGGCCGCCGCGCCACATTCGCCGGCCTCCGGAATATTAACGCCGGTCACGCCATGATGCGTCGCACTGCCCTGCCGCCTCCAAGGGGCACGCGACTTGGGTGTCGAAGCCATGGTTCTGCTGAAAAGCCAGGGTTCACTTGCCGCAGCTCTGCCCGCCGCGATCCTGAATGCGGTCATTGTGGCGGCGGTCGTCGCGGCGAGTTCGTTTCTGGGCATCCTGACGCGTCCCGGCGGGATGCTGGCGGCCTTCTGGCCAGCCAATGCCGTGCTCCTCGGGGTGATGATCCGGCAGCCCGCACTCGCCGGACCGGCAGGCTGGCTCGGCGCGGTCGCCGGATATTTCCTTGCCGACCTGGCGGTCGGCGGCAGGCCGCTGTCGACGCTTCTCCTGACCTGCGGCAATCTCGCCGGGGTCGTGACCGGCTACCTGCTGTTCAAATGCGTCGATGCGGAAGACAGGCTGTTGAGGCGGCCGCTTTCGGTCCTCTATCTGGCGTCGATCCTGGTCATCGCGGCCGCGGCCGCCGGCGCGATCGGCATGATCGCCAATCCGGTTCTGTTCAATGGCGGCGCCGCCGAGGGCTGGATATTCTGGTTCGCCACCGAACTGGTCAATTACATCGCCATCCTGCCGGTGATCCTGACCATGCCGGACCTGTCCCGGCTGCCGCCGTTGCGACGGCCCGCCCTGGACATCACGGGAACCGGGCCGCTGCTCGCCCTGATCGCCAGCCTCGGCGCCGGCATGGTCATCGGAGGGCCCGGTGCGGTGTGCTTCCCGGTGCCGGCGCTGCTCTGGTGCGCGCTGACCTACAGCCTGTTCGCGACAACCGTCATAACCCTGCTGTTCAGCATGTCGATGCTGCTCGCCATCTCGGCGGGATATGTTTCGCTCGGCGCGGACCTGCACGGCCAGCATGCGCTGATGTCACTTCGGGTCGGCGTGACCCTGATCGCCCTGGCGCCGGTGGTCGTCGCCAGCGTCATGGCCGCCCGCAACCAGTTGCTGGAGCGGCTGGAGCAGCGCGCCAATATCGATCACCTGACAGGCACGCTGAACCGCAGCGGCTTCAGCGCGCAGGCCGGCAACTTCCTCGCGCGCACCGCCGCCGCCGGCCGTCCCGCGGCCGTGCTGATGCTCGACATCGACGACTTCAAGGCGATCAACGACACCTATGGCCATGCCGCCGGCGACAAGGTGCTGACGGTCTTCGCCAAACGCATCGCGGGCTGCCTGCGCGACACCGACGTTCACGGCCGGATCGGCGGCGAGGAATTCGCGATCGTCCTGCCCGATTGCGGGCGAGCCCAAGCCGAAGCCATCGGCGAGCGTATTCGCACCGCCTGCGGACAGGCCGCGATCGCACTTCCCGACGGACCGGAGATCTCGGCCACGATCAGCATCGGACTGGCCTTCGCGCCATCGCTGGCCGGCTTCACGGAGCTGTCGCCGCTGCTCGACCTTGCCGACAAGGCGCTCTATCGGGCGAAACAGGGCGGCAAGAACCGGCTGGACGTCACGGAATATGCCGATGCGGCCCCCACAAACCAAGCGTAGCTGGCGAAGCCGAAACGACCGGCGGCCCGGCCTCCCCCCGCATGACGCCAACACGATGTCCCGATGACATCGGCGCGCCTGCTGACCGGAGGCGCGGATCGCCGGCGGAGGCGAATATGGGGGGTGAGCGCAACGCCGAATAGCGCAGCCGAGCACGGCGGTGAGACCGCCGCGCGGGCGCAACCCTCGTCCCGGCCGGACGTGTCCCTGATCTCCGCGACGTGCTTGCGGCAAGATCAAACGGTCGTGGTCACGACGCCGCGGCCTCAGGCCAGGGCCTCGATTTCCTCATCGGTCAATTGCCCCGGCACCAGCGCGACGGGGATCGGGAAGGTGCCGGCCGAGCGGGCAAGGCTCGCCACCAGGGGGCCCGGCCCGTCCTTGCCGGTGCCGGCGGCCAGGATGAGGATCGCCACATCCGGGTCCTCCTCGATCTGGGCCAAGATGGCCTCCGCCATGGCGCCGTCGCGCACCACCAGCTCGGGTTCGACCCCCACCAGCTTCATGGCGCGGTCGGCGGCGGCATCGAGCTTGGCGCGGGCCTCGGCATGCGCCTCCGCACGCATCACCTCGGCGACGCCGAACAGGCCCTGGCCGTCGCCCAATTGCGGGTCGACCACCGCCAGCATCTGCAGGCCGTGGCCGGTGCGCGAGGCGCGCCGTGCGGCGAAGACCACCGCGCGATCGCATTCCGGGCTGTCGTCGACGACCACCAGAAATTTCGGCGCATGACCGGACTGATAGCTTGTACGCTTGCGGGTCATTCGGCCTCCATCGATCCGCAAACCATCAATCTCGCACCTGCGTCGAAGCGCTGCAAGGCGGGCGCCAGGCCGGCCGTGGGGAGACGGCCGGCCGGATGCGGACCGCCCCGGGGGGTTCGACAGGATCCCGGCCTTGCTGTTCAATTCCCGCGGGGTCCGGGCGCCGGCGCCTGCGGATCCAAGCGAGGAGAGCCCGCCATGATGACCCCCGACCTGCAAGCCGCGCTCCGCCGCGAGACGACCGCCACGCCCGGCACGGTGATCGTCGCGAGCGGTGACGTCACGGGCTTCGAGCAGCAGATGTTCGCAGGGCCGCATGAACTGATCGCCGACGAGCCGGTCGCGGACGGCGGTACCGGCAAGGGCCCGAGCCCGCACCAGCTGTTGCAGCTGGCGCTCGCCGCCTGCACCTCGATGACGATCGGCGCCTATGCGCGGCGCAAGGGCTGGGCGATCGCACCGGTGGTGGTGCGCGTATCGCGCCGGCGCGAGGAACGGGCGACCGAGGACGGCTTTCCGAGCGGCACTTTCGTCGAATATTTCGACCGCACCATCGAGCATGGCGGCGCCTTGTCGGACGACCAGAGCGAGCGGTTGGTCGAAATCGCCAACAAATGCCCGGTGCATCGCACGCTCAGCCATCAGATCGAGATCACCACGGCCTTGAAACGCGCGCCCGCACCGTGACGAGGCGGACCCGGCGGCGCTCGACGCCCCGCCGGCGATCGCTGCGCCATTCGCCGGTCCTGTGACCGCGCGCACAGCGGCGAGAGCCCGCGGCCGACATCCTCCTCCCGCGCCGTGACGAGGAGGATGCCATGAAGATGTCGGCCTGGATCCTGTCGTTCGGCGCCGGCCTGCTGGCCCTCGGCATCGTCACCGGGGCCCTGCGCGGCACCCGCCCGATCGCCCGCCAGATCCGCTACGAACTCGGCTCGCAGACCGCCTTCGCCCGGTCGGCCGACAGCTGAGCCGGACTCAATCGACCGGCAACGCGCGGCAAACCTTTAAACTTCGGCCCAGCGCTGCTATGTGCGGCCCCATGACCGACACGCCGCTCGAACTGATCCGCAATTTCTCCATCGTCGCCCATATCGACCATGGCAAGTCGACGCTCGCCGACCGTCTGATCCAGACCACCGGCGGCCTGACTGCGCGCGAGATGACCGAACAGGTCCTCGACAACATGGATATCGAGAAAGAGCGCGGGATCACCATCAAGGCCCAGACGGTCCGGCTGAACTATGCGGCTCATGACGGCAAGACCTATGTCATGAACCTGATGGACACGCCCGGGCACGTCGACTTCGCCTATGAGGTGTCGCGGTCGCTGGCGGCCTGCGAAGGATCGCTGCTGGTGGTCGATGCCTCGCAGGGCGTCGAAGCGCAGACGCTGGCCAATGTCTATCAGGCGCTCGACGCCGGTCACGAGATCGTGCCCGTTCTCAACAAGGTCGACCTGCCGGCCGCCGAGCCCGACCGGGTGAAGCAGCAGATCGAGGAGGTGATCGGCCTCGACGCCTCCGAGGCGGTGCCGATCTCGGCCAAGACCGGGCTGAACATCGAAGCCGTGCTGGAAGCGATCGTCACCCGCCTGCCGCCGCCCAAGGGCGACCGCAACGCGCCCTTGAAGGCCATGCTGGTCGACTCATGGTACGACGCCTATCTCGGCGTCATCGTGCTGGTCCGGGTGATCGACGGCAGCATGAAGAAGGGCAGCCGGATCAAGATGATGGGCACCGGCGCCGTCTATGACATCGACAAGATCGGCGTGTTCACGCCGAAAATGACCGATATCGGCGATCTCGGCCCGGGTGAGGTCGGCTTCATCACCGCCTCGATCAAGGAGGTCGCCGACACCCGCGTCGGCGACACCATTACCGACGACAAGAAGCCGACCGCCCAGGCCCTGCCCGGCTTCAAGCCAGCCCAGCCGGTGGTGTTCTGCGGCCTGTTCCCGCAGGACGCCGCCGATTTCGAGGATCTGCGCGCGGCCATGGGCCGGCTGCGCCTCAACGACGCGAGCTTCTCCTTCGAGATGGAGAGCTCGGCGGCGCTCGGTTTCGGCTTCCGCTGCGGCTTCCTCGGCCTGTTGCACCTGGAGATCATCCAGGAGCGGCTGGAGCGCGAGTTCAATCTCGACCTGATCGCCACCGCCCCATCGGTGGTCTACCAGATCCTGTTGCGCAACGGCGACCTGATCGAGCTGCACAATCCGGCCGACATGCCGGATCCGATGAAGATCGAGACCATTTCCGAGCCGTGGATCCGCGCCAAGATCATGACGCCGGACGACTATCTCGGCGCCGTGCTGAAGCTCTGCCAGGACCGCCGCGGCGTCCAGATCGACCTCAACTATGTCGGCGCCCGCGCCATGGTCACCTATGACCTGCCGCTCAACGAGGTGGTGTTCGACTTCTACGACCGGCTGAAATCGATCTCCAAGGGTTATGCCTCGTTCGACTACCAGATCACCGACTATCGCGAGGGCGACCTGGTGAAGATGTCGATCCTGGTCAATGCCGAGCCGGTCGACGCGCTCTCCATGCTGGTGCACCGGGCGCGCGCCGAGCATCGCGGCCGCGCCATGTGCGAAAAGCTGAAGGACCTGATCCCGCAGCACCTGTTCAAGATCCCGATCCAGGCCTCGATCGGCGCCAAGGTGATCGCCCGCGAAACCATCTCGGCGCTGCGCAAGGACGTCACCGCCAAGTGCTATGGCGGCGACATCTCGCGCAAGCGCAAGCTGCTCGACAAGCAGAAAGAGGGCAAGAAGCGGATGCGCCAGTTCGGCAAGGTCGACATTCCGC
Organism: Phreatobacter sp. GW821-FHT04C01; assembly: GCF_059420385.1. Classification (NCBI taxonomy): domain Bacteria; kingdom Pseudomonadati; phylum Pseudomonadota; class Alphaproteobacteria; order Hyphomicrobiales; family Phreatobacteraceae; genus Phreatobacter; species Phreatobacter sp. GW821-FHT04C01. The sequence continues at coordinate 63,329 of NZ_JBWKTP010000003.1, read as the reverse complement.
AGGAGGCCTTCATCGCCGCCCTGAAGGTGGATGTGTAGGAAGGCCGTGGGCAGGCGCCAGAAGAACTGTTAGCCTCAAGGAGAGGCAAGAGGTCGGAAACGATGGCCAATCCCCCTGGCAAGTCGGATCGACGCATCGTCAAGAAGCCGAAGGGCGCGGTAAAGCCGACGGCGATCCCGCGCGATGCCGACACGGGCCGCGTCCTGGATCTGCGGGAGGACGGCAAGCCCTTTCAAGGCCCGGCCGAGGGGCGTGACACCAACAAGCTCCGTGTCGTGCGCCACAGGGTTCCCGATCTGCGCCGTCAAGACGTGCGTGCGGCCATCGCAAACGAAGCCAGATTGCTCGCCGCGCATCCTGACAACGCGGCCCTGGATGATTGGGTCGATACCGCGCGCACCATCGGTGGCTGACTTGCGGCGCGGCGATGTGGTTCTCATCGTTGCACAAGGCGATATCGGCAAACCGCGGCCCGGTATCATCGTTCAAGCCGATGAACTGGGGGTAACGACAACATCCATTGTCATCTGCCCCATGTCGTCCGATGTCGACGACGCCACGCCGACACTCCGGCCGATCATCGATCCCACAGCTGAGAACGGCCTCAAGGCCCGCTCTCAGGTCATGGTCGACAAGATCACGTTCCTGCGACGGGAGCAGATCCGCGGCGTGATCGGACGTTTCGAAGGCGATGCCATGGCACGTCTCGAGAGTGCGCTCTTGGTGGTACTCGGGCTCACCAGATAGCGCGCGCAGAATCTTGCGCATGGACCGCGACTCACCCTATGTTTCCCATATGTTCTCGCCTCGTGGAGGAACACATGGCAACCAATCCGCCCCGCGGCGATGGCCATCGCATTGGCGCCGTTCGCGATCGCTCGCAGACCTATAATCCGCAAACCGACCAGTGGGTTAAGCGCGACACCGAGACTGGCCGGTTTATGGACGTCAAACAGGATGGGAACCCGTTCAAAGGTGCTCGCAAGGAGAAGTGAGGACTTCAGGAGATCGATCATCGAATCTCGTGAGTCTCCCCGTGGGTGACGCAAACCCCTCTACCCCTTGACCAGCACCAGCCGGTGCAAGGTGGCCTGTTTCAGGTTAAAGAAGGCCCAGGAGGTGGCGAAGAAGGCGAGGTATTTGTTGGTCTGCTGAATGCCGACCAGCGCGTGCGCCCGGTCGCGATTGGCCACCAGATTGTCGAACCAGGCGCGCAGCGTCGGCCGGTAATCGTGTTCGGAATCATGGGTCAGGGTGAAGCCGGCCTCGCGCGCCGCGGCCAGATGCTGGCCATGCAGCGACAGGATCGAGCCCGGAAAGAACAGCTGCGCGGTCACCATCGAGGTCGCGGTCGGATCGTCGCCGTTCAGCGAGAAGAAGTGGTGGACCGCGCGGCCCCCGGGCTTCAGCGCCGCGTGGATCTTCTTCGCCAGCGGCAGGATCTCGTCGGGGCGGACATGTTCGATGGCGCCGATCGAATAGATCTTGTCGTAGCGCTCCTGGCCGAGGTCGGTGGTGACGAAATCCTCGAGCATGACGTTGAAGCCGAAATTCTCCTCGATATGACGCTTCTGCTCGCGCGACAGGGTGTAGCCCGACAGGCTCTTCATATCGCCGGTATGGGCGCTGATATGGCGCAGCATCGACCCCCAGCCGCAGCCGAGCTCCAGGATCGCCTCGCCCGGTTTCGGATCGATCAGCGACAGGAGGTGGTTGGCCTTGTTCAGCTGCGCCTGTTCGAGCGTGTCGCCCGGCGATCCGAAGTCGGCACAGCTGTAGAACATGAAGGTCTTGTCGAGAAACAGCCGGTAGAAATCGTTCGACAGGTCATAGTGATATTCGATGCCGCCGGCATGCGACTGTTCGAGCATGCGGGCAACCAGCCGCCGGCGCCGGGCCGCCGGCGGGTAATTGTCGACGACGTACTGGATGGCACGCGGGTAGGGATGGGTGAAGAAGCGCCAGACCATCTCCGGGTCGACCGGCCGCTGCGCCCCGGTGAAGAAGTTCACCGCCGCCGAGGGCGGTCCATAGGTCAGGGCATCGGATACCAGGCGCAGCCAGCGCGCCGGCCAGGCGGTCGGCGGCACAACCAGCCGGGCCGCTGCACCCGCCTGCTCAACAGGGGCCATGACAAGCTCCTCCTGCCCACGATATGGGGACGCTAGCACGGTGATTCATCCCGTCCATCCGGACGAACCGTAAGGCAGCCATGCTGACCTTAAGGGCGCAAGATCGCGTGATCAGGCCCGGCCGCGCGCCGTTCTGGCCGGCCGCACCATGACCTCGATCCATTGGCCGATTTCGCTGCGGCGCCTGGATTTGTCGAGAATTTCAGCATCCAGGCCATGACGCCAGGCGACGGACTTGTTGGCCGGGTCGGCCTCCAGCCGGTCGAGGTCGGCGCGCCAGCGCTGCAGGTCCGCCTGGTCCTCGAAGAAGCCCTCGTCGATCAGCCGGCTGCCCAGCGCGCCGCCAATGGCCGAGACTTCGCCAAAGGAAAACTCAGGATGGTATTGCACCGCCCAGGCGATGCCGCGGCCGACCTTGATCTCGACGGCCTGAACCTCGCTCATGCCGTTGGAGGCGAGCAGGGTGGTGCCCGGCGCCATCGTATCGACCTCGTCCTGGTGCACGGCCAAGGCGTCGAAGGCGGCCGGCCGGCCGGCCAGCAAGGGATGTGCCTTGCCGGTGTCATTGGGCGCGATCTTGCGGGCAATGCCCATTTCGCGCCCCTTGGGGTTCCTGCGCACCACCCCGCCGGCCGCCGCGGTCAGCACCTGCAGGCCCCAGCACGAGCCGAACACCGGGGTTCCCGCGGCGAACACCGCCCGTGCCAGATCGATCTGCGCGGTGATCTCCGGCGTCATGTCGTAGAGGTTCAGCGAGGAGCCGGTCAGCGCCACGCCGTCATATCCTTCGAGCCCGGCGGCATCGGGCAGATTGGCCTGGCGATCGGCGGGAAAACACAGGTCGATCACGGCGTCGGGCGCCAGCTCGCGCAGCACCTCGGCATAGGCTTCGGACGGGATGGCGCCGCGCGCATTGGCATGGCGGGCACGGTCGGCGGCATTGTTGCCTTCGACGACGAGCAGGCGGAGGGTCATGGGAGCGGCTTCCAGGCGGGACAAAAGCATGTACCGCGACATGGAGACGGCGAAAAGAGGCCGGTACGCGTTACAGATCCGGCCTTCCTGCGACCCGATATCACGGTTTTGTTTCTGCCTGGCGCCCCGCCGGGGCCGCGTCGTTGCGCGCGGTTCGGCTGCCTGTTGCCCCGGCAGCGGAAAAGCGGCATCACGTGCGATGTTCGCACGCGGCCCCGGGAGGCTTCCTTGGACCTGACCACCGACAGTTTCCGGCAAATCGACCGCGACCACATGCTGGGCCTGGAGAAGGGCCTGGCGGTAATCGCCTGTTTCGACACCGACCATCAGCGGCTGACCATTGCCGACATCGCGCGCATGACCGGCCTGACACGGGCCACGGCCCGGCGTTGCCTGATCACGCTGGCGCGCATCGGTTATGCCGAAACCGACGGCAAGTTCTTCCGGCTGACGCCGCGCGTCCTGAAGCTCGGTTATGCCTATCTGTCCTCGACCCCGCTCACCGCCATCCTGCAGAGCGCGCTGGAGCGGCTGAGCGAAGCCATCGGCGAAAGCTGTTCGGCCTCGATCCTCGACGGCAGCGAGATCGTCTATGTGGCGCGCGCCGCCACCAAGCGGATCATGTCGGTGGGCCTATCGGTCGGCGCCCGGCTACCGGCCTTCTGCACCTCCATGGGCCGGGTCCTGCTCGGCGCCCTGCCCGAGGACGAGGCGCGCCGCCATGTCGAGACCTCCACCCGCCGGCCGCTGACGCCGAAGACCCGCACCGAGGTTTCCGCCATCATGGCGGCGATCGCCTCGGCGCGCGCCGACGGCTTCGCCATCATCGACCAGGAGCTGGAGATCGGCCTGACCTCGATCGCCGTGCCGGTGATCGACATCCGCGGCCGGACCTTGGCCGCCGTCAATGTCGGCACCCACGCGAGCCGGTTTTCGCCCGACATGCTGGTGCGCGACCTGTTGCCCAAGCTGAAGGCCGTGCAGGCCGAGATGTCACGCATCATCGGCTGATCGCCTGTGGGCGGATCGGCTCCGGCGGTTGAAATCGCGGCTGCCACCTGCCAGCGTCCGTCGCCATGCTGACCCGCGCTCCCAATGATTCCGACCCCGCTTCCGACGTGCCCGTGGACACCCGCGTGACGCCGATGATGGAGCAATATATCGAGATCAAGGCCACCAATCCGGACAGCCTGCTGTTCTACCGGATGGGCGATTTCTACGAGATGTTCTTCGACGATGCGGTGGCGGCCTCGCGGGCACTCGGCATCACGCTGACCAAGCGCGGCAAGCATCTCGGCCAGGACATCCCGATGGCCGGCGTGCCGGTGCACGCGGCCGAAGACTACCTGCACCGGTTGATCCAGCAGGGTTTCCGGGTCGCGGTGTGCGAACAGACCGAGGATCCGGCCGAGGCGCGCAAGCGCGGCGCGAAATCGGTGGTCAATCGCGACGTGATCCGGCTGGTCACGCCGGGGACGCTGACCGAGGATTCGCTGCTCGAGGCGCGGCGCAACAATTACCTTTTGGCGGTGGCGCGGGCGAAAACCTCCTCGGTCGCCTCGGTCGATGCCTTTGCGCTGGCCTGGCTCGACATTTCCACCGGCGAGTTCCGCGTCGCCGAAACCGATGGCGGCCGGCTGTCGGCCGATATCGCCCGCATCGATCCCGGCGAGATCGTCGTGTCCGACGCGCTGTTCGCCGATGCCGAGATCGCGCCGTTCTGGCGCTCGTTCAAGGCGGTGTCGCCGGCGCCGCGCGACGTTTTCGACGGCGCCAGCGCCGAGCGGCGGCTGGCCGGCTATTTCGGCGTCAAGACGCTCGACGGCTTCGGCACGTTCTCGCGCCTCGAACTGACGGCGGCGGCCGCCGCCGTCACCTATGTCGAGCGCACGCAGCTGGCCTCGCGGCCGCCGCTGTCGCCGCCGGTGCGCGAGGCGCAGGGCGCGACCATGCTGATCGATGCGGCGACGCGCGCCAATCTGGAACTGGTGCGCACGCTCGGCGGCGAGCGCTCGGGCTCGCTCCTGGCGGCGATCGACCGCACCGTCGTGGCCGCCGGCGCGCGCCTTCTGGCCAACCGGCTGGCCAATCCGCTGACCGATCCGGACGCGATCGCCGCCCGCCACGACGCGGTCGAGGCGCTGGCCGCGGCGACCGCGCTCAGGGCCGAGATCCGGGCGCGATTGCAGAGCGCGCCCGACATGGCCCGGGCCTTGACGCGCATCGCCATGGGCCGGGGCGGTCCGCGCGATCTCGCTGCGATCGGCCAGGGGCTGGTCGCAGCCGGAAGCCTTGCCGAACTGATCGCCGGCGAGACAGCAGGCGAGCTGGTGGCGGTCGCCCATGGGTTGTCGCAGCCGGACCCGGCGCTCGCCGGCATGCTCGCCGACGCGCTCGACGACGAATTGCCGCTGCTCAAGCGCGACGGCGGTTTCGTGCGCCCCGGTCATCTCGCCGATCTCGACGAGGCCCGGGGCCTGCGCGACGAGAGCCGGCGGATCATCGCGGGCTTGCAGACGCGTTATGCCGAGGAGACCGGCATCCGGGCGCTGAAGATCAAGCACAACAACGTGCTGGGCTATTTCGTCGAGGTGGCGCAGCAGCACGGCGACGCCTTCCTCAAGCCGCCGCTGAACGCGACCTATATCCACCGGCAGACGCTCGCCGGCGTGATGCGCTTCACCACCACCGAGCTCGGCGCGCTGGAGGCCAAGATCGCCGGAGCCGCCGACCGCGCGCTCGGGCTGGAGCTCGAGCTGTTCGAGCGGCTGAGCGAAGCCGTGCTCGGCCATGCCGCGCCGATCAAACAGGCGGCCGAAGCGATCGCGACGCTCGACGTCGCCAGCGCCAATGCGACGCTGGCCGTCGAACAGTCCTATGTCCGGCCGCTGGTCGACATGTCGCTCGCCTTCGCGGTCAAGGGTGGCCGCCATCCCGTGGTCGAGCAGGCGATCGCCCGTACCGCCGCCTTCGTCGCCAATGACTGCGAATTGTCGGGCCATGACGGCAAGGGCCGGATCTGGCTGATCACCGGCCCGAACATGGCCGGTAAATCGACTTTCCTCAGGCAGAACGCGCTGGTCGCGGTGCTCGCCCAGATGGGCGGCTTCGTGCCCGCGGCCTCCGCCCATATCGGCGTGGTCGATCGGCTGTTTTCACGGGTCGGCGCCGCCGACGACCTGGCGCGCGGCCGCTCGACCTTCATGGTCGAAATGGTGGAGACGGCGGCGATCCTCAACCAGGCGGGATCACGCGCCCTGGTCATCCTCGACGAGATCGGCCGTGGCACCGCCACTTTCGACGGCCTGTCGATCGCCTGGGCGGCGGTCGAGCACCTGCATGAGACCAATCGCTGCCGGTCCCTGTTCGCCACCCATTTCCACGAACTGACCGTGCTGTCGAAACGGCTCAAGCGCCTGCACAACGCCACCATGCGGGTGAAGGAATGGCAGGGCGACGTGATCTTCCTGCATGAGGTGACCGAGGGTGCCGCCGATCGGTCCTACGGCATCCAGGTGGCCAAGCTCGCCGGCCTGCCGCCTTCGGTGATCGAGCGGGCCAAACATGTGCTCGGCGAACTGGAGGCGACCGACCGGGCGGCGCCGGTCCGGCGGCTGGTCGACGACCTGCCCTTGTTCGCGGCGGCGCCGCGCCCGCAGGCGGAACCGGCGAAACCGGACCCGGCGCTGGACCTGCTCGATACGATCGACCCCGACGACATGACGCCACGCCAGGCGCATGAGGCGCTTTATGCGCTGAAAGCCAGGCGAGCCAGCCTCAGGAAGGCTTGAGACGGTTCGCCGCCAGCAGCGCGAAGGACCACAGCACCGGGACGACGAAGCCAGCCAGCAGGCCGGCCCAGACGTGGCCGGCCCGGGCGAACAGATGGATCGCCAGCAGGAAGCCGACAAAACCGATCAACATGACCAAGCCGTTGACGACCGCGGCGGCGACCACCGGGCCGCCGAGCCGGCGGTGCATCAGCAGGATGAAGCTCGAATAACTCGCCGGGAACAGGACCGCGACGCCGGTGACCGCCGGGCCGATCCATTCCGACACGGTGACCACCAGCACCACCAGCGTGACCACCAGCGCCGCGCGCAACGGGATGTCATACCAGCTGCGACGCGGCGGCGGCCCCATCTTCGCCTTGCGCCACGCCCATGTGACGGGGATGGCGACGCCGAAGGCAACGAGGTTCAGCAGCAGCGCCGGCACCAGCGGCCAATCGGCCATCCGGACCAGCAGGGCGGTGACGAGCCAGGCCGACAGCAGGGCGCTGTACGAGGCCGTCAGGCCGAAGCCGCGCCGGGCGAACAGCGCATAGGCCACAGCCGCCGGCACGATCGCGACATTGGCCGAGAGACTGGACAGGCTTGCCGAGGCGATGAACGACGCATCGTGGTCGAGTGCCAGCAGGACATAGGCCGGGCCGGTGGAAACCGGCAGCGACAGAACCATGGCCGCCAGGAACGGCCGGGTCCGCTCGGCGACGACGGCGGCCGAAACGACGATCACGGCCGTCGACAGCGCCTTCAGCGCGAGGGGAAGCAGGGACAAGGAAATTCAAGCCGATGCGAATGCGGGACGACCCATGTAGCCGGTTCGCCGCCGCCGAGGCAGCCCGGTCAGTGCAGGACCCGCCCGCCCTTGGCGTGCATCTCGGCGACCAGCGCGGCAACACCTTCGAGATGCGGGTTGATGCCGAGCGCGACCTCGAAGGCGGCCAGCGCATCGGCTTCACGTCCGTGGCGCAGGCAGATCTGGGCGAAACCAGAGATCGCGCCGAAATGCCTGGGCTCGCGTTTCAGCGTTTCCATCACATCGGCGACGGCATTGGCATCGTCGCCCCGGATGAAATGCAACGTCGCCCGCTTGTTCCAGGCCTCCGACCAATCGGGCCGGGCGTCGACCAGCGCGTCGAGCACCAGATGCGCCATGTCGTAATGCTTGACCGCCATGGCGTTGATCGCCTGTTCCATGGCTTCGTCGGCATGGGGATCGCGATGATTGGTCCAGATCGCCCAGATCAGGTCCTGCAGCTCATAGGCCGGCCGGCGCGGCTCGAAGCGCGACAGATCGCGGAACAGGCCGTCCAGCCGTTTCGGCTGGGCCGATGCCGGCGTCGCCGCATCCAGCGACAGCACAAGTTTGAGGCAGTCCTCGAAGGCGATCGGGTCCGACACGACGTCTCCGCGCAATTGACCGGCGAACTCGAGGGTAGCTAAGCACTCGCCTCGCCCAGGCCAAGAGCTGAAACAACAACCATGGTGGAATTGCGCCGATGAACCGGCGTCAGCGGGTCGCAGCCGTGCGCGCGGCGGCGAGGCGCGCGATCGCCTCGACCAGTCCCGGACCAGGACAGACCGTCAGCACGTCGGGAACGACGATCCGCCGGCCGGCCGGATAGAGGCGGGCGAGCGCCGGATGGGTCAGCAGCGCCGTTCCCTGATCGTCGGCCCGTCCCGGCGCGGCGTTCAGCACCAGGACATCGGGCCGAAGCCGCACGATGGTCTCCAGGCTGACGAAACCGCCGAAGCCGATGTCCGGCCTGGCATGACGGAAGCCGGCACGGACCAGCGCGTCGCCCAGCATGGTGGTCGGTCCCGCGGCATAACCGCGTCGCTCGTAGGGCAGCGCGGTCGGTGCGGGCCCGGGCCCGGCGCGGGCGGCATCGAGGTGGGCTGCGAGCGCCTCGCCGCGTTCGGCATGGCCGAGGATCGCGGCGGTGCGGCGAATGATCGCCTTGGCGTCGTCGAGCGAGGTCGCGAGCGGCATGCGCTCGACGCGGATGCCGCGTCCGTCCAGCAACTGACCCGTGGCGAGCCGGTCGCGCGGGCCGAGGAAGACCAGGTCGGCGCCGAGTGCCAGCGCCTCTTCGGCCGATCCCGATGTCACCGGAAAGGCTTGGGCCGCGGCGGCCGCAGCCGAAATTCCGGGGTTGCGGGCATAAGGCGAAAGCGCGGCGATCTGGCCGGGATCGGCCAGAGCCAGCACCAGCTGATCGGCGCAGAGATTGAAGGAAACCACCCGTCGGGGCGCGGCCGCGGCCGCCGGGAGCAGAGCCAACAGCGCGAGCGCCGCCGCCCAGCCCCGCATCATGCGGCGTTCGAGGTGACCGGCTGGGCCAGCAGCAGGCGCAGGGACGCCTCGTCGCGGGCGGAGCGCAGCTTCTGGACATTGCCGGGGTCGCGGGTCAGCCGGGCGATCCGCGACAGGGCTTTCAGATGATCGGCGCCCGCACCTTCCGGCGCCAGCAGCGCGAAGACCAGGTCGACCGGCTGGCCGTCGATGGCATCGAAATCCACGGGGCGGTCGAGGCGCGCGAACAGGCCGGTGACGCGCTCGAGCTTCGGCAGCTTGCCGTGCGGAATAGCGATGCCGCTGCCGGCGCCGGTCGACCCAAGGCGCTCGCGCTCGTTCAGGGTGTCGTAGATCTCGCGCGCCGAACGGCCGGTCAATTCCGCGGCCTTCGCGGCAATCTCCTGGAGCAGCTGCTTCTTCGAGTCCACGTGGAGGAAGGGGATGATCGCGCCTTCGGCGATGATGTCATGGATCGGCATTGGCTGCCTTCTTGGGATAGCGTGTTGGACGCGGGCCTCTATCTCGGCCCATGCAATGACGATGCCATGACGGATCAGGTAGGTCCGCCAAGCGCCGCCGCAGCCGGAGGATCCACCCAACCGACATGCCCGTCGGCCCTCCGGTACACGACATTCACCCTTCCGTGGACAGCGTGATGAAACACGATGGTCCGCGCCCCCGTGACGTCCAGCTCCATCACGGCATCGGCCACCGTCATGCGCTTCAGGCTGGCGGTCTGCTCCGCGATGATCACCGGCTCGAATTCGCCGGTGCCGCCGTCATCCTCGCCCACCCCGTCGAGCGGCGATTCGATCACATAAGACCGCGCCTCGACGGTGGCGGACTGCACATGATTGCCGCCGGCCCGGTCCTTCAGCCGCCGCGCATAACGCCTCAGCCGCTTCTCGATGCGCTCCGCCGCGAGGTCGCAGGCCGCATAGGCATCGGCCGCGAAGGCCTCGGCCTGCAGCGTCGTGCCACTTGCCAGATGCAGCGCGTAGACGGCGCGGAAGCCGTGGGCTTCCTTCTCGACGGTCACATGTCCGGTATAGCGGCCATCGGCATATCGTCCGGTGGCATCTCCCACGCGCGTCGCGATTCGTTCACGAAGCGCTTCACCGATATCGAGGTTCTTGCCAGAAATGCGCAGAGCCATAAGGCTCCCCCGATCGTCTGTTCGGAAGGCGGGCCGGTGGGCCGTCCCGCTTCCATCTTCTTATGTAGGTGACGGTTACGGATTACGAAATGACAAGTCAATGCGACATCGGCACGGATCCCCCCGCGCGGGCCGGATCCGGCCTCGCCAATATGCGGCTTAATATCTGATAAGACTGATGGATTACCCAGGAATGGAGCGCTCGTGACGCCGGATGCTGAGCTGTTCCCAAAGCCCGGGAGACGGGCCATCGCGCTGCCGGCCTGGGTCGAGCGGGCGATTTCGATCGGCATCGTGAGCACCGACAAGGAGGTCGCCCGGCGGCAGCGGCTGGCCAATGTCGCGACATTCGCCGCCATGGCCAATGCCGGGTCGCACCTGGTCACCAATGCGCTGCACGACCTCGACGGCATGATGGTGATCCATCTCTACAACGCCTTGATGGTGATCGCGGAACTGTTCATCCACCGGCTGCACCGACGCGGTCCCAATGCCGGCGCGGTGGCGCTGCTCGGCCTGGTCATCGCCGGCAATTGCTTCGTCGTCGCCATGCTCGGCCGCGACAGCGGCCTGCAGGTCTATTTCACCCTTGCCGGCGGCATCCTGTTCCTGGTCGGCATCGACAATTGGCGCCTCTGGCTACCGTTCCTGGCCGCGACCTTCGCCGCCCTGATCGCCGCCCTGTTCCTGGTTTCGCCGCAAGGCCTGATCGTGCCCGAGGACATGGCGATCCGCCGCTCGCTGGCGATCCAGGGCATGCTCAACGCCATCCTGATCAATGCGGTGATGATCTTTTATGCCCTGACCGCGCTGCGCCGGGCCCAGAACGAGGTCGAAACCGCACTCGCCCGCTCCGATTCGCTGCTCGACATCCTGCTGCCCAGCCTGATCGCCGAACGGCTCAAGGCCAATCCGTCGCAACCGATCGCCGATCGCCTCGACGACGCGATCATCCTGTTCGCCGACCTCGTCGGCTTCACCGCCGCCTCGCACCGGCTGCCGCCCGATGTGATCGTGGCCTATCTCGACGATCTGGCGCGCGCCTGGGACGACAATTGCGCCGATCACGGCGTCCAGAAGATCAAGAGCATCGGCGACAGCTACATGGTGGCGGCCGGCATCGGCGAGGCTGGCCAGGACGGCGCGCTCCGCATGGGCCGGTTCGCGCTCGCCATGATCGAGACGCAGAAGGCCAGGCCGGCGCTCGCCGGGCACCGGCTGGACCTGCGCGTCGGCATTCACCGTGGCGTCGCCACCGCCGGCGTCATCGGCCGCACCCGCATGGGTTACGACCTCTGGGGGGATGCGGTGAACACCGCCTCGCGGATGGAGAGCAGCGGCGCGCCCGGCCGCATCCATGTCAGCCGGGCGTTCCACGATGCGACGGAGGCGGCATTCCTGTTCGAGGCGCGCGGCATGGTCGCGCTGAAGGGCATCGGCCAGGCGGAAAGCTTCTTCCTCGTCGGCGAAAGGCCGGCGTCGGTGCCGTGATCAGCTCGCGGCGCGGGTGATCACCTGCGGCCGCTCCAGGCAATAATAGCCGGCGAGCCGGCTGATATCGCCCTTGCGCAGCCAGTCGTTCAACATGCGGCTGGCGGTCTCCCGGGATACGCCCGCCATGGCGGCGATGTCGGCCTGGCCGAGCCTGACCTTGATCAGGGTCCGGCCGGATCCGACGTCCTGGCCGAAACCCTCGGCCAGCGCCACCAGGGCGAGTGCCACCCGACCCTTGACCGCCATGAAATTGGCGGTGGCCAGCGCCAGATTGGTGTCGCGCAGGCGACCGGCGAGCAAGGCGGCAATGGCCCGAAAGATAGCGTTGTCACGCGATGCCAGGTCGTCGAAGGCGGCGCGCGAAATGAACCGCAGCCGTGCCGGACGCAGCGCCGAGACCGAGGCCGAGCGCGGCTGGCCGTCGATCAGCGACAATTCGCCGACCACCGAGCCCGGCCGCAGCAGCGCCAGAATGCGCTGGATGCCGGTTTCCGAAGCGAGTTCGACCTTCAGGAGCCCGTCATCGATCAGGTAGCAGCCGTCGCCCGGATCGCCGACCAGGAACAGGGTCTGTCCGGGATCGAGCCTCACGGTGGCGGCGCGCTCCAGCAGGCGCGTCGTCATGTCGGCCGGCAAGGCGGCGAAAAAATGGGGCCGGCCCGCCGGCGCGGCTGTGGCGAAATCGTCGAGGCGCGGCGCGGCTTTCGGCATGACGGGTGACGCTGGCATCCTGACGGCCAAAGCACAAGGCGAACGGGGGCGGCTTTCGCCACCCCCGCAGGTCGCACTGGGCGATCGGCCCGGCTCAGAAGCAGACGCGCATCTGACGGTAATAGTCCCATTCGCAGGACGGACCACCGTAATAGCCGAAGCGATAGTGGCCGCGATGCCAATGGCCATGGCGATGGAAGTGACCGTGGCGATGGAAATGGCCGTGCCGGTGGAACCCGCCATGGCCGCCGCGGAAACCGCCATGGCCGCCGTGGCCGCCATGGAACCCGCCGCCGCGCCCGCCGCCGCCATGGCCACTGCGGGCCTCGGCATCGGAGGTGGCAATGGCGACCGAACCGGCGAGGGCCAGGGCGGCGATGGCGAGGAACCTGATCGTCTTGCTGGTCATGAAACTCTCCTGGGCTTGGCCGAAGCCTGATTGCTCTCGGTGAAGCCAAGGTGCCAGGAAGGGCTGTCCCACGATGTGACGGCCATCACGGAATGGCCGATTGGTCGATTGGAGGGAATGGCGGATTGGGCCGTTTTCGGTGCGAGCAAGCCGTGGCTATCAGGGACGCGCGCGGGACCGGGGGAGCAACCCTCGTCTTGGCCGGGCTTGTCCCGGCCATCCACGAATTGTCTTGGCCGGGAGGAAGACGTGGATGTCAGGGGCAAGCCCGGGCAAGACGCCGTGAGGATCGCCGCCCGCTAATGATCGGCGGCATTCTGCCTTCGCTTGGATTACCGGACAGGCCCCGGCCCCCCGTTCCGCTCCGACCAAAGGACAATCACCGATCAGCACGGCTAGCGGTCCGGCACGAAGGGCGTGCCCAGCGCCGCCGGCGCCTGGCTCGCCACCCGGCCGGTCCGGCTGATCAGCACCAGGACCAGGATGGTGGCGAGATAGGGCAAGGCCGACATGAGCTGGCTCGGGATGCCCAGACCCCGGGCCTGGGCATGCAGCTGCAGGATGGTGACGCCCCCGAACAGATAGGCGCCGATCATGGCGCGCCCCGGCCGCCAGCTGGCGAAGACGACGATGGCAAGGGCGATCCAGCCGCGTCCGGCGGTCATGCCGGGCGACCAGAACGGCGTATAGGCGAGCGACAGATAGGCACCGGCGAGCCCGGCGCAGCCGCCGCCGAACAGCACCGCCAGGAAGCGGATCTTCAGCACCGAATAGCCGAGCGCATGGGCCGAGCCATGGCTCTCGCCGACGGCGCGCAGGACGAGGCCGGCGCGCGAGCGATAGAGGAACCACCAGACGCCGCCGCCGAGCAGGAGCGACAGGTAGACTACCGGGTCCTGCTGGAACAGGAGCTTGCCGACCCCGGGCAGATCGCTCAGCCAGGGCAGGCTCAGCTTCTGCATGGGATCACGCCGGGCGCCGATGAAATCGGCGCCGATCAGCCCGGACAGGCCGAGGCCGAGAATGGTCAGCGCCAGGCCGGTCGCCACCTGGTTGGTGGCAAGACCCAGCGCCAGCCCGGCGAACAGGCCGGCCATCACCATGCCGGCGGCGATCGCGGCGAGGCAGCCGACCAGCGTCGAGCCGGACAGGACGGCGGCAGCGAAGCCGGTCGCCGCGCCGATGATCATCATGCCCTCGACGCCGAGATTGAGCACGCCCGCGCGCTCGGTCACCAGTTCGCCGAGAGCGGCGATGAACAGGGGTGTCGCGGCGGTGACGACGGTCAGAAGGATGGCTTCGACAATCCCCATCAGGCGACCCTTTCGCGACCGACCAGGCGCAGGCGATAGAGAATGAAAGTGTCGCAGCCGAGCACGAAGAACAGCAGCAGGCCCTGGAACACACGGGTGAGATCGAGCGGTATGCGCAACGCGATCTGGGCGTTCTCGCCACCGATGAAGGTGAGCGCCAGGAACAGGGCGGCGACCAGCGCGCCGACCGGATTGAGCCGGCCGAGGAAGGCAACGATGATGGCGGTGAAGCCGTAGCCGGGCGAGATCGACGGCTGCAGCTGGCCGATCGGTCCGGCCACCTCGATAATGCCGGCAAGGCCCGCCAGCGCACCGGAGACCGCGAAGACGAACAGGGTGGTGCGCCGGTCGTCGAAGCCGGCGAACCGCGCGGCGCGCGGCGCCGAGCCGACCAGGCGGATCTCGAAACCCTTCAGCGTGCGGCCGACCATGAAACTCGCCGCGACCGCCACGACCACGGCGATGATGAAGCCGATATGCAGGCGGCCACCGCCGAGAAGCAGCGGCATCACGGCCTCGGGCTCGAAATTGACCGATTGCGGGAAATTGAAACCCTTCGGATCGCGCCAGGGGCCGCGCACGAGATAGTCGAGCGCGAGTTCGGCGACATAGACCAGCATCAGGCTGGTCAGGATTTCGTTGGCGCCGAAACGGATCTTCAGCAGCGCCGGAATCAAGGCCAGCAGCATGCCGCCCAGCGCGCCCATGGCCAGCATGGCGGGCAGTACCCAGGGACCGTTGGTGACACCGTGGGTCGAGAGCGCCACCCAGGAGCCGAAAATGGCGCCGGCCACCAATTGGCCCTCGGCGCCGATATTCCAGTTGTTGGAGCGGTAGCAGAGGCTCAGGCCCACCGCGATCAGCGCCAGCGGCGTCGCCTTGACGGCGAGTTCCTGCAGCGCCCAGCCGTCCGACAGGGGATCGAGGAAATAGACCTTCAGAGCGGCCAGGGGGTTCTTGCCCATCAGCGAGAACAGGATGGCGCCGGCGGCGAGCGTCAGCAGCACGGCGGCCAGCGGAGAAGCCAGCGACAGCCAGGCGGCGGACCGGTCGCGGCGTTCGAGCTGCAGCCTCATGCCGGGGCTCCGTGGATGCCGCCCATCAGGAGGCCGACCTGTTCGCGTGAAAAATCGGCTGCCGGCCGGGCTTCCGACAGGGTTCCGGCGGAAATGACGGCGAGCCGGTCGGCCAGTTCATAGAGCTCGTCGAGATCCTGGCTGATGACCACGACGGCGGCGCCGCGCACGGCCAGATCGATCAGCGCCTGGCGAATGGCGGCGGCGGCCGCGGCGTCGACGCCCCAGGTCGGCTGCGCCACGATCAGCAGCATCGGCTCGCGCAGGATCTCGCGGCCGACCACGAATTTCTGCAGGTTGCCGCCGGACAGGGCCTTGGCCATGGGATCGCCGCCGCCGGCGCGGACGTCGAAGGCCTTGACCACCCGCGCCACCCAGCGGCCGATGGCGGCGCGATCGATCAGGCCGCGCGCGACGAAGCCATTGGTCGCGTGGCCCGACAGAAGCGCATTGTCGGTCAGTGAGAAATCCGGCGCCGCGGCGTGGCCGAGCCGCTCCTCCGGGACGAAAGCCGCGCCGTGCCGCCGCCGCGTGGTGATGCCGTCGCGGCCGGCCGGCTTGCCGTCGATCAGGATCGCCTCAGGCGGGCTCGGCCTTTCGCCCGACAGGGCCTGAAACAGCTCGTCCTGGCCATTGCCGGCGACCCCGGCGATGCCGAGGATCTCGCCGGCCCTGACGTCGAGCGAGATCCGGTCGAGCGTCACGCCATGGCTGTCGGCGGCGGATAGCGACAGCTCCCTCACCTCCAGCCTGAGCGGCCCGACGGCATGGGTCACGGCCTTGAGCGGAGCGACATCGGTACCGACCATCAGGCGGGCCAGGCTCGCTGCCGTCTCGGCGCGCGGATCGCAGGCCGCCACCACCTTGCCGCCGCGCAGAATGGTCGCGCGGTCGCACAGCCGGCGCACCTCGTCCAGCTTGTGCGAGATATAGAGCACGCTGCGGCCCTCGGCTTTCAGGGCCTCGAGGGTGGCGAAGAGCTGTTCGACCTCCTGCGGGGTGAGCACCGAGGTCGGCTCGTCGAGAATCAGCAGTTTGGGGTTCTGGATCAGGGCACGGACGATCTCGATGCGCTGGCGCTCGCCGACCGACAGCGACCAGACCTCCCGCTTGGGTTCCAGCGGCAGGCCATAGGCGCGCGACAGTTCGGCCACGGCCGCCTCGATCCGCGGCATGGCGGTGGCGCGCGGCAGGGACAGTGCGACGTTCTCGGCAACGGTGAGCGCCTCGAACAGCGAGAAATGCTGAAACACCATGCCGATGCCGAGCGCGCGCGCCTCGGCGGGATTGGCCAGGCGGACATTCCGGCCGGCCCAGGCAATGCTGCCCTCGGCCGGCTGCAGCAGGCCGTAGAGGATCTTGACCAGGGTCGATTTGCCGGCTCCGTTCTCGCCGAGCAAAGCGTGGATCTCGGCCGGCTCGACGGTCAGGTCGACATGGTCATTGGCGGTGAGCGCGCCGAACCGTTTGACGATGCCGCGGGCCTCGATCAGGGCAGCCATCAATACGCGACCTTGTCGGATTTGGCGGCCCAGTCCCGGAACACCGCCAGCGCCGCGCGGTCCGGCTGATGCTGCATCGCGACCATGGTGGTCGACGGCGCGCGCGCCACCTCGTCATAAAACGGCGCGTCGTCGAAATCGACCGCCGCGGCATCGGCACGGGTATTGGCATAGACGATGCGGTCGAGCCTCGCCCAGAGCGCCGAGGCCAGGCACATCGGACAGGGTTCGCAGCTGGTATAGAGCGTCGCCCCCCGCAGGTCGAAGCGGCCGAGCGCGGCGCAGGCGCGCCGGATCGCCACCACCTCGGCATGGGCGGTCGGATCATGGGTCGAGGTGACCTGGTTCCAGCCCTCGGCCACGACCGTGTCACCGATCGTCACCACCGCGCCGAAGGGCCCGCCTTCGCCCTTCTCCATATGCTCGCGCGACAGCGCCACGGCGCGCGCCATGAACAGGGAATCGAGAGAGGCGGAGGCTGGGTCGGTCATTGGACGATCACACGCGGACGCGGGGCTCAAGTCAATTCGCAAGCCCGATTCGAAAGCCGGATTCGCCGGCCCGGTTCGGGCCCGTGCCTTGTCCGGCAAGCCGATATCAGAGCACCCCATCCTTGCGCAGCGCGGCGATCTCGTCGGCCGCGTAGCCCGCCGCCGCCAGCACCGCGTCGGTATGTTCGCCGAGCCGCGCCCCCGGCCAGCGGATCTTGCCCGGCGTGCGCACCAGTTTCGGCACCACGCCCTGCATGACCATCGGGCCGAATTCGGCGGTCTCGACCTCGACCACCATGTCGCGGGCGCGGAAATGCGGATCGGCGGCGACCGCCGCCGCGTCATTGACCGCGCCGGCCGGGACCGAGGCCGCGTCCAGCAATTTCAAGAGCTCGTCACGCGGCTTCGTGCCGGTCCAGTCGGCGATGATCCGGTCGATCTCGTCCTGATTTTCCGGCCGGCCGCGCGCGCCATGGGTGGCGAAGCGCGGGTCGCGGGCGAGTTCCGCCATGCCCATGACCTCGACCAGCCTGCCGAAGATCGTGTCGGCATTGGCGCCGATGACGATGTGATGGCCATCCAGGGTGGGATAGATGTTGGACGGCGCGAAGCCCGGCGCGGTCAGGCCGGTGCGGCCGCGGACATGGCCGGTGACCGAATATTCGGCGACGATGCCTTCGCTCGCCGCCAGGATCGCATCGGTCAGGCCGACGTCGATGACCTGGCCCTGGCCGTCACGGCCGCGCTGGTGCAGCGCCGCCAGGATGCCGAAGGCCGTGTAGATGCCGGCCAGCGTATCGCCGATCGACAGGCCGGTGCGGGTCGGCAGGCGGTCGGGATAGCCGTTGATGACGCGCATGCCGCCGATCGCCTCGGCCACGGCGGCGAAACCCGCCTTCTCCGCATAGGGTCCATATTGGCCGTAGCCGGAGACCCGCGCGATGATCAGCCGGGGGTTCATGGCTTGTAGGGCCGCGGCGGTCAGGCCCCATTTCTCCAGCGTGCCGGGCCGGAAATTCTCCAGCAGCACGTCGGCCTCGGTGATCAACCGGCGCAGCACCGCCTGGCCCTGCTTCTTCCTGAGATCGACGGTGATGCTGCGCTTGTTGCGGCCGATCACCGGCCACCAGACCGAGGCGCCGTCCTTCTTGGCGTAACCCCATTGGCGCATGGCGTCGCCCTTGCCGGGATCCTCGAACTTGATCAGGTCGGCGCCCATGTCGGCCAGGAGCTGGCCGCAATAGGGCCCGGCGATGAACGAGCCGAGCTCGATCACCCTGATGTCGGCAAGGGGGCCGGCTGACGATTCGGACATGGCGATTTCCGTCGGCTGAAGATCGCGGAGAACTAGCCGCGTGACCGCGGCCCGGCAATGGCCGAACCACGATGCCGATGCCGCCCGCTAATAGCTCGTCTTCTTGCCTTCCAACCGGCGGGCCCAGCGCGACAGGCCAAAGCAGATGATCCAGTAGACCGAGCCGGCGAAGACATAGGCCTCGTTGTTCATGCCGACCCAGTTGGGATCGGCCAGCGAGGCCTGGGCGATGCCCAGCAGGTCGAAGATCGAGACGATCGACACCAGCGACGTGTTCTTCACCAGGGCGATGAACTCGTTGGTCATGGCCGGCATGGCGATGCGCAGCGCCTGCGGCAGGACGATCAGCCGGGTGGTGGTCCAATAGCCGAGGCTCGCCGCGGCGGCGGCCTCCCACTGGCCCTTGGGGATCGCCTGCAGGCCGCCGCGCACCGCTTCCGCCATATAGGCGGCGATGACGAAGGCAAGGCCGACGACGGCCCGCACCAGCCGGTCGATGTCCCAGCCGACCGGCATGATCAGCGGCAGCAGGAGCGAGGCCAGGAAGATCACCGTGATGATCGGCACACCGCGCCAGAACTCGATGAAAATGGTCGACAGCATGCGGATGACCGGCAGTTCCGACCGCCGGCCGAGCGCCATGACGATGCCGAGCGGCACCGCCAGCACGCCGGCATAGACCGACAGGAAGACGGTCAGCATCAGCCCGCCCCATTGCCGGGTTTCGACCAGAGCCAGGCCGAGGCCCCCCCGGAGCAGCCAGACGCCGACCACCAGGACGACCACCCACATGAGCGGCACGACGCGGGCGCGCTGCGGCATGGCCTTCCAGAACGACAGGGCGACGGTGGCGAGCAGCAGGAGGCCGGCCAGATTGATGCGCCAGCGCTCCTCGATGGGATAGAGCCCGTACATGAACTGGCCGAACCGGGCGCGGATGAACACCCAGCAGGCGCCGCCGCCGGTGCAGTCGTTGCGCGTCGTGCCGACGAAATTGGCGTCGATCAGCGCCCAGCGGACGACCGGCACGAGGATCGCCACCAGGGCGACGATGCAGAGCGCCGAGACGATGGCGTCGAGCGGGGTCGCGAAATAGTCGCCGCGCAACCGCCGGAGGACCGACGGGGCACGCGGGCGGGCGAGATCGGAGCTGGCCACTTGGGTCATCGGGTCACCAGCGCTGTCTTGGCGTTGTACCAGTTCATGAAGCCGGATACGGCGAGCCCGATCGCCAGGTAGATGGCGAGCGTGATGGCGATGATCTCGATCGCCTGCCCGGTATTGTTGAGCGCGGAACCGACAAAGACGCTGACGAGATCGGGATAGGCGATGGCCGCGCCGAAGGACGAGTTCTTCAGCACGTTGAGATATTGGCTGGTCATCGGCGGGATCATCACCCGCATGGCCTGCGGGATGACGACGAGATTCAGCGCCCGGTTCGACCTGAGCCCAAGCGCGTAAGCCGCTTCCCATTGGCCCTTGACCACCGCCTGGATGCCGCCGCGCACGACCTCGGCGATGAAGCCGGCGGTATAGACGGTCAGCGCCAGGAACAGCGCGACGAATTCCGGCACCAGCACGAAGCCGCCGCGGAAATTGAAGCCGCGAAAGGCCGGCACGTCCCAGGTGGTGAGGAAACCGGCGGTGCAAAAGGCGAGGATCGGCAGGCCGATGAGCAGGCCGAGGCCGGTGGCCCAGGCC
This sequence comes from Phreatobacter sp. GW821-FHT04C01, assembly GCF_059420385.1. Taxonomy (NCBI): domain Bacteria; kingdom Pseudomonadati; phylum Pseudomonadota; class Alphaproteobacteria; order Hyphomicrobiales; family Phreatobacteraceae; genus Phreatobacter; species Phreatobacter sp. GW821-FHT04C01. The sequence goes on along the minus strand of NZ_JBWKTP010000003.1, from coordinate 42,970 downwards.
GGAAAGATCTGACCGGTCTCGTCGCGCCGGCGCTTCGCCCACAGCGCGATCGCCGCCTGGGCGACGATGCCGGCGATCACCACCAGGGCGGCGATCCTGAAGGCCGAGGTTTCGGTCGGCACCGGAATGGTCAGGCCGCGATTGTTCAGGAAGGCGACGCTGAAAATGCCGATCGACTGGCGCGGCGCCGGCAAGGCGTTGATGACCAGCGAGTACCAGAACATGACGAAGAACAGGAGCGGGATATTGCGCACGATCTCGATGAAGGCGCCCGCCATGCCCGACAGCAGCTTGTTCTTCGACAGCCGGGCCACGCCGATCACGAAGCCGAGCAAGGTGGCCCCGATGATCGACACGATGGTGACCACCAGGGTGTTGACCACGCCGACCCAGAGCAGACCCAGAATATTAGAATTGCTGGTGTAACCGGTCAGCACGAAGGGCACGTCGATGCCCGAGGTGCGCCACAGGAAGTCGAAGCCGGAGGCGATGCCGGCATTGACCATGTTCTGCGACGCGTTGCGCACGATGAACACGGTGACGACGACGAGGGCGAGCAGGATCACGACCTGCCAGAAGATCTCGCGGACACGCTTGTCGTAGATGAGCCGGGTCAGTTCAGCCATGGCACACGACGTCAGGAGGACGGTGGGCCTCTCCCGCGACGGCGAGGAGAGGCCGCGATGGCGGCGGGACGGTCAGGCCGGCGCGCCCGGGCAGCCCCGGGCGCGCCGGCCGTCAGGTCATTGGAACGGCGGAGTGAACAGCAGTCCGCCGCGCGTCCAGAGCTGGTTCTGGCCGCGCTCGAGGCCGAGCGGCGAGCCCTTGCCGACGGTGCGCTCATAGCTCTCGGCGTAATTGCCGACCTGCTTGATGGCGTTGAACATCCAGTCGTTGGACAGGCCGAGCATGGCGCCGAAGCCGCCATCGGCGCCGAGCAGGCGGCGGATCTCGGCGTTTTTCGAATTGGCGCGCATGTCGTCGACGTTCTTCGAGGTGACGCCGAGATATTCCGCGGCGATCACGCCGTTCAGCACCCAGCGGACGATCGCCTGCCAGCGCTCGTCGCCCCAGCGGGTCACCGGCCCCTGCGGATCGTTGGAAATGGTCTCGGTCATGATCGTGTGTTCGGCCGGGTTCTTCAGCTTGATGCGCTGGCCGGCGAGCGCGCCGAGGCCGGCGGTGTAGCTGTCGCAGCGGCCGGCGTCATAGGCGGCGATCGCGTCGTCGTTCTTCTGGAAGTTGATGATCGAGACCTTGAGATTGCGCTCGCGGAAATAGTCGGCCGCCATGCGCTCCTCGGTCGAGCCGGCGGCGACGCAGATCGAGGCGTTCTCGAGATCGGAGGGCTTCTTGGCGCCCGAGGCGGTGCGCACGATGAAGGTCTGGCCCTCGTAGAAATTGATGCCCTGGAAATTCACCCCGAGCGTGACGTTGCGCGAATAGGTGATGGTGGTGTTGCGCGAGAGCACGTCGACCTGGCCGGATTGCAGCACCGGCCAGCGCTGCTGCACCGAGGTCGGCGTGAACCGCACCTTCGTGGCATCGCCGAGGACGGCGGCGGCCAGCGCGCGGCAATAGTCGACATCGAGGCCGGTCCACTCGCCCTTGTCATTGGCGAAGGAGAAGCCCGGCAGGCCGAGATGCACGCCGCATTCGAGATGGCCGCGGGCGCGGATGGCGTCGAGCGTCGGGCTCGGGGCGAGCTGCTGGGCGCTCGCGGCGCCGGCTCCGCCCAGGATGGCGGCTACCAGCGCGCCACGGAACAGATATTTCATGGATATGGCTCCCATTCCCCCCGCGCGGGAAAATCCGCGCGGATATTCTTGGTGGCCACAGTTCCGAGCGGCGAGCCCGGAGTCAACAGGCAAGACGGAGACGGCCGGGGACAAGCTCCCGGCCGCTCGGCGCAACCGCCGGGCGGTCAGGACCGGACGAAGCCGACGATGTCCTTGACCGCGGCCATGACAGGGGCCGCGATGGCGCGGGCGCGCAGCGATCCCTCCGCCAGGATCCGGTCGATTTCGGCGGGATCGGCGACCAGCCGCTTCATCTCGCCGGTGATCGGCGCGAGCTTGGCGACCGCCACGTCGGCCAGCGCCGCCTTGAAGCCGGAGAACTGGCCGCCGCCGAATTCGGCCAGCACGTCGGCCTTGGTCCGGCCGGACAGGGCGGCAAAAATGCCGACCAGGTTGTCCGCCTCGGCACGGCCCTCCAGGCCCTTCTCTTCCGAGGGCAAAGCCTCGGGATCGGTGCGCGCCTTGCGGATCTTCTGCGAGATCGTGTCGGCATCGTCGGTCAGGTTGATGCGCGAATAATCCGACGGATCCGATTTCGACATCTTCTTGGTGCCGTCGCGCAGGCTCATGACGCGCGTCGCCGGCCCCATGATGACCGGCTCGGTGACCGGGAAGAAGGCATCGCCATGGCCGAGCTCGGCGATGCGCGGGCCAAAGTCATTGTTGAATTTGATGGCGATGTCGCGGGTCAGTTCCAGATGCTGCTTCTGGTCTTCGCCGACCGGAACATGGGTCGCGCGATAGACCAGGATGTCGGCCGCCATCAGGCTCGGATAGGCGAACAGGCCGAGCGAGACGTTCTCGCGGTCCTTGCCGGCCTTTTCCTTGAACTGGGTCATGCGGCTCATCCAGCCCATGCGCGCGATGCAATTGAACACCCAGGCCAGTTCGGCGTGCTCGTGCACCTGGCTCTGGTTGAACAGGATCGAGCGCTTCGGGTCGATGCCGGCGGCGATATAGGCCGCGGTCACCTCGCGGATCGCCTTCTGCAGCTGGGCCGGGTCCTGCCACACCGTGATCGCGTGCATGTCGACGACGCAATAGATGCAGTCGTGCGTCTCCTGCATGCGCACCCAATTGACCAGCGCGCCCAGGTAATTGCCGAGGTGCAGGTCGCCGGACGGTTGCATGCCGGAGAAGACGAGTGGCTTGAAGGTCGCCATGGACGCGGATTCCCTTGAAGGGCGGCGCGAAAATGCACCGATAAGGAGGCGCGCTTCCTCGCATGGGAGGCGCGCCGTTTCAAGGTTTCGCGTGGTTCGGGCCGCTATTCCGCCAGCACCCGTGTCGCCGGGAACACCACTTCCACCAGGGTGCCCTGATTGGGCGTGGAGGAAATGCCGAAACTCGCGCGGTTCGCCTCGACCAGGGCTTTCGTCAGGGGCAGGCCGAGGCCGGTGCCCTTGACGCTTTGCGGATTGGAGGTTGCGACCTGGCGGAACGGCTCCATGGCCGCTTGCAGCTCGATATCGGTCATGCCGACCCCGGTGTCGCGCACCCGCAGCACCGCTTCGCCGGCATCCGACAAGGCGGTCGAGACGATGATCTGGCCGCCGGCCGGGGTGAACTTCACCGAGTTCGACAGGAGATTGAGCGCGATCTGGCGCAGCGAGCGGGCATCCGCCACGACATTCGGCAGCTTGCCCATCAGCGACGAGCGGATGATCACCCGTTCGCGATTGGCCTGCGGCTGCATGATCGCCACCGTCGACTGGACGACGTCGTTGAGATCGACGCTGGTGAACGACAATTCGAGCTTGCCGGCCTCGATCTTGGAGAGATCCAGGAGATCGTTGATCAGCGACAGCACGTGGCCGCCGGAAGAATGGATATCCTTCAGGTAGTCGCGGTAGCGCTCGTTGCCGATCGGGCCGAAACGCTCCTCCATCATCACCTCGGAGAAGCCGATGATGGCGTTGAGCGGCGTACGGATCTCGTGGCTGATCTTGGCCAGGAAATCGGATTTCTGCGATGAGGCCTGCTCGGCCTGGCGCTTGGCGGCGACCAGATCCTCTTCCGCCTTCTTCCACTGGGTCATGTCGCGGAACACCGCGGCCAGCTTCGGCCGGGCGCGCGGCCCGGTGCGTCCCATGGTCATGTAGAGCGGGATCAGGCCGCCCTGCTTGAACCGGCCGATGATCTGGCGGCCGTCATTGAGCACGCTGGCGACGCCATTGGCCAGGAGGCCGTCGCAATAGTCGATCGCCGAGCGATGACTCTCGGGCGCGAACAGGGTGGTGAAGCTGCGCCCCTTCACATCGGCCGATTCATAACCGAACAGGGCCTCGGCCGAGCGATTCATGCTCTCGATGGCCCCATCCGGCGCCAGGATGACGATGCCGTCGGTGGCGGTGTCGAGGATCTGCTCGACCTCCTCGAGCCGGCCGCGCAATTCGGTCAGGGTCGCGGTTTCCGCCTCACCGTCAGGCGTCGCCTCGATGCGGGTGAGCGTGAACAGGAAGGCCTGTTCGCCGGCCCAGGCGAATTTCGACAAGCGCGCCTCGACCGGCACCACCGAACCGTCGGCGGCGGTGATGGCCAGCGCCGCGTCGGAGCCGATCTGGTCGCCATGGGTTTCGGTGGCGAAGACCCGCGCCACGCCGCCCGCGGCTTCGAGCGAAGCCTCGTCGGCATAACCGATCCAGTCGAGCAGCGTCCGATTGGCCAGCAGCACCGAATTGCCGCGATGGACCAGCAGGCCGAGCGGCATGCGGTCGAGCAGCGCCCGGGTATTCGCGTCGGTGCCGGCAACCATCGCCGGCAACGGCAGGACCGGCGGCGGCTGGATCAGGGGCGTCGGCGCAGGGCTCTCGCCCGCGGCCGTGCCAAAGGCGCTCGGCAGCGGACCGAACGGCGTTCCGGCATCGACGAAATTCCGGGGCGGCATGATCGACGGCGCATCCGGGATCGCTGGCGCATCCGGGATCGCTGAGGCGTCCGGGATCGCCGGTGCATCAGGGATCGCCGGCGTCACCAGTTCGGCATGGGCGGGCGCGACCGAAGCCTCCGGCAAGGGCGGATCGGCTTCGACCGGCACGACCTCGTCGATCGCGGCCTGCGCGGCGGTGTCGACAGCCTGCGGTTCGTGGGCGGCGTCCGCCACCTCCGCCTCGATCGCGCTGGCCGCCGCCGGTTCAATGGCCGCAGCGGTCTCAACAGCCTTGTCGGCCGTCTCGACGGCCGTCAGTTCGGCGGATGTCACCAGCTTGGCCACCGGCGCCGTCGGAGCCGCCAAGTCCGGCGTGGCCAAGTCCGGAGTGGCCAGGTTCGATGTCGCCAAGTTCGATGTGCCCAGGTCCGGAGCCGTCAAGTCCGGCTCGGCCAACTCCGGCGCCGCGGTCACTTTCGGCTCGGCTGGTTCCGGCGCCACGGTCGCCTTCGGTGCGGCGGCCGCATCATCGGCATCGGCCCTGGCGCCCAGCGCCTTGGCAATCTCGCGGAAAGCGTTGCGTTCGCCCGGCGACAGCGTGGCGATGCGCTTGGCGTCCTGGCCGGCGGAGCTGCGCAGGGCGACGACATTCGGCGGATTGGTATGCACTGTCAGCACCGGGCGCTGCTCCTCGAACGGAGCGGCCACCGGCGTTCCGGCATCCTTGGCATCGGCCTGCTTCGGCTCGTCATGCGTCGGCTCGCCGTGCTTGGCATCGCGGGATCTGGCATCGGCGGCATCATTTGCATCGTCACGCAGCGACTCCGTCGCCGAGGCGGCGATTTCCGGGGCCGGCTGGGTAGCAGTCCCCGACCGGCTGGCGACAGCCTCAACGGTCGGTTCGGTTAACGAGACCTGGACCGAATGATCGACAGGAGCGGTCTGGTCGGCCGGTGCCACAATGGCCTCGGACAGATCGGCGGCAGCCGCCGTCGGCGTCGCCGCCATATCGGCTTCGTCTCGTTCCGGCTGGGCCTCCACCGGCCCGGACGCAACATTGCCGGTTTCGGGCGCGCCGTCCCCGGCGGGCTCGTCCGGCCCAATCTCCTCCGGCGCGGGCGTGGTGTCGATAGCCGGCACCACGGCCGGCGCCAGCTCGCCGGTGACCAGGCCGAAACCGGAATAACCCTGGACGGCGCCGTCTCGCAGGCTCGGAAAGGCGGCCAGGGTCACTGACAGCCGGCGCGTCCCGCCGAGCGGCCAGACGGTGGCGAGGCCGCTGAACGGCTTGGCCGCGTCGAAGGCCGCGGCCAAGCGGCCCTCGGGGTCGAGACCGAAGCGATCCGCGGCTTCGCTTATGGTCAGGCCGTCCGGCCCGGCGACGACGGCCGGATCGATCGCGGCGAAGCGGCGGGCGGCGTCGAGCCGCCAGGAGAAGCGCGCCGGCGTTTGGAGCGCGGCATCGGCGGCGGCGGGGGCGGCAGCCGTTTCGACGGGCACAGCGGCGGGCGTTTCGACAAGGGCGGCTTCGACGACCGGCATGGGCACGGGCGCCGGGGCAACCGGCGCCGCGCCGTCCGCGGCGTCGATCTGCGGAGCCGCGGGCGCGACGTCCTGATCGGCCGGCGACACGGGGACAGCCACGGGTTCCGGGCTCGCCGGCCTTGCCGACGATGCCACCAGCCTCAGGCCCGGCTCGGGTTCCTGGCGCTCGCGAGCACCGAGGAAGGCGACCAGCGCGCCGGCCGCCGGCAGGGCCGATACCACCAGCGAACCGGTGACCAGATCGACCCGCGCCAGACCACGCTCCGCCAAGGCCGCCGTGACCTGCGGCGCCTCGACGCCGATCAGGGCGTTGAGATCGACACCGGCGAAAACCTTGGCGACCGCGCTGACCCCGAGCGGCGCGCCTTGGTCGTCGAACAGGGCAGCCGGCACCTGAAGGTCCTGAATGAACGACAATGCGGCGGCGCGTGGCGATGGTCCCTTGGCCGCCGCGACCAGCGTCACGACCACCATGGCCGCCGCGCCGACACGCACGAGGCGCGCCTGGGCGAGCGCGTTCTCCGATCCGAAGCGGCCGAACAGGCGCAGCCGCTCGAGCCGCGGCACCCCGTCCGCCGGCAGGTTCGGCGCGAGGCGGGCGATCTGTCCGGCCAATGGATGGCTCGTCGCATAGGCCCGCTCGGTCGCGGCCGCAGCGCCGGCGAGACCCATGGCGCGCGCGCCGGCGGCATTGGTGGCGACCAGCCGCGTCGCATCGGCCGACCACAGCCACCAGGGGGCGGCTTCGGCGATAAGGCCGGCGATCGCCGGCTCCGCGAGCACCGTCGCGACATCGGGCGGCAGGGATGTCATCCGGGCGATCCCCTAAACGGCGGCACGCGGTCGCGCCACCAACATGATGAACGAAATCTTGACGGATAGTGTCGGAACCGACGCCGCCCGTCCACGCCGGCCCGCCGCTCCGGACACTCAACCCTTCGTTAGGGTTAATGTAGGCGCCGTCGGCGCATCCGCAATCGCCGCCGCTGGGGACTTGGACCGTGACTTGGACCGGAAGCGCTTCCGCTTTGCGCCGATATGGGCAATGATTCGCAGCAAGGGCGTCGGTTTGCAAACTGAGTCGGGGAGGGCCGCATGGTCGCCAAAGCACCCGTTGCCTACGAGATCCCGCTGGAGATGCGCGAGTTCGCGGACAAGAGCGTCGAGCAGGCGCGCAAGGCCTTCGACGGCTTCGTCGGAGCCGCGCACCGCACCGTGACGGCCATGGAGGGCTCGGGCGAAACCGTCCAGTCCGGAGCCCGGGATGTCGGCCGCAAGGCCATCGAGATTGCGGAAATCAACGTCGCGGCGAGTTTTGCCTTCGCCCAGAAACTGGTGCGGGCGACCGACATGGTCGAAGTGATGCAACTCCAGGCGGAGTTCCTGAAGAGCCAGATGCAGGCCATGCAGGCTCAGGCGAAAGAGCTCGGCGCCACGCTGACCGGCGGCGCGGGACGGACGCAGCGCAACGGCAAGGCCTGACACTGCTTACGAAAACGCGGGCGGATCAGCGGGCTCCGGCGACCGAATGGACATCTGCGCCTTGTGCATTGCAGTAAAATGTTGCGTCGCACAATGAATTGCGCTATGGCCATGGGCAACGCCGATCTCCAAGCAGTCAAACTGCGGGTCGGTTCGCCCGGGGAAGCCTCATCTAGGGGGAAGGCTTCACGGGACCTCGATGTTCGATTCCCCGTGAGGAAATGCGACATGAGCCAAGTTGCCAAACCGGCCAAGACCGAAACCAGCACCGCCACCGCTTCGCCGTTCCCGGCCTTCGACCTGACCAAGTTCGAAATGCCGAAGTTCGACGCCGCCGCTTTCGACCTGTCCAAGGTCGAGGTTCCGGCCGCGCTGCGCGAAACCGCCGACAAGGTCGTCGTCCAGCTGAAGGACGGCTATGCCAAGCTGAAGGCCGCGGCCGAAGAGACCACCGACCTTCTGGAAGACACCTATGCCACCGCTTCGACCGGCGTGAAGGACTTCAATCTGAAGGCGCTGGAAGCCACCCGCATCAATCTCAATGCCGGCTTCGATCACGTTCGCGACCTGATGGGCGTGAAGACGCTCGCCGAAGTCGTCGAGCTGCAGTCGGCTTACCTGCGCAAGCAGTTCGAGACCTTCCAGGGCCAGGCCAAGGATCTCTCGGCGATCGCCCAGAAGGTTGCCACCGACACCGTCGAGCCGGTCAAGGAGAAGGTCGAGAAGGCCTTCAAGACCGCCGCGAAGTGATCGCGCGAACCTGATGATCCGGGTCCGGCCGGCGCCCGTCGCGCCCGCCGGCCTCGATGCCGCCGGTGCCCCGGCAGGCAGACCCCTCCTCCCAGGACCGCGTCATGCAGCACGCGGTCAAGCCTCCAAGCCCGGGCCTCGGCCCGGGCCTTTTTTTTTCGACCCGGCGGCGGAAAAACGAGAATCGATGATTTTCGTCACCCGTGGCCGTCTTGCAAAGACCGGCCCTTCAGACTACTAGGGTCCGCGTCGACCGGGCGTCCCGCCGCGATCGCATGTGCAGCCGTAGCTCACTTGGTAGAGCGCCAGATTGTGGCTCTGGAGGTAGCTGGTTCGAAACCAGCCGGCTGTACCAAACCTCCCCCGGCCAGAACCCATTCCCGAACGACCCCGGCGCACGGTCGCGGTCCTTGCCCGCGCGCTGACGAATGGCTCGGGCCGGCGCGTCGATCGACAAGCCGCATCAGGCGGCCCGGCGCCAAGAAATTCGGTCAGGCCTCGGCCAGCACGAATTCAAGCAGCACGCCTTCCCTCGGCACGAGCTTGAGGAATGCCTCGCCGTAGCGAATCGACCTGCCGACCCGCTCGCCACGATCCGAGACGGCCAGGACCGAGGAAAAGTCGGCGATATAGTTCATGTCGGGAATGCGATTGACGCCGTCCAGGCGGAAGCCCTCGATACCGAGCACGGCGATGGCGTGGCCGCGGCAATGCGCCAGCAGCCGGTAGCTGTCGGTCTTGCTGAACAGCGCCACGCCATGCAGGCGAATGGTCGGCCGGCCCAGCGGATCATCGCCACGGCCGCCAGCCTCCGCCGCTGCGATGAGCCTCACCACGGCGCCTTCCATCCCGGCTCGCGCTTGTCGGACACCTGCACGACCGCGCCTGTCCGCTCATTGCGCACGACATAGGAGCCGTCTCGCGCGGCATAACCCATGGCGGGATCGTCAAGGCGTTTTCCCTGTGTCTCGTCAAAGCGGGAATGGCGTGTCGCCACGGTCCGGTCGGGATGCGCGATCAGGTCCTCGATGGCTTGCCTGGTCCAGCCGCGCTGGCCCATCTGGGCTTCGATCTTGGGCTCGATGGTGGTGGGCACGGAGGCCGCATCCGGGGCGAAGCCGGGGGCGGCCCCGCGCCGGAACGATATGCCGCCCCGGGCACCGTCGACGAACAGCCGCGCCCCATCGGAATCCGGCGCGGGATCGGAGGGCCGGCGCGCGGCATCCGTGCCGACCGACGGCGGCGGCGGCGAGATCGGTGAAGCCTCCTTCACGCCGTCGGTGAGATAGGCCCGCCTCGCCCGTTCCACCGTTCCGGCGTCGAGCCTCTGGGACCGCTCCGCGCCCCCCTGCAGCATCTCGTGGTATCGCGCATAGTCCACCGAGGCCACGCCATGCACGCCCCCCGCACCGTCCTGGGACGGCGTGGCCGGCCTGCCGGACCGGCGCCCACCGCCGGACGGCCCGGCTTCGGCGCCGCGCGCCGCGACGGCCGCGCCGGGCCGCAGATAGCCCGGAAATACGGCCGGCTCGGCCGTTCCGCCCGTCGCATCCGGACCGGCGACGCCATTTGAACGCGGCGCGGAGGACGCCGTGATGCCCGAATTCGTCACGTTGCTTGCCGCGTAACCGGAAACGGTGCTCCGGTTGGCAGACCGGACCGCTGCGGCGGATACCGGATTCGTCATGGAGCCCCTCCCAGACTCGCTCGCATATGGCGGCCACAGCCTGGATGCGGATCCCCTGAGGCTCCGGGCGAATCCCTGCGCATGCCGCTGCGCCGACTGTGGAGGCCGAACTGTAGCAGCGTGATGACCGACGCCTCGCCGGAGGCGCCATCGTCAAAGCCGCGCGGGCGACAGGCGGTTGGTCAGCATGCCCGTGGCGAAGGCAATGGTCGCGGCGGCGACCAGCGCGTCGCTATGCGCCTTGGCCCTGGCGAGGCGGGCCTGGAACAGCGCGGTCTGCGCGATGGTGGCGTCGGTCAGCGTGCCGAGCCCGGTTCGATAATATTCGAGCGTCGCCGTGCTCGTGGTCTGCGCCGCGCTGGTCAGTTCGGTCGCCGCGGCATGGGCCGCCAGGCTGGTGCGCAGCACGTCATAGGCGACCACGATCTGGCGTGCCGCCATGTTCTCGACCTGGCGCAGGTCCTGCTCGGAGGCCGCCGCCTGTGCTTCCGCCGCCTTCAGCTGGGCGTCGCGCAGGCCGCCGTCGTAAAGCGGCATGCTGACGCCGAGCAGCAGCGACAGATTGGGCGAATTGACGCCGACGGTGGCGCTCGAGCGCAGCCGGCTGTCGGTCACGGTGAGCGAGCTGATGTTCTGGTTGGCGGTGCCGAGCAGGGCCACCTGCGGCATGAAATCGGCACGTGCGCGCGCAATGCCCTGGCGGCTCGCGGCCAGCCTGGCGAAGGCGACCTGGACATCCGGCCGGCGCTTCAGCGAAGCCTCGATCAACCGGTTGAGATCCGCCGGAAAGACCCGCGGCAGGGGCCGCCCGCTGATATCCTGGATCTGGATAGTCAGCGTCGGGGCAACCCCCATCGCCTCGAGCAGGGAATGATAGGTGTCGCGTGCCTGGCCCTCGGCCTGGGTCAGCGCCAGATCGGCCTGGGCTACCTGCTGGCGCGCCTGGGCCACCTCGATGGTGGTGCCGATGCCGCGGCCGAGGCGCGCCTTGGCCGCCTCGTGGACGAGCCGCGCCGCCTGGGCGCTGTCCCGGCCGACGCGCAGTTGGACGCGCGTCGCGTTCAGGGCGAAGAAGGCCCGGCTGACATCGAAGATCAGTTTCTGGTGGGTACCGTTGAAGCTGACATTGGCGGCCGTCGACAGCTGGCGCGCGCTTTCGACCACGGCGTCGCGGCGGCCGAAATCGAACAGCAGCCATTTGACGGTGAGCGAAGGAATGACCTCGCGGCCCTGTGCGGTCACGGTGCCGCCGGGCACGATGAGCGAGGTTGCGACGCCGCCGCTGGTGACGTCGATGCCGGGCCGGGTCTGGGAATTGACCTCGAGACCGGGAACCGCCTGGGTGGCGCGCTGATAGCCGGCGATCACGTCGGCGGTCAGGATCGGCAGATAGGTCGCCCTGGCGGCGCCGACCGTCAGCGCCGCCTCGCGCGCCCGCTCCCAGGCGCCACGGGTGACCGGATTGGCCATTTGCGCGATATCGATCAGCTCGGGCAGCGTATAGACGTGGCGCGGATCGATATCGGGACGCGCGATGCCGATCGGCAAAGCCGGGTGGGGCGGCAGCGCGAAATCGGGCCCGCGCGTGCCGGGCGGGACAGGTCCCGGCTCGGGCGGCGCGCCGGGGCGGGCGGGGATCACGGCCGGCGCGTCCACCTGGGCCTGGGCCGCCGGCTGATCGCCGCGCCAGGGCGTCTGCGGGCTCTCGGGCGCCAGGGCGATGGAGGATGCGGCGCAGCCCGCGAGCAGGCCCGCGAGACCAAGGGCGGTCGCGAGCCGGCGAACATCGCAGGCGCCCGCCCGTGCCGTCCGCCCCGTCGACTGTCCATCCGAACGCATCAGCCACTCACCGCAACCGGCCGGCTATCCAGCCTTCTCAGCGCCAAACCGTCTCAGCTGGCCGTCCAGGCTTCGGTAAAGGGCCAGGCGCCTGGCAATCTCGGCGCCGGTGTCTGCCGACAGGCCCTTTGCCTTGGCGAAGGCGGCCTCGACACCCTCCGTCGAACCGGACCAGCGTGGGCGGTCCGCCGCAGGGCGCCCGTCCTTGATAGCCGCGGCATAGGCCGAGAGCCAGTTTGTCACCGCCTTCTGGTAGGCAAGAGCCGCGTCTTGCACAGGTTTCGGTGCATGAGCCTGCCAGGTCAGCGACGGCGGCTGGCCGGCGAGCACGAAAAACGGCGCCGAGAGCGTGAGAATATCGCGCATGGCCGAATCGGTTTCGGCGACGGCCGCCGCATCCATCCGCACGGCTTGCGGTTCGAAACCGAGATAGCCACGGCTCGAACGGGCCTTGGCGAGGCCGGTGTGGAAGCGCTCGGCGGTCGCCGCCAGCGCAGCGGGCGCCAGCGCGGCCGGCCGGACCAGGGTCGCCAGGGTGTCCAGGCAGCCGGCAAGTCCGGCGCGGATCGCCGGCCCGATGCTCTCCGGCCAGATATTGGCGAAGACCAGGGTCATCACGACATTGCCGATCAGGATGCCGATGACGCGGTCGCGCGCAGTGGCGAGGTCGAAGCTCGGCCCGAAGCCATGCAAGGTGCAGAGAAAATAGGCGAGCGCGATCTGCCAGCCCATATAGGAGATGCGCTCGCTGCCGACCGAGATCCAGGCGGCCAGGAAGGCGACCGCGCCGATCAGCAGCGCCAGTTCGCCGACATCCTGCATATGCGGCATCAGGAACACGATCGAACCGATGCCGAGCGCCCCGCCGACCAGGGCGCCGGCGATCCTGAGCGTCAGCTTGTGAATGGTCTCGCCGAGGCTCGACAGCGCCACATAGAAACAGGTGATCAGCGCGGTGTGGACGCTGAACCAGTCGAGCGAGGTATAGATCAGGTAGCAGATCACCACGGCGAGCGTCGTCTTCAGCGCGAAACGCGTATAGGCCGGGTTGCTGAAGGCGTCCGCGGCGAGCAGCGGCTCGCCGGCCTCCGCGCCGGCATCGACCGGCTCGCGCTCGGTCGACAAGGCGCGTCCGACATCACGCACGAGCGCCGCGATGTCGGCGAGGACCGTCGGCTGGGCGCCGGCATGGAAGCCGAAGAACGGATCCTCCGGCGTCACCGCCACCGTCGCGCCGGGCGCGGCGCCGGTGCGCACCGCCTGGGCGGCGGCGGCGCAGGGGCCGGCGAGCACGGCGAGCACGGGCGGCAATGGCGAGGCAGGCCCGGCCTCGTCGACCAGAACCTCGGCCGCCACCATCAGCCGGTAGGTCAGCCCGAGCAATTCGCCGAGCCGGGCCACCTCGCGCGGCGGCAGGGCGGTCACCAGCCCGGCCATCTTCTGCAGCTTGCGGGCCTCGCCATTGCCCTGGCCGAGAAGCCGGATCAGCCGGTCGCGCGCCGACGGCGTGTCGTCACGGAACAGCGCGGCCAGGACCTCGAGCCGCTCGGCCACCGCCTCCTTGAGCAGTTCGGCGGGGCTGCGGCCGCCGATCAGGTTGACCAGGATCAACATGGCCATCGGCACCAGCACGACGATCCACATCCACATCAGCGCGCGCACCAGCAGCTCGGGGATCGGCACGTCGTCGAACAGCGTCATCACGAAGGCCAGCGCGAAGCCGACCGTGCTCGCCACCGGTCCGAGCCGGGTGGCCCGCGAGAAGAACATGCCGGCAAAGGTGAACAGGGCCATGAAGGCCAGGCGCACGGCCGGTTCGTCGGCGGAGATCATGACGAAGACGACGCCGATGGCGATGCCGACCGCCGCGCCGACGATCAGCGCGACGCCCATGGCCGTGCTGGTGCCGGCATCGACCTTGGAAGCGAAGAAGATGAGGTAGCAGGAGAGCGCCGCCTCCGGCACCTGGAAGGCCATGGAGACGATCACCACGGCCATGCACATCAGGGCCATGCGCAGCGACAGGCCGAGCCGGCCGGGCGTGGGCTTGAGCTCCGCGCCGAGCACGCTCAGCAGGGACGCCTCAGTGACCGGACGGTTCGGAGCCATGGCCCGCCTGCCCGCTGGTCAGGATGACGACCGCCGAGGCTCCGATGCGCATCAGCGCGTCGGGCGGCTCGTGCAGGTGGATATAGACGGGATAGCGGCGGGCGACCCGGACCCAGTTGAGCGAGCGCGAAATAATCGGCAGGCCGAGGAGCGTGATCGCCTCATCGGAGCGCACGCCCCAGCCAATGGCGCGGACCGTGCCGCGGATCAGCCGCTTGCGGTCGGCCATGACGAAAACCTCGGCTTCGGTGCCGGGGCGGATATTGCCGAGATCGGTCTCGCGGAAATTGGCCACCGCCTCCCAATGCTCGGTATTGATCAGCGTGAACACCGCCTGGCCGGTCAGCACATATTCGCCGGCCGAGCGGGTCAGGCCGACGATCTTGCCGTCGAACGGCGCGCGGATCACGGTGTTGCGCAGGTCGCGCTCGGCAATGGCGGCGACAGCGGTGGCGGTGGCGAGCTGGGCCTGGCGGGTCTCCAGCGTGCCGATGATCTGGGTCGCCGCCTTGGATTGCTGCAGGGCCTGCTGCAGGCTGACATCGGCGTCGCGCCGGGCGGTGCGCGCCTGGTCGACCTGCTGGGCCGACACGAAGCCGCGCGGCAGCAGTGGCTCCAGCCGGCTCAGGGTCTGCTCGGCCAGCGCGAGATTGGCCCTGGCCCGCCGGATCTGCTCGTCCGCGATCTCGGCATTGGTCTTCTGGGTCGCGATGTTGCGGCCGCCCTGGGCGACCTCCGACTCGGCCGCCCGGACTTCGGCGCGCGCCTGGTCGAGACGCAACTGATAGGGTTCGGGATCGATCTCGAACAGGACGTCGCCGCGCTTCACCGCGGCATTGTTGTCGACCTTGAAGGCGATGATCCGGCCGGGAACGTTGGAGGAGACGTTGATGACCGGCGCTTCGATCTCGGCAGCGTCGGTGCGCGGTCGCCGGTCCATGTCGTCGAGCACGAAATAACCGGCGGCCAGGCCGCCGGCGATGATGGCCCAGCCGATCGCCTTGGCGGCGAAGCGGCGTGCCGGAGAGGCGGCCATCAGCGTGGCCCTCCGCCGAACCAGAAGAACCACAGCCCGACCGCCGCGATCAGCGCCAGGCTGGCATAGACCAAGAGCTTCACCGGGAGGGCCTCGTCGAGCCCGGCCACGATGAAGATCTTGCGCATGGCGACCGCCGCGACGACGCCGAGGCCGGTGCAAATGATCCAGGCCGGGAAATACGAGCCGAAGAAACTGAAGGTCGGCGCGGCCGGGCTGCGCTCGCAGCCCGCCAGGACCACCGTCGCGAGGATCGCCGGGACGGCGCGCGCCAGGACGGGCCGAAGAGCCCGAGGCCGCCTGATCTGGTCCCCGGCACTGGTCATCAAACGGCGCTTTGCCCCCCGGCTGAGAATCACCAGGGTCATTTTTAGTCAATGATCGCAGGCCGCGCCATGGCCGAAACGGCCGGTGGGTGCGGCGGTCCGCATCTTTGTATGGCCCGGCCGGCTGCCGGGGCGCCGGACGAAAACGGGCCGCATCCCGGAGGATGCGGCCCGTCGACGAGAAGCTCGCGCCGCCGCCCGCGGGCGGCGCCGGTGCTCAGCGCCGCGCGCGCTGGCGGATCATGAAGGCGTCATAGGTGAACTCGGCCACCTGCCACCAGAGATACTGGTCGTTGCGCGAGGCCTGCATGGCCTCGATCGCCTTCTTGAAGTCGGCGTTCTTGGCGCTGATCTCGGCCCACAATTCGTTGGTGGCGTTGTAGCAGGCTTCCATCACTTCCTGCGGGAACGGCCGGAGCTGGGTGCCGGCCGCCACCAGCCGGCGCAGGGCCGGCGGGTTTTGCAGGTCGTATTTCGCCGTCATGATGGTGGTGGCGTTGGCGCAGGCATTGGTCAGCACAGCCTGGTAGGCCTTGGGCAGGGAGTTCCACTTCTCCAGATTGATGAAGGAATGGACCGCCGGTCCGCCTTCCCACCAGCCGGGATAATAGTAGAAGGGCGCGACCTTGTTGAAGCCGAGCTTCTCGTCGTCATAGGGCCCGACCCACTCGGCGCCGTCGATCGTGCCGCGCTCGAGAGCCGGATAGATGTCGCCGCCGCCGATCTGCTGGGGCACCACGCCGAGCTTCTGCAGCACCTGGCCGGCAATGCCGCCAATGCGCATCTTCAGGCCGTTGAGATCGGCGACCGTCTTGATTTCCTTGCGGAACCAGCCACCCATCTGGGCGCCGGTATTGCCGGTCTGAATGCCGTGAAGATTGTATTTCTTGTAGAATTCGTTGAACAGCTCGTTGCCGCCGCCGCTCTGCAGCCAGGCGTTCTGCTGGCGCGCGTTCATGCCGAAAGGCACCGACGAGGCCACCGCGAAGGTCGGATCTTTGCCGACGTAATAATAGGACACGGTGTGGCACATCTCGACCGAGCCGTTCGACGCGGCATCGGCTGCGGCCAGGGCCGGGGCGATTTCGCCGGCGGCGAAGACCTGGATCTGGAACTTGTTGTCGGTCATCTCGGCGACCTGCTTGGAGACCGTCTCCGCGGCGCCGTAGATGGTGTCGAGCGATTTCGGGAAGCTCGAGGTCAGGCGCCACTTCACTTCGGGAGCGGACTGGGCGATCGCGGGGGCGGCGACCGCGCTGGCGGCGAGGCCAACCCCGGTAGCGGCGATAAAGTGGCGGCGTTTCATCGGCATTCCTCCTGGGATATTTGTCGGCGGGCCGCGGGGCAAACGCCGGTTGCGCCATAGATCATTCGATCCCGGCGCAAATCAAGGCCCTGCCCATGGTTCCGGCCCGTGATTCGATAAAATTACCTATGCGCACGAAACCTATCTGGAACTGGATGAAGGCCGGGCATAACCGCCGCTTCGCCCCGGGCGCGCTCCGCGTCCCTTTGCCAGGGTGGAAGGCCGGCGCGGAAAGCCTATAGTCCTCCCATAACAAAAACACAGCGGATGGGAGGAACCTGCATGAATGACGGCAAGCCCTGTTCGGAGCGGTTCATGCTCTACGGCCCGGACCGGGTGTTTTATGCCGGACTGCTCGGCCGGCCGCGCAAACGCACCTCCGGCGCGCTGATGTTTTATGCCTCCATGCGCGGCAATCTCGACCTGACCGTCGACGGCCAGGCGACACGCACGGTCGAGGCCGCCCTGGTGCTGCCCGACACCGTGCACAGCATGACCAGTGAATATCCGGCGGTGGCCTGCGTGCTGATCGAACCGGAAACGGTGGACCGAGCGGCGCTCGACCATCTCGCCCGGACCGGCGACGCCATGTGCCAGCTGGTGCTGGCCGAGCGCATCCGGACCGCCTATCGGGTGTTTTTCGAGACCGCCCGCAAGCACGAGATCACCACCGCCGAGTTCGATGAGCAGGTGTTCGGAGCGCCGCTCGCGCAGCGCCGGCTCGACCCGCGCATTGCCCGCGTGCTCGACGAGATGCGCGCCCAGCCCGGCAGCATCCTGCCGGCGAGCACCTGCGCGTCCGCCGCCAATCTCTCGGTGTCGCGCTTCCTGCACCTGTTCAAGGACGAAACCGATGTGCCGTTCCGGGCGCTGCGCGCCTGGAAGCGGGCCCGTCATCTTTTGAATTTCGCCAATGAGGCGATCAACATGGCGCATCTGGCGCTCGATATCGGCTATCCCGACTCGAGCCATTTCAGCCATTCGATCCGGCGCTTCTACGGCCTGAAACCGCGCGCCATCTTTTCCGGCTCGCGCGAGCTGGACATTTTCAGGAGCTCCGCGGCAAGGCGCGGCGATCTGGCGTAACCACTGGACGCAAGCCGGCGGCCGGTGTTCGGCGGCAAGCTCGCCCGGATCGCCACCCATCACGTCCAGACGCTCCAGGGGATACGGAACCGGCCATGCTCGATACGTCAGAACACGAAGAGGTCCGGCGCAGCCTGCAGAAATTCATCGCCAGCGAGATCAACCCTTTGGTCGACGACTGGGAAAAGGCCGGCATCTTCCCCGCCCACGAGCTGTTCAAGAAGCTCGGTGATCTCGGCTTTCTCGGCCTCAACAAACCGGTCGACTATGGCGGCCAAGGCCTCGACTACTCCTTCGCCCTGCTGATGGCCGAGGAGCTCGGCGCCATCCGGTGCGGCGGCGTGCCGATGGCGATCGGCGTGCAGACCGACATGGCGACGCCGGCGCTGGCGCGCTTCGGCTCCGACGCGCTGCGCCGGGAATTCCTGGCGCCGTCGATCAGCGGCGATTTTGTCGCCTGCCTCGGCGTGTCGGAACCGGGCGCCGGCTCGGATGTCGCCTCGATCAGGACCCAGGCCCGTTCCGACGGCGACGACTATGTCATCAGCGGCGGCAAGATGTGGATCACCAACGGCACCCAGGCCGACTGGATCTGCCTGCTGGCCAATACCAGCGACGGCCCGGTGCATCGCAACAAGTCGCTGATCTGCGTGCCGATGAAGACGAAAGGCGTCGAGATCGCCCGCAAGCTCGACAAGATGGGCATGCACTCCTCCGACACCGCGCAGATCTTCTTCGACAATGTGCGCGTGCCGAAACGCAACCGCATCGGCGAGGAGGGCCAGGGCTTCACCTACCAGATGCTGCAGTTCCAGGAGGAGCGGCTGTGGGGAGCGGCCGCCGGCCTCAAGTCGAACGAATATCTGATCGAGGCGACCATCGACTATACCCGCCAGCGCAAGGCGTTCGGCCAGTCGATCCTCGACAATCAGGTGGTGCATTTCCGGATCGCCGAGTTGCAGACCGAGGTCGAGCTGCTGCGCTCGCTCGTCTACCGCGCCGGCGCGCTTTACCTGAAAGGCGAGGATGTCACCCGGCTCGCCACCATGGCCAAGCTGAAGGCCGGCCGGCTCAACCGCGAGCTCAGCGACGCGCTGCTGCAATATTGGGGCGGCATGGGTTTCATGAACGAAACCCCGGTCAGCCGCGCCTATCGCGATTCCCGGCTCACCTCGATCGGCGGCGGCGCCGACGAGGTCATGCTGTCCGTACTGTGCAAGATGATGGGCACCTTGCCGGGCCAGACCAACAAACCCTGAGAAACCGCGTCGCCATGATCACGCTTTATCACTGCGCCAGTGCCCGCTCGTTCCGCCCCTTGTGGATGCTGGAGGAGCTCGGGCTGGCCTATGACCTGAAGATGCTGCCGTTTCCGCCGCGCGTGCTCGCCAAGGACTATCTGGCGATCAATCCGCTCGGCACCATCCCCTTTCTCATCGATGGCGAGACGCGGATGACCGAGTCTTCGGGCATCTGCCACTATCTCGCGGTCAAATACGGCCCGACGCCGCTCGCCGTGGCGCCGGACGAACCGGACTACGGCGCCTATCTGAACTGGCTGCATTTCGGCGAGGCGACGCTGACTTTCCCGCAGGCCCTGGTGCTGCGCTATTCCAGGCTCGAGCCTCCGGAGCGGCGGAGCCCGCAGGTGGTGGAAGACTATTCGCGCTGGTTCCTCGGCCGGCTGCGCGCCGTCGACCGGGTTGTCGCCGAGAGCGATATGCTCTGCGCCGGCCGGTTCACCGCGGCCGATGTCTCGGTCGGTTACGCGCTGATGCTCGCCACCAATCTGGGGCTTTCGAAGGATTTCGTGCCGGCGACGTCGGCCTATTGGCAGCGCCTGTCCGAACGACCGGCGTTTCGCCGGGCGCTGGCGGCGCAGGACGAGGCCGGCCGGGACATCGGCGCGGACCCGACCAAGAAGGCGGGTTGAGTTCGGCTGTCGTGATCAGAGGGTGATTGCGCGCGGGCAAGTCATGGATGCCCGGGACAAGCCCGGGCAAGACGATGTGTCACGCCACCGCGCTGGCTCCGCGCCACCGGTCGACCCGGCGCCCGTCACTCCCAGCCCATTCTCGTCTTGGCCGGGCTTGTCCCGGCCATCCACGAATTCCGCTTTGCCACTCGAAATGCGTCGCCTCGCCGATCCGGTCAAAAGGGACATGGCCACCGCGCGGCGGCACCGGCCGGAACAGCCACTCGACACAAGACGCCGAGGCGGGCGGCCGGCAGTCTCGATCGCGGGCCCTTCTCGGCTCTGCTTCAAGGGATTGCGTGCCGATGGCCGTCATCGAAACCATGCTGTCGCCGGGCGGCGAGGCCTTTGCCGCCAATCGCGCGGGCATGCTGGCGCTGATCGAGCGGGTGCGGCTGCTGGAGGAGCGTACGCGCGCCGCCTCGGCCGCGGCCAAGGCGCGTTTCCACGAACGCGGCCAGCTCCTGCCGCGCGAGCGCATCGCGCTGCTGCTCGATCCCGGCTCGCCCTTTCTCGAACTGTCGACGCTCGCCGGCTACATGATGGACGTGCCGGATCCGCAGAAGAGCGTGCCGGGCGGCGGCGTCATTTCCGGCATAGGCTTCGTCTCGGGCGTGCGCTGCATGGTCAGCGCCAGCGATTCCGGCATCGATGCCGGGGCCTTGCAGCCGATGGGCCTCGACAAGCAATTGCGCGTGCAGGAACTGGCGCTGGAGAACAGGCTGCCCTTCCTGCAGCTGGTCGAAAGCGCCGGCGCCAACCTGATGCGCTACCGGGTCGAGGATTTCATTCGCGGCGGCAATATCTTCCGCAACCTGGCGCGGCTGTCGGCGGCGGGCCTGCCCGTCGTCACCGTCACCCATGGCTCGTCGACCGCCGGCGGCGCCTATCAGACCGGCCTGTCGGACTATATCGTCATGGTGCGCGGCCGCACCCGGGCCTTCCTGGCCGGGCCGCCGCTGCTGAAGGCGGCCACCGGCGAGATCGCGACCGAAGAAGAACTCGGCGGCGCCGAGATGCATACGGCCATTTCCGGCCTCGGCGACTATCTGGCCGAGGATGATCGCGATGCCCTCAGGCTCGCCCGCGGCATCATGGCCGGGCTCGGCTGGGACAAGGGCGTCGCGCCGCCGGCCGCGCCTTGCTTCGACCCGCCGCGCTACGATGCGGAGGAGCTGATCGGCATCATGCCGATGGACGGCAAGCGGCCGGTGGACATGCGCGAGGTGATCGCGCGTATCGTCGACGGCTCCGATTTCCTGGCCTTCGGCGAGAATTACGGATCGGGCACCCTTTGCGGCCATGCCACGATCGAGGGCCATCCGGTCGGCATCATCACCAACAACGCGCCGCTCGACCCCGCCGGCGCCAACAAGGCAACCCATTTCATCCAGGCCTGCTGCCAGTCGAGGACACCGATCCTCTATCTCAACAACACCACCGGTTTCATGGTCGGGCGCGCCTATGAGGAAGCCGGCATGATCAAGCACGGCTCGAAGATGATCCAGGCGGTGACCAGCGCCACCGTGCCACAGATCACGCTCTATTGCGGCGCCTCCTACGGCGCCGGCAATTACGGCATGTGCGGGCGCGGCTTCCACCCGCGCTTCTGTTTCTCCTGGCCCAATGCCCGGACCGCGGTGATGGGCGGCGAACAGGCCGCCGAGACCATGGCCATCGTCACCAAGGCCGCCGCGCTCAGGCGCGGCAAGCCGGCGGACGAGGAGCAGCTGGCCAAGCTCAAGGGCGACATCATCGACCTGTTCGAACGCCAGACCGATATCTTCACCACCAGCGCCAAGCTGCTCGACGACGGCGTGATCGACCCGCGCGACACGCGCGCCGTGCTCGCCGAGGTGCTGGCCATTTGCCGCGAGGCGGACCGAAGGCAACCGGTCGCCATGCAATTTTCGGTGGCCCGGCCATGACCGAGCCGACCATGACCGAGCAAACCATGGCCAGTCCGACCGCGATGCCGCAGACCCCTGCGGCGACGCCGTTCAGGTCGATCCTGATCGCCAACCGGGGCGAGATCGCGCTGCGCGTCATGCGTACGGCGCGCCGCCTGGGCCATGGCGTGGTGGCGGTTTATTCCAGCGCCGACGCCGACGCCCGCCATGTTCGCGAAGCCGATCGCGCCGTGCATATCGGCGAGGCCTTGCCGCGCCAGTCTTATCTGGCAATCGACCGGATCATCGCCGCCGCAAGGGCGACCGGTGCCGAAGCCGTGCATCCAGGTTATGGCTTCCTCGCGGAAAATGCCGATTTCGCCCGCGCCTGCCGCGATGCCGGCCTGGTTTTCATTGGCCCGTCGCCCGAAGCCATCGACGCCATGGGCAACAAGGCGGGCGCCAAGGCGCTGATGGCGCAAGCCGGCGTGCCCGTCGTGCCGGGCTATCAGGGCGACGACCAGAGCGACACGCGCCTTGCCGCGGAAGCGGCCCGGATCGGCTTTCCCGTCATGGTCAAGGCGGTGGCCGGCGGCGGCGGCCGCGGCATGCGCGTCGTGCCGGATGCGGCGCGGCTTCCGGAGCTGCTCGCGAGCGCCCGGTCGGAGGCGCAGAACGCCTTCGGCGACCCAACCGTGATCCTGGAACGGGCGATCGCCAATCCGCGTCATATCGAAATCCAGGTGTTCGGCGACCGCCATGGCGGCGCGGTCCACCTCGGCGAACGCGATTGCTCGGTGCAGCGACGCCACCAGAAACTGATCGAGGAAGCGCCTTCGCCCGCCGTCTCGGCCGCCTTGCGGGCCGAAATGGGAGCGACCGCCGTCAAGGCGGTGAAGGCGCTCGGCTATGAGGGCGCCGGCACGCTCGAATTCCTGCTCGAACCGGGGGGGGCCTTCTATTTCATGGAAATGAACACGCGCCTGCAGGTCGAGCATCCCGTCACCGAACTGGTCACCGGGCTCGACCTGGTCGAGTGGCAGCTGCGCGTTGCCGCCGGAGAAAAGCTGCCGCTCGGCCAGGACGAGATCGGCTTTGCCGGCCATGCCATCGAGGTCCGGCTCTGCGCCGAAGACCCGGCTCATGATTTCATGCCGCAATCCGGCCGGATCGCCCATTGGGACATGCCGGAGGACCTGCGCGTCGAGACCGCGATCGGCTCCGGCACCACGGTGCCGCCGTTCTATGACTCGATGATCGCCAAGCTGATCGCGCACGGCGCCACGCGCGACGAGGCGCGACGCAAGCTGATCGGCGGGCTCGAGCGGGCAGCGGTCCTGGGCATTGCGACCAATCAGGGCTTCCTGGCACGCGCGCTCGCTCACCCGGTTTTCGCGGCCGGCGAAGCGACCACCGCTTTCGTCGCCGAGCATGGCGACGCGCTGAGAAGCCGGCCCGCGCAAGGCCTGCCGCCGCCGGTGCTCGCGGCGCTCCTGCTCTACGTCACCGATACCGCACCGGCCCATCGCGGCGCGGCCCGTCATCTCGGACCGCCGCTGCCGGTCCCGATGCTCGTCGCGCTCGACGGCGCGACGGCGGAAGTCGGCATCTATCGCGACCGCGACGGCAGCTATCGCATCCAGTTCGACGGCGAAGACCGGAGCATCGCGGTCGAGAGCATCACATCGCAGTCGCTGCGGTTCCGGCATGCCGGCGTCACCGATACCCTGGTCTTTGCGCGGGTCGGCGCGGACCTGTTCATCCGGCAAGGCGCCGACACGCTGGCCATTCGCGACCTGACCCGCGCGCCGGCCGAAATCGCCGGCGCCGATGGCGGCGACGGGCGCCTGCTGGCGGCGATGAACGGCCGGATCGTCGCCGTCCATGTCGCCGCCGGCGACCGGGTCGAGGCCGGTCAGGCGATCGTCACGCTGGAAGCGATGAAAATGGAACATGTCCATACCGCGCCGATCTCGGGCATCATCGCCGATATCGGCGTCGCCGCCGGCGAGCAGGTGACCACCCATCGCCTCATCGCCCGGATCGAAACGGCCGCCGCTGTATAAGGATCCGCTCATGACCGCACAATCGCCATCCGACGCCGTGCTGATCGCCAGGCGCGACCGGGCCTTGTGGATCACCATCAACCGGCCGGACAAGCGCAATGCCATGAACGGCGACGTCGTCGCCGGCATTGCGCGCGGTTATGCCGAGGCCCATGGCGACCCGGAGATCCGGGTCATCGTGCTGACCGGTGCCGGCGACAAGGCATTCTGTGCCGGCGCCGACCTGCAGCTCGGCAAGGGCTTCTTCCAGGATCTGGCCAAGCCGAACGGCGATTATGCCGACCTGCTCCGGCTGTCCCAGAACGCCACCAAGCCGTCGATCGCCCGGGTCAACGGCGTCTGCATGGCCGGCGGCATGGGGCTCCTGTGCATGACCGACATGGCGGTCGCCGCCGACAGCGCGATCTTCGGCCTGCCGGAGGTGAAGGTCGGGGTGTTTCCGATGCAGGTGCTGAGCCTGCTGCAGGACCTCGTGCCGCGCCGCCTCGTCCACGAATGGTGCCTGACCGGCGAGCCCTTCGACGCCCGCGAGGCCAAGGCCGCCGGCCTGGTCAACCATGTCGCGCCGGCGGCCGAACTCGACGCCAAGGTCGACTGGCTGATCGGCCGTGTCGTCGACAAGTCGCCGACCGCTATCCGGCGCGGCAAATATGCCATGCGCGCCATCGCCGCCATGTCGTTCGACCAGGCCATTGCCTACACGGAAGCGCAGATCGCGCTGACCGCCGCCACCGAAGATGCCAAGGAGGGCATCGCCGCTTTCTCCGAGAAACGCAAACCGGTCTGGACCGGGCGGTGATGGCGCGATCCCGGCGCCCGCTAGCTGCTTTACACAAGACGCCGCTCGGCGCGGCTGAAACCATGACGTCCAACGTCATGGAGCCCCGCCCGACATGAGCGACAAGGCGATCATCACCTGCGCCCTGAACGGCGTGCTGACCGATCCCCGGCAGCACAGCGTTCCCGTGACGCCGGCGGAGATGGCGGCCGAGGCGCGGCGCGCCTATGACGCCGGCGCGTCCGTCATGCATATCCACCTGCGCCAGCAAGGCGAGGGCCGGGGCCACCTGCCGTCCTGGGATGTCGCACTCTCGGCCGAGATACAGGCGGCGATCCGCGCCGCCTGCCCTGATGTGATCATCAACCACACCTCCGGCGTCGTCGGCCCCGACTATGCCGGCGCGCTCGCCTGCATCCGCGAGACGAAACCTGAAATGGCTGCCTGCAATGCCGGCTCGCTCAATTACCTGAAGGTCAAGGCCGACGGCTCCTGGGCCTGGAAACCCATGCTGTTCGACAATCCGGTCGAGAAGATCCAGGCCTATCTGGACGTCATGGCGACCGCTGGGACCTTGCCCGAATTCGAATGTTTCGACGTCGGCATCGCCCGCTGCGTGGCGATGTATGCCGAAACCGGCATGGCCAAGGGGCCGCTTCAGTACAATTTCGTCATGGGTGTCGAATCCGGCATGCCGGCCGACCCCGACCTGCTGCCGATCCTGATCCGGCTGAAGGCTCCGGCGGCGAACTGGCAGGTCACCGCCATCGGGCGGGCCGGCATCTGGCCGCTGCACCGGGCTTGCGCGGAACGTGGCGGCCATTTGCGCAGCGGACTGGAAGACACCTTCTACCGGGAAGACGGCAGCAAGGTGAACTCGAACGGCCCGCTGGTCGAGCAGCTCGCCGCCTATGTCCGGCAGGCGGGCCGCCAGGTCGCCAGCCCGGACGAGGCGCGCACGATCCTGAAGCTTCAATAGCAGTCTTCGCCGAAGGCCGGATCAACCGGCCTCGCGACCAGCAGTGCATGGGGAACGCCGGCAGCCCAAGGGGGAGAACCGTTTGCAGATCGTTCAGCTGGTGATCAGCGGGCTCGCGCAGGGCTGTATCTATGGCCTGATCGCGCTCGGCTTCGTGCTCATCTACAAGGCCACCGAAACCGTCAATTTCGCCCAGGGCGAATTGATGATGATCGGTGCCTTCGCCGGCCTGTTCGCCGCCACCACGCTCGGCCTGCCCTATTGGCTGGTGATCCTGGCGGCCATGGCGGCGACCGCGCTGGTCGGGCTCGCCATTGAGCGGGTGGTGCTCCGGCCGATCCTCGGCCACCCCGCCTTCTCGATCGTCATGGTCACCATCGGGCTGAGCTATATGGCGCGCGGCCTGGTCACCATGATCCCGGTGATCGGCACCGACACCCATGCGCTGCCGGCGCCGTTCCGCGGCGAGGTGTTCCGCCTGGGCACATTGGTCATCAGCGCCGAGCATATCGTCATCATCGCCGCCACCATCGTGTTGTGCGGCCTGCTCGCCGCCCTGTTCCGCTACACCAAGGTCGGCATCGCCATGCAGGCCATGTCGCAGAACCAGCTCGCCGCCTATTACATGGGCATCCCGGTCAAGCGCCTGTCCGGGCTGATCTGGGCGATCAGCGCGGGCGTCGCGGCCATCGCCGGCATCTTGCTGGCGCCGCTCACCTTCATTCACGCCAATATGGGCCTGATCGGCATCAAGGCGTTCCCGGCCGCCGTCATCGGCGGCTTCACCAGCCTGCCCGGCGCCATTGTCGGCGGCCTGATCATCGGCGTGGTCGAGTCGCTTGCCGGCTTCTACCTGATGGAAGGCTTCAAGGACGTCGCCGCCTTCGTCGTCGTGCTGCTCATGCTGGTGTTCAAACCCACCGGCCTGTTCGGCGAAACCGCCCGAAAGAAGGTGTGACGCCATGCGATACATCTTCAAGACCCGCTACGAGCAGGACATCAACCTGGTCAAGCATGGCGGCCAGCTGTTCTGGTACGGCCTGCTGATCGTCGCCCTGCTGGTCGTTCCGGCGGCCGCCTCACCCTATCTGCTGACCCAGATGTCGCAGATGCTGATCTACACGATCATCGCCTTCGGCCTGATGCTGCTCGCCGGCTTCACCGGGCAGATGTCGCTCGGCCACGCCGCCTTCATGGCGGTCGGCGCCTATACCGAAGCCGTGCTCGCCATTGCCGGCTGGCCGTTCTTCCTGTCGATCGCGAGTGCCGG
The DNA here is from genome assembly GCF_059420385.1 of Phreatobacter sp. GW821-FHT04C01. Classification (NCBI taxonomy): domain Bacteria; kingdom Pseudomonadati; phylum Pseudomonadota; class Alphaproteobacteria; order Hyphomicrobiales; family Phreatobacteraceae; genus Phreatobacter; species Phreatobacter sp. GW821-FHT04C01. The sequence continues at coordinate 16,179 of NZ_JBWKTP010000003.1, read as the reverse complement.
CCTGCTGGCGGCGCTGGTCGGCGTGGTCATCGGCCTGCCGGCGCTCCGGGTCAAAGGCCTTTATCTCGGCATCGCGACGCTCGCCTTCGGCACCATCGTCGAGGAGATCATCGCGCGGGCCGAACATGTCACCGGCGGCAATGCCGGCCTGGTGGTGCCGCCGATCCAGCTGTTCGGGCTGCGCTTCGCCGACGGGCCGCCATTCTATTATCTCTGCCTCGCCTTCGCGGTGGGGGCCGCGCTGGTGCTGATCAACCTGCTGCGCTCGCCGACCGGCCGCGCCTTCGTGGCGATCCGCGATTCCGAAATCTCGGCGCAGAGCATGGGCGTGCATCTGGCCACCTACAAGACGCTGTCGTTTTCGATCAGCGCCGCTTTCGCCGGCGTCGCCGGCGGCCTTTATGCCCACAATATCCGCTTCCTGTCGCCCGACCAGTTCACCGTCGTCCAGTCGATCGAGCTCCTGATGATGGTGGTGATCGGCGGCCTCGGCTCGATCCATGGCGCGGTCTATGGCGCGGTGTTCCTGATCGCGCTGCCGCAGGTGGTCAGCGCCATCAAGCCGCTGCTGCCCGCCGCGCTGTCGGAGGCGACCGGCCTGCAGCCGACCATTTTCGGCCTGATGCTGATCCTCACCGTGCTGTTCGAGCCGCTCGGCATCTACGGCGCCTGGCTCAAGCTGAAGGCCTATTTCGACCTGTTCCCGTTCTACCGGAAAGGCATGTTCCGCCGGCAGAAGGCTTTCCAGAAATCGGACCGGCTGAAATGAGCGTTCCCCTGTTCGAGGCCAAGGGCATCTCGGTCCAGTTCGGCGGCCTGCGTGCCGTCGACAATGTCAGCTTCAGCGTCGACAAGGGCGAGGTCTTCACCATTATCGGGCCGAACGGCGCCGGCAAGACCACCGTCTTCAACATCATCAGCCGGATCTACGACCCGACCAGCGGCGCGGTCGAGCTCGAAGGCCGGCCCTTCACCGATGTCGCGCCGCACCGGGTGGCCGGGCTCGGCATCGCCCGCACCTTCCAGAATATCGAGCTGTTCGAGCAGGCGACCGTGCTGCAGAACCTGTTGATCGGCGCCCATATCCATCGCACCACCAATCCGCTGACCGAGGCCCTGTTCCTGCCCTCGGTCCGGCGGGCGGAGGTGGCTCTGCGCGCCCATGTCGAGGCGATCATCGACCTGCTCGACCTCGCCGTGCACCGCGACAGCATGGTGGCCGGCCTGCCCTATGGCGCGCGCAAGGTGGTCGAGCTCGGCCGGGCGCTCGCCACCCGGCCGAAGCTCCTGCTGCTCGACGAACCCTCCTCCGGCCTCAATGTCGAGGAGACCGAGGACATGGCCTTCTGGATCGAGGACATCACCAAGGACCTCGGCATCACCGTGATCATGGTCGAGCACGACATGACGCTGGTGTCGCGTGTCTCCGACCGGGTGCTGGCGATGAACCAGGGCCGCGTCCTGGCGCTCGGCAAGCCGGAGGAGGTCCAGCGCCACCCCGCCGTGATCGAAGCCTATCTCGGCCGCCCCGCCCTGGAGGCGGTGCCGGCATGAGCGAAGCGATCCTCACCCTGGCCAATGTCGAGGCGGCCTATGGCGCGGTGAAAGCCATTCGCGGCGTCTCGCTGTCGGTGCCGAAGGGCGCCATCGTCACGGTGCTGGGCGCCAACGGCGCCGGCAAGACCACCATCCTGAAGACCATTTCCGGCATTCTCGATCCGCAAAAGGGTTCGATCACCTTCAAGGGCCAGCCGATCGACCGGCATGACCCGGCCGAGATCGTGCGCCGCGGCTTGAGCCACTCGCCGGAGGGCCGCGAGGTCTTCCCGCTCCTGTCGGTGCGCAACAACCTGCTGATGGGCGCCTTCACCCGCTCGGATCGCGACGAGATCGCGCGCGACCTCGAACTGGTCGAGAGCTATTTCCCGATCCTCCGGGAGCGCGCCGATCAGGAAGCCGGGCTCCTGTCCGGCGGCCAGCAGCAGATGCTGGCGATTTCACGGGCGCTGATGTCGAGGCCCGACCTGCTGCTGCTCGACGAACCCTCGCTCGGGCTGTCGCCGAAGCTGACCCAGGACATTTTCTCGATCGTCAAGCGGGTCAACCGGGAGCGCGGCGTGACCATCCTGCTGGTCGAGCAGAATGCCGCCATGGCGCTGGAAACGGCCGATTTCGGCTACATCCTGGAGCATGGCCGCATCGTCATGGAGGATAGCTGCGCCAGGCTGCGGGAAAAGGACGACGTCAAGGAATTCTATCTCGGCATGAAGGATGTCGGCGTGCGCGGCCAACGGCGCTGGAAGAAAAAGAAGATGTGGAGATAGCCCGAGATGTTCGAGATCTGGCCATTCCAGGACATCCGCCGCCCGGCGATCCCGGCGGGCGAAACCATCGCCGAGATCCTCACCTCGGCCATCGCCCTGCGCGGCGACCGGATCGCCGTGCGCCAGAAGGACCTGGGGCTGTGGCAATCGACCAGCTGGACCGAAATGGGCGTCATCGTGCGCGAAATCGCGCTCGGGCTCGCGGCCCTCGGGCTCCAACCCGGCGAGGTCGTGTCGATCCTGTCCAATACCCGGCAGGAATGGTCCTTCGCCGACTATGCGGTGCTCTGCGCCGGCGGCGTCTCCAACGGCATCTATCCGACCGACGCGCCCGAACAGTGCGAATATCTGATGACCGATTCGGCGACGCGCTTCGTCTTCGTCGAGGATGAGGAACAGCTCGACAAGATCCTGGAAATCCGCGCCCGCACGCCCGATCTCGCCAAGATCATCGTCTTCGACACCGAAGGCCTGATGCGCTTTTCCGACAGCCAGGTGATGAGCCTCGCGGCCCTACGCGCGCTCGGCCGCGAGGCCGATGCCGGGGATCCCGGGCTCTGGGCACGGCGGCTCGCCAGCCGGACACCCGGGGATCTCGCCATTCTCGTCTATACCTCGGGCACAACGGGCAAGCCGAAAGGCGCGATGATCACCCATCGCAACATTCTGGCCGCCATTTCGGTGATCACGAACGAGACGCTGCGCCAGAACGAAGACGACCAGCGCATGGCCTTCCTGCCGCTCTGCCACGTCGCCGAACGGGTCGGCGGGCAGTTCCTGGCGCTCTATTCCGGCGCCACGCTGAATTTCGTCGAGAACCCGGAAACCGTCCCGGAAAACGTCCGGGAGATTTCGCCGACCATCTTTTTCGCAGTGCCCCGGATCTGGGAGAAATTCTATTCCGGCGTGATGATCCGGCTCGCCGAGGCGACCGCCCTGCAACGGTTCGTTTATGGCTGGTCGATCGAGCAGGGCCGCAAGGCCGCCGACCTCTATATCGACGGCCAGCCGATCCCGCTGGCCTTGCGCCTGAAGGTGCATCTCGGCCGCTGGCTGGCGCTCAACAATGTGCGCAAGGCGATCGGCATCCATCGCTGCCGGTTCCTGGCGACCGGCGCCGCCCCGGTCTCGCCCGACCTGATCCGCTGGTATTTCGCGCTCGGCGTGCCGCTGCTCGAGCTCTGGGGCATGACCGAAACCTCGGGCGCCGGCAGCGTCGTGCCGTTCGAACGGGTGAAGCCGGGCTCGATCGGCCGGCCGACCAGCGCCATCGAGATGAAGATTTCGCCCGAGGGCGAGATCCTGGCACGCGGCCCGACCATCATCGCGGGCTATCTCAACCAGCCGGAAAAGACGGCCGAGGCCATTCGCGACGGCTGGCTGCACACCGGCGATGTCGGCCTCGTCGACAATGAAGGGTTCTTCAGGATCACCGACCGGATGAAGGACATCATCATCACCGCCGGCGGCAAGAACGTCACGCCGAGCGAGATCGAGAACGAGCTGAAATTCTCACCTTATGTCACCGATGCCGTGGTGATCGGCGACCGGCGGCCCTATCTCACCGCGCTTGTCATGATCGACCAGGAGAATGTCGAGAAATTCGCCCAGGACCGCGACATTCCCTTTTCCAACTATGCCAGCCTCTGCCGCGCACCCGCCGTGCAGGCGCTGATCGAAACCGAGGTCGAGCGGGTCAACAAGAAATTCGCCCGCGTCGAGCAGGTGAAGAGCTTCCGGCTGATCGAGCAGCAATTGACGGCGGAAGACGAGGAGCTGACGCCGACCATGAAACTCAAGCGCGGCTTCGTGCAGAAGAAATATGCCGACCTGATCGACAGCATGTACCGGAGTTCGGCGGCCTGACGCGCGGCGAGCCCCAAGATCACGGATTGGATTGATCTCGCAGACAAGACGCATCTATCGTCCGGATTCAAGAAGATCGCCGCGGAGCAACTGCGGGTGACCCAGATGGAGGAACCAATGACGGCACGACTTTCGACCAGCCTGGCGCTGGCGCTTTGCCTCACCGCCGGCACCGCATGGGCGCAGACGCAGGGGATCACGCCCACCCAGATCACGCTCGGCACCATCCAGGACCTGTCCGGGCCGATCGCGGCTTACGGCAAGCAGACCCGCAACGGCCTGCAAATGTATTTCGACGAGCTGAACGCCCGTGGCGGCATCAATGGCCGCCAGGTGCGCCTGCTCGTCGAGGACAGCGCCTATGATCCGCGCAAGGCCTTGCTGGCGGCGCAGAAACTGGTCAATAGCGACCGCATCTTCATGATGGTCGGCCATATCGGCACAGCGCAGAACATGGCGGCCATGCCGGTGCAGTTCGAGCGCAACGTGCCGAACTTCATGCCGGTGACCGCCGCCCGCGAAATGTACCTGCCGGCGCAGCCGCTGAAGATGGCTTTCGCCACCGCCTATTACGACCAGCTGCGCACCATGCTTCCCGAGATCGTCAAGGAGCGCAGCCTGAAACGGGCCTGCGTGGTCTATCAGGACGACGAATTCGGCCTGGAGGTGATGCGCGGCGGCGAGGCCGCCCTGGCGACGCTCAACCAGAATTTCGTCGAACGGGCCTCCTACAAGCGTGGCGCGACCGAATTCTCCTCCCAGGTGGCGCGGCTCAAGGCGGCCAATTGCGATCTGGTCGTCATGGGCACGATCATCCGCGAGACGGTCGGCGTGCTGGCAGAGGCCAGGAAGGTCGGCCTCGACGCCGTCTTCGTCGCCACCAGCGCGGCCTATACCCATCTCATCCCGCAGCTCGGCGGACCGGTCGCCGAGGGCTTTTACGCCGTGACCACCACCGCCCATCCCTATCCCGACGATCCGAACCCGGCGATCCGCGAATGGGTCACCCGTTACAAGGCACGGTTCGGCGAGGATCCGACGGTGTTCTCCGCCTATGGCTGGCAGATCGGCAACCTGTTCTACGAGGCGGCGCTGAAGGCCGGCCAGGACCTGACCGTCGAGAGCTTCCTGCGTGCCATGGAAACCCCCTACGGCACCGACCTGTTCGGCAGCCAGGGCTGCGCCATCACCGCGCAGAACCGGCTGTGCAACAATGCCGCGCGGCTGTCGCAGGTGCGGAACGGCCGCTGGGTGATCACCCGCGATTGGGTGCACGGCGCGATCCCGACGAACTGAGCCCAACAACGAAACGCGCCGCCGGGCAGCCGGCGGCGCGCTCTTGCGTCTCCGCCCATGAGGACCGAGCCATGGCCAGTCCGTTCTATACGGCCGACCACGAGGCCTTTCGCGACCTGGTCCGCCGGTTCGTCGCCCGCGAGATCGAGCCTCATGCCCAGGCTTGGGACGAGCAGGAGGAATTCCCGCGCGAGCTCTACCGCAAGGCCGCCGAGATCGGCCTGATCGGCCTCGGCTTTCCCGAAGCCTATGGCGGGGTCGCGGCCGATCGCTTCATGTGGCTCATCGCGGTGCAGGAGCTGGCGCGGCCGGGATCCGGCGGCATCAGCGCCAGCCTGATGAGCCATGCCATCGGCACGCCGCCGATCGCGCTCGCCGCCCGCCCCGAGGTCAAGGCCCGCGTGCTGCCGGAAATCCTGAGGGGTGAGAAGATCTCGGCGCTGGCGATCACCGAGCCGAGCGGCGGTTCGGATGTCGCCAGTCTCAGGACCACGGCGAAACGCCAGGGCGACCACTATGTCGTCAAGGGTGAGAAGACCTTCATCACCTCGGGCATGCGCGCCGACTATTACACCGTGGCGGTGCGCACCGGCGGCCCCGGCGCCGGCGGCGTCAGCCTCATCCTGATCGAGCGCGACAGCCCGGGCTTCGCGCGCACGCCCTTGAAGAAGATGGGCTGGTGGGCCTCGGATACCGCGACCCTGCATTTAGACGACGTCCGGGTGCCCGCCGAAAACCTGATCGGCGAGGAGGGCCAGGGCTTCAAGATCGTCATGCGCAATTTCAACCACGAGCGCCTGACCATGGCGGCCGGCTGCACGGCCTTCGCCGCGGTCTGCCTCGACGAGGCGACGGCCTATGCGAGGGAGAGGCAGACCTTCGGCAAGCCGCTGACCCAGCACCAGGTGATCCGGCACAAGCTGGTCGACATGGCGCAAAGGGTGGCGGCGAGCCAGGCCTGGCTGGAAATGCTGACCTGGCGGCTCGAGCAGGGCGAAAGCCCGGTCGCCGAGATCTGCATGCTGAAGAACCAGGCGACCCAGACCATGGCGTTTTGCGCCTCCGAAGCCGTGCAGATCTTCGGCGGCGCCGGCTTCATGCGCGGCGGCAAGGTCGAGCGGATCTACCGGGAGGTCAAGGTCAACGCCATCGGCGGCGGCACCGAGGAGATCATGAAGGATCTCGCCGGCCGCCAGATGGGGCTTTGAGCGCGGCCATCACCCCTGGCCGATGCGCGCGGCCTTGACCGGATCGAACCACCAGGTGGCCGGCGCGCCACGGCTGTAGCGCGGCTTGGTCTCGGGAAAGCCGAACATGTCCCAATAGGCGATCTTGTGGGCGCCCTGGTACCAGTTGGGCACCCAGTAGCGGCCGGCGCGCAGCACCCGGTCCATGGCCTTGCAGGTCGTCGTCAGCTCGGGCCGGCTCTTCGCCACCAGGGCCTTCTCGATCAGTGCATCGAGCACCGGGTCGGCGATGCCGGCGAGGTTGTTCGAGCCCGGCTGCCGGCCGCTCGCCGAGCCGAAGAAGGTGCGCATGGATTCGCCGGGCGTCAGCGACAGCGAATAGCGCCGGATGGTCAGGTCGAAATCGTAGTCCTTCAGGCGCGTCTGATATTGCGCGGAATCGACGCGCCGGATGTTGGCCTCGATGCCCAGGCGCCGCAGATTGGCGACGAAGGGCTGGGTGTGGCGCTCGAGCGAATTGTCGAAATCGACGAATTCGATGGTCATCGGCTGGCCGCGGGTATCGACCAGCTTATTGTCGCGCAAGGTGAAGCCGGCCTCGCGCAGCAACGCGGTGGCGCGGCGCAACAGGTTGCGGTCCTGGCCCGAGCCATCGGAAACCGGCGGCGAATAGGGCTCGCCGAACACCTCCGCCGGCAGCTTGTCGCGGAACGGCTCGAGCAGGGCCAGCTCCTCCGGCGAGGGCGGTCCCGAAGCCATCATCGGCGAATTCTGGAAAAACGAATGGGTGCGCTTATAGGCGTCGAACATGACGTTCTTGTTGGTCCATTCGAAATCGAAGGCGAGCCCGATCGCCTCCCGCACCCGGGGATCGCGAAACTTCTCGCGCCGTGTGTTGATGAACCAGCCCTGGGCGCCCGACGGCGTTTCGTCCGGCAACTCCTTGCGCAGCACCCGGCCCTCGCGCACCGCCGGGAAATCATATTGGGTGGCCCAGGCACGCGAGGTGAACTCCTCGCGGAACGTATAGGTGCGGCTCTTGAAGGCCTCGAAAGCGACGTCGCGGTCGCGGAAGAATTCCAGCCGGACGATGTCGAAATTGTTCAGGCCGACGGAAACCGGCAGTTTCTCGCCCCACCAATCCTTGACCCGCTCATATTCGATGAAGCGGCCGGGCTCGAAGCGGCCGACCTTATAGGCCGACGAGCCGAGCGGCAGGTCCATGGTGGAGGCCTCGAAATCGCGGTTCGCGTACCAGGCTTTCGACAGGATCGGCATGCCGGCCACCGTCAGCGGCAGATCGCGCGAGCGGCCCTCGGCGAAGGTCAGCTTGACCAGCTTCTCGCCCTCGGCCTCGGCGCCGGCGAGATCGCGCAGGATCACCCGCAGCAGCGGGTGGCCCTTTTCCTTCAGCGTCATCATCGACCAGGCGACATCGGCGGCGGTGATCGGCGTGCCGTCGTGGAATTTGGCGATGTCGCGCAGCACGAAGCGATAGGTCTGGCCATCGGCCGAGATGCGCACCCGCTCGGCGGCGAGGCCGTAGAGCGAATCCGGTTCGTCGCCGCCGCCGGTCATCAGGCTGGCGAAAATGCCGTCGAGCTGGGGCGGCGCATCGCCGCGCAGCACGAAGGTGTTCATCGTGTTGAAGGTGGTCGGGTTCTGGTTGAAGCCCCAGCTCGCCGGGCTGTGAATGAAGCTGCCGCCTTTCGGCGCCTGCGGATTGACGAAGTCGAAATGCTTGAAATCCGGTCCGTATTTCAGGTCGCCGAAAGACGAGATGCCATGGGTCTCGCGCTCTCCCTGGGCCAGTGCGGCGGGGGACAGGAGACCGGTGCCGGCGCTGGCCGCGGCCAGGGTCAGGACAGTTCGGCGGGACGGGCGAAACATGGCGAACCTTCCGGATGGGACTGATCAGGAGATAGTCCAACAGAGCATTGCGGCAAAGACGGGAAAATCAGGCAAATCAGCGCGGGCCGGGTCAGGCGATGGGCAGCACATTGGTGTGCTTGACCTGGGCGAGCGCGAAGCTCGATTCGATCGAGGCGACGCCGTCGAGGCGCGTGAGCTTCTCCTTCAGGAAGCTCTCATAGGCCGGCAGGTCGGCACAGACGACGCGCATGAGATAGTCGCGCTGGCCGGTCATCAGATAGCACTCCATCACCTCCGGCCAGCGCGAGACGGCGGCGGCGAACCGGTCGAGCTCCTCCTCGCGCTGGCGCTCCAGCTTGATCGAAATGAACACGCTGACCGGCAGGTCGACCGCCTTCTGCTCGACCATGGCGACATAACCCCGGATCACGCCGGCCGCCTCCAGAAGCTTGACGCGGCGCAGGCATGGCGTCGGCGACAATCCGACCCGCTCGGCGAGCGCCTGGTTGGTGATGCGGCCGTCGCGCTGCAGCTCGGCGAGAATGCGGCGATCGATGTGGTCCAGGGCCATGTTGGAAGATTCGACTTGGATGATGCGAGATCTTAGCGCTAGCTGCCAAACGGGCGGGCGTCCATGGCCAAATTTGGCAGGCATGACGCGCGCTCCTTTGGCAAGATCGGCCGATATGCGCGCCGCCGGGACAGAGCGCGCCTGAGGAACGCCATGACCGACCGCCGCCTGACCGCCTTGTCCGCCCTCGAACAGAAGGTGCTGTGGCTGGCCTCCTGGACCATCCACAACGCCAATCATCTGCGCGACAGCGCCGACGGGCTGAAAGTCGGCGGCCACCAGGCCTCGTCCGCCTCGCTCGCGACCATCATGACGGCGCTCTATTTCGCCGTGCTCCGGCCGGAGGACCGGGTGGCGGTGAAGCCGCATGCCAGCCCGAACTTCCATGCCATCCAATATCTGTTCGGCAATCAGAGCCGCGCCAAGCTGGAGAATTTCCGCGGCTACAAGGGCGCCCAGAGCTATCCCTCGCGCACAAAGGACGGCGACGACGTCGATTTCTCGACCGGCTCGGTCGGCCTCGGCGTGGCGCAGACGCTGTTTTCCTCGCTGGTGCAGGACTATGTGAAGGCCCATGGCTGGGCCGGAACCCAGCCCGAAGGCCGGATGATCGCGCTGATCGGCGATGCCGAAATGGACGAGGGCAATATCTACGAGGCGCTGATCGAGGGCTGGAAACACGGCCTGCGCAACACCTGGTGGGTGGTCGACTACAACAGGCAAAGCCTGGATGCGGTGATCCGCGAGGGCCTGTGGGAACGTTTCGAGGCGATGTTCCGCAATTTCGGCTGGGACGTGGTCATCTTGAAATATGGCAAGCTGCAGGAAGCAGCCTTTGCCGAGCCGGGCGGCGAGCGCCTGCGGACCTGGATCGACACCTGTCCGAACCAGCTTTTTTCGGCCCTGTGTTTCCAGGGCGGGGCTGCCTGGCGCAAGCGGCTGACCGACGATATCGGCGACCAGGGCGCGGTCAGCCGGCTGATCGACAAGCGTTCGGACGACGAGCTCGCCCGGCTGATGACCAATCTCGGCGGCCATGACCTGCCGAGCCTGGTCGAGGCCTTCGAGCGGATCGACCACGACCGGCCGGTCTGTTTCATCGCCTATACGATCAAGGGGTTCGGCCTGCCGCTGCAGGGCCACAAGGACAACCATGCCGGCCTGATGACGCCGACCCAGATGGACAAGCTGCGCGGCGCCATGAACGTCCGCGCCGGCCACGAATGGGACCGGTTCGAAGGCTTGGCGCTGGCGCCGGCCGAGCTGGAGAGTTTCCTCGGCAAGGTGCCCTTCGCACGCAAGGGCCCGCGGCGCCTGACCGCGCCGAAGATCCCGGTTCCGGAAACCCTGGCCTTGCCGGCCCAGGCCGCCATGTCGACCCAGCAGGGTTTCGGCCTGATCCTCAACGAGATCGCCCGCTCGGAAACGGCGCTCGCCGACCGGATCGTCACCACCTCGCCCGATGTCACCGTGTCGACCAATCTCGGCGCCTTCGTCAACCGGCGTGGTCTGTTCGCCCGCGAGTCGCTCGCCGACACATTCAAGCAGGAGCGCATTCCCTCGACCTTCAACTGGGATTTCTCACCCAAGGGCCAGCATATCGAGCTGGGCATCGCCGAGATGAACCTGTTCATCATGCTCTCGGCGCTCGGCCTGTCGCATTCGATCCATGGCGAAAGGCTGCTGCCGGTCGGCACGCTCTACGACCCGTTCATCCAGCGCGGTCTCGATGCGCTCAACTATGCCTGTTACCAGGACGCCCGCTTCATGCTGGTGGCGACGCCCTCGGGGGTGACGCTGGCGCCCGAAGGCGGCGCCCACCAGTCGATCGCCACGCCCCTGATCGGCATTGCCCAGGACGGCCTTGCCGCCTTCGAGCCGGCCTTTGTCGACGAGCTCGCCACCATCATGCGCTTCGGCTTCGACTATATGCAGCGCGACGGCGGCGACGACCCGGACGAGGCCAACTGGCTGCGCGACGAGACCGGCGGCTCGCTCTATCTGAGGCTGTCGACCCGCACGATCGACCAGCCGCAGCGGGCGATGACCGCCGAATTGCAGCGCGACATCGTCAACGGCGCCTATTGGATGCGGCGGCCCGGGCCGAACTGCCAGGTGGTCATCGCCTATACCGGCACGGTGGCGCCGGAAGCGATCGCCGCCGCCGGGCTGCTCGCCGAAAGCCACCGCGATGTCGGCGTGCTGGCGATCACCTCGGCCGACCGGCTGAATGCCGGATGGACCGCCGCCGAACGCGCCCGCCAGCGCGGTGTCGGCAATGCCGTGAGCCATATCGAAAGGCTGATCGCGCCCTTGTCACGTGAATGCGGCTTCGTCACCGTCATCGACGGCCATCCGGCGACGCTCGCCTGGATCGGCTCGGTGCATGGCCACCGCCTGAAATCGCTCGGTGTCGAGCATTTCGGCCAGACCGGCACGATCGGCGACCTCTACCGGCATTTCGGCATCGATACCAACGCCATCCTGCATGCCGCGCAAGCGGTGATTTCCGGCCGGCCGGTGCGCTATCTGGCGGCGCTGCCCTGAGCAGGCGGGCAGGACAAGAGCCACGGCGGCCGCCGGATGATCCCGGCGGCGTCATCGGGGCATATGTTCAGGCCGGGAACCACGCCGGCGTGGTTCAGCTTCGTCCCGGCCGGACCGGCGGCAGCGCCAGGCGATCACGCCGGCAGGCGCGGCGCTCGGCCTCCTCGCAGGCGGTGAAGTTCATGTCCCGGCCGATGCAGATGCGCACCTCGCGCAGCCGCTGCGCGTCGCATTGCACGCTGATCATGTCGCGGGCGAGACCCGGATTGACGCGCACGAAGGCGTCCTCCACCTCGTCCGGCGACACCATCTTGATCTCGCTGATGTTCTCGAACTCCTGCGGGATCCGGATCTTGGCCCGGGCCTGCCGCACGGTCTCGAAATAGGCACCGGCCGAGCGCGCGCCCGAACAGGTGCCGTGCTTGGCCCATTGCTGCCGGACCAGGCCCGGGGCCGGCATGATGTCGAGCATGCCATTGACCACGCGCCGGTCGAGCTCGGGCGCCGGAACCTGGCAATATTCCGGGAAGCCGCGGGTGAATTGCGGCCAGAGCCCGTGCACGACGAAGCTGAACGGCCGGTCGCCGGCGCATTGCATGGAGCGGCTGGAGCGCTCGCCCTGCGCCTCGCAGAAGGACGGCGACCAGGACAGCGCCAGCACGTAGAAATCAAATTCGCCCGGTGTGGCGCCGTGACGTGCCTGGCCGAAGGCCGAGCCGGCGCCGGCCGCGGCCAGCAAGGCACTGCCCAGAACAAGTGCGCGCAGGCGCGCCGACATCGCAAGCAACATGATCAACCTCCCGTTGAACTGGCCGGAAGGCTAGTCAGCAAACGAGAACAAAGAAAGAACGTATTTTAGCGGATGGCCCTCCGCCGGCCTGTCGATCAGGGACGGGCCATGCGGCAATTGGGAGCAAAGCTCCAGCCGCGGTCGAGGCCGCGCACGCACCATTCGACGCCCCAGGTGTAGCCGATGACGCTCTGGTCTTCCATGATCGCGTAATCGACCGTGCGGGCGCGGCCATCCGACATATGGGCGCGGGCGGAGCAATAGATCCGCGGAATATTGTTGCGGCCCCACGGATTGATCGAGACCTGGCGGATGTGATCGAAACCGGCAATGGCGAGCGAGGAGTTCCAGAACTGGCCTTCCTTCTCGGCGAAACGCCGCCTGACCGTGTCGAGCGCCTGCGGATCGTCGCAGGGCAGCAGCACGTTCTGGAACCGCGGGTCCTTGAAGACGGTCATGCTCAGCGGATTGCTGAAGCCCGGCGTCGCGGCAATGGCATTGTTGGCCGGGTCGATGCGGCTGGTGGTCAGCGTCGAGCCGCCGAGCCCGCGCGGCCTGTCCTGTCCGAGGGCGGCGCCGTGAAGCGCGATCGTCAGTCCGGCGGCTGAAGCGAGAAGGGCGGGAATCCGCATGGCTTGCACTCCGAATAAGGTCGCTGGACGATTGATCGGCTGTTGCGTCAGGTCAAGAGCCGGGCGGCCACAGGGGAAACGAAATCGCCGCCGGTCAGCCGGCCGGCCGGCGGATGCGCACGTAAAGCGCGCCGGCGCCGCCATGGCCGATCGCCGCCTCCTCGAACCCGATGACCAGCGGGCGCATCTCCGGCAGGGTCAGCCATTGCGGCACCATGCGCCTGAGCACGCCGCGCCCGGCGAAAGGATCGGCATCCCAGTTGCCGTCGTCGAAGGCCGCGCTCCGTTTCGGCGCGCCCTTGCCGGTGATGACGATCACCACGCGCAGGCCGTCGAACTGGGCCTGGCGCAGAAAGCCGAGCAGGCGCCGGTGCGCCGCGTCCTGGGTCAGGCCATGCAGGTCGAGCCGGGCGTCGACCTCGGCCTTGCCGCGGCTGAGCCGCTGGCGCAGCCGCTTCTCGAGCGGCGCGAGCGGCGGCGGTGGCGGCGCCGTCGACTTCATTGGCTTGGCGGCGGCCGGCTTCGGCGCCGATTTCGGCGCGGGCGGCGCGACCTCTTCGGGCGGTTCGGCCAGGATATCGGCGGCGCGCGCCGGATCGAGCGGCGTGACGCTGCGCGCCACATGCGTCCACAGCGTCCTGTCCTCGGCCGAGAGCGTCTTGCGACGGCGGCTGGTCATCGTTCCGGCCGCGGCAGGGGCACGGGCACATTGGCGGCCTCCGGCGACAGCGGCGCCGGGAGCAGCACATACCAGTCGGCGCGGTGGCGGATACGGCCGGCGGTCGAGCCGGCCTCGGGCCCGGTGCCGAGGAACAGGTCGCCGCGTGCCGGGCCGACGATGGCCGAACCGGTGTCCTGGGCGATCATCAGGCGGCGGTAGGGCTCGCCCGATTCCGAGGAGCCGGTCGGCAGGTTCGAATCGATATAGACCGGCGTGCCATAGGCATGGACGTTGCGGTCGACGGCGATCGAGCGCCAGGCGGTGATCGACACGCCCTGGCCGCCGATCGGGCCGTCCTCGGTGGCGAGCTCGGATTTGACGCGGAAGAACACATAGGACCGGTTCTGCCAGCGCACGTCGCGCGCGGCCTCCGGGTTCTGGCCCATCCAGGTTCTGATGAAATCCATCGACATCTGCTCGCGGGTGGCGATGCCGCGCTCGACCAGAACCCGGCCGACCGGCACATAGCGGTGACCGTTATGCGCCGCGTAGCCGATACGCAATGTCGATCCATCGGCAAAGCGCAGCCGCGCCGAGCCCTGAATCTGGGTGAACAGCACGTCGATGGGGCTGCGCACCCAGGCGATTTCCAGCCCGCGTCCGTCAAGCGCGCCGGCTTCGATCTCGCCGCGGTCGAAATAGGGCAAGAGCCGGCCGGAGACCCAGCGGCCGGCGCCGCCGCGGGCATCGAAGCCGCCCGAGGTCGCGCCGCGGCCATTGGTGAGATCGTCGGGCCGCGACAGGAAGGCGACACCGAATTCGGCCGAACGCTCGCGCGAGGCCTCGACCTCCGGCTCGTAATAGCCGGTGAGAAAGCCCGCGGGATCGGTCATCTTGGCGATCCGGACGGCCCGAAACTCGGCCTCGAAAAAAGCCTTGGCCGCCGCCCGGCTCACCGGCTCCGGCAATGCGAGGGCACGTGGGCAGATCTCGCGCAGTGCGAACCAGATCGGCTGGGCCACCCGCGGCGCGTTGCGCGCCTGCAGGATCTGCCGGCAGGAGATGACGAAGGGCTTGAACGCGAGGTCCTGGCGATCCTCGTCCCAGCCCGGGATATCGGCGAATTTCACCGCCTCCAGCCGGGCCTCGGCAAAGACGTAGGGAAAACCCGAGGCCTCCGTTTCGAGCGCCGGCGGCACCAGCGGCAATTCGGCCGGCGCCGCGTCAGGCGGCGGCGCCTCGGCGGCCGGCCCGGGTGATGGCGGCGCAGGCAAGGCCGGTATGGTCTCGGTCGGGGCTTGCGGCCGCAGCAGGAGCAGCAATTCGGACGAGGCCCGCGCTGGTCTGTCCAAGCAGAAGAGCCCAGCCATCGCCAGGACCGCGAGGCCTCCGGCGCGGACCTTGCGGCTCGTCATCGACAACCTCCGTTTCGGCGGGCGGGTTCAGCTGCCGGCTTCGGTGGCGATCAGGCGCCAGTTGGGATCGCGATCCGTGACATTGCGCGCGAAGGTCCAGATATCAGTGACATCGGTGACCCGGTCGGGCGAGCCATCGACCACGGCACCGGCGCGGTCGCGCGTCGCGGTGACCAGCTGGGAAACGAATTTCAGCGTCACCTGGGCCTGGTCGCCGCGCATCTGGGCGTCGGTGACATCGGCCTTCTCGATCCCGACGAAGCGGGTCTCGACGGTCTCGCCACGGCTCTCGCGCTCCTTGATCGCCGCCTCGAAACCTTCGAACACGTCCTTGGCGAGCAGATCGCGCAAGGTGCGCCGGTCGCCGCCGGCAAAGGCCAGCACGATCATCTCATAAGCCGATTTGGCGCCGCCGACGAAACCGACCGCGTCGAAGGACGGGTCGCGCGCCGCGATCGCATCGAGGCCGCGCGCAACCGGCGAACCGGCGGTGGCGACATTGCCCCAGCGCGGCTCGGACGGTTCGACCTGGGCCACCGGCGCCGGCGGCTGGCCGTTGCGATTCGGCATGGGCACGACTTCGGCCGGCCCTTGGCCGGGTCCGCGCGGAGCCTCGCGATTCTTGTCGCCAGGCTGGAACGGGTCGCGTTCCTGGCCGGTCTTCGTCCCCAGCACGCTACGCAAGCGGAAGAAGATGAACACCGCCAGGGCGAGGAAGATGATCGTGTAGATGTCGAATGCGTTGTTCATGGTCGCCGACTTTCGGGGGCGGAAACGAGGCGCGACGCACCGGTCCAATCACGAACCATCGCACAACTCGCACTCGACTGCACAAATAAGGCATTTTTCGCGGATCGCCAGATGGCTCCTCGCGTTTCGCCTGCAAACCCCATAGGCCGCACGTGTTTCAATTTGACGCGGCGGCAGCTGTCGGGCGCGTTTCGTCGTGCAAATGGCATGCGGCGAAATGCCCTTCGCCGGTGGCCTTGAGCTGGGGCTCCTCGACCTTGCAGCGATC